>NZ_JXSS01000060.1 GCF_000855665.1 Lysobacter sp. A03
CATGGTTATAGTGCTCATTGGAGACTTCCCCTTCGTTTGATTGTTGATTCGAACCACAATCATGGCACTCGATGCCGAGCGGCTTGCCGCTGAAGTGGGAAGTCTCCTTTTTACTCATTCAAGCCGAAGCCGCTTCGCGGCTCGGCTTAATTCAGGCGTTAGGCCTCTCATAAAGGAAATCGCAAACATGGACAAGCATCAGGCTGACGCAGTGTCCGAAGCCATCCTAGAGCCCAGCCTCAAGGCGCAGGCGGCGGATCTGCGGCAACTGCAAGCGAGAGCCGGGCGCACTGCCGATCAGCGAAACCAGGCCCTGTACTTCATCGTCGGCTACGTCGCGGGTGCCGCCATTGGCTACTTCGCGTTCGGTCGCATCGCTTCATACGGGCTAGCTAGCGGGTTTGTAGGCATGGTGTTTGGCGCACTGGTTGCTCGCTTGGCTAATCGGGCCGCTGCCTAACTGGTCCGTAAGGACACCCCCGCCAACACCGCGCACGCATCGCTCTTGCCTTTAGTTCTCGGGCGACAGCTGCTGTTCTCATCCTCGCATTGCGTAGTGCGCGTCGGCTTGAGTGCGCATGGGAAACTCCTCTTCCAGACTTACCGAAGGTGAGAGCCATCATGGTCCTTCAAGACCGAGCGGTTATCCGAAGGGATGGGGAGTTTCCTTTTTACTCGTTCAAGCCGAACCCGCAAGCCCCATTTCCCGGCAGACTCGTGGTCCAATTTTCATCAGCATCCGACCCACGCGTTACGGCCGGCTTAGCTCCGGTGTTAGCGCCTAAGGATACGTTATGCGAAGTCTCGTGGTTTTAATTTCCGCGCTGGCTGCATTCGGCTGCAGCCCCACTGTTGTCCGCCTCAGCGACACGGGGATGGCTAGCGCTCCTCCAACTGCCCGATCGAATACGCACGATGCGTCGGCCTCTGCCACGATGGAATTCCTACTTGAAGCAGCGGCTGCAGACTTTCAGGCGCATCCTCCTGGCGGTGCACGCCTGCGGTTTCACAACGTGCGCTTTGGCTATTTGGCTACCTCTGCCGGCACACCAAGGTACATGCTGTGCGGTACCTTTTCATCGGAAGAGGCGGGCGTTAGAGGCGATGCGACCCCGTTTGTGACAGTCGACTCGCCCGGCGGGCCCAACGGATACCAACAGTTGCTCGGGACGAGCAACTTGTGTGCAGATCCCGCTGTCACCCTTAACAGCGCGAGTGACCTGTCGTCGTCGTTGCAGAGTAGATTCGACTCAATTGCTTCCGCTGAGCATTGATCTTTGCCAACCATCCACCAGGCCCGGCTGGCTAACGACTAATTCAAATCGAAGCCGCTTTGCGGGTCGGCTTAATTCCCGTGTTAGCGCCCAAAAGGACTCCGCGGCAAATGGATTTGGCCCTATTCGATTTCGACGGCACGATCCCGAACCGGGAAACGATGCCGGATTTTATGCGTGTCGCGGTCCGGCCCGGTCGGCTACTACTGGGCAAGGTCTTACTTCTTCCGCTGATCCTCGGCTACAGGTTCAAACTGCTGTCGGGCGCCGTAGTGCGCGCTGCATGCGTCGGACGGGGCGCTGTTCACCCGTTGGGATTCCCCATCAACTTTCACCGAGGAGACTTGGTCCGTGAAGAACAGCGCAATGATTTCTTTTTTCGTTTCGGCGTTGGTGTTTTTCTCATTGTGCGCACTGTTCTCCGGCAAGCCGGATGATGCAGGATTCCTGGCGTCCCTGAATCCCGTCGAAGCGGTGTCCGGTCTTTCATTCGCCCTGGGCTTTGCCGCAGGTCTGCCTCCAACTGCAGCGGTCATTGCCGCCGTCGTGCTGCTTGTGCTGGTTCCAACGGGAGTGTTTTTGATCGCGCGTCGATTTCTGCGCCGCTATGATGGCTAGGCAACTCAACGTGAAAACGGCTCTCAGCCACATGACCGCTAGTTCAACTCGGAGCCCGTAAGAGGCGCCCACCTCATCGTCACTCCTTTGCAAATGGTTTGCGCCGCATTGACCACTCACACCGAATCAAACCGATGACTCCTATCTCATTCGACGACTTTCTCAAGGTTGAGCTCCGCGTCGGACGTATCGTTGATGCGTACAAATTCAAAGAGGCCCGCAAGCCGGCCTATGTGTTGCACGTGGACTTCGGGGAAGAGCTCGGGGTCAAGAAGTCGAGCGCGCAGATAACCGGTCTTTACCGCCCCGAGACACTGATAGGGAAGCTGGTCGTGGCCGTGGTCAACTTTCCGAGCAAGCAAATCGGTCCGCTGATGTCCGAGTGCCTTGTCACCGGGTTCCATGACGCCGCAGGGAACGTAGCGCTGTGTGTCCCTGATCAGCCGGTCCCGCTGGGAACGAGATTGCTGTAGAAAGCGCGGCGTGACCGGCTCGTGCCGCTGACCGCTCCTGGCAGCTACGCCCTCGCTAACGCGCCGCGCACACAGCCCGCGTTAAGGTCTTCTCGATGATTCCTGACAGGACGTTGGGCCACCCCGAAGAATCCTTATGTTCTCTCCAGGAGCAAGCACCATGGCAGCCACTGTTGATCGACCCATCGCGATTCGGGACCGGATCGCCCCGCTGCACGCGTTCGTGCTGGGGGGCGCTATCACCCTCTTTATCGCAGCGATGCTGAGCGATATGGCCTACTCATCCAGCTACGAGATCCAGTGGAACAATTTCGCGTCGTGGTTGATCGCCGGTGCGCTCGTCCTCACTGCGCTGGCCGTTGTCTGGGGATTTGTCGATTTTTTCCGGCGCGGCGGAGGCCAATCTCGAAATCTGGTCTATCCAGTGCTGATGCTGATCACCTGGATACTTGGATTCATCAACGCGCTGGTCCATGCAAAGGACGCGTGGGCGAGCATGCCTGAGGGCCTGGTGCTGTCTATCATCGTGGTCCTGCTCGCCTGCATCGCCGCTGGTGCAGCGTCCATGTCCCGCCGGACCGGAGCACTGTCATGAAGCGCACTTCTCTTCTCATCGCGGTTCTGGCCGCCCTCTCGCTGTCCGCCTGTGGCGGAACTGATCCCGATCCCGAACAGTACGGAGCGGATCCGGTCCTCCCCGACCATCAGCGCGGCCTGCTCCCCCGCATGACCATCGCCAACCCGACCAACTGGGGCAACGAACTGCCGACGGTGCCGGACGGCTATTCGATCAGCGCGATCGCCACCGACCTCAAGATCCCGCGGCAGACTCTGGTGCTCCCCAACGGCGACATCCTGGTGGCCGAGGGCAAGGGCGGCAACGCGCCTGCGCTGAAGCCCAAGGACCTGATCGCCGGTCCGATCAAGGCCAAAGGCACCACGCCGGTGAAGGGCGGCAACCGCTTGACCCTGCTGCGCGACGCCGACGGCGATGGCAAGTACGAGATGCAGACCGTGTTCGCGGAAAATCTGAATGCGCCCTACGGCCTGGCGTTCATTGACGGCGCGCTGTATGTCGCCAACCAGGACGCGTTGGTGCGCTTTGATTACACCGAGGGGCAGACCCGTGCAGAAGCGCCGCCGGTCACGGTGACCCCGCTGCCGTCGGCGATCAACCACCATTGGACCAAGGCGATGACCGCCAGTCCCGACGGCCGCTTCCTCTACGTCGGTATCGGCTCCAACAGCAACATCACGGAGCGGGGCATGGTGGCCGAGGTCGACCGCGCCACGATCTGGCAGATCGACGCGTCAACCGGCGCCCATCGCGCCTACGCCACCGGCGTGCGTAACCCGACCGCGCTGGCCATCCTGCCGGGCACCGACCAATTGTGGGCGGTCGCCAACGAGCGTGACGAGCTCGGTCCGAACCTCGTGCCCGACTACCTGACCTCGATCCGCGACGGCGGTTTCTACGGCTGGCCCTACAGCTACTGGGGCCAGAACGTCGATCCGCGGGTGAAGCCGCAGGACCCGGAGAAGGTTGCCTCTGCGATCGCGCCCGACTACAGCCTGGGTTCGCACGTGGCCGCGCTGGGCCTGGACTTTTCGTCGCCGGTGATGGGCGCGCAGTTTGCGGAAGGCGCCTTCGTCGGTGAGCACGGCAGCTGGAACCGGAAAAATCCGGTTGGCTACAAGGTCGTATTCGTTCCCTTTACCGCCGGCCGCCCGGCCGGTGACCCGATCGATTTTGTCACCGGGTTCCGGGGCGAAGACGGGAAAACGCGTGGGCGACCTGTCGGTGTCACCGTCGATCCACGCGGCGCGCTGATTGTTGCCGACGACCTGTCGAACACGATCTGGCGGGTCACGCCGACGCGCTAAGCGATGATCCTGGCTGCGCGCTCCGTGTGTACACACCGGCGCGCAATCTGGCCGCATTGCCGATGACCATGATCGAGCTCGCCGCCATCGCGACTGCGGCCGCGAGCGGCGGGACAGTTCCGAACACCGCAAGCGTGAGCGCAACAGCGTTGTAGCCGACCGAGAAGACCAGGTTCTGACGCAGCACGCGACGGGCCTTGCGCGAAATATCGATGGCCTCAGCCACCGCACTCATGCCCCCGTTCGCAATGACCACATCCGCCAGCGCGATGGTGGACGGCGAGGCGTCTGTCGCGGCAATTCCCACGTCTGCGCGGACAATGGCGAGCATGTCGTTGACGCCGTCGCCGACGAAGGCGGTCGACGCCGCTTTACCACCGGCGACCAGTTCCGCCTTTTGCTCCGGTGTGCACGCCGCATGGATCTCGTCGGGAGCCAGTCCGGCCTCGGCACCAACAAAGGCGCAAGGCGCCTCGGCGTCGCCGCTCGCCATGCCAAGCGCCAGCCCCTCTGACCTGAGTTGCGATAGCGTGGCGGCCGCATCGGGTCGCAGCGCGTCTCCGAGCAGATAAGTCGCGGCCCAGTTACCGTCGGCTGCGAGATACACGGCGGTCAAACCCGCGTCCTGAGCCTGCGTTTCAGGCGGGGCGATACCGTGGCGCAAGAGAAAGCCACGACTGCCAATCAGCGCATCCACGCCATCGATCGTGGCAGCCACGCCGTCGGAAAATCGCTCCGAGGTGCTGGCGAGGAGACCCTGACCGCCGGACTCCCGAAGCGCGCGCGCCACCGGATGCACCACCTCGTGCTCGGCAGCAGCCGCGAGCGCCAGCGCCCGTGCGCGGGACAAGCCGGGTTGAAGATGCAGTTCACGCAACACCGGCCGGCCTTCCGTCAGCGTGCCGGTCTTGTCGAACAGCACCCTCTCGACCGCCCCGAGACTCTCCGACGCGGCCTGGGTGCGGAAGTGGATACCCCGCACCGCAGCCGCTCCGGTCGCGGCCAGATGGGAAACGGGCGCGGCAATCGCCACCGCACATGGACAGGCGATGATCAAGACCGACAGCGCCCTCAGGCCCGCCGCCGCGCCGGCCATACCGGTAGCGAGTCCGACAAGCAGTGTCACAAGCGCCAGGGAAAGGGCGAGCGGCACGATGACCCGCGCCAGCCGGTCGGCGAGTCGATGGATCTCGGGCCGCGCATGCAGCGCGGTCGCGATATCCACGCCCATGCGGTCGATCCGTCGTGCGCCCATTTCCGCGGTCACGGCGATCTCGACCATGCGCGAAAGATTGATGAACCCGGCTTGCACCTCCTCGCCCTGACCGATCGAGCGCGGTACCGATTCGCCCGTAAGGACGCTGGTGTCGAACCGGCTTTCACCCGATGAAAGCAGGCCGTCCAGTGATACGCGTTCGCCTGCAGCCACGCGAATGCGCTCCCCAGTCCTGACCTCCGAGGCGAGCACCTCTTCCGCCTTGCCGTCCTCTCCGATCCGGCGCGCGGTTTCCGGCAACGCGGTTCGCAGTGCGGCGATGGAACGGCTGGACTGGCGAAGCGTCGCCATCTCGATCAGTCGGCCCAGGGTAAGCAAGGTCACCAGCATCACCGCGGTGTCGAACCAGACCTCGCAGCGCGCCGTCGCCAGCGACCACACCGACGCCGCGACAGCGCCCGCCACGCCGAGACTGACCAGGGTGTCCATTCCCGGAACGCCGACGCGCGCCGTCCGCCATCCGGCGAGCAGGATTGGCGCGCCCGCCCAGGCGACGACCGGCACAGCCATCGCACCGGCAGCGAGGGCGAACGCGCGTCCGGTCGCGCCGTCGGCAATGCCGTCCGGATTGATGTACAGCAGGATGGACAGCAGCATCGTCCACATGCCGAAGACCACCGACACGGCCAGGCGGATGGCAACGCGACGCATCTCGCCGACGATGCGCTCCTCCATGCCATCCCCTAGGTCGGGCGCGGTCAGCCGGTAGCCCATCGCGGAGACCTTGCGGGCCATGGCGGCAAGGTCGGTGCCTTTCTCCCAGGCTATCGCAGCGGACGCTCCGGCAAATGAAACCTGCGCGCGCGTGATGCCGGGCACGGCGGACATGGCGCGACCGACCGCGGCCGCGCAACTGGGGCACCACAGACCGTCGATGCCGACAATGCCGCGGTCGAGCCCGTCGAGCGAGGCGGGATCGAAATCTGCCGCCGCAGTCATGGCGCTACGGCTCTGGAACGACCGTTCCGGTACCGGAAGGCGCGTTGGTCACTTCAGCCTCAACGCCGACACCGAGGATCCGGCCCCTGACCTCGTGACCGTAGTAGCCCTCTTCGTCGTCGTGAAACTCCGCTGCGGCCGCCGCGATGCTCATGCCGACCTGGCGGGGATCAGCCGGGCGCTCGTGACTGTTGATAAACGCCGCCGCGTCCCACGCCTCCTGGGGGCTAAGCGAATAGGGCATACCCAGGGGCATGTTGGCGTAGATGAAGCCCGCCGCCGTGTTGACCCGATGCATGCCGGCGCCCCAGTTGTAGGATTGTCCTCCCCACAGTGGTGGGAAGACATAACGACCGTTCTGGTCCATCTGTCCCTGCCCATCGGCGCCGTGGCAGACGGCGCAACGCGCCTCGAACACCTGCTCGCCGCGCACCAGGTCGTAGCCGGCCTCCGGCTTGTCAGGGGTTGGATAGCCGGCGCCTGGCAGCTTGACCCGATTGGGCGCGCCGGTCGCCAGCCAGTGGAAGTACGTCTCCAGATCCTTGTAGATCTGATCCCCTGGCGGCGGCGAGCCACCCGACGGACTGGCAGGGGCGTTCATCGAATACGTGAAGCAACCTTCCATCCGGTCCTCCATGGTGTTGATCGATTTCGTCTTGCCGCGATACGCCGGGTACATGCCTGCCGCCGCCCACATCGGCGTGGAGTCGGGCCGTCGGCCAGCGTCGAGATGGCAGTTGGCGCAGGCCAGCGAGTTGCCGACGAATTCCGTCGCATTGGCGCCGGTGTTGAGGAAAATCTCGCGGCCGCGCCGGATCGAAGCTCCGAAATCGTCGTCGGGGATCTCATCGTCGCCCGGGGGGGCGAAAAAGCCGTTGAGATCGGTGGGGACCATCAGCCCGCCGATGCTCTCCTTGCGGTCTGACAATGCATCTACCGTATTGCGGAATTTCTCCCGGGACTCGCGCGTGCGCTCCTTGGCACGTGCTGACGCGTCGGACTGGTCGGCCGTACTGAAAAGACGTGTCGGTCCGTCGCCCCGATAGAGGTAGGTGCCGCCAAGCACGAGCACCAGCAGGACCAGCCCTGCGTAAAGCCAGCGGCGTACCGCGCGCGGACCGCGCTCGCGTGTTTCGTGGTTATCTGTTGCCATGTCCCCGGCTCTCCCGATCAGCGCGCGAGATCATCGCGCTGTGGTGGTGGCAACGTCGCCAGATAATCGGACACCGCACGCATGTCCTGATCCGTCAGCGCCGCGGCCACCGAGTGCATGAGGCCGAGCGGTGAATTCACCCGCCGGCCATCTTTCCATGCCGCCAGCTGGGACAGGGTGTAGGCGGGATGCTGACCTGCAATCGGCGGGAAAGATTCCCCGACGCCCCAGCCCAACGGCCCGTGACAGGAAAAGCAGGACGGAACGTCTACCGCCCAGTCTCCTGCCAGTGCCAGCGAGCGACCACGCTCCAGATCCGCGCCAAAGATGGGCTCCGCGGAAGCCGGTGTTTCCAGCCCGGCATAATACGAGCCCAGGGCTGCCAGTTGGTCATCGCTCAAGGTCGATACCACGTAACGCATGTTGTCGTTCTGCCGCGCGCCGCTGCGGTAGTCATGCAGTTGCTTGACCAGATAGCCCGCGGGTACCCCGGCCAGGCGGGGGATGTCCTGCGTCCCCTCGCCCCTGTCGCCGTGACAGGAGGCGCACGCCCAGGGAGCTTCCGCCGTCGTTCCGGCGCCCTTGACCAGCGCGGACACGCTGCCGGGATCGGCCTGGGTTGCGGCCGCTGCATAGGTATCGGCTGCCCGCCAGTCCACCGACGCGCCGTCTGCACGCGCTCCCGTCTGGACTCCGGCCACCGGCCCCGTCCCGGCCGACTCCGGCACGGATTGGGCGCAGGCCGTCAGGGAGATGAGGATGATCAACGCTGCGAAGGCTTTCATTTCGGATCACCGGAGTGCCCATCGCCTTGGGCGGCCGTAGAGGTTGTCCCGAGCAGGTCGTCCGCGGCGATGGGCGGAATATCAAAGGTCGCATGGAGCCCCGCCCCACCCGCCCATGGTTGATCAAGCTCGCGCTGGAACCGGCTGCGCACCGCTGCCACCTGCTCAGGGTGAACCGGCTCGGCCCCGTTTGACCAGGCGCTGCGGACATGGGTCAGGATCTGCGCAACCTCCTTGTCGCTGAGGACCGCATGGAACGTCGGCATGCGTCCGCTGTAGTTCACGTCGTTCACGTCCAACGGGCCGACAATTCCACGCAGCACGATGGCCGTTGGCACGTCCGCATTGGCGAGTACGTAACGCGACCCCGAGAGCGGCGGGATTGCGCCGCGAACGCCCGAGCCGTTGGACTGGTGGCACGTTGCGCAGTAGGTGCCGAAAAGCGCTGCACCCTGCGCTGCCGAACGGTCGCCTTCTGCATTGGCCACTTCCAGCGGTGTTGTCCTGGCATCGGCCGTACCGTCCTCTACCGATTGCCGGGATCGTTGTGACGCCTCGCCGGCGCGGTTGGCCTTGGCGTCGAGGTACAGCGTCACCGCGCCCCACAGGGCCAACAACACGGCGATGGCGATCAAGGGCCACGGCGTAGGATTCTGCAGCTCATTGGGCTCGAAAGTTTCGTCGACATCACGTACTGCGGTGCCGAAATCCCGGGTGAACCTGTTCGACTTCCTGCTCATTCGACCGGCCTCCTGTCGGAGTACCCGCTGTCGCGCAGCTCCGGATTGGCCGCCGGATACGTCCGGTCGAGGCTGATCAGGTATTCCACCAGTTCAAGCGCTTCGGGCTTGGCCACGACCACGCCTGCGGTCGGCGCGTACTGCGCTGGAAGCTGCACCACCACGTCGTCCGGACCTGCCTCGGGCTTGATCTCGAACAGGAACGGGAAGTTGGGCATCAACGAGGTGGGATGGATGGCCCGCGGCTGATACAGGTGGGTCAGGTGCCAGGCACGGCTCGGCATCCGCGCACCGATGTTGAGCAGGTCCGGTCCGGTGCGCATCGTACCCAGCAGGTGGGGGACGTCGTAGGCATAGTCCGAAGCGGTCGAGGGACGACCCCAGCCGCGCTGCATGTCAGGTGCCTGCTCCGGCGCGCGGGGCTGCTGGCTGTGGCAGTAGACGCAGCCCAGATTCACATAGCTGTCCCGCCCGCGTTGCTGGATGGCGGTGTAGGGCTTCAACCCGGGGGCCGCACCCGCCGTCCGGATCTCCCCTGCCGGCACGATCACCAGGAACACCGTCGCGAATGCCAGTATCGCGGCGGCCAGCAGCAGCAGGGGAACGAGCTTGTTCATGGCGCATCTTCCATCGCGGACGCCGCAGGCGAGCCGGGCGACGCCACGAGCCCGGGCCCTGCGATCCGTCGATCACCGCGACCCATCAGGATGGCGATGAGGTTTGTGGCGAAGGCGAAGTGGCCAAGCACCATCAACGTGCCGCCGATCGAGCGCGCGTTGAGATACGGCACGGTCAGTTCCATGCTTTCCATCCATTCGCGCGCCGGGTCCAGCATTGCCTGACCCTGCAGCCACCCGCCAACGGTCAAGGCGGTGAAATAGATCGTGAAACCCACGACCACCAGCCACCAGTGGGCCTGGATCAACCGGGGCATGGGCCACACCCTTCCCAGCAGTCGCGGCACGACGTAATAGATTCCGCCGAACAGCACAAAGGTCACGAATCCGTAAACGCCCAGATGCGCGTGACCCACGGTGTAGTGGGTGAAGTGGGTGACCGAGTTCACCGACCGCAGCGCCTCCAGCGAGCCCTGGAAAGACGACGCGGTGTACATCAATGCGCCGATTGCCACGAAGCGCAGCGGGATGCTGGCGCGGAACGCATCAAGGTTGAACAGCCACAGGGGATGCTGGTTGATCGCAACCGCGATGACGGGGACGAACATCATCACTGACTGGACAACCGACAGGGTTACCACCCACGTCGGTACGGGTCCGCCGATCAGGTGGTGGATGCCCACTTGGCTGTAGAACAGCGCCAGCGCCCAGAATCCGATCAGCGACACGCTGTAGGAATAGATCGGCTTGCCGATGATCCGGGGCAACAGGTAGTACGCCGCGCCCACGCCCAGCGGCGTCAGCCACAAGCCCAATACGTTGTGCGCGAACCACCAGTTCACCGTCGCCTGTTGGGCACCGACATGGACGTTGGGCAGGTTGGCCACGATGAACAGGATGGGAAACCAGATCATTGCCGCCAGCAGGTACCAGCCGGTCACATAGATATGGCGCACCCTGCGATGCCAGGCAGTCACCAGCATCGGGATGACGAACAGCGCAACCGACACGGCGATGAAGATATCGATCTGCCAGGGAATCTCGAGCCATTCAAGGCCGTCCGTCCAGCCCGACCCAATGGCCCAGACGCCGGCCGCAACCGCGATGTTGAGGATGACGGCACCGATCATTGCCATCTGCGGCAGTCGCAGCCGCGTGGCAAAAATCGTGGGAAGCAACCACAGCGCCAAGCCCATCAGGCCCAGCGACAGCCAGCCGTAGATCACCATGTTCAGGTGCATCGCCCGCATGCGCCCGAACGTGAGTGGCGCCGCTGAATTGAGCCAGTCAGGCAGGTGCATTTTGAAGGACGCGACCAATCCGTACACACTGCCTATCAGCAGCCAGACCGTGGCGGCAGCGAAAATGAAGAGGATGGTTTTACGGGCACTTGCGGGGACGAGGTCCTCGCCGCTCTGCCCATGCGGAGAATCGGTTTGCTCAGGATGGGTACTCGGATCGTCAAGCCCCTCACCGCGCGACTCGGCATCAAAGATGACGCGCGCGTCTGCCTGGGTGAAACGCAACTCGCTGCGCGAAATCGCCCAGATGAGAAAAACCAGCGCGACCAGAGATACGGCGAAGCTGATGAGTACCAAAGTACCAATCGTGAAGTGCAAGACGCTTACCCCATCAACTGCGATTCGTGCGGAACAACGGGAGGCATTTCATGTCCGATGCAACCACATTGGTGCATTAATTGGGTGTGAAACCCGCTTGACGCGCCAGATCGGTGACACCACCACAGGACGGCGATCGGCTGCCTGGCAGCCGGCGAGACAGAAACGGGTGAGACACTCGTTCAGGCCTTGCCGATCACCATGAATTCTTTCCATCTCCATTCCGCCGGCGCTGGATAGCGCGGGCAGGCCAAATCATCATCGAGATCCTCTGCCGTGAGCGAATCGCAGAAAAACCTGATACTGGTCCTGAACTGCGGCTCATCAAGCATCAAGTTCGCCGTATTTCCCGCCGATGCGGAGCCTCTGCCGCGACAGCCGCTGTGGAACGGCAAGGTCCAGGGCATCGGCGGCTCGTCCCCGGATTTCGGTGAAACCGGGGTTGAGCCGTTTGCCGTCGATCTGGACCCAGACCATCCGCACAGCGCCGCGCTCGAACTGATCCAGCAACGCATCACCCGGCGTCTGGACGGGCGCCGCGTGATTGCCGTGGCCCATCGTGTCGTCCATGGTGGGACGCGGTATTTCGATCCCATCATCGTGACCTTGCCCATCCTGGAGGACCTGCGCAGCTACATCCCGCTGGCGCCCCTGCACCAGCCGTTCCCGCTGGAGGCGATGGGCCTGTTGCTGGAGGAACGTCCCGACATCGTGCAGGTGGCGTGCTTCGACACCGCCTTCCACCACACACTGCCCAAGGTCGAACAGATCCTGCCCCTGCCCTACTCGGCATGGCAACGCGGTCTGCGGCGCTATGGATTCCACGGACTGTCCTACGAGTTCATGAGTCACGCGCTTCCCGAGCGTCACGGCGAGCTGGCTCGGGGGCGATCCATCGTCGCGCACCTGGGCAGCGGTGCCAGCCTGTGCGCCATGCAGGGCCTGCAAAGCGTCGCGACCACCATGGGCTTCTCCGCACTTGATGGCCTGATGATGGGCACCCGTACCGGCTCCATCGATCCGGGCGCCCTGCTCTATCTGATGGAGGTGGAAAAGCTTTCGCTGGAAGAGGTGGCTTCCACGCTTTACCACGACTCCGGGTTGCTCGGGGTATCCGGCATTTCCTCCGAGCCGAGGGTGCTGGTCCAGCACGAGGATGATCCCGGCGAGTCCGGCGAACGCGCCCGGATCGCGCTCGCCCTGTTCGTGCGTCGCATCGTGAAAGAGATCGGCGCGATGGCCGCAGTGCTCGGCGGTCTGGACCTGCTCGCCTTCACCGCAGGCATCGGTGAGCACAGCGTTTTCATCCGTGAGCGGGTCTGCCGGGATCTGGCCTATCTAGGCGTTGCCCTCGACGCCAGCGCAAATGCCACCGACGCGCCGGTCATCTCCAGCGCCGACAGCCGCGTGCTCGTCGCCGTCGA
The DNA here is from genome assembly GCF_000855665.1 of Lysobacter sp. A03. Lineage (GTDB taxonomy): Bacteria > Pseudomonadota > Gammaproteobacteria > Xanthomonadales > Xanthomonadaceae > Novilysobacter. Next base: position 12,803 of record NZ_JXSS01000060.1, read on the forward strand.
ACCCACCAACGAGGAGTGGATCGCCGCTCGCCACGCCCGTGAACTGCTCGCGGCCAAAGACCATCCGCCCTGATCCAGCGCGCCGCTCCACACCAAGTCGCGCGCCTGTTGCAACCCCTCGGCACCACACAAGGCTGATCCCATGAAGACCCTGTCCAACCCCCGCCAGCACTGGCTTTCCGGCTACGGCCCCATCGTCCATCGCGACGACACCATCAAGCGTGTCGACGCACTCGTATCCCGACTCGTTGCCGGAGGCGCGGACGAGGCGGGCATTTACACGTTGCTCGCCGCCGCCGACCGCGTGACGTGTGCGGCGATGAAGGTGGTTGCGCACATGAGCTATGCGCTCCGCGTCGACATGTCCGGCGCACCCTTGTCGGCCGCGGACTTCAAACCAACGCCCGAGGGCCACACCGGCGGCTCGCTGAACATGGTCCAGGCCTACGTGGCCTACCTGCTGGCCAACGCGCTGACCGGCACTACGCGCTCGTGGATCATGGGACAGGGCCATTGCGTGGCCGCGATCGAGGCGGTCAATGCACTGACCGGCGACGTCTCGCCGGCACAGAAGGGCCGCTATAACCGCACCGAGAAAGGCCTCTCGCAGTTGTGCAGGGATTTCTATTCCTACGCGATTGACGCCAACGGGGTGCCGGCGGTGCCGCTGGGCAGCCATGCGGGACCGAACACCGCCGGCGCGGTATCGGAAGGTGGCTACCTCGGGTTTGCCGGCCTGCAGTACATCCACATGCCGCTGGTCGGCGAATCGCTGGTCGCCTTCCTCAGCGACGGTGCGTTCGAGGAGCAGCGCGGGCCGGACTGGGCGCCACGCTGGTGGCGCGCCTACGACAGCGGTCTCGCCGTACCGGTAATGATCCTCAACGGCCGTCGCATCGAGCAGCGCACGCAGATCATGCAGCAGGGCGGCGCGGAATGGCTGGCAGAAGACGTCCGCCACAACGGCTTCGAGCCGGTGACCGTGGATGGCCGGGACCCCGCCGCGATCGCGTGCGCGATCATCGAAAGCGAGGAAGCGCTGCGCAGGTTCGCCGCCGATCCGGACCTGCATTATCCCGCCCCGATGCCCTACGTGATTGCCGAGACCGAAAAGGGTTTTGGCTTTCCCGGAGCCGACAGCAACGCCGCCCACAACCTGCCGCTGGATGGCAATCCGCACACCGATGCCGCTACCCGGCGGTTGTTCAACGAAAGCTCAGCCGCCCTGTTTGTGTCGCCGGCCGAACTGGACGCCGCGCTGGATGCGTTCGCCACCCATACCGGACAGGAGCGCGTACTTGAAAGTGCGCACCCGATGGCCCATCGCCACCCGGCTGCGCCCCAGCTCCCCGAGCCACGCTGGGAAGCGAGCGGTAGCCACGGCAGCGCGATGACGACGCTGGACCGATGGTTTGTCGAACTCGCCAACAGCAATCCGGAGCTGCGCATACGCGTGGGCAATCCGGACGAGCTGGCGAGCAACAAAATGGGCGCCACCCTGGAGTTGCTCAAGCACCGTGTCAACGAGCCCGAACGGGGCGTGCCCGAGCACCTGTACGGCGCGGTCATCACCGCACTCAACGAGGAAGCGGTCGCCGCCGCCGCGCTGGGCAACAAGGGCGGACTGAACCTGATCGTCAGCTACGAGGCCTTCGCAGTGAAGATGCTCGGACTGATGCGCCAGGAGATCATCTTTGCCCGCCACCAGCGCCAGGTGGGCCAGCGGCCGGGCTGGATCTCGGTGCCACTGATTGTCACCTCGCACACCTGGGAAAACGCCAAGAACGAGCAGTCCCACCAGGACCCGACCATGGGCGAGGCGCTGCTGGGAGAGATGTCAGATACCTCCCGCGTACTCTTTCCGGTCGACGGCAACACCGCGGTGGCGGCACTGCGTGACGTGTACGCCCACCGCGGCCAGGTGGCCTGCCTGATCATCTCCAAGCGCGAGGTCGAAAACCGCTTCGATGCGGAAATGACGCAGCAGCTGGTTCGCGACGGCGCCGCCCATCTGATCGGCGACCCCGGCGACGCAGACGTCCAGCTAATCGCGCTTGGCGCCTACCAGCTGGAGGAAGCGATGAAGGCGCAGCAGCAGCTTGCCGATCGGGGCAAGCGCGCCTGCGTGACAGTGATTCTCGAGCCGGGTCGGCTGCGCATCCCGCGCGATGAAATCGAAGCGGAATTCGTCGATGACGATGCCACGGTCGACGCGCTGTTCCCGCCCGACCTGCCGCGGGTGATCATCACCCATACCCGACCCGAGCCGATGCTGGGCATCCTGCGCCGCATCGACAGCGGCCGCGCCACGACCCGCGCCCTTGGCTACATCAGCCGCGGCGGCACGCTGGACGTGCCGGGCATGCTGTTCGCCAACCGCTGTACCTGGGCGCACGCAGTGGATGCCGCTGCGAGTGTGGCTGGGTGGAACCGCGATGCATTACTCGACCAGGCGCAGCTCGCTGCGATCGACGGCAAGGGCAATCCGGCTGACCTGCGGCGGCAGTAACCCGCCCGCCGCCGCAGATATAACCCTTGCCGGTCACTTGCCCTGTTCAGCTGCCGTGACCTCCAGGCTTTTGCTCGCCAGCACCTTGTGGCCCTGGTACTGCACGTAGCGGACCTCCCAGGTGCCCGGTTCGTCGGGCACCTTGACCTGGAGCGGACTGCCATCCCCGGTCGGGCTATGTTCCACCGAACTTCTGCCCTCCGTGCCGGGCTTGGCCACCGCGATAAAGTCATACGGGTAGCCAGGCCCCGTCCATTCAACGGCTATTTTTGATCCCGCCGGAGCGCTCGCCGGGATCTCCAGGCTGGCGGTGACCGGACTGGTGGTGATCATCTTGCGTGCCAGTACCTTGTGATCCTGGTACTGCACATAGCGGACCTCCCACTCACCGGGCTCCGCAGGCAGCTGCAGCTTCAGCGGTGTGCCGGCCTCGGTGGGCGTGTGGTTCACCGAGTCCCTCCCGGATGCACCGGCGCGCACGACCGAAATGAAGTCATGCGGGTAGTCCGGCCCGGTCCAGCCAACGTTGATGGTGGAACCGGCCGGCGCAGCCGCCGGGATGTCCAGACTGGATTCCAGCGCAGTGGTGGTGATGGACTTGCGCGCCAGCACCTTGTGATCCTGGTACTGCACGTAGCGGACCTCCCACGCACCGGCTTCCGCGGGGAGGAGCAGGCTGAGCGGTGTGCCGGCGGTGGTTGGCGTGTGGTTTACCGACTCCCTTCCCGGAGCGCCAGCGCGCACGACGGAAATAACATCGTGCGGGTAGTTCGGGCCCGTCCATTGAACGCTGACCTTGGCCCCGGCCGGAGCGGTGTCAGTAACCTGCACGCTCGCCTCCAACGGCGTCGTGGTGATCTCCCGGGTGGCGAGCACCTTGCGGCCTTCGTACTGAACGTACCTGACCTCCCACTTGCCCGCCTCCGCCGGCAGGAGCAGGTGCAACGGATTGCCCGCATCAGTGCCGGTGTGATTCACCGACTCGCGACCCGGTGCGCCGGGGCGTGTCACGGCGATGTAGTCGTGGGGTTCGTTGGGTCCGCTCCAGTTGACGCGCACCGTGGATCCGGCCGGCGCGCTTGCCGCCACCTTCAGCGTGGCCTGTGCGTTGGGATCGTGGGCCGCCGGTGCCTCGACTTTCCTGTCAGCTTCGCCCGGGGCCGCGCTGGTCATCCCGGCGGTGCCACCGGCGATCGTCGCGCTGCGCTGCGCGGCCGAGACGAATGCCATCTCGCCGGTCACGGCGTAGTCGAAAATGCACTGATCGAGGAAAGGCTGCAGCGCGACACCCGACTCGCGGCAAACCGCTTCGGCGCGCCTGACCAGGTCCGCCGGCAGATCCTGGCGGGTGACGTGTTTTTCGGGGAACGTGAGGTCGGTGTAGGTCGCAGTGGATTCGCCGTCGCGGTAGTCGAACAGCGATTCGTCATCGGCAACCCGCCATCCGTCGGCGAAAACCTGGTAGAGATTCTCGCTGTCCAGTGGCTGATTCAGGACCTTGCCGTCGCGCGTGCGGAAGTCGTTCTTCGGATCACCGTCGTGGTTGCCCAGCAGTCCCGACGCTGCAACTCCCTCGGCCAGCTCCATGGTGAAGTCGATGAAACCGCTGGATGGACTGTTGGCGATGACCTGATGGCCGTCGGTCGTTGCGATCTGCACGGCGCGGTGGAACTGGGTCAGCGTGCCGGTGGCAAACTCCAGCATTTCCCCGTCCGCGCCATGGGGCACGGCCTTGCCGTCGATCTGTACACGAAGGCCGCCCTGGTCGGTATCCAGCAACAAGCGGGTGCCGTCGATATCGATCGCCATCGCGGTCACCACCGACACCGTGCGTGAGGCGTGACGCGGTGCGGTGCGCACCTGCACTTCGAGCTTGGGCACGCGTACGGCGACGAATTCGCCCACGGCCTGCATGGACAGGTTCGCGCCATCGAAGGTGGTCAGGTGGGGATCGCCGCGTACGCCGCCGCAGCGGACGTAACAGCGTGGCGGCGGAGGCGGTGGGGGCGGAGGATCGTAACAATTGCCACCGAGGTTGCATCGGATCAGGTCGTTGCTCTTGGACGCGCCGCCACCGAACTTCTGAAAGTACTTGCGCACACACTTCAGCCCGAAGCGGCAGCCTTTCAACCCGTCGCGGAACCCCTTCATCATCGGGTCCGCCTTGGCCGGCGTACTGGATCGGGTAGAGCCCTTTACCGCAGTGGCGAGCACGCCTTCGAATACGAGTGCCTCTTCCTCACCGTCGATGTTCTCGCCGTAGTAGCGGATGCGGTTTTCCGCCATGCGGTGGGCGAGCACTTCCAGGCCTCCGGCACCCGCCGGGTCCTGTCCGGGCAAGGCCTGCAGAAAGGCAAAATCGATGCTCATTGGATCGTCCGGCGTGAGCCGGTCGCCGAGGAAGGTCAGGTCGAGCTCGACACTGTCATCCAGCCCGATAGGTGCTGTGGCATCGGTATCCGGCATGGCCACGATCGCCAGGCCGTCGCCGTCGGGAGTCCGCAGCAGGCCCGCGATCACGGTGACGTCGTCGCGACGGCTCCCGTCGCCGGCCGACAGCCAGGGCCGCAGCTGCGGATAGGCGATGAACTGTGCATCGTGCGGCAGTGGAACCGCGGCGTCGGGCTCGCCCGGAAGGTTCGCCATGATCTCGTCAAGCAGCTCCACCCGCTGGCCGTCAGCGTCAAATGTGGACACGCGCTCGTACAACCAGAGGTCCTGAACCCAGGGCCCCTCGATCATCCGCGCATCGGATGCGGAAACTCCCGCAACGTTCCCCGGGCCCGTCGAACGCGTACTGTCGGCGTCCTTCTCGCCGCACCCGGCCAAAGTCACCAGCGCGAGAAGCAACACTGCCAGCACACCAAAACCCTGGCCGGCGGCGGATGCCGGCGCGTTCCTTCGAGACATGTGGTCTTCCCTGTTGTCCGTGGTGGAGAGCCGCAGGCCCGGGAGTGGTCCCGGGCGTCACGTCAACAGGTATACGCCATGCCATCGGCAAAGCGGACAGCCGCCCGTCCTGCTGCGGGAAGGCGGCTGGTACGGGCCGTCGCGCGCGTCAGGCCTGCGCGGCGACCACGTCGGGGTGGCGCACCTGGCCCTCCCCGCGCACCACGTAGCGCTCGATGGTCAGCGACTCCAGTCCCATCGGTCCGTAAGCATGCAGGCGGGTGGTGGAGATGCCGATCTCCGCGCCGAGACCGAGTTGGCCACCGTCATTGAAACGCGAGGACGCGTTGACGACCACGGCCGAGCTGCGGATCTCGCGGATGAACCGGTCCACCGCATCGGTGTCGCGGCTGACGATCACCTCGGTGTGGTCGGAGGTGAAGCGCTGGATGTGCGCCAGTGCGTCGTCGATCGAATCGACCACTTTCACCGCCAGCACGGGTGCGAGGAATTCGCGGTCGTAATCCTCATCCGTCGCCAACGATGCATCCGGGAACAACTCACGGGTGCGCTTGCAGCCGCGGATCTCCGCGCCGCGTGATTGCAGGTCCTTCAGCGCGCCCGGGAGCCACTCAGCAGCGACGTCGCCGTGCACCAGCATCGTCTCCAGCGCGTTACACACGCCCGGACGCGATAGCTTGCCGTCGATGGCGAGCTGCAGGGCCAGGTCGAGGTCCGCGGCCTTGTCCACATACAGGTGGCAGACGCCCTTGTAGTGTTTGATGACCGGCACGCGCGCGTTCTCGGCGACAAAGTGGATCAGCTTCTCGCCGCCGCGCGGGATGGCCAGGTCGATCAGATCCGTCAGCTGGAGCAACTCCAGCACGTACTCGCGCGCGGTGTCCTCCACCAGGGTGACCGCCTCCGGCGGCAGGTCCTGCTCGCGCAGCGCCTTGTGCAGGCAGGCGGCGATGGCGATGTTGCTGTCACGCGCCTCCGAGCCGCCGCGCAGCAGAACCGCATTACCGGCACGCAGGCACAGCGCGGCGGCGTCGGCGGTCACGTTCGGGCGTGCCTCGTAGATCATCGCGATCAGGCCCAGCGGAATGCGCACTTTCTCTACCTTCAGACCGTTGGGCATGGTCTGGCTACGCGTCACCTCGCCAACGGGATCGGGAAGATCGCCGATCTCGCGGATGGCGGCAACGATGTCGGCCACCCGACCCTCATCCAGACGCAGGCGGTCCAGCATCGCGCCGGTCGTGCCGGCTTTTTCGGCGCGGGCCATGTCCTGCGCGTTGGCCGCCAGGATATCGTTGCTGCCCTGCTCCACCGCGTCGGCCATCGCCTCAAGCATGGCGCCGCGCCTGGGCGCGTCCAGCTTGGCAATGACATGGGAGGCGGCGCGGGCGCGCCGGGCAAGATCGCGGACGTATCCACTCATCGAAAGTTCTCCTTGAATTCTGGTTGACTCGAAACCGGGGTCGAAAGCGTGTTCAAAACTCGGCCGTCGAGGTGGGCGCCAACAGGACCATGTCCTCGCGGCGGATCACCGAATGGCCGTGGTCGAAGCCGAGCAGTTTCTGGATGTCGCTGCTGTGGTGCCCGGCGATGCGTCGCAGGTCGCTGGACTGGTACTGGACCAGCCCACGAGCGAGCCTGCAGTTGCCTTCCGCCGGAAGCACGTCGACCATCGCGTCGCGGGAGAAATCACCTTCCACGCCGATCACGCCGCCGGGCAAGAGCGAGGCGCCGTGCTCGCACAGTGCTTCCACCGCACCGGGGTCGATACGGATCGCGCCGCCACTTGGGGGTGTGTGCCGTAGCCATTGCTTGCGCGCGACCAACTGGTCGCCATGCGGCTCGATGTAGGTCCCCAGCAGGCGGTCCTCGGCCAGCGCGGCGATGGCCTTTGCGTCATGGCCACAGAACAGCGCGGTGCCGATGCCGGCGGACGCGCATTTGATCGCCGCCTCCAGCTTGGTGTACATGCCGCCGGTCCCCAGCTCGCCGGCACCACCGGAGGTCATCCGCATGATGTCGGTGGTGATCTCGTCGATCTTGGGCACTGGCCTGGCATCGGGATCTTCCACCGGATGGCCGGTAAACAGTCCACTGGTGTCGGTGGCGATCAGCAGGATGTCGGCCTCGACCATAGTCGCCACGGCGGCCGCCAGGTTGTCGTTGTCGCCCAGCTTGAGCTCGGCCACCGCGACGGTGTCGTTCTCGTTGATGATCGGCAGTGCGCCGATGCGCAGCAGCTCGCGCAGCGTGGATTGGGCGTTGAGGTAACGGCGGCGGTTGCGCAGGTCGTCATGGCTAAGCAGCACCTGGGCGACCGGCTGCTCCATCAGCCCCTGCCACAGCGCCAGCATCGGCGTCTGGCCGATCGCAGCAAGTGCCTGGCGCTGGATCACGCCCATGTTGTGATTGGACAGCAGTCCGCGGCCGGCGGCAACGGCGCCCGAGGACACCAGCAGCACCTCCCGGCCCTGATCGGCAAAATGGCCGATCAATCCAGCAAGCGCAGCGGCATTGCGCTTGCCAAGCCCGCCTTTTCCGTCGGTCAGCAGGCTGCTGCCGACCTTGATCACGGCACGCTGCCAGGGAGGAAGGGGTTGCTCGGTAAATGCGGAAGTCATCGTTGTAACCAGTGCTCCATGGGTATGTGGCCAGAGTGGGACACGGCATAGCCTTCAGGCAATGACGCTGACGGGTCGCGAAATCGCGAACGGCTGGGCACTTCCGATGGCGATCGATCACGCCAACAGCGACCCACCAAGGTCGCAAACAGGAGCTGCACAGACTCAAGCACAAACAGGCTTGACGGGAAGCAGCACCCGTAGCGTACTGGTCCACCAGCCAGCCGCAGGAAGTGCGAATCCGAAACATCGGCACGTCGCAAATGACGCCGGAAAACCGGATTCGACAAGCAGACAAGCTTAACAGGGTCCAGTCGCCAACCCAACCCGGCTGCGAGCAACGGCGCCTTGGACATCTGCGGTATCGGCTAAGATCCGCTCAGCACTGTCACTCCGGACTCCAGGCATGAAGCGATCACAAACCACCGCGCTGTTGTTGATGAGCGCCGCCCCGCTGCTGTTCTCGGCATGCCAGCTGGAACCGCAGGGCCAGCTGCAGGAAGGCGTGTACACCTCGGTGGACAACTGCGCCCGCGCCATTGGCGACTCGTCGACCTGCCAGCAGGCGTTCGAGACCGCGCAACAGCAGGCCGCCGACTCGGCGCCGCAGTTCGCCAGCCGCGAAGCGTGCGCGCAGGAGTACGACGCCGATCAGTGCGTGGAGCAGCAGACCCGTTCCGGCACCTCGTTCATCGCTCCGATGATGGCCGGCTTTTTCATGTCGCAGATGCTGCAGGGCCGCGCGGCCAGCGCCACGGCAGCCGCACCCGCCGCTGCTCCGGCCTTCCGCGACAAGGCCAATGGTTGGGCGCGTCCTGCAGCGCCCGGCATGACCGGTGCCAACCGCACCGCCCTGACCCCGATCAACAGCCAGCCCAATCGCGCGGTCACCGCCAGTCGCGGCGGCTTTGGCGACAAGAGCCGCAAGCGCACCAGCTCCGGCGGTTGATCCGGTGAAACGTATTGCCATTGCCGAGCGCTCCAACTGGCGCGCGCGGGCGGACGAGGCCGGCTTCCGTTTCCACACGATTGAGGGCGAACCGTACTGGGATGAAAGCGCGTACTACGCTTTCACGTTGCGCCAGATCGAGGACGACATCGAGGATCCCAGTCTTGAACTGCATGCCATGGCGCTGGACCTGGTTGGCGAGGTCGTTGCCAGCGAAGAGCTGATGGCCAGGCTGGCGATCCCGGAGCCCTTCCGTGACTGGATCGCCGAGAGCTGGCGACGGCGCGACCCGCACCTCTATGGCCGCCTGGATTTCGCCTACGACGGCAACGGACCCGCCAAGCTCTACGAGCTGAATTACGACACCCCGACATCGCTGTTCGAGGCGTCCTTCTTCCAGTGGCAGTGGCTGGAGGACCAGCGCAACCGAGGTGCGCTGCCCGGCCATGCGGATCAGTTCAACTCCATCCACGAAGCGCTGGTGGAGCGCTTTGGCCAGTTGGCCGCGCAACTGCCGCCGCCGCTGTACTTCAGCGCCGTGCGCGATTCGGAGGAAGACCAGGGCACTGTGACCTACCTGCGCGATTGCGCGGCGCAGGCCGGGCTGCACGGCGCCTCCATCGCCATCGAGGACCTCGGGCTGTCCACCGATGGGCGCTTCACCGACACCGACGACGTGGTGATCGGCAGCCTGTTCAAGCTGTACCCGCTGGAAGACCTGATGCACGAGGAGTTCGGTCTCGCCCTACCCGGCTCCGGCCTGCAGCTGCTGGAGCCGGCGTGGAAGGCGGTGCTGAGCAACAAGGGCATCCTGCCGCTGTTGTGGCAGCGTCACCAGGGGCACCCCAACCTGCTGGAATCGCACTTCGACGAGGGCGCGGCGCTGGCGAAGGGCTGGGTGCGCAAACCCCTGCACTCGCGCGAGGGCGCCAACGTGGCCATGCACATGCTCGATGGCAGCTGGCAGGAGAGCGATGGCCCGTACAGCGGACCCAGCATCCGCCAGGCGCTGCATCGGCTGCCGGAGTTCTCAGGCAACTACCCCATGGTTGGCAGCTGGGTGGTCGGTGACCATCCCTGCGGAATCGGCGTGCGCGAGGATACCAGCGCGATCACCCGCGACAGCGCGCGCTTCATCCCGCACGCCATCATCGACGAGATCCAGCCGAGCGTGAAAATCTACGTCTGACGCGCGCTTTCCGCCTGCCCGCCCAGTGCGTGCAGGCGCTCGCGCAGGATGTCCAGACGCAGGTCGCCAGCAGCTCCGGGGGACACGCGCGCCTCCAGGCTGGCATCCGCGTCGCCTACTTCCCAGCGCGCCGGATCGGCGGCCTGGCGGTAGGCATCGCGGAACGGCGTACCCGCCCGCGCGAGGTCCACGGCAAGGTCGGTGGCGTACATCGATGGCTCCAGGGCGGCCCGCATCGCTTCGGGCTTCCACTCCAGGTTGCGCAGCAGGTCCGGCAACAGCTCCAACGCGCCCAGGCCGCGACCGAAGGCGTGGAAGATCGCGCCTTTGCTGAACTGCAGGTCGCGGTGGTAGCCCGACGGCAGTGACAGCAATTGCTCGATCTCGCTGCGCGCGGCGGCAACGCTCGCGTAGCTGGCGCGCATCAATTCGATGACATCCGGGTTGCGCTTGTTGGGCATGATCGAGCTCCCGGTGGTGTACTGCGCCGGCAGGGTAACGAAACCAAACTCCGCGCTGGTAAACAGGCTCAGGTCCCAGGCCAGGCGACGCAGGTCGAGCATGCCGCTGGACAGGGCTTCAATGGCCGCCATCTCGAACTTGCCACGCGACAGCTGGGCGTAAGTCGCCGACAGCTGCATGCGCCCGAAGCCCAGCGCCTGCGTGGTGTGGTCGCGCGCCAGCGGCAGGTTGACCCCGTAGCCGGCCGCGCTGCCCAGCGGATTGGCGTCCACCCACGCCAGGGTGTCGCCCGCGCGCGCGGCGTTGTCGATAAATGCCTCCGCCCACGCCGACCACCACATGCCTGCCGAGGACACGACCGCGCGCTGGATATGCGTGTATCCCGGCAGGGGCAGGTCGGACTCCACGTCCGCCCGCGCCAGCGCGATACCGGCAATTTCGGTGCACAGCTCGCGCAGTCGCGCCAGCCGGTCCTTCAGCCACAGGCGCGTCGCCACCAACACCTGGTCGTTGCGGCTGCGGCCGGTGTGGATCTTGCGGCCCGCATCGCCCAGCCGGTCGATGAGGCGCGCTTCGATCGCCGAATGCCCGTCCTCGTAGGTCTCGTCAAGGACGAAGCGGCCACTGGAGAAGTCATCGGCCAGCGCTGTCAGTTCACGCTCGATCGCGGCCAGCTCAGTCGCGTCTAGGATGCCGATCATCTGCAGGCCCTGCGCATGGGCGCGGCTGGCCTGGATGTCGAACAGCAGAAACTCGCGGTCGAGGATCACGTCGGCGCCGGCGCAGAAATGCTGGATGCGCTCATCGACCTGCACGCCGGGTTTCTGCCAAAGAAGCTGGGTCATGGTTTGGGGTTCCTGCCTGGTCGGATTAGACCGGGATTCCGGTCAGCTCGGGCAGCGCAAAGGCCCGGTTGAGGTTCTGCATGGCCTGCGTGGCGGCACCCTTGAGGAGATTGTCCTCGGTGGCGACTGCCACCAGCCGGCGCCCATCGGCGGACAGGGTGAACCCGCCGATATCGACGTGGTGCCGACCGGCGATCGCGCTCACCCACGGGGCGTCATCAACAATCCGCACGAGCGGCTCGTCGGTGTAGCGCTCGCGGTAACGGGCAATCACTTCCTCGCGGCTGAAGGCGCGTTGCAGATGCATGTTGGCGGTCATGGTGATGCCACGGAAATGCGGCGCCACGTGCGGCATGAACTCGATCGGATGGTCCAGCCGATGGCTGACCTCGCGCTCGTGGATATGACCGGCCAGTGCGTACGGCATGAGGTTGTCGCGCAGCAGTGCCGGATCGTTGCGATCCGATGGCGTGGTACCGGCACCCGAGTAGCCCGACACGCCGAAGCACTGCGCGGGGCCGTCGAGCATGTCCAGCATCGGCGCGAGCACCAGCTGCATCGCGGTCGCGTAGCAGCCCGGATTGCTGATCCGGCGCTGGCCCTGGTAACTCTTCCGCGTGAGCTCCGGGAGGCCGTAGTACCAGTCGGCGTCGAAGCGGTAGTCGGCGGACAGGTCCACGATCACCGGATCGGTTCCGGCGGTGTCCAGGGCGGCGACATATTCGCCGGCCTTGTTGTTGGGCATGGCGAGGATGTAGGCGTCCATCCCCGCGGTGGCGACGGCATCCGGTGTGGAGCTTTGGTAGCGCAGTTCGCTGGCGACGCGGTCGTGGTGGTCGGCCACGCGATGGCCGGCGAATTCACGCGAGGACACGAAGCCCAGCGTGAACATTGGATGCGCGCCAATCAGGCGCATCAACTCGGAACCGGTATGACCTCGCGCGCCCACGAGACCTACGTTGACTATTGGCATGCTCATGGCGCCACTCCCTCTGCAGCCGCCGGCGCGTCCACAGCGTCATCCGCCGGATCGACCAGCGTGGCGCTGCGGGTAGCGCAGTGGGCGACGCAGTGGGCGATTTCGTCGAAATTGTTCAGGCCGTACCAGAACACCTTCCATTGATCCTGTTTGCAGTGGCCGTCGGACTGCGCGTAGTAAAACGCGTTGACCGGGTTGCCGTGGCGCGAGCGCCAGAACAGCCGCGGCGTCTGGTCGCACATCACCTGCCACACCGCGCGACCGAGCCCTTCGCCCTGGGCATCGTCAAGCACCGCGAATTTGTCCAGGTAGGTGTAGCCGTCCTCGTCGGTGAGCACCACCGCGGCGCGGTAGTTCTCGCTGACGTAGGCACGCAGCAGACGCGTGCGCTCGAAGTAGTCCGGCGCCAGCCGGCGGCCGAACGCGGATTCGATCAGCGTGCGCAGGCGCGGCAGGTCCAGGGCTTCCCAGCGGTCGGCCTGCAGCACCCGCTCACCGCGCCGCACGAGGGTGCCCGAGCCCTTGTGGGTGAACAGCTCCTTGGCCAGCTCGGAGGGCTGGGTGATTGACACCGACGAGGACGGCGGCAGCTTGTCGAGCAGATCCTTGACCTGCTGGATCTTCACCCGCATGCCGCCATTGATCCACGGCTGGTTCATCAGGTCGGTGTATTCGGTGGACAGGTTGATCGAGTCGATGATCCTGCCCTGGTCGTCGAGCAGCCCGCCGGTGCCGGTCAGGAACACGATCTTGTATGGCTGCAGGACCTGGACCAGTTCGCTGGCGGCGAAATCGGCGTTGACGTTGAGGATCTGACCGCCGGTGGTTTCGCCGAGGCTGGCGATGACCGGGATCGACCCTGCCTGCAGACTGGCCTGGATCGGTGCCAGGTCGACCCGAGTCACCTCGCCGACCAGCCCGAGGGCGTCGCGGTCCAGGAAGTCCGCCTCGAACACCCCGGAGACGATCGAGGTGGCACGCGCCCCACCCCGCTGCAGGGCTTCCACGAGGCGCAGATTCTGCGCGTGGAATACGCGCCGAACAATCGCCAGCGCCTCCGGCGTGGTGACCCGCAGGCCGTTGACGGTCTGCTTCTCGATGCCCGCGGCGGCAAACTCGTCGTCCAGCTGCGGCCCGGCGCCGTGCAGGACGATCGGAGTCAGGCCCACGTCCTGGAGGAAGGCCAGCGACGAGGTGAGCGCGTCGAGGTCATCGCGCAGCACCGCCCCGCCGACCTTGACCACGGCAAAACGGGCCGCGTCGAGCTGGGAGAAGCGCTTCAGGTACTGGCTGATCTCCTTGGCGCTGGCCATGCTGGACAGCAAGCGCACGATGGTCTGGCGGGTCTGGATATCGTTCGCGGATGGCGGAATGGTCATGGGGATTCGTTGATGGGGGCGGTGGTGAAAAGTTGCGATTGATGCGGTGGGTACGGCGCAGCGGGGCTCAGGTGTGGGGCTGGTCCAGGATGCGGCGGATCGACTCGGCATAGCGCTCGAGCTGGTCGAGTTCGACCCACTCGTCGGCGGTGTGGGCCTGGGCGATGTGGCCGGGTCCGTAGACGATCGTGGTCATCCCAGCGGCCGAGAACAGCGATGCCTCGGTCCAGAAGTCGACCGCGGGACCAATCGGCAGACCGAGTGCCTCGGCCAGGTCGCGTGCCAGGAGGCGGCGGTCTTCCGCCGTGGCGATATCGCCCGAAGGCAACGGCGGTCCGCGGAAGGTTTCCTGATAGCGCTCCACCGCACCCGGCTCGGAAAGCGTGCCGAACTGGTGGTGCAGCTCATCGATGGACATTGATGGCAGCGGTCGGAAACCGAAGCGCACCTCGGCGCTGGGCGCGATCATGTTGGCTTTGATGCCACCCTCGACCCGGCCGATGTTGAAGCGCAGCCCGGTCAGGCCACCGAAGCGTTGATGCGACTGGTCGGCGACGAAGTCCAGAGCCCGGTTACCCCAGCGCATCGCCTGGTGCAGCGCGCTGGCGTGGATGGCGTTGGCGCCCGAGGCGTGGCCGGCCGCGCCCTGGAACTGCATCAGCACCGACGCAATTCCACGGTGGGCGAGCACCGCTTCGCAGTTGGTCGGCTCGGCAACGACCACTTCCTGGAAGCCGTGGCCACTGCCGAGGAAGGCGGCGATGCAGCGCGGGTCATTGGCTTCCTCATCGGTGCTGAACAGGAAGGACCCATCGCCGCTGGTAATCGCTGCGGCCGCCAGCAATCCTGCCGCCGCGCCCTTGATGTCGCACGCACCCAGGC
>NZ_JXSS01000102.1 GCF_000855665.1 Lysobacter sp. A03
AAGCTGTGGATCGCGCGGATCATGATCACGTGGGGCCGGCTGTCGGGTGGGAGGATGGTCGTGCGCACGCCGAGGCAGTTCTATATCGTGCGCTTCCTGCTCGGCCCGGCCGAGCAGTACCAGGCGATTGCCGATCGACCGCTGTTCGCCAGTGATCGCAGCCCGCACCCGTTCTTCCTGGAAGGTGGCGAGGAAGCGGATCCCGGTGAAGAGTTCGACTACGTACTCACCAGCGTCCTGATCACGCCGGCCACTAAAATGGCGATCGTCCGGCGGCGCGACGGTGGGGACGCGGTGCGGGTAAAGCTGGACGAGTCCCTGGCCCAGTCGGGCTGGCGTCTGGTCGAGCTGACGCCACGCGGTGCGGTGTTTGACGGGCCCCAGGGACGTCGCAACCTGGAGTTGACGGTGTTTGAAGGCCAGGGCGCCGAGCAGACCAGCGCTGCTTTGGAGGCGGGCCGCGCGCCAGCACCGTCGGAGCCCCGCGCGGCACAGGCGCCGGACGAAGCGCAAGTCTCGCCGCCAGCTCCGCGGCCGCGCACGCAACGTCGACCTGATCCAGCAAGCATGGCAAGCGACGCGCTCCCAGCGGAACAGGACGCCGACTCCGCCGACGCCAACAAGGCGGCCGAGCCGGCGCAGGCCCAGATGGACTCCATCCGCCAGCGGATTGAAGCCCGCCGCGCGGCGCTGCGCAAAGACGAAATGTAGCCAACTGACGATCCAATTAGAGTGCACGCAATGAAGCAACACGCCATCGATACCTTCTTCGCGACGTCGCGTCCGCGCCTCACCTTCACGGGGCGGGGGATTCTGCGTGTGGTCGTCGCCTCCCTGGTGGTGATGGCGCTGCTGGCCGGTTGTGCCAGTGGGCCGGTTCCCAGCATCCGTCGCGATGCGGTGCCGCGCACCGCCGAGCAGGCAGCGCAGCCCGGCGCAAACGGCGTGCAGACCCATGCGCTGGGCAGTGTCTCGAACGTGGAGCCGGACCAGGACGGACCCCGCCCGCAGATCCGGCGCGGTACCGGCCGCTTCATCGACACCACGGTGGCCAATTCCCCACCGCCCGGGCTGCCGGCAACCACCGGGGAGGCGACGTTCAACTTCGAGGGTGAATCGCTGCACGCCGTGGTCAAGGCCATTTTGGGCGACATGCTCGGGCAGAACTACGTCATCGCCCCGGGCGTGCAGGGCACCGTCACCCTGGCCACGCCAAAGCCGGTCAGTGCCGCCGAGGCGATCAACCTGCTGGACCAGGTACTGGGCTGGAACAACGCCCGCATGATCTACAGCGGCGGGCGCTACAACGTCGTCGCCGCCGATCAGCCGCTGGCCGGCACGGTCGCACCGCGCGCCGGTGGCGCTGCGAGCGCGCGCGGCTTCGAGCTGCGCACCGTCCCGCTTCGTTATGTTTCCGCCGAGGAGATGAAGAAGATCCTCGAGCCCTACGCGCGACCCAACGCGATCGTGGACACCGACGCGTCCCGCAACGTGATCACGGTCGGTGGCACACGCGCGGAGCTGCAGAACTACCTGCGCACGATCGAGATCTTCGACGTCGACTGGCTCGCGGGCATGTCGGTGGGCGTCTACCCGCTGCAGTCGGGCAAGGCGGTGCGCGTGGTGGAGGACCTGGAGAAGGTGTTCGGCCAGGAGAGCAAATCGCCGGTGGCCGGGATGTTCCGGTTCATGCCGCTGGAGGGCACCAACGCGGTGATGGTGATCACCTCGCAGCCGAGCTACCTGGACGACATCCAGCAGTGGCTGGAGCGCATTGATGGCGCCGGTGGCGCGGTGCAGCTGTACTCCTACCAGCTGAAGTACATCAAGGCGCGCGACCTGGCCGACCGGTTGGCGGAGGTCTTTGGCGGTTCCTCCGGTGGCGGCGATGGAGCGGGCGGCGACCGCGGCCCGAGCCTGATGCCCGGCTTGGATTCGGCGGAAATCACCTCCGGGGACGACGGCTCCAGCATGGGGTTCGGCGACAAGGGTGGCGGCAGTGGTGGCGGTGGAGGTGGCGGCGCAAGCCTGTCACTGGGCAACCGCCGCGACGGCAATGCCAGCGTGTCGCTGGAGATCGGCGGCGACAAGGTCGGCGTCTCGGCGGTGGAGGAAACCAATGCGCTGCTGGTGCGTTCCACCCCGCAGGCCTGGAAGTCCATCCGCGACGTGATCGGCCAGCTGGACGTGATGCCCATGCAGGTCCACATCGAGGCCCAGGTGGTCGAGGTGCAGTTGTCCGGCGAGTTGGAATACGGCGTCAACTGGTTCTTCGAGAACGCGGTGACCGACAACGACCTGCCCAGCGCGGTCGGCCGCAGCACCTGGAGCACCCTGGCGGGCAGCGTCGGCGACGCGAAGGGCACGACCGGCGGACTGGCTTGGACGTTCCTGGGTCGCAATGCGGCCGCGGTGATCAAGGCGCTGGATTCGGTGACCGACGTCAACATGCTGCAGACCCCCTCGGTGGTGGTGCGCAACAACGCGGAGGCAACTTTCAACGTCGGCAGCCGTATTCCGGTGTCCTCGGTGACGGTGAACCCGGGGATCGGCAACGACACCAGCTACAGCCAGGTCCAGTACCTGGACACCGGCGTGATCCTGACGGTGCGCCCGCGCATCACCAAGGACGGCATGGTGTTCCTGGACATCGTCCAGGAAGTCAGCGCACCAGGCGGTGAGCGGGACCGGTTCGGCAATGTCCGCATCGACACCCGCAAGCTGAAAACCGAGGCGGCGATCCAGAGCGGCGACACGGTGATGCTGGCCGGCCTGATTCGCGACAGTGCCGCACGGGGATCGCGCGGCTTCCCCGGGCTGAACCGGATTCCGGTGCTGGGCGGGCTGTTCGGTACCCAGAGCTCGGTGACCCGGCGTGAGGAAACCATCGTCCTGCTGACGCCGAAGATCATTCGCGATCCCAACGAGGCTCGCGATTTGACCGACGAATACGGTCGCCGCTTCCGCGCCTTGCAGCCCTTGCGGGCGCCGGCACGGCCGTGATCATCGCACCGGCTGGCCGCTCGGCGGTGGCGTTGCCAAGTAGCGCCCGCGTCGCGGCGCGTGACTGACGCGGCGAATCGGATGGACGCCGACATCGGCGTGGTGGTGGTCAGCTTCCAGAGCCTGAGCACCATCGAGGACTGCCTGGACCGGCTGCGCGGCGCCGTCGGCGTGGCGGCGATCCGGGTGGTCGACAACGACTCCACGGATGGCACGGTGGCGATCATCCAGCGCCACGCGGTGGCCGATCCGCGGGTCCAGTTCATCGCCAACCCCGATAACGCCGGCTTCGGCGTGGCGTGTAACCAGGGTGCCTCGGCGATCGCGGTTCAGGCGCCGTCGTGTCGCTGGCTGGCCTTTGTCAATCCCGATGCGCTGGTGGAATTCGACACCTTGTCGCGCCTGCGTGAGCTTGCCCTGCAACGCCACGCGGTTGGCGTGGACGTCCTGCTGGGCGTCGATCTGGTGGACGAGGCGGGAACGCGCGACCCTGCCGCGCGTCGCCGCGCGCCGGATTTCCTGGCGATGCTCGGCGGTATCGCGGCCCGGCTGCGCGGACGCCGCTCCGGCGCGGGACCGGCGCTGGCGATCGAGCCCGACGACGCGGTGGAGCTGCAGCCGGTGGAGTCGATTTCCGGCGCGCTGATGTTCCTGGCGCAAACGCGTTTCGAGCGTATTGGCGGTTTCGACGAGGCATATCGCCTGCACGCCGAGGATCTGGATCTCTGCCGGCGACTGGCCGCCGATGGGGTGGAAGTCGCGGTGGCGAACCGGGTGCGCGTCGTCCATGTGCGCGGGGTCTCCAGCCGCTCCAATCCCTGGTTCGTGGAGTGGCACAAACACCGTGGGCTGTGGCGCTACTTTCGCAAGTTCGAGGCCGCCGATCGTGGCGTCGGTGCGCGCGCGCTGGTGTTTGCCGTCATCTGGGCCAGGTTTCCCTTCGCCGTGGTCCGGGCGATGCTGCGCAGCCGGACCTGAGATTCAGCGGTAGCGGTTGATCTGCTCGCGCAGCGTGCGCGCCGCGGCCGCCGCGGCATCGGCGAAGTCATCTCCCGACGAGGCGTACAGCACCGCACGCGAGGAGCTGATCACCAGCCCGTTGCCGTCTGCGGTCCGCGCGTTGGTGACCACCGCTTCCACGTCGCCGCCCTGGGCGCCGACGCCGGGCACCAGCAACGGCATGTCACCCACGATCGCGCGCACCTCGCGCAGCTGGCCCGGCCAGGTCGCGCCCACCACCAGCATGCAGTTGCCATGCCCGTTCCAGTCGCGCGCGATCATCTCCGCGACACACTGGTAAAGCGGCCGGTTGCTGCCGTCCTCGCGCTGGACCGGCAGGTCCTGCAGCTCGCTGGCACCGGGATTGGACGTGCGGCACAGAATCACCACGCCGCGGTCGGAGCGGTCCAGGAACGGCTGCACCGAGTCGCGGCCAAGATAGGGGTTGGCGGTTACCGCATCGGCGCGGTAGCGGTCGAACGCCTCGGTCGCGTAGTGCTGTGCGGTGCTGCCGATGTCGCCGCGCTTGGAATCCAGGATCACCGGGATTCCCGGGTGGCGGTCATGGATGTACGCGATCAGCCGTTGCAGGCTGTCCTCGGCACCGAGCGCGGCAAAGTGAGCGATCTGAGGCTTGAACGCGCACACGTGCTCGGCCGTCGCATCAACGATGGCGCGGCAGAAATTGAACACCGCATCCGGGTCATCGGTGAAGCGGGCCGGGAACTTCGAGGGCTCCGGATCCAGCCCGACACAGACCAGCGAATCGGCGGCCGTCCAGCGCTGCCGCAATGCCTGCATGAAGCCCATCGTCCTCTCCCGGTGTCAGTGCGCGCATGCCCACCAGCGCGGTGGGCATGCGGGGGTGCGTGCTTTTGCCCGCGGTTACTTCAGGGCCTTGAAGCGCAGGCGCTTGGGCTGCGCACCTTCCTCGCCGAGGCGACGCTTCTTGTCTTCCTCGTACTCGCGGTAGTTGCCCTGGAAATACTCCACGTGCGAGTCACCCTCGAAGGCGAGAATGTGGGTCGCGATGCGGTCCAGGAACCAGCGGTCATGGCTGATCACCACCGCGCAGCCCGGGAACTCGAGCAGGGCATCCTCGAGCGCGCGCAGGGTTTCCACGTCCAGGTCGTTGGACGGCTCGTCCAGCAGCAGCACGTTGCCGCCCTGCAGCAGGGTCTTGGCCAGGTGCAGCCGGCCTCGCTCACCGCCGGACAGGGTCCCGACCAGCTTCTGCTGGTCCTGGCCCTTGAAGTTGAAGCGGCCCAGGTAGGCGCGCGACTGGATCTCGGTGCCGTTGATGTTGAGGATGTCGGCGCCGCCGGAGATTTCCTGGAACACGTTGTGGTTGCCTTCCAGCTTGTCGCGGCTCTGGTCGACATAGGCGATGTTGGTCGACGGGCCCTTGATGATCTCGCCGCTGTCAGGGGTTTCCTGGCCGGTGATCATCTTGAACAGGGTCGACTTGCCGGCGCCGTTGGGGCCGATGATGCCGACGATCGCGCCGGGGGGGATGATGAAGCTCAGGTCATCGATCAGCAGGCGGTCACCAAAGGACTTGGAGACGTTCTTGAACTCGATCACCGAATTGCCCAGGCGCTCGCCGGGCGGAATGAAGATCTCGTTGGTCTCGTTGCGCTTCTGGTACTCGACCGAGTTGAGCTCCTCGAAGCGGGCCAGACGGGCCTTGCCCTTGGTGCGGCCGCCCTTGGCATTGCTGCGCACCCATTCCAGCTCCTTGGCCAGCGCCTTCTGGCGCGCCTTTTCGCCGGACTCTTCCTGCTTCAGGCGCTCGCCCTTCTGCTCCAGCCACGCGGTGTAGTTGCCCTTCCAGGGGATGCCGCGGCCGCGGTCGAGTTCAAGGATCCACTCGGCCGCGTTCTCGAGGAAGTAGCGGTCATGGGTCACCGCCACGACGGTGCCGGTATAGCGGGCCAGGAACTGCTCCAGCCATTCCACCGACTCGGCGTCCAGGTGGTTGGTGGGCTCGTCCAGCAGCAGCATGTCGGGCTTCTGCAGCAACAGCTGGCAAAGGGCCACACGGCGCTTCTCGCCACCCGACAGCTTGCCCACGATCGCGTCCCACGGTGGCAGGCGCAGCGCGTCGGCGGCCACTTCCAGCTGGTGCTCCAGGGTGTGCGCGTCACCGGCGGCGAGGATCGCCTCCAGGCGTTGCTGCTCGGCGGCGAGCTTGTCGAAATCGGCGTCTTCCTCGGCGTACGCCTCATAGACCCGGTCCAGCGCGGCCTGGGCATTGATCACCTCGCCCAGGCCTTCCTCGACTGCCTGGCGCACGGTGTGCTCGGGGTTGAGCTGCGGCTCCTGGGCGAGGTAGCCGACCTTGATGCCCTTGGCCGCGCGCGCCTCGCCGCTGAAGTCCTGATCGACACCGGCCATGATCTTCAGCACGGTCGACTTGCCCGAGCCGTTCAGGCCGAGCAGGCCGATCTTGGCGCCGGGGAAGAAGGACAGCGAGATGTCCTTGATGATCTCGCGCTTGGGCGGAACGGTCTTGCTGACACCGTTCATGGTGTAGATGTATTGCGCTGACATGGGATGCTCCGCAGACAGGCGGCCGTGCCCGATAACGGGCAAGGCGATGAAATAAGGTTTAGCCGGCCATTATCGCGCATCTACAGGTGTTTTGCAGGGCCGGCAATCCCAGCCGGTCAGCTTCGCCAGTCGCGGGCGGCGGAGGCTAAACTGGGGGACTTCCTTCCTCATCCGATCCTGGAGTGACAATGTTCCCGCGCGACGCAAGCATCGAAGGTTTTGACCCCGAACTCGCCCAGGCCATCGCCGACGAGAACCGCCGCCAGGAAGACCACGTAGAGCTGATCGCCAGCGAGAACTACGCCAGCCCGCGGGTGATGGAGGCGCAGGGCAGCCAGCTGACCAACAAGTACGCCGAGGGTTACCCCGGCAAGCGTTACTACGGTGGCTGCGAGTTCGTGGACATCGCAGAGCAGTTGGCGATCGACCGGTTGAAGGAGCTGTTCGGCGCCGACTACGCCAACGTGCAGCCGCATTCGGGTTCGCAGGCCAACCAGGCGGTGTATTTCTCGCTCCTGCAGCCCGGCGACACGGTGCTGGGAATGAGCCTGGCCCACGGCGGCCACCTCACCCACGGCGCCAAGGTCAACATCAGCGGCAAGCTGTTCAACATCGTCCAGTACGGCGTGGACGACAGCGGCATGATCGATTACGACGAGATGGAGCGGCTCGCGCTCGAGCACAAGCCGAAGATGCTGATCGGCGGCTTCAGTGCCTACTCGCAGGTGGTGGACTGGGCGCGGATGCGCGAGATCGCCGACAAGGTGGGCGCGGTGTTCTTCGTCGACATGGCCCACGTGGC
Source organism: Lysobacter sp. A03 (assembly GCF_000855665.1). Classification (GTDB taxonomy): domain Bacteria; phylum Pseudomonadota; class Gammaproteobacteria; order Xanthomonadales; family Xanthomonadaceae; genus Novilysobacter. The sequence continues at coordinate 7,358 of NZ_JXSS01000102.1, forward strand.
CGGGCTGATCGCCGCCGGCGTGTACCCCAACCCCCTGCCGCATGCGCACGTGGTCACCTCGACCACCCACAAGACCCTGCGCGGCCCGCGCGGCGGCATCATCCTGGCCAAGAATCCGACCGAGGATCTGGTCAAGAAGCTGCAGAGCATCGTGTTCCCCGGCCTGCAGGGTGGACCGCTGATGCACGTGATCGCGGCCAAGGCCGTGGCGTTCAAGGAAGCGTTGGAGCCGGAGTTCAAGACCTATCAGCAGCAGGTGGTCAAGAATGCCCAAGCGATGGCCGAGACCATCATCCACCGCGGCTACAAGATCGTTTCCGGTGGCACCAAAAACCACCTGATGCTGATCGACATGATCGGCAAGCCCATCACCGGCAAGGACGCGGAAGCCGCGCTGGGCAAGGCCCACATCACCGTCAACAAGAATGCCGTGCCCAATGACCCGGCCAAGCCGTTCGTGACCTCCGGCCTGCGCATCGGCACCCCGGCGGTGACCACCCGTGGCTACCGCGAGCCGGACTGCGTCGCGCTGGCGAACTGGATCTGCGACGTGCTCGACAATCCCAACGACGAGCAGGTCATTGCGACGGTGCGCGAAAACGTCACCAGGCAGTGCGCCCAGTTCCCGGTCTACGGCTGAACCTTGCATTGCCTTTTCTGCCAGCACGTCGACACCCGCGTCATTGACTCGCGGGTGTCCGACGACGGTGCGACGATCCGTCGCCGCCGCGTGTGCGAGGCCTGCGGTGAGCGCTTCTCCACGCTGGAGACGATCGAGCTGAAGCTGCCGGTGATCATCAAGTCCGATGGCCGCCGGGAAGCCTTCGATGCCCGCAAGCTGCGCGCGGGCTTCGACCGCGCGCTGCAGAAGCGCCCGGTCGCCGAGGAGCAGATCGAGGCGGCGGTACGCGCGGTGGTGCACCAGCTGCGGCGCACCACCGAGCGCGAGCTGTCCTCGATCCGGGTCGGCGAGTTCGTCATGGGCGAGTTGCGCAAGCTCGATCACGTCGGCTACGTGCGTTTCGCCTCGGTGTACCGGGCGTTCCAGGACGTGGCCGATTTCCGCGACGAGCTCGACCGGCTGGAAAGCGACAACTCCGCCGATGAGCAGCTTTCGCTGCTGGGCGGTGACGAGCCGTCGCCGTCGGCCACGCGCAAACGCTGAGGTTGCCCGCGACCGCGCCCATTTATTGCAGGACCCTGTTGATGCCCGAGTTCACCACCACCGACCACCTGATGATGACGCGCGCCCTGCGGCTGGCCGAGCGTGGCGCCTACACCACCCGACCCAATCCGATGGTCGGCTGCGTGATCGTCAATGGTGATGAGGTGGTCGGCGAAGGCTGGCACCAGCGCGCCGGTGAAGGCCATGCCGAGGTGCTTGCGCTGCAGGAAGCCGGCAAGCGTGCCAAGGGTGCGACCGTGTACGTCACGCTGGAGCCGTGCGCGCATACCGGCAGTACCGGCCCATGCGCGGATGCCTTGATCGCAGCCGGTGTGTCGCGCGTGGTCGCCGCGATGAGGGATCCTTTCCCGCAGGTCGACGGCGCGGGCTTCGAGCGGCTGCGCGGCGCCGGCATCGAGGTTGCGGAGGGCCTGATGGAAGACCAGGCGCGCGCGCTCAACCGCGGCTACCTGTCGCGGCTGTCGCGGGGTCGGCCGTGGGTCCGGATCAAGCTGGCGACCAGCATGGACGGGCGCACCGCGCTGGCCAACGGCGAATCGAAATGGATCAGCGGCCCGGATTCGCGCAACGACGTGCAGCACTGGCGCGCCCGCGCCGGGGCCATCCTCACCGGCGCCGGCACCGTGCTGGCGGACGATCCGTCGCTGACCGTGCGGCTGGACGAGGACATTGCATTCGTGCCGCCCTTGCGCGTGGTGCTGGATCCGGGTCTGGCCACCATCGCGCGTGGCAAGGTCCGCGAGGGCGATGCGCCGACGCTGTACATCCACGCCCCCGACACCAAACTCGCCCGCGGCATCAGCGCACAGCTGGCGGTGGTGCCGGTCAGCGCGGGGCGCTTCGACCTGGCGGCGGTGCTCAAGCTGCTCGCTGATCGCGGCATCAACGAGGTGATGGTCGAAGCGGGGGCCACGCTGGCGGCCGCCTTCCTGGAGGCCAGGTTGGCCGATGAGGTCCTGCTGTATGTAGCGCCGGTCCTGTTGGGCTCCCAGGCGCGACCGTTGTTCGATGGCCTCAATGTGGATCACATGGACCAGGTGATGCACATGGAAACGGTCGAGACCCGGCTGCTGGGTGAGGACATCCGGGTGTTGCTGCGTCCGCGCCAGCCAGAACCCTCAGCCTGAGCCTGGCCCTGGCTGCCAGCGCGGCCATGCCAAACGCGAGCTCCGGCTAGCCGAGTGCCCAGTCGATCGCCGGGCGGCACAGCGGCAGGTCGGGTTGCTCACGCCGCTTGCTCAAAGCGCGGCGGGCCGACTGCAGCGCGGTGCGCAGGCCTTCCTCCACCGTCGGGTGGTAGAAGGGCAGATGCAGCATCGTGTCGACGGTCATCTCCTGCTGGATCGCCCAGGCGAGCAGGTGCAGCAGATGCTCGGCATCCGGTGCAACCGCCTCTGCCCCGAGAATTCTGCCGTCAGCCTCGTCCACATACAGGTGCAGCAAGCCAGCGTTGCGCCCCGCCATGACGGCCCGGCCCTGGCGGCCGTAGTCGATCCTGCCAACCACGACGCCGGACTCGGGGAGTTCGCTGTACGACACCCCGGCCTGGCCGGCGCCCGGCTCGGTGAACACGATCCCCAGCGGCGTGCGGCGCATCAGGCACTCCGCCTCAGGGTGCAGCGCATGGTAGGCCGCGATGCGTCCCTCGTCGGCGGCCTCGTGCAGCAGCGGCCGCTGCCCGTTGACGTCACCGGCGAGGTAGATCGGCAGGTCGCCCACCCGCAGCGTCTTGGCGTCGAACTCGGGCATGCCGCGTTCGTCCAGTTCGACGCCGAGCTGATCCAGGCCAAGCCCTTCGATATTGGGCTGTCGGCCAATCGCAGCCAATACCCAGTCCACGACGACGCTGTGGCTGCCATCGTCGATCACGACTCCAGCGTCGTCGCGTCGGATTGATACCTCCACGTTGGTGGTGATCGACATCTGTCTGCCGAGCGCCGTGACCAGGCTTGCATTGACCTCAGGGTCCTTCAGGCCTGCGATAGCGCCGCCCTTGGTGAACCCGTGGACCTCGCACTCAAGGTGGGCGAACGCCTGGGCCAGCTCAACGCCGATCGGACCGAGTCCGACCACGCCCAGGCGCTGGCCCGGAGCCACCATTTCAAACACGTCGTCGGACGTGACCAGCCGGTCGCCCACCTCCCGCCACGCCTCCGGCACGATCGGACGGGTGCCGGTGGCGATGATCACCACCTCGGCGTGGATCTTCTCGCCGTTGACCTCCAGGGTCTGCGGGTCAAGGAAGCGCGGTTTTCCGTGGATGCTGCGGTCGCCCAGGTCGTCCGCGATCTCGATGGACCCGGCGGTGAAGCGGTCGCGCAGCTCGCGCACGTGCGCCATGACGGCGCGCAGATCCGGCTTCAGCACTTTGGTGCCGTCGATGCCGACCGTGCTCAGCCAGTCTTTGCGCGCATAGGTGTGGGCGACCTCGATCAGTGCCTTGGACGGCATGCAGCCGACCCGCGCACACGTGGTGCCATAGGGGCCTTGATTGATCAGCAGCACGTCATCGGTGTAGCGCTGGGCCTCCTTGAGCGCTGTCAGGCCGGCGGTCCCGGCGCCGAGGATCGCGATGCGGACGCGTCGTGTCATGGGTGGAGCTCCCTTGAACGGTTGATCGGCGAGTATGACGGTCCGCCGATGAGGCACTGGTTGACGGCCTGGCTCACAGGACGGCTTACGAGGTTCGCTATGCTCGGGGACCGCGATCCGCCTCCGTGATCGCATCCACCACCCGGCAAGGTCCGTCTGCGACCGCGCCAGGAACAGGGAGCCGAACCATGACGAGTCTGACCAGTGGCCAGCGCGAGAACCTCGCGAAAATGATGGACGAGCGTGAGCCGGTGCTGCGCGAGGAAATCCGCGACGGACTCAGGCGCATGCGCGTGGAGGGCTACGACGAGTTGCTGTCCGGCACCTCCGACGCCGGTGATGAGTCGCTGGCCTCGCTGGTGACTGACATCAACAACGCCGACACCAAGCGTGACGCGGTGGAGCTGCAGGACATATTCGCCGCCCGCGCCCGCATGGCCGACGGAACCTACGGGATCTGCATCGACTGCGACGTGGCGATCCCGTATGAGCGTCTGCAGGCGTATCCGACGGCCAAGCGGTGCCTTGCGTGCCAGCAGGTCCACGAAGCGAAGCGGGCGCAGCGCTGACGCGCTGAGCGTCACCCTGCGGGTTGCACCGTTCCACTCGCGCGGCGTCCCGGCGCTCGCCCACTGATAGAATCCAGTGGTCCTTGCAGCCGCGAGGGCACACGTAACGTCTTCAGGGCGGGGTGCGATTCCCCACCGGCGGTAGGTCGCCGGCAGCCGATCCATCGGGACGGCAGGCCACGACAAGCCCGCGAGCGCTCCGCTATCGGCACAAGCCGGCGTCGGGGGTCAGCAGATCCGGTCGGATTCCGGAGCCGACGGTCACAGTCCGGATGAAAGAAGACGGCTGCGCATGGCCCTGCGCCGTGCGCACGCCATGCCTTGTGGCGTTTTTCGCAGACCTTTCGAGCGGGAAACGATCCATGTCCAGAGCTGCATATTTCCGTCACCAACCCTGTTCCTGCTTTGAGCAGCGGGAGGCGTGCTGATGTTCACCGGCATTATCGAAGGCGTCGGCCGCATCGCGGCGCGAGACGCGGTCGGCGGCGACGCCCGGCTCACCATTGAAGTCGGGTCCCTGCCGTTTGACGCGGTCGCCCTGGGCGAGAGCATCGCCGTCAATGGCACCTGCCTGACCGTCGTCGAGTTTGACTCCGGCTCCTTTCAGGCGGATGCATCAAACGAGACCCTTGCCCTGACCACGCTGGGCAGACTCCCCGTGGGCGCACCGGTCAATCTGGAGCGCGCCATGCGCCCGACCGACCGTCTCGGCGGCCACCTGGTCAGCGGCCACGTCGACGGGGTCGGTGCGGTCGCGGCGATCAGCGACGATGGCCGCGCCCAGCGTTGGCAGTTCACTGCGCCGGCGGAGCTGCTGCGCTACATCGCGCGGAAGGGCTCGATCTGCGTGGACGGGGTCAGCCTGACCGTCAACGAGGTTGACGAGACCGGTTTCGCCGTGGCGCTGGTGCCGCACACCGTCTCCCACACCGCCTTTGCCGCCACCCACGTAGGTGATGCGGTCAACCTGGAAATCGATCTGGTGGCGCGCTACGTCGAGCGCCTGCTGGGCCACGCCGACGCCAACGGAGCCACGTCATGAGTTTCGCCCCCATCCCCGAACTGCTGGAAGAGATCCGCGCCGGCCGCATGGTCGTGATCGTCGATGACGAGGGCCGCGAGAACGAAGGCGACCTGATCATGGCCGCCGAGCTGGTCAAGCCGACCGACATCAATTTCATGGTCACCCACGCGCGCGGCCTGGTCTGCCTGTCGCTGACCCGCGAGCGCTGCCGCCAGCTTGGCCTGCCGCCCATGGTGCGTGACAACACCTCGCAGCACCACACCAACTTCACCGTCAGCATCGAGGCCGCGGAGGGCGTCACCACCGGCATTTCCGCCTACGACCGCGCGCATACCGTGCGCACCGCGGTGCAGCCGGATGCCGCGGCCAGTGACCTCAACCAACCCGGGCATATCTTTCCGTTGCAGGCGCAGCCCGGCGGTGTGCTCAGCCGCGCCGGCCATACCGAGGCGGCCGCGGACCTGGCAATGCTGGCGGGCATGGAGCCGGCCGGCGTGCTGGTGGAGATCCTCAACGCCGACGGCACCATGGCCCGGCGCCCGGAGCTGGAGATCTTCGCTGCCGAACACGGCCTGAAAATCGGCTCCATCGAGGACCTGATCCGTTACCGGCTGGAAACCGAGCACACGGTGGAACGCGTCGATGCGCGCACCATCGAGACCGAGCACGGCGCGTTCCAGCTGATGAGCTACCGCGACCGGCTGAGCCACGGCCTGCATTTCGCCCTGACCCTGGGCGAGGCCGATCCCGCGGTGCCCACGCTGGTTCGGGTGCAGGTGCAGAATCCGCTCGCCGACGGTCTGCGCTGGCGCCGTCCGGACTTCGGTCCGGCGGTTGGAGACGTGCTTGCCGCCATCGCCGCGAAGGGTCGCGGCGCGCTGGTGCTGCTGGAGGACCGCGCCGACACCGACGCGTTGCTTGCGCGCATCCGTCACGCCGCCGACCAGACCCCCCCGCCTGCCAGTGAGGGCGAGACGCTGCACGAGTGGCGCCGCAACGGCGCCGGCAGCCAGATCCTCGCCGATCTGGGACTGGGCAAATTGCGGGTGATGGGCACGCCGCGCAAGCAGGTCGGCCTGGCCGGCTTCGGGCTCGAGGTGGTCGAGTACGTCGACCCGGCGACGGCGCGCTAAACTGTCCGGTCGCGCTTCGGCGCGATGTCGCTTCCCTACAAGGCGTTCGTTCCCATGTCCCATATCGAAGGCGACCTGCGCAGCCCCGACGGCGCGCGTTTCGCGATCATTGCCAGCCGCTGGAATCCCCGCATCACCGACAGCCTGGTCGAGGCGGCTCGCACGGCGTTTGCCGAGCACGGCGTCGCCGCCGACGCTGTTGACGTGGTGCGGGTGCCCGGCGCATGGGAGATTCCCGTCACCGCGCGCCGCCTGGCCACGGCCGGCAAGCATGCGGCGATCGTCGCCCTGGGCTGCGTGGTGCGGGGCGACACGCGCCACTACGAACAGGTCGCCGATGGCTGTTCGGAAGGCCTGATGCGGGTCGCGCTGGATACCGGAGTGCCGGTCTGCAACGGCGTGCTGGCGGTTGAACGGCATGAGGATGCGCAGGCGCGAGCTGGCGGCAACCACGGCAACAAGGGCGAGGAAGTGGCGATGGCCGCGCTGGAAATGAGCAACTTGATGGAGCGCCTGGCATGAACCAGCGCCGACGGTCCGGCGGCATCGATCCGATCGGCCGCTCGCGCGCGCGCCGGCGTGCCCTGCAGGCGCTGTATGCGTGGCAGATGTCTGGCTCACGGGCCAACGAGATCGTCAGCCAGTTCGCCCATGAGCAGGCCCGCGAAGTTGCCGACCTGGCGTACTTCGAAGACCTGGTGCATGGCGTGGCCAAGCACCGCGCCGAGCTGGACGATGGCCTGGCGCCGTTCCTTGATCGCGACATCGGCCTGGTCGATGCCATCGAGCTGGCAGTGCTGCGGATCGCCGCCTACGAATTGCTGCATCGCCCCGACGTGCCCTACCGGGTGGTCATCAACGAGGCGATCGAGTCGGTCAAGCGCTTCGGCGCCGAGCACGGCCACACCTACGTTAACGGCGTCCTCGACCATGCCGCCGCGCAGTGGCGTGCGGTAGAGGTGGGTGCGTCCAAGCGGTAACCGACGACCGGCCCACAACATGGCCCCGTCAGCTCGTTCAGATCCCAGGGAGGAGAGGGCGCATGGCCGAGTTCGACCTGATTGAGCGGATCCGCTCACGCGTGCCTTCCCGCGCGGATATCGTGCTGGGCATCGGCGATGACGCGGCGGTCGTGCGGGTGCCGCCCGATCGCGAGCTGGTCATCTGCGCCGACACCCTGAATGCCGGGGTGCATTTTCCGCTGGATACCGCCCCGTTCGATATCGGCTGGAAGGCGCTGGCGGTCAACCTCTCCGATCTGGCCGCGATGGGGGCGCAGCCTGCCTGGTGCACGCTCTCACTGTCGATGCCCGCCGACGATCCGAATTGGCTGGACAGTTTCCTGGACGGTTTTCTGGGACTTGCCGGGCAACATGGAATCGCGCTGATCGGCGGCGACACCACCCGCGGACTGCTGTCGATCGGCGTAACGGTGCATGGGCTGGTGGAGCCCGGTCGCGCCCTGCGTCGTGGCGGCGCGCAACTGGGCGACGAGATCTGGGTCAGCGGCACCCTCGGCGATGCCGCGGCCGTGCTGGCGCTGTTGGCAGACGATTCGCCCGAACCTGGGACCTTGAGGATCGCCGCATCGAACCTCACAGCGCTGCGCGAGCGTCTGGACCGGCCGCAGCCGCGCGTCGCGGTCGGACTGGGCCTTGCAGGGATCGCCCATGCGGCGATCGATCTCTCCGATGGGCTGTGGTCCGACCTGGGCCACGTGTGCAAGGCGAGCGGGCTGGGCGCAGTGGTCGAGGTGGACGCGCTGCCGTCCTCGCCAGCCCTTTACCAAGCGTTCGCCACCGAAGCCCGCCGCACGCTGCAGGCCTCTGGCGGAGACGACTACGAGCTGTGTTTCACCGCCGCGGTCAGCGCTCGCGCGCAGGTCGAGGCGATTGCGCTGCATGCCGGGACGTCGCTGACCCGCATCGGGCGGATGGTCGCAGGCGCCGAGGTCGCCGGTGTCGACGCCAACGGTGCTCCCTGGCTTCCCGCCCGCACCGGCTGGGTGCATTTCTCGGACTGAGCCGGTGCGCGCGATGTCGCGCCGTTCAAAGCCTCAGAGCGGTTCGAAACGGTTCGCGTCAACGTTCTTGCGCACCTGCGCCGGGTTCCAGATACGGCCGTTCATGGCGATGTGCACGCCGCCGGGCAGCGACTGCACCGCGCCCACGGCGGTGCCGATGTTGAACACCGCGTCGGAGCCGTGGAAACGCGCCGGATTGAGCGCGCCGGTCAACACGATCGTCTTGCCTTCGATGCCAGCCAGCACCTTGGCGGTTTCGACCATTGAATCGGTGCCGTGGGTCACCAGCACATGGCGGATGTCCTGCGCGGCGATGGTGGCGCGGATCAGTTCACGGTCGCCGTCGTCCAGGTGCAGCGAGTCCTTGCGCAGGATCGGGATGACCCGGTAGCGGAAGGCCACGCCCAGTTCCTCCAGGATGCGGCCGATCTGCGGCTCGCCGATCTGGTAGTCCGACTTGTCATCGAAGTAGATCTTGTCGATGGTGCCGCCGGTAGTGACGATGCAGAGCTGGTCCATGGAGCATCCGGGCTGGAAAGGACCGCCGATTATAGGCCCGCCGGGACTCGCGCCCGCGAGCCGCGTGCCGCGGTCATGCCATCGCGGGTGGATGGCCGGGGCGAGTGACTCGGTTGATCATGCGTCCGCCTCGTCGCTGTCGGTTTCCGGCAGCAGCTCCAGCGCCGACGGGGTCGTGCGCAGCATGGCGTGGAACTGGGCCGGATCGTCACGGTCGCGCTGGCGCACCAGTCGGCGTCCTCCCACCACCACTGCCAGCAACAACAGTGTCACGGCAAAGAAGCCCGGCAGCGCCTGCGGCCCCAGGCGGGACATCAGCGTGCCTGCAATGGCCGGACCGATCGCCGAGCCAATGCCGTTGAGCAGCAACAGGCTGCTGCACCCGGCCAGCACATGCTCGTTGGGGAGGTGATCGAGCAGATGGGCGACGCAGACCGGATATACCGCGAACAACAACCCGCCGAACCCGAAGAACAGGCTCAAGAGCAGCCACCGGTTCGCGCCCGCGCTCAGCATGATCAATCCCGCCAGGACTGCGGCCAGGGTGCAGATCAGGACCAGCGCGGTTCGGCGGTCGCCGCGGTCGGACAGCCGGCCGATCGGCAGTTGCAGCAGCGCGCCGCCCAGGATGGTGACGCTGACCAGGGCCGACACCCCCGAGAGGTCCATGCCGATCCCGGTGGCATAGACCGCGGCCATGCCCCAGAACGCGCCCAGCGCCAAGCCGCCCAGCAGCGCCCCGGTGCTTGCCGCCGGGGCCAGGCGGTACAACTGCGGCAGTTGCAGGTGGACGCTGGCCGGAGTGTCGGGTTGCACCATGCGGCTGGCGGTCACCGGCAGCGCCGCAAGGCAGATCAGGATCGCCACCAGGCTGAAGGGCACGAACAGCAGCGGCGAGAACAGTCCCAGCAGCCACTGGCCGGCAGCCAGTGCAAACAGGTTGATGGCCATGTAGGTCGCAAAGATCCGGCTGCGCTGCTCCACCGCGGCGGAGGCGTTGAGCCAACTCTCGATGACGGTGTACAGGCCGACCAGTGCCACCCCGCTGAGCAGCCGCAGGACCGCCCAGGTCCAAGGCTCGACCAGGATCGGGTGCAGCAGCACCACGGTCGCGCACAGGCAGGCGTAGAACGCGAACGAGCGGACGTGGCCGATCCGCCGGATCAGCTTGGGCGCGGCGAAGGTACCGAGGAAGAAGCCGCCGAAATAGGCCGACATGATCAGACCCACGACCTGATCGTCCCACCCCTCGAGCCCGCCCCGCACGGCGACCAGCGTGCTCAGGAGCCCGCTTCCGGCCAGCAGCAGGGCAACGCCGATGAGCAGGGACAGCAGGGGCCGTATGGCGGAAATCAAGACGCTGGCACAACCCGACCGCGGAAGGCCGTCCACGCTAGCACAGGGGTCGGACTGGCCGTGACTGCGTGCCCGCTGATCCGGCTCAGGCGGGTGCGCGCTGCCGGGCCAGGGTGATCACCGCCACGCCAACGAGGATGATCGCCATGCCCGCCAGATCAAACGGACCCACCGTCTCGCCCACCAGCAACACGCCGAGCAGCACCGCCACTGGCGGATTGACGTAGGCGTAGCTGGTCGCCACCGCCGGCCGCGCATGTTTGAGCACATAGAGATACGCGCTGAAGGCGAGGATCGAACCGAACAGCGCCAGATAGGCCAGGGCCAGGGTGGCCTTGAGGGTGGGGTGGGAAGGCAGGCTCTCGCCGCTGGCGAAGCCGACCGCCAGCAGCGCAACGCTGGCGCACAGCATCTGCGCGGCGGTGTTCATCGGACCGGCCGGCATGTCCTGGCGTCGGCTCCACACGGACCCGAACGCCCAGCACGCCGCGGCCGTCAGCAGGGCCAGCGCGCCAATCGCCTCGCCCGACAGCCCGCTGCCGGTGTTGAGCACGACGACGCCGGCGAACCCGACCAGCAGGCCCACCGTCTCCCGGCGCGTCGGCCACTGTCCGTAGATCGTCCCGAAGGCCGCCGCAAACAGGGGCATGCTGGACACCGCGACGGCGGCGATCCCCGAGCTCACCCGCTCTTCGGCAAAGCACACCAGACCGTTGCCGAAGCCGAGCAGCAGCACACCGGTAATGGCCGCGTTCCGCCACTGCAGGCGGGTCGGCAACGCGTGCCCGCGCCAGCGCAGGAATCCGAACAGGACCAGGCCGGCGGCCGTGAAACGCAGCCCCGCCAGCAGGAATGGGGGATAGCTCTCCAGCGCGTAGCGGATGCCCAGATAGGTGGAGCCCCAGACCACGTACAGCGTCAGCAGCGCAAGCGGGATCCACAGCTTCGGATCCAGCGCGCGCGCGGACAGTGCAGGCGTCGCTGGCGCTTCGGTGGAAGGAGGTGTGGGCATGGCGACGCAGCATCAGGGGGAGGGGCATTATCGGCTCCCGGCCGGGCGGGCACGAGTGCCACAAGCCATTCCCTCCGTCTGCACACCGTCCCGGCCGGCGTCGTCAGGTCGAATGAACACTCGAGGCGATAGCGTGGGGACTTGCCGTTGTTCCGGCTGCCCGGTTTGCGTCAGCTCCCCGGGCGACGGTCGGCTGGATCCCGAAGGAGCACCCCATGAGCACCTCTGCAGTCAATCGCCAGGTCACCCTGGCGTCCCGTCCGGTCGGCGCGCCCCTCGCCGCCAATTTCAAGACCGTTGAAACCCCGATGCCCAGGCCGGGCGAAGGCCAGGTCCTGCTGCGCAACATCTACCTGTCGCTGGATCCGTACATGCGCGGGCGCATGAGCGACGGCCCTTCGTATGCGGCCCCGGTCGGGATCGGCGAAGTGATGGGCGCCGGCACTGTGGCGCGTGTGCAGGAGTCCAACCATCCCGACTACGCGACCGGTGACCTGGTGCTCGCACAGGGCGGCTGGCAGGACTACGCAGTGGCCGACGCCAAAGCCCTCAACCGGCTGGATCCGGACATGCAGCAACCCTCGCTCGCGCTGGGTGTGCTCGGCATGCCCGGCTTCACCGCCTACATGGGCCTGCTGGACATCGGCCAGCCCAAAGCGGGCGAGACCGTGGTGGTCGCTGCCGCCAGCGGTGCGGTCGGCTCGGTCGTCGGTCAGATCGCCAAACTCAAGGGCTGCCGCATCGTCGGCATCGCCGGCGGTCCCAAAAAGTGCCGCTACGTGATCGACGAGCTGGGCTTTGATGACTGCATCGACCACCGCGCGGCGGATTTTCCGGGCCTGTTGAAGGCTGCCTGCAGCGACGGCATCGATGTGTATTACGAGAACGTCGGCGGGGCGGTGTTCGATGCGGTGCTGCCTCTGCTCAACGCCAAGGCGCGCATTCCGCTGTGCGGGCTGATCGCGCATTACAACGACACCGAACTTCCGCCCGGACCCGATCGCCTCGGCCTGCTGACCCGCACCCTGCTCACCAAGCGCATCAAGATGCAGGGCTTCATCATCTTTGACGACTACGGCGACCGCTACGGCGAGTTCCTCGCCGAGATGGGCGGCTGGGTGCGCCAGGGAAAGATCAAGTACCGCGAGGACATCGTCGATGGTCTCGAAAATGCACCCACGGCCTTCATCGGCATGCTGGAAGGCGGCAACTTCGGCAAGCTGGTCGTGCGCATCGCACCGGACCGGACGTCGGGTTGATCAAGTCGCGGGGCGCCGCTGCGCGTGCATGACTATCGGCCGGTGAAGACCCGCCGGCCGGTCCCTAGACTCGGGTCCTCGATATCGATCCGCGCAAGGGGATGAAGTGATCAAGCGTTGCATGTTGGTGCTGTGCCTGGGGATGAGCGGTGTCGCCATTGCCCAGGAGCCGGTTGACCTGGACATGGTCAGCAAGATCCGCCAGGAAGCGTTCCACCGCTCGCAGGTGATGGCGACCTTCAGCCACCTGACCGAGTCGATCGGGCCGCGCCTGACCAACTCGCCGCAGATGGCGCAGGCCAATGCCTGGACCCGAAGCCAGTTCACCGACTGGGGTCTGGCCAACGTCCACGACGAGGCGTTTGACGACTTCGGCCGTGGCTGGGAGTTCACCGAGGCCAGCGTGCAGATGCTCTCCCCCCGGGTGGGCCCCTTGCACGCGCTGCCCAAGGCGTGGACGCCGGGCACCAACGGTCCGGTCGAAGGCGAGGTGATGGCGGTCACCATCAAGAAGCTCGAGGACCTGGACAAGTACAAGGGCAAGCTGAAAGGCAAGATCCTGCTGCTCAGCGAAGCGCGCGAGTACAAGCCCGGCGAGAAGCCGACGTTCCATCGCCATGACGACGCCGGCCTGGGCGAACTGCAGGCGTTCGAGATCCCCAAGGACAAGGACGAGAGCCGCGCCGAGCGGGTAAAGAAATACACCGAGCGGGTGGCGCTCACCAAGGCGACCAACGAGTTTTTTGTTGCGGAAGGCGTACTGGCGACGTTGAGCATCAGTGGCTGGGACAACGGCATCATCCGTGTCGGCGGTGGTGGCTCGCGCAAGGCGGACGAGTCGGTCGGCGTGCCCGAGCTGGCGATGGTCGCCGAGCACTACAACCCGCTGGTGCGAGCCGTGGAGGCCGGGCGTCCGGTCAAGTTGCGGATCAACGTTGCCGCGCGATTTACCGACGAGACCGACCAGCCCGGCCACAACACCATCGCCGAGATCCCCGGCCGTGGCCGCAAGGCCAACGAGATCGTGATGCTGGGCGCGCATATGGACTCCTGGCACACCGGTACCGGCGCGGCGGACAACGCCGCAGGTGTCGCGGTGATGATGGAGGCGATGCGGATCCTGAAAGCCGTGGGGGCCCAGCCGGACCGCACCATCCGGGTCGGCCTGTGGAGCGGCGAGGAGCAGGGGCTGATCGGCTCGCGCGCCTATGTCGAGCGGCACCTTGCCGCCTATCCGGAGCCGACCGACCCCGAGCAGAAGGCCCTGCCGGATTCGCTGCGCGAGCCGACCGGCCCGCTGCAGAAGAAGCGTGACTACGGGCGGTTCTCGGCCTACTTCAACATGGACAACGGCTCCGGTCGTTTCCGCGGCATCTACGCGCAGGAGAACCTCGCGGTGGTGCCGATCTTCCAGGCCTGGCTGGAGCCCTTCCACGACGTCGGCGCGACCACGGTGGCGACCCGCAATACCGGCAGCACCGACCACATCGCCTTCGACGCGGTGGGCCTTCCCGGCTTCCAGTTCATCCAGGACCGGCTGGACTACTTCAGCAACGTCCACCACAGCAACCTGGACACCTGGGACCACATCCAGCCCGAGGACCTGAAGCAAGCGGCCGCGATCGTGGCGTCCTTCGCGTATCACGCGGCGATGCGGGAGGAAAAACTGCCCCGCAAGCCGCTGCTGGAAAACGACTGAGTAGAGCGTTTGTCGCGGGGCCCGCAATGACCGCAGGTCCCGGCGCTCAGCCGCGCTTGCGGGCGCCGAAGCGGCCCTTCAAGCCAGGCAGGTTGGCGGCAAAGATGATCACCAGGGCCAGCGCTGTTTCCAGCAGCGCGAAGACCAGCTCGGCCGGGCGGGTCCAGGCCACCATGATGCCGTGGCTGAACCACGCCAGCGCCAGCACCGAACCCCAGTAACCCGCCGTGCGCGCGCCGGCCAGCTTTGCCACGCCCAGCAGCAGCGGCGGGGCGGCGAACACCAGCAGCGCCACCAGGTCGCGCGTCGACCAATCGGGCGCCGGCCAGAACCAGAGGCAGAACAACCCGCCCAGGGCGATCAGCGCGCCCGCCAGAGTCCAGTCCGTGGCCGTGCGCGTTGCGGGCTGGCTCACGCCAGCTTCCCGGCGATCGTTGCCACCCGCCGGCCCAGGGCACGGGCGAGATGCGCTTCGTCCTCGCTCGGTCGCGGGTCATCCTCCGCGCCGCCGACATGACTGGCGCCATACGGCGTGCCGCCGGTGCGGGTCGTACTCAGACGCGGCTCGGTGAACGGGATGCCGACGATCACGCAGCCGTGGTGCAGCAGCGGCACCATCATCGTCAACAGGGTCGACTCCTGGCCGCCGTGCATGGTCGATGAGGAGGTGAAAACCGCGGCCGGCTTGCCCACCAGCAAGCCGCTGGCCCACTGCGCACCGAGCCCGTCGAACCAGTGCTTCATGGGCGCGGCCATGTTGCCGAACCGGGTCGGGCTGCCGACCACGAGGCCTGCACACTCTTCCAGATCGCGTGCCTCCACGTACGGCGCGCCGTCCTCCGGCACGGGAGGCGCGGCGGTGGTGGTGACCGCGGCCACGGGAGGCACGCAGCGCAGTCGTGCGGCCATGCCGTCCACCTCGCCGATGCCGCGGGCGATCTGGCGGGCGAGCTGCGCCACCGCGCCGTTGCGGCTGTAGTACAGCACCAGGATGTCGGCCATCGTGTTGTCGGATCCCCGAAGTGGAAGCCGCCAAGGATAGAGGATGCGGCGCAGGCGATGACTGCCAGCGCGATTGTTCCTGCGTGGGTTACGCTTCGAACGATGGAGCCACTGGACTCGATCAACCGCTGGGGCGAACGCATACGTGACCGCGCGCGGGTGCGGGCGTTCCTGCGTTTTCTTGGCCGGCGGGTGCTGGACGACAACCTCTTCCAGGCCGCCGGAGCGTTGTCGTACACCACCGTGTTCGCCCTGGTGCCACTGTCGATGGTGGTGTTCGGAGTGCTGTCGGCATTCCCGGTATTCGCGGTCTGGACCGAGCGTCTGAGCGACTACATTTTCTCCAACTTCGTCCCCTCCGCGGCGCGCTCGGTGGAGGAGTACCTGCTGCAGTTCTCCGGCAACTCCGGGCAGCTGACCAGCGCCGGCATCGTGGTCCTGGTGGTGTCGTTGCTGATCACCCTCAACGGGGTGGAAACGGCATTCAACCGCATCTGGCGGGTCAAGGCGGCGCGTCCGCAGTTCAGCCGGTTCCTGGTCTATTGGACGGTGCTGACCCTGGGCGCGATCCTCGCTGCCGCCAGCCTGGCGATGTCGGCGCGGATCTTCGCCCTGGCGGTGTTCGAGACCAGCGCCGGCCACCTGGTCCAGAACATGATGCTGCGGTTTGCGCCGATGTCACTGGAGCTGCTGGCATTCGCGGCGATCTATCGCGTCGTGCCGCACCGCACGGTGCAGTGGCGCCATGCCCTGGCCGGCGGACTGCTGGCCACCTGCGCGTTCGAGTTGGTGCGCTGGGGGCTGGGCGTATACCTGGGCACCTTTACCAGCTACTCGCGCATCTACGGGACGCTGGCGTTCGTGCCGATCTTCATGATGTGGATCTTCCTGAGCTGGGTGGCGGTGCTGATGGGCGCCTCTCTGGCGTCCTCGATGTCGGCCTTCCGCTACCAGCCGGTGGCGATGCGCCTGCCGGAGGGCTACGAGATGTACGGCCTGCTGCGACTGCTGGGCCGGTTCAACGAGGCGCGCGAGCACGGCCGCGGCCTGCACATTGACGACATCCTCACCATGGAGCCGATCATGACCGACGCGCTTGTCCAGGAAACGCTGGAGCAACTGCGCGAGATCAACGTCGTCCACCGCGCCGAGGACGGCCAGTGGCTGCTGTCGCGGGATCTAGAAGCGCTTTCCCTGGGCGAGCTTTACGAGGCGTGCCAGCTGCGCATCCCCATCGCCGAGGCACGCATACCGTGTAGCGAAGATCCGCTGGGACGCTCCGCCGTGGCGGCGCTGGACGAGCTGCGTCTGCCCCTGCGCGAGTTGCTCAAGCGCCGCGTTTCCACCATCCATGCCGAGGAGAAATCCTGATGCGTATTGCCGCCGTAGCTCTGCTCGCGGCCCTGCTGCTGGGCTGCCAGCCTGCCGACCCCGCCGCCGGAACTGGCGACGCGGACGTCGCACCGGCAGCCGGTGCTGGACAAGCCGATCCGTCCGCGACCCCGGCCACGTCGCCGGGCGTTGCAGATTCGGGTGCTCCGGAACCCGCCGGGAAGGACTTCCGACCGACGCTGGTTGTCGGCGCCCTGGACGGCACCCAATACGACCTCGCCGCGCACCGGGGCAAATGGGTCCTGGTGAACTTCTGGGCGACCTGGTGCAACCCCTGCCTGAAGGAGATGCCGGAGCTGTCGGCGCTGGCCGCGATGCGCGAGGACATCGAGGTGGTGGGGCTGGCCTTCGAGGACATCGAGCCGGCCGAGATGAAGGCGTTCCTGCTCGAACACCCGATGACCTACCCGATCGCGATCCTCGACACGGCCAACCCGCCGGCGGATTTCGACGAGCCACGCGGCTTGCCGATGACCTGGCTGATCGCGCCCGACGGGCGGGTCGAGCGCAAGATGATGGGACCGGTCACCGCCGCGGAGATCGAGGAGATGATTGCGGCGGCGAGGGGGACTTCCGCCGGGGCTGCGCCCGATCGTGCTGAGGCTGGCTGAGCGGACTCCCTAACACGCGCCGTCCTGCTCCGCCATCGCCAGCACAGCGGCAGTAAAGTCGGCAGCGAATCCGTCCATGTCGAACACGCTGGCCGTGCCGCGTTGCTGCGCCAACTCGCTGCGCGCCGCCTGCAGCAGCGCCCGATCGCGACCCAGTTCGATGGCTCGCTGGATGAATTGGTCATCGGTGGCGACATTCATCTGCGGCATTCCCAGATGATGATTCAGGCTGCCGGCGACGCGGGCGGCGAACGTCTCCCCCGGCCGGGTCAGCACCGGACAGCCGGCCCACAGCGCATCCGAGGCGGTGGTGTGGGCGTTGTAGGGGTTGGTGTCCAGAAACAGGTCGGCGTGCTGGAGACGCGCCAGATAGCGGTCGTGCGGCTGCTTGGGCATGAACACCAGGCGTGACGGCGCCACGCCGGCAGCCGCGGCCGCATCGCGCAGGCGCTGGTCCGCGCGTCCTGGCCCCGACAGCAGCCACAGCATGCTGTCGGGCACGCCGCGCAACACCGCAAACGCCCGCCGCATGCTGGCCGGGTTGAGTTTGTATCTGTTGTTGAAGCAGCAGAACACCACGCCTGTGCCGGGTTCCGGCAGACCGCATTCCGCGCGTCCAGGCGGCGCGGCGAGCGCCCGGCTGGTGTCGGAGGGTTGGAAACAGCGCGGCAGGTAGTGCACCCGCTCGCTGAATCCGTGCGCCAGCGACGGCGGCAGTACGAAGCGGTCGGCCAGCACGACGTCGATCCATGGCGCGCCGGACGTTCCGGGATAGGCGAGCCAGTTGACCTGCAGCGGCGCAGGTCGCATCGCCAGCACTTCCGGCCGTCCGCCGCCGCCCCAGCCGCGCAGGTCGAACAGCACATCGATCTGCGCATCGCGGATCACCCGGGCCACCCCGGTGTGGCTGCGTCCTGCGACATCGTGCAACTGGGTCGCCGACTTCAGGCGCTGGCGGATCGGGCTGCCGTCGTCCGCATTCAACGCAAAGAGGTGGACGGCGATTGCTGGCTGCGAGGCCAGCGCCTCGAACAGCGCCACGGTCAGCACCCCGGTCGGGTGGGCCCCGAAGCCATTGGACAGGAATCCCACCCGCAGCGCCTTTCGCGCATCCGCGGCACGCGGCGCCGGCGCCGGTGGCGGTAGCGGTCGGACGGCGCGCGCGATGCCCGCGGCGCGCAGCCGGGCGCAGGCAAGCTGCTCCGCCGCCGTGCTGTCTTCGCTGAGGAAGGCGAATGGTTCCACCGCTGACTGCCCATGACGGACGGCATCACGGACCTGGGTGGACAGCGCATCCAGGTCGCGCCAGTCGCACAGCTTGCGCCGCCACGCCAGCAGGTAGGCCGCCAACTGCGGCTCCTCTGGTGCCAGCCGGTGCGCCCGCGCGTACTGGTCGGCCGCCTGCTCGGGCTGTACGATGTCTTCCAGCACGTGCGCCAGCCAGACCGCAATGCCGGGATGGCCGGGGG
>NZ_JXSS01000069.1 GCF_000855665.1 Lysobacter sp. A03
CTGGAGCACGGCTTCGAGGAAGGCATCATCTGGCACCGCGACCGCAAGCCAACCATGACCGTACGCGCCGACATCTACGACGGCACCCAGCCGGCGTCGGTGATGGCGCAGATTTCGCCGACGCTCGACGGTATCCGCGACGAACTGGCGTACGGCTATTCGATCGACGTCGGCGGCGCGGTGGAGGATTCCGCGCGCGGCCAGGGCTCGATTGCCGCCGGCGTGCCGCTGTTTCTGTTTGTCGTGTTCACCCTGCTGATGGTGCAGCTGCGCAGCTTCTCACGCAGTTTCATGGTCCTGCTGACAGCGCCGCTGGGCATGATCGGCGTGACCCTGTTCCTGCTGGTGTTCCGGGTCCCGTTCGGCTTTGTCGCGATGCTGGGCACGATCGCGCTGTCGGGGATGATCATGCGCAACGCGGTGATCCTGGTGGACCAGATCGAGCAGGACCGGCGTGACGGCCATGAGACCTGGGATGCGATTGTCGAGGCGACGGTGCGCCGCTTCCGGCCGATCGTGCTGACCGCACTGGCCGCGATCCTCGCGATGATCCCGCTCTCACGCAGCGCCTTCTTCGGGCCGATGGCGGTGGCCATCATGGGCGGGCTGTTGGTCGCGACAGTGTTGACGCTGCTGTTCCTGCCGGCGCTGTATGCGGCGTGGTTCCGGGTCAAGGTGCCCGAGTCTGGGACAATGCGACGGTAAGCCCCCATCTGCCACCGACCTATCCGACGGACAACTGCCATGACCCAATCCCTGCGTATCGCCCTGGCCCAGTTCGATTTTGCGGTCGGCGCGGTGGATGAAAACGCTGACCTGATCGTGGAGTTGATCGAGCAGGCGCGCGACGACCACGGCGCCGACCTGGTGCTGTTCCCCGAGTTGGCGGTGTCCGGCTACCCGCCCCAGGACCTGCTGATGCGGCCCGGCTTCCTGCGCGCGTGTGAGGGCGCGATGGAACGGATCGCCGCGGCGGCGACCGGGATTACCGTCGTCGTTGGCTGGCCGGAATCGGTCGGGTCGGTGGTTTACAACGCCGCCAGCATCCTCCGCGACGGGCGGATCGAGCAGACCTATCGCAAGCGCAAGCTGCCCAACCACGCCGGGTTTGACGAGCGGCGCTATTTCGTCGTCGATCCCGACGTCGGCGACTGCGTGTTCGAGATCGACGGTGTCAGGCTGGGCCTGCTGATAGGCGAAGACGTCCTGTTCCAGGAGCCGATCGCTTCCACCGTCGCGGCAGGTGCCCAACTGGTGCTGTCGATCAATGCCTCGCCGTTCGAACACGACCTGCACGGGCGGCGCGACCAGGTGCTGGAGGACGCGGCTCGTGCCAACGCCGTGCCGATCGCCTATGTCAACTGCGTGGGAGGTCAGGACTCGGTGGTGTTTGACGGTGCCTGCCTGGTCGCTGATGGCGATGGCTGCGTGCATCCGGCGGCGTCCGCCTTCACCGAGCAGTGGCTGGTGGTGGATTTCGAGCCGACCAGCAAACGCTTCCACCCGGTGCTCTGGCAGCAGGATGGCGACGAAAGCCGCGACGCGCTGGCCTGGCGCGCCGTGGTCACCGCGACCCGGGATTACTACCGCAAGAACGGTTTCCAGAAGGCCTGGGTCGGCCTGTCCGGCGGCCTTGACTCGGCGGTCGTGCTGGCGATCGCGGTGGATGCCTTGGGCGCCGACAACGTCACCGCGGTGCGGATGCCCTCGCGCTACACCGTCAGCCTGTCCAACGACCTGGCCGCCGAACAGTGCGAAGAGCAGGGCGTGGAGCTGCTGAGCGTGCCCATCGAGAAGCCGTTCCAGGGTTATCTGGACGCGCTGGAGGGCGTTTTCGAAGGTCAGGCGGTGGACACCACCGAGGAAAACCTGCAATCGCGGATCCGTGGCGCGATCCTGATGGCGCTGAGCAACAAGTTCGGCGGCCTGGTGCTGACCACCGGCAACAAGAGCGAGTACGCGGTCGGTTATTCGACCATCTACGGCGACATGGCCGGCGGCTTCGCCCCGATCAAGGATCTCTACAAGAGCGAGGTGTTCCAACTCGCGCGCTGGCGCAACACCGTCGGCGACCCCGTGGTGCCGGTCGGCGTGATCGAACGCCCGCCTTCCGCCGAACTGCGCGCCGACCAGAAGGACGAGGATTCCCTGCCGCCCTACGACGTGCTCGACGCGATCCTGCGTCGCACCATCGACCAGGAGCAGTCACGCGACGAGGTCGTGCGGGCCGGTTTCGATGCGGCCACCGTTGACCGCGTGCTGCATCTGATCCGAATCAGCGAGTGGAAGCGCCACCAGGCCGCGCCGGGACCGAAACTGTCGCGGCGCGCGTTTGGTGGTGAGCGGCGGTATCCGATCAGTAATGGGTTTCGGGAGTAGGGGGCGGATTAGCCCATGCAGTATGTGGCATCCAGCGCGTTGGGTGATCGGGCCCATGTGGGTGTCTGGCAGGCATGGGTGGTCGAGGCAGTCGCCAGAGGGGAAGCATCATGTGAGGCTGCGCTTCCTGGTGTACCGTTTAAATTTTCTACGTGCAGCGAGCGTATAGCGGGTTACACACAGTGCATCCGGCATTCTGCAACTGATAATCGAGGATACTGATATGAAGCGAATCTTGACTGTGCTGCTCGTCCTGACCATCGCGGGCTGCGTTGTCGTTCCCGTGCGCAACTCTGGAAAGGCCGGTGGCGGAACTGCCCTGGTTTGCCACAAAGGAAAGAAAACCATGGAGCTTCCGCGCGAAGCGATCCAGGCCCATCTGAATCATGGGGATTACCTGGGCCCTTGCTAGCTCACCGTCGATCGCAGTCCAGTCTGGCGACCCGTAGGGCCACCTGACGCTCGACATGCTGTTCTGGTGGCGGTGCCGTGGCGCTGCGAGTTTCACACAGTCCTGCCTCCCGCCTGGGAGTTGGTTCGATCCGATGCGCTTCAGCTCCTGGGTTCAGGGGTGACCGTTTCTGGACGAAAGCAGGCTTTCCGTGGCTTTACGTTCTGCCAAAGCCAATTTCCCAAAACTAGGCGTGGTCGGCGAAGCTGCGTACCCGTCCTAAATCGGCGTGTGCGATGGCTAGCCGGTCACCAGCCGCGGCCCAGCGCCGGGATGTATACTCTCCCCCAGTATCCGAGGCTCGCTCCATGCCGCATTCGCCCGAAGAAAAAAAGCGTGTCCTGGCCCGAGTCCGCCGCGTGCGGGGGCAGCTGGAAGCACTGGAGCGATCGCTGGAAGCGGGCGCAGACTGTGGTCCGGTGCTGCAGCAGATCGCCGCGGTCCGCGGCGCGGTCAACGGGCTGATGTCGCAGGTGCTGGAAAGCCATCTGCGCGAGGAGCTGGGACAGCCTGCTGAAGATCCCTCCCGCCGCCAGGCGGGCATCGACGATGCCGTGGCTCTGGTGCGCGCCTACCTGAAATGAATTGGAGAACGCCATGAAATCCCGTGCCGCTGTTGCTTTCGAGGCTGGAAAGCCGCTGCAGATTGTCGAGATCGATGTCGCACCGCCCCAGAAGGGTGAGGTGCTGGTCAAGATCACCCATACCGCGCTGTGCCACACCGATGCGTTCACCCTGTCCGGCGATGACCCCGAGGGCGTGTTCCCGGCGGTGCTCGGCCATGAGGGTGCGGGCATCGTGGTCGAGGTCGGCGAAGGTGTGACCAGTGTCCAGCCTGGCGACCACGTGATTCCGCTGTACACCGCCGAGTGCGGCGAATGCCTGTTCTGCAAGAGCGGCAAGACCAACCTGTGCACCGCCGTACGTGCGACCCAGGGCAAGGGCGTGATGCCCGACGGCACCACGCGGTTCTCCTACAACGGTGAGCCGATCTACCACTACATGGGC
Organism: Lysobacter sp. A03; assembly: GCF_000855665.1. GTDB lineage: Bacteria > Pseudomonadota > Gammaproteobacteria > Xanthomonadales > Xanthomonadaceae > Novilysobacter. Next base: position 3,839 of record NZ_JXSS01000069.1, read on the forward strand.
TGCTCGACTTTCAGCGAGTACACCGTGGTGGCTGAGGTCTCGCTGGCCAAGATCAACCCGGACGCGAACCCCGAGCAGGTCTGCCTGCTGGGCTGCGGTGTGACCACCGGCATCGGCGCGGTGCACAACACTGCCAAGGTAGCCGAGGGCGACAGCATCGCGGTGTTCGGTCTGGGCGCGCTCGGGCTGGCGGTGATCCAGGGTGCGGTGCAGGCCAAGGCCGGCAGGATCATCGCGATCGATACCAATCCCGAGAAGTTCGAGCTGGCCACACAGATGGGCGCGACCGAGTGCGTGAACCCGAAGGATCACGACAAGCCGATCCAGGAAGTCATCGTCGAGATGACCGGCTGGGGCGTGGACCACAGCTTCGAGTGCATCGGCAACGTCAACGTGATGCGCGCGGCACTGGAATGCGCGCATCGTGGCTGGGGCCAGTCGGTGATCATCGGCGTCGCCGGTGCGGGCAAGGAGATCAGCACGCGGCCGTTCCAGCTGGTGACCGGGCGCAAGTGGATGGGCACCGCGTTCGGCGGCGTCAAGGGCCGCACCCAGCTGCCCGGCATGGTGGAGGACGCGATGCGCGGCGATATCCAGCTCGCGCCATTCGTCACCCACACCCTGCCGCTGGACCGGATCAACGAGGCGTTCGAGCTGATGCACCACGGTGAGTCGATCCGCACCGTGATCCATTACTGATTAGCGGAGGTGAGTCGTGAAACAGATTGAACAGCACGCCAGCTTTGGCGGCAGCCAGGAAGTCTGGCAGCACGCGTCCAGCACGCTGGGCGTGGATATGGATTTCGCGGTCTACCTGCCGCCGCAGGCCAAACAGGGGCCGTGCCCCGTGCTGTACTGGCTGTCGGGGCTGACCTGCAACGAGCAGAACTTCATCACCAAGGCCGGCGCGCAGGAGTATGCGGCCAAACACGGCGTGATCCTGATTGCGCCCGACAGCAGCCCGCGCGGCGAGGGTGTCGCCGATGACGAGGCCTACGACCTCGGCCAGGGCGCCGGCTTCTACCTCAACGCGACCCGCGAGCCTTGGGCGAAGCACTACCGGATGTACGACTACATCACCCAAGAGCTGCCGGCGCTGGTGGATGCGCACTTCCCGACCACCACCGCGCGCGGCATCAGCGGTCACTCGATGGGTGGTCATGGCGCGCTGGTGATCGCGTTGCGCAACCCGGGCATGTTCCGCAGCGTGTCGGCGTTCTCGCCGGTGGTTGCGCCCAGCCAGGTGCCGTGGGGCGAGAAGGCGTTCGGTGCCTACCTGGACGATGACCGCGAGGAGTGGAAGCAGTGGGATGCCACCGCGCTGGTTGCCAAGGCGGGCGAGCGCCTGCCGCTGCTGGTCGATCAGGGCGATGCCGACAACTTCCTCGAGGAGCAGTTGCGCCCGCAGCTGCTCCAGCAGGCCTGCGAGGCGGCCCGCCATCCGCTGACCCTGCGCATGCAGCCCGGCTATGACCACAGCTACTACTTCATCGCCAGCTTCATCGGTGAGCACATCGCCCACCACGCCAAGGCGATGAAGGGCTGAAGCCGGGGACCCTGAGTTGCACCACGTTGCCGGCGAGGCACCGTGGTGCAATGGTGACCGTTTTCAGGGCGAGGCGCGCGCAGGATCCGCCAGCTGGAAATCGGTAAACGCGAACCGCCCGTCGCGCAGCACGGTTTCACCGCGCTGCAGCTGAAGGGGCCGGCCGAACATCGGGCCGTCTTCGACCAGTGTGTGGAATTCACCGTTCTCTCCGCAGGGGTCTGTGCCGGCAGGGAGGTCCGCCAGCAGCGCCGGATCGAACAGGCGGCCCGCGAAGCGTGCATCCAGTTGCTGCGTATCCACGCAACAAAGGTGGGTGCGTAGGCCGCCCTCCAGCATCTCGCGCGCCAGCACGGTGGTATCGCTGCCGAACAACGGTGTCAGGATCTCCCAGCCGTGGCGGGCGCACATCGCCTCGCGCCAATCGCGGACGTCGGCGAGCAGGAGATCACCGAACGCAATCGTGTCCATGCCCGGCCAGCGCTCGCGCGCTTGGCTGAGGCTGGCGGCGAAGGCGGCTTCGTACGTGTCGTTGTCCGAGCCGTGCGCGATCACCGATTCCAGCAGCGGCAGGCCGACGGCCTCGGCCTGCGCGCGCAACAGGTCGCGGCGGATGCCGTGCATGGCAACTCGCTGGAAGTCGCCGTTGAGGGTGGTCAGCAGGCCGACCACCTCGACATCGTCGCGGCCACGCAGGCGATGCAGGGTCCACGCGGCGTCCTTGCCGCCGCTCCAGGCGAGCAGGATCTGGTGCGCCATCGTGGCTCAGGCAGCCTTGACGTCGCGCAGTTCCCACGCGCTGCCTGCAAGCAGGCGGAGGCGCTGCTTCAGCACCGTCCCGGGAATGCTGGTGGTCACGACCAGGTCAATGTGCAGGTCGTCCTGTGCACCTTCCACCGTCGCGTCCGGATCGGTCGCGGCGAGGGAACGATCGACCTCGTCAGGCTCGTCCTGCTTGAGCCGCCAGCGCTCGAAAAGGGTGTCTCCGCGCAACGCAGACTGCAGCTCGGCGGCGAAGCCCGGGCCGCTCTGGGCGGTGAAGGACAGGTCCGGGTCGGCGCCGCGCGCGCGTGAGCCGTCGGGGAGAGTGATGTAGTAGCGGGTAGCCATGCGCAAAATCCTTTTTTCTGAATGCCCCCAGCTTAAGGTGCCGGCGATCCGATAGGAGTGAAGCCAGCGGTTGCGGGTGGAGCGGACAGTCCCGCAGGTCTTTTGGCACTGCGCACACCCACCGTTCAATCCGGCATCATCGGGGCACGGGGAGCGCCGCTCCCATTCCATCCCTGGAGTACCCATGCGTCGCATCCTCGCCGTCTCAGCGTTGTCCCTCGCCCTGTGTGTCGCCTGCTCGCCCGGAGTCACCACCAAAGCTCAGGCGCCGACCACGACGTCCGCACAGGCCCCCAGCGAGGACGCGCGCCTCAACGCGTGGTTCGAGCGCAAGTACGAGGAGCAACTCCAGTTCAGTCCCATCCAGATGACGTTTTTGGGCCGCAAGGACCGCTATTCGGAGATCGACGACATGTCGCGCGCGGCGGGCGAACGCCAGTTGGCCTGGCAGATCGCTGCGCTGGAGGAGATGCAGTCTACCTTTGATTACGACGCGCTCGGCGACGACGCGCAGCTGTCCTGGGACCTGTTTGCGTATCAGGTCGAGCAGTCCAGGGCCGGCCACCGGTTTGTCGACCACCAGTACCCGTTCGAGCAGATGGGAGGAATGCAATCGCAGCTGCCGACGTTCCTGATCAACTTCCACAAGGTGGAGGATGAGTCCGACTACCTCGCCTATATCGCGCGCCTCCGCGAGGCGCCGCGGGCGTTCGGGCAATTGATGGAGCAGGTGAAGCTCTCGGCGAAGAAAGGCATCCGGCCGCCGCGCTTCGCCCACGAGGGCGTGCTTGAGCAGGGTGGCAAGGTGGTCACCGGCGCGCCGTTTACCGACGGCGCCGACAGCGCGCTGTGGGCCGACGCGCAGGCCAAGGCCGATGCGCTGGTAAAGGCCGGCAAGATCGACGCGGCGCGTGCGGCCGAGTTGAAGGCGCAGGCGCGCGCAGCGCTGGTGGAGGCGGTGCAGCCGGCGTATGCCGAGGTGCTGGTCTGGTTCAAGGCCGACCTGCCGAACGCCAAGGCCAATCCGTCCGGAGTGGGCACCACCCATCCCGATGGCAAGGCCTATTACGCCCAGCGCCTGCAGGCATCGACCACGACCGACCTCACCCCCGACGAAGTCCACCAGATCGGTCTGGACGAGGTGGTCCGCATCCGCGGCGAGATGGAAGCGCTGAAAGAACGGGTCGGCTTCCAGGGCGACCTGCAGGCGTTCTTCCACTTCATGCGCACCGACCCGCAGTTCAAGTATCCCAACACCGATGCGGGGCGCCAGGCGTACATCGACGACGCCAGCAAGGCGATTGCCACCATCAAGCAGCAGTTGCCGAACTACTTCGGCCTGCTGCCCAAGGCGGACATCGTGGTCAAGCGCGTGGAGGCGTTCCGCGAGGTGGATGGCGCGGCGCAGCACTACTATCCGAGCACCCCGGATGGCAGCCGTCCGGGCGTGTACTACGCGCATCTATCCGACATGAACGCGATGCCCAAGACGGAGCTGGAGGTGATCGCCTACCACGAGGGACTGCCGGGCCACCACATGCAGATCGCCATCGCGCAGGAACTGGAAGGCGTACCGGAATTCCGCAAGCAGGCCGGGTTCACCGCCTACGCCGAGGGCTGGGGCCTGTATGCCGAGTGGCTGGCGCGCGAGATGCCGGGCACCTATACCGACCCGTACTCCGAGTACGGCCGCCTGACCTCGGAGATGTGGCGCGCGATCCGCCTGGTGGTCGACACCGGCATGCACGCCAAGGGCTGGACCCAGCAGCAGGCGGTGGCGTATTTCGCCGAGAACAGCTCAATCCCGACGGAGGCGATCGAGGCCGAGGTGCGTCGCTACATCACCTGGCCAGGCCAGGCGACGGCCTACAAGATCGGCATGATCAAGATCCAGCAGCTGCGCGCGAAGGCTGAAGCCGAGCTGGGCGATGACTTCGACATCCGCAGTTTTCACGACGCCGTGCTGGGCGGCGGCGCGATGCCGCTGACCTTGCTGGAGCGGCGTATCGACCAGTGGATCGCGAGCGAGAAAAAGGCAGAGTGAGATTGGGGCGGGACCTGCCGACCTTCGCGGCGAATGTCCCCCGGCCTCCGCTTGCGGCGGAGGCCCCCTCCTTTATTTCGCCCCGAAGGCCGGCAGGTCCCGCCCCTGCGCTGTCGGTGCACAGCCGCCGGGTTTACCTTCTGCAACCGCCGCCACTACGTAACGTCGGGTATGCGTCCTCGGCGCTTCTACTAACGCACTGCCGCTGGATACGCCGGCGACAAACCGCCGCGCTCAGCCGGAACGTGCGGCTGCAGATACCGGTCCCGCAGATCCGTCTGCCGGCTGCGCATCTGGATCGGCTTGCCGTCGAACCAGACGTGGGTGGCGACGACATTGACTTCCAGCGGGTCTCCGCTCCACAGAGCCATGTCGGCACGCTTGCCGACGGCGATGCTGCCGAGGGTATCGGCCACGCCGAATACTTTCGCAGGTACCGAGGTCAGCCCGGCGACGCCCAGGTCCCATGGCAGGCCGTGGGCCACCGCATTACCGGCTGCCTGGCGGATCTTGCGCGCATTGTGGGACCCGTCGCCGCTCTGACTGAAGCCAACCGTCACTCCGGCCGCCGCCAACCGGGCCGCATTTTCGGGCGTCGCGCCGATCTGGTCGAAGCTGCCCGGCAAGGTGTCCAGCGGGTTGACGAACACCGCCACGTCCGCCGCTGCGAGCTGGGGTGCCAGTTTCCACGCCTCAGCGCCGCCGAGGATGGCGATCTTTACCTTGTGTTTCGCCGACCAGCGCAACAGCTGGCGGATATCGGCGGCGCGGCCCACCGCGACCACCACGCGACCGCCGTTGTCGAGATACGTCGCCAGTGACTTGCGCCCGGCGGGCGTCAACAACGCTGCTTTGGCGTCAGCCGGGATCCGGCCGCGCACCTCGTCCACGAGCTGGTCCAGGATCATCCACTGCGCGGCGCGCGAGTGCCCGCTCAGTCCGGCCGCATCCGCCCCGATATCGACAAACAGGACTTTTGGTCCGATCGGATCCGCGCTGCCGTCGAGGCGGAACACGCCGCCCTGGCCGCCAATGATGGAGCCTTCGCTGTCACTGCCGGCGCCCAGCAGGGTCCAGCCAATGCCCTCGATGCGGGCAACCGGAACCAGCAGGGAATCGGGGTTGTAGGCGAGGGTCACATCGAACTCCGGGCGCACCGGCATGCCGGCTGCCCCCAGGCCAAGCCGGCTGTCCACGGTGGAGCGCTCCCCGGAGACCTCCTCGATGCCGATACCGGTGACGCCGCCGAACAGGGCCGGTGTCAGGCGGCGCTCATTGGCGTCCACGACCCGAACGCCTGCGGGCGCGGTCAGGGCCGCACCGATCTGGCGGATAACGCCGCCACTGACGAGTACGTCGGTGTTGGTGAGGGTCGCCGGGCTCGCTCCGGTGTGCACGGTGGCGTTGCGGATCAGCAACTCCTGCGCGGTGGCAGGGATGGCGCACAGTGCCAGCACGGCCGCGGCCAGCGAGCTCATGGGAAGGCGCTTCACAGGGCACCTCCGGTGGTGGCGGGCTGGCCGAGCATGAAGTCGGAGGTCGCCCGGCGGGACGCATCGTTGATGTCGTGCACGCGCGCGCCGTCGATATAGACCTGCTCGGCCTTGGCGTACACGCTGAAGGGGTTCCCGCTCCACAGCACCACGTCGGCCATTTTCCCCGTTTCCAGGGTGCCGGTCTGATCGGCGATGCCCATGGATTTGGCCGGATTGGCGGTCAGCCACAGGATGGCACGCTCCGGTGCGATCTCGATGCCGGCCAGTTGCGCGTGCGCCATCACCTTGGCGGCCTCCTGGTTGAGGCGCTGGATGTCGTCGGCCGAATCGCTGTGCAGGATCGCGCAGCTCCCGGGCTGGCGGTCCACCAGCGCGATGTTTTCCTGGATGCCGTCGAAGGCCTCCAGTTTGAAACCCCACCAGTCCGACCACAGCGCGGCGCAGGTACCGGACCGGGCCAGCTTGTCGGCGATCTTGTAGGCCTCCACGCCGTGGTGGAAGGCGGCGATGCGGAAGTCGAACTCCTCGGCGAGGTCGAGCATGGTGGCCATCTCGTCGGCGCGGTAGCAGTGGATGTGCACGCGGATGTCGCCGTTGATCGCACCGGCAAGGGTTTCCAGCTTCAGGTCCTTCTTGCCTGCGCTTTCGGCTTCGTCCTGCTTGCCCCAGCGGCGTTTTTTCCGGGTCGAATCGTTGCCGCCGCCGTTCTTTTTCAGGTACTCGGCGGCCTCGATGAACGCGGCGCGATAGCCGGCGACGTTGCCCATGCGCGTCGCCGGACCGCCCTTTTCGCCGTAGACGCGTTTGGGATTCTCGCCGCAGGCCATCTTCAGCCCCCACGGGGCGCCGGGAAACTTCATTGCCTGGTAGCTGACCGCGGGCACGTTCTTCAACGTCACTCCCCGCCCGCCGATCAGGTTCGCCGAGCCCGGGAGGATCTGCAGCGAGGTGATGCCGCCGGCGCGGGCGGCGTTGAAGCCCGGATCCTGGGGCCAGACCGAATGCTCGGCCCAGACCGCGGCGGTCACCGGCGCGGTCATCTCGTTGCCGTCGCTGTGCGCGCGCACGCCCGGACTGGGGTACACGCCCAGGTGCGAATGCACGTCGATGATGCCGGGGGTGACCCACTTGTTGCGTCCGTCCACGACGGTGGTGTTGGCCGGCACGGACAGGTTCTGACCCACCTCGGCGATTCGTCCGTCCACCATCAGCACGTCGGCGCCGTCCATCCGCTCGCCGGTGCCGGTGAGCACGGTGGCGCCCTGGATCAGGACGGCGGGCGAGGCGATGACCTGATAGGTGCTTGGGTAGGGGTCGGGGAGCGCGGAGGCGCGCGCGTCGGCAGTGGACGTCGCGACGCCCAGTGCCAGTGTCAGCGCTGCCGTGAGGAGCGCGGTGTGCGGTCGTAGCATTTGGATTTTTCCCCGGTATGTCGCGGCGGCGATGGCGCCAGCATGGTCATGTATTGACCGTAGCCGCGGACCGCAATGGTGCCAAGAGTGACAATAGTCATGCAGCCGGCCGGGATGGCGGCTCACCGCGCCGTAAACGCATGCCCTGCTACCTTCGGTACCCATTCCGATTGACGAGGTGCCTGATGGAAACGACGGCCGAAGCGGTCCTTGAATTCTGGCGTGAGGCCGGTCCCGACATGTGGTTCGGCGGCGGCGAAGCTTTCGACCGGCGCGTGCGTGAGCATCTGCTGGACGCGCACATGGCCGCGTCGCGCGGCGAGTTGCAGGAGTGGATGGAGTCGGCGGAAAGTGCGATGGCACTGGTCCTGCTGCTGGACCAGATCCCGCGCCACATCTTCCGCGCCAGCGCCCACGCCTATGCTACCGATCCGTTGGCCTGCGAGGTGGCCACGCGTGCGGTGGGACACGGGTTTGACACCCAGATCGACCCGGAACTGCGGCGCTTCTTCTATCTGCCGTTCACCCACAGCGAGGACCCGATGCAGCAGCAGCGGTCCGTCGAACTGCACCGCACCATGCCCGGCGAGGAGCCCGACAAGTGGGCCCTGCACCATCAGGCGATCATCGAGCGTTTCGGTCGATTCCCGCACCGGAATGCGTTGTTTGGACGTGCCACCACGCCGACAGAACAGGCGTGGCTGGACGAAGGCGGCTTCAACGGCTGAAGCCGCCGCGAGTGCGCTGACTCAGTAGGTCGGTACCGACGGATCTACCTTCGCGCTCCACTCGGCGATGCCGCCGGCAACGTTGTACAGGCGCTTGAAGCCGAGCGCGCGGAAGTCTTCGGCGATCTGGGCGCTGCGCACGCCGGTGTGGCAGATGAACGCCAGTTCCGTGTCTCTGGGCAGGTCCTCCAACGCCGCGCGACCGTTGTCGTCGAGCGTCTTGAAGGGAACCTTGACCGAGGCCAAGGCACGTTCCTCGGCAGGGCGCGTATCCACCAGCACAACGTCGCCGTTGGCCACCTTGGCGGCTGCCTCGGTCACCTCCAGCACGCCTACCTTTGGTGGTGCGTTGGGATTGTCGATCACCAGGCCGCGGCCACGCTCGTCCTCCACCCAGTCGATCGTCAGCCCGCGTGCGCGCTGGGCGCTGGCGACGTCAAACTGCACGCGCAGGCCTTCGGCCTCGCTGGTGATGGCGTTGTCATCGACCGGCGCCAACTGCAGGCGGGCGTTGAAGCGCGGGTCGATCTCGACCTGCAGCGCGTAACCCTTGCCGGCGTTGCCCACGGCCTCGCCAAGCATTTTCGCCGCGGCCGGGGTGATGGTGATAGCCGGCGGCGTGCGGTCCGGGGCCGGCACGCCCAACGCGGTGTAGAGCTCGCCGGAGCGGGCGATCTGCTCGATGATGTCGCTGCCGCCGACCAGCTCGTTGTCGATGTAGAGCTGGGGGATCGTCGGCCATTCGCCATAGACCTTGATGCCTTCACGGATCGCCGGATCCGACAGCACGTCCACGTGCTGGTACTTCACCCCGGTGGCGCCCAGCAGTCCGACGGCCTTGGCCGAGAACCCGCATTGAGGCGCGGCTGGCTCACCTTTCATGAACAGGACGACGCGGTTGTTGGTGAGCAGTTCTTCGATGCGCGAACGCAGTGCGGGATCAAGTGACATGGCAAGGCTTCCGTAAGGTGCGGACGGATTACGTCCCGGGTTGGCCCGCCAGTGTAACGAGCGCCGCCTGACGCTGGCATGATCCAGGTCATGGCGATCCCCGTAGCCCCCCGCGTTCCCCGCCGCCCCCACGCGTGGTGGATGATCCTCCTCGCGTCCCAGCTGCTGGTGGCGGCCATCTGGTGGCGCTGGGGCTGGCTGGTCGGCCTGCCGGCGATGCTGGCCAGCCATCTGCCGTTCCTTTGGGGCACGTTGAAGCCGGATTCGCGGCTGTTCAGCCCGGTCCTTTCGCGCCTTCCGACCCAAGAGCAAGTGGTGTGGCTCACCATCGACGACGGTCCATCGGATGACACCGTGGCGGTGCTGGACCTGTTGGATGCCCACGACGCCAAGGCGACGTTCTTCCTGGTGGGCGAGCGCGCGAGGGCGCGCCCCGAGCTGGTACGCGAGATCGTGCGGCGCGGGCACGGGATCGGCAACCACAGCCACACTCATCCCCAGTCGATGTTCTGGGCCCTGGGGCCGACCCGGATGCGCGAGCAGATCGGGCGCGCGCAGGCCGAGCTGACTGAGATCGCCGGCGTCGCTCCGCGCTGGTTCCGTGCCGTGGTCGGTATGGCCAACCCGTTTGTTGCCACGGCGCTGCGCGAACACGGCCTGGCGCGGGTCGCCTGGAGCGCCCGTGGGTTCGACGCCGTGGCCGCAGATCCGCAAGCGGTGGTTGCCCGCATCGAACGCGATCTGGCATCGGGCGCGATCGTGCTGATGCATGAAGGCGCGCGGCATGGACGCAACGTGGAGACGCTGCAACTACTCCTGCAGCTGCTGGAGAAGCAAGGGTTTCGGGCGGTGCTGCCGGTAGCGAATCCTGTCCACGGCAAAACGCCGCCCGGAGGCGGCGTTTCCTGATGCATCGGATGTTTTCGCGAACGCGGGGGTGCCGCTCAGTAATCCAGCGCCGACTTCTCGCGTGCAAACGGGTTGAGCTTGCGCCAGTCACCCGGGTACTTCGGCCAGTTGCCTGCCAGGTACGGATGACTCGGATCGGCCTTCTGCAGGCGGTCGCGGGTATCGGCGGCCAGGGTCTCGTTGCCCAGGCCCGTGTACGCAGCGGCCAAGGCGGCGATCGCGTCATTCTGGTACTTGCTGTCCGGGTAGGTCTCCAGCAGGTAGGTCGCGCGTTCCACCGCCGCGACATAGGCCGTGCGGCGCAGGTTGTACAGCGAGACTTCCAGCTCGTGTCGGGCGAAGGTGTTCTGCAGCTCGGCCATGCGCTCGCGCGCGTCCGCGGCATAGCGGCTGTTGGGATAGCGCTCCACAACGATGGAGAAGTCGTTGTAGGCCTGGTGCGGCGTGGCCAGGTCGCGGCGGCTGGGATCGAGCTTCCAGACCTTCTGCAGGAACACCGTGTCGCGGCTGGAGTTCACCAGGCCGCGCAGGTAGTACAGGTAGGCGATGTTGCGATGCGTCGGGTAAGTGCGGATGAAGCGGTCGATGCTGCTGATCGCTTCCTCATGGTTGCCGGCCTTGTACTGCGCGTACGCGGTCTCGATCAGCGCCTGCTCGGTGTAGGCACCGTACGGGTACTGGGCGACCAGGCCCTTGAAGTTGGCAGCACCGGCGGACCAGTTGCCGCGCTTCATGGCGGAGTGGCCCTTCTCGTACAGCTCCTCGACCGGCGCGGCTTCCGGAGTGGTGTCTTTCTTCTTGAACATGGAGCAGCCGGGGCCGATGAAAGCAACGATCAGCAGCAGCGACAGCACGCGGAGGGGGGCAGAACGATGGGTCATGGTCGATATCACGGGCGCCGGGGGCACGAAGCGCCGATAATAGCAGTCCCGCGCCGTGTGCCCTTAACCGTGTCCTGCCAATGAGCCAACCCGACATCGCCCTCCAGGCCACCGTGCCCGCCGCCGCTGCCGGACGCCGCTTCGATGCCGTGGTGGCGGAGTTGTTCCCGTCCTATTCTCGCTCCCGGTTGTCGGGCTGGATCAAGTCCGGTGAAGTCCTGCTGGACGGCAATACGGTGCGTCCGCGCGACCCGGTGCACGGTGGCGAGCTGGTCAGCCTGAACGTAACGCCGGACGTGCAGACCCGCTCGGAGCCGGAGGACATTCCGCTGGACGTCCTGTTCGAGGACGAGCACGTGATCGTGATTGATAAGCCCGCCGGCCTGGTCGTGCACCCCGGCGCCGGCAATCCGGACGGAACCCTGGTCAACGCGCTGCTGTATCGCCAGCCGGACTTGAACGCCCTGCCGCGCGCCGGCATCGTCCATCGCCTGGACAAGGACACCTCCGGGGTGATGGTGGTCGCCCGCACGCTGGTTGCCCACACCGCGCTGGTCGAGCAACTGTCATCGCGCGAGGTCCATCGCCAGTACCTGGCCGTGGTGTCGGGTGCGCTGGTGTCGGGCGGCACCGCCAAGGCGCCGATTGATCGCCACCCGCGCGACCGCATCCGCATGGCGGTGCGTGAGGACGGCCGCGACGCGATCACCCACTTCCGCCTGCGCGAGCGTTTTCGCGCGCACACCCTGCTGGAGTGCCGGCTGGAAACGGGTCGCACCCACCAGATCCGCGTCCACATGGCCCACCTCAAGCACCCGATCATCGGTGATCCGCTGTATGGCGGATCGCTGAAACTGCCCCGCGGCGCCAACGAGGCGCTGGTAACCGCGCTGAGGGGGTTCAGGCGTCAGGCCCTGCACGCCGAGACGCTGGAGTTCGTGCACCCGGTGACCAACGAGCCGGTGCGGTGCAGCGCACCGATGCCGGCGGACATGCAGGCCCTGGTGACGGCGCTGCGCGACGACACCGCCGAGGCGCTGGAGCGCGGACGCTGAGTGCGCGCCTCGCCGCTCCTGCCGGCTGACTGGCCCGCGCCGTGCGGGGTGTGTGGGCTCACCACGCTGCGCCATGGCGCGGGTGTGTCGGCGGCGCCGTTCGACCGGTTCAACCTGGGCAATCGATATGCCGCCGATGGTGACGATCCGTCGGCGGTGGGTGCCAACCGTGCGGCACTGATCGCTCTGGCGAGGTTGCCCTCAGCGCCCGTGTGGTTGCGGCAGGTGCATGGAACGACCGTGTTCCGCGCGGGCGCGCGTCGTGGAAATGCGGGCACCACCGAACCGGAAGCCGACGCGGCGGTTACGTCCCTGCCCGGCACGGTTCTGGCAATCCTTACCGCCGACTGCCTGCCGGTGCTGTTCAGCGCCGATGACGGCAGCGAGGTGGGCGCGGCGCATGCCGGCTGGCGGGGCCTGGCGGGCGGCGTACTGGAAGCCACAGTGGCCGCGATGACGTCCCCGCCGGAGCGGCTGATCGCCTGGCTTGGGCCGGCGGCCGGGCCGCAGCGTTACGAGGTCGGTGCCGAGGTCCGCGACGCGTTCGTGTCGCGCGACGCGTTGGCGGAAAGCGCGTTCATTGCAACCCGGCAGGGGCACTGGAACGTTGATCTGTACGCGCTGGCCCGGCGACGGCTGATGCAGGCGGGGTTGGCGGCGGACCGTATCTTTGGTGGCGGGCTGTGCACGATCGCCGAACCCGCGCGCTTCTACTCGCACCGTCGCGACCAGCGGACCGGACGGATGGCGTCATTGGTGTGGCTGCAACCGGATGCCTGAATCCGAACCGGGTCACGCGGGTCGAGTTCAAACGGCTAGTTGCGGTCGAACGCATCAAGCCCGAGGCGCATCCAGCGTTTCGCCACCTCGTCGCGGTCGGTCAGCATGTTCCACAGGGTGTCCTCGCTGAGGATGCAGTATTCGCCGTTGTTGCATTCGATCGGCACATCGTTGGCGTGATCCTCGCGCCACTGAAGGCTTTGGTAGTACGCCTGCAGTTCGTGAAGCAGCGCCTCCGCCTCAAGCCACTGCGCTTGAGCCTGCTCCTGCTGCCGGTGCAGCTCGCGCCAGCGCTCGTACTTCTGCTGCAGTGCCTGGGGGTCGTATTGGGGCATGTTGGACTCGCGATTGGGGAGATTGCTCAAGCCGGCGGTCGGCCGTCCCGGGCGTTCTCTAGTGGGGGCGATCAGCGCTGGCGCGCCTGCCCCGGAGTGTTGCCTGAAGCGGCAAGCATGCCTGGATGGTGTTGTAGCGATGCTGACCGGCGAGCGATAGTCGCCACGGGATCTTGAACTGGCGGTCGCAAACCTCATGTCTTGGGTATCGCGACCCGGCGGTCGCCCTGACTCTCGAGGACTCGACATGCGGATGGACAAGCTCACATCGCGCTTCCAGCAAGCGCTTGCCGACGCGCAATCAATGGCGGTCGGGCGCGACCATAGCGTCATCGAACCGGTGCACCTGCTGACGGCTCTGATCGACCAGAAAGACGGCAGCACGCGGCCGCTGCTGTCGCAGGCGGGCGTCAACGTACCGCTTCTGCGCGAGCGCCTCGGTGAGGCGCTGCAGAAACTGCCGACCGTGTCCGGCCAGGCCGGCAACGTCAGCGTCGGCAATGACCTCTCGCGGCTGCTCAACCTTACCGACAAGTATGCCCAGCAGCGTGGGGATGGCTTCATCGCCACCGAGCTGTTCGTTCTGGCCGCGTTGGAGGATGGTGGAGAAACCGGTCGCGCGCTGAAGGCCGCCGGTGCGGACAAGTCCCGCCTGGAGGCGGCGATCGACAAGATTCGTGGAGGTGAGGCCGTGCAGTCGGAAAATGCCGAGGACCAGCGCCAGGCGCTGGAGAAATACACCGTCGACCTGACCGCGCTGGCGGAGTCGGGCAAGCTCGACCCGGTGATCGGTCGCGACGAGGAGATCCGTCGAACCATCCAGGTCCTGCAGCGCCGGACCAAGAACAACCCGGTGCTGATCGGCGAGCCCGGCGTGGGCAAGACCGCGATCGCGGAAGGTCTGGCCCAGCGCATCATCAACAACGAGGTGCCCGAAGGGCTGCGCGGCCGGCGTCTGCTGTCGCTGGACATGGGTTCGTTGATTGCCGGAGCCAAGTTCCGCGGCGAGTTCGAGGAGCGCCTCAAGGGCGTGCTCAGCGACCTGGCCAAGAGCGAGGGCCAGGTGATCCTGTTCATCGACGAGTTGCACACCGTGGTCGGCGCGGGCAAGGCCGAAGGCTCGATGGACGCCGGCAACATGCTCAAGCCGGCGCTGGCGCGTGGCGAGTTGCACTGCATTGGCGCGACCACGCTGGACGAGTACCGCCAGTACATCGAGAAGGACGCCGCGTTGGAGCGGCGCTTCCAGAAGGTGCTGGTGGGCGAGCCGAGCGTGGAGGACACCATCGCCATCCTGCGCGGGCTGAAGGAGCGCTACGCGGTGCATCACGGGGTGGAGATCACCGACCCGGCGATCGTCGCCGCCGCGACCCTGAGCCACCGTTACATCGCCGATCGCCAGTTGCCCGACAAGGCCATCGACCTGATGGACGAGGCCGCCAGCCGGATCCGGATGGAGATCGACTCCAAGCCAGAGGAGCTGGACCGCAAGGAACGCCGGCTGATCCAGCTGAAGATCCAGCGCGAGGCACTGAAGAAGGAAAAGGATGACGCGTCCAAGCAGCGCCTGGCCGACCTCGAGGACGAGATCGCCGTGCTTGAGCGCGAGTTCAACGACCTGGAGGAGGTCTGGAAGGCCGAGAAGGCGACGTTGCAGGGCGCCACGAAGATCAAGGAGAAGATCGAGGCGGCCAAGCTGGAATTGGAAGCCGCGCAGCGCGCCCAGGACTACGCCCGCATGAGCGAGATCCAGTACGGCCGCCTGCCCGAGCTGGAGAAGCAGGCCCAGGCCGCGCACGAAGCCGAGACCAAGGGCTTCACCCTGCTCCAGGACAAGGTGACCGACGAGGAGATCGCCGAGGTGGTCAGCCGCTGGACCGGCATTCCGGTGGCGAAGATGCTTGAGGGCGAGCGCGAGAAGCTGCTGCAGATGGAAGACCTGCTGCACAAGCGGGTCATTGGCCAGGACGAGGCGATCAAGGTCGTTTCCGACTCGGTGCGCCGCTCGCGTGCCGGGCTGTCCGATCCCAACCGGCCGTCGGGGTCCTTCCTGTTCCTCGGTCCCACCGGCGTCGGCAAGACCGAGCTGTGCAAGGCGCTGGCCGAGTTCCTGTTCGACAGTTCCGAGGCAATGATCCGCATCGACATGAGCGAGTTCATGGAGAAGCACGCGGTCAGCCGGCTGGTCGGTGCGCCCCCGGGCTACGTCGGCTACGAGGAGGGCGGTTACCTGACCGAGGCGGTCCGCCGCCGCCCCTACAGTGTGATCCTGCTGGACGAGGTCGAAAAGGCGCACCCGGACGTGTTCAACATCCTGCTGCAGGTGCTCGACGACGGCCGCCTGACCGACGGCCAGGGCCGCACGGTCGATTTCCGCAACACGGTGATCGTGATGACGTCCAACCTGGGCAGCCAGATGATCCAGGAGATGGACGGCGACGATTCACCCGAGAGCTACACGCAAATGAAGGCCGCGGTGATGGGCGTGGTGCAGAGCCACTTCCGCCCGGAGTTCATCAACCGCCTGGACGACATCGTCGTGTTCCATTCGCTGGACAAGCAGCAGATCCGCGAGATCGCCAAGGTCCAGCTGCACGGTCTGGACAAGCGTCTGGCCGAACGTGGACTGGCGCTGGAGTTGTCCGACAGCGCACTGGCGTTGCTGGCCGATGTCGGCTTTGACCCGGTCTACGGCGCGCGCCCACTCAAGCGCGCGATCCAGCAGCAACTGGAGAACCCGCTGGCGAGCAAGATCCTGTCGGGCGAGTTCCTCAGCGGCGAGACCATCCACGTCGATGCCGAGCGCGGCCGCCTGGTGTTCACGAAGGCCTGACCGGCCGCCGGACCGAATCGCGCTGGGCCCGGGAGCCCTTGGCGGAAATGAAAAGAGCCCCGCGTGTGCGGGGCTCTTTTTTATCGCTCCGGCCCGGACGGGCGCCGGCTACACAGCGACGGTGCTTACCACTTGTAGGCGATGCGGCCGTAGACGAATGCGCCGTTGAAGCCGCTCGGCGATTGGCTGCTGTACGGGAACTGGTTGTGGTTGGCGTTGGGCGCGATGGTGCGATCGGGGTACTCGTTGAGCAGGTTGTCCGCACCGACCGTCAAAGCCCAGCCCTGGCTTGGCTTGAAGCTGGCTGATGCATCCACCGTCCAGATGCCGCCGTAGGTCTGGTCGAAGTCCGGGTTGCCCGTCTCGCCGACGCGGGTGGTGAACTCGCCATAGCGCGTCGCACCCAGGACGAAGTCCCAGCGATCGAGATTCCACGCTCCACTGAGGGTGGTCTTGTTGCGCGGGAATCCTTCCTCGATCCGGCCCTGCTCGTCGCGGCCGACGCGATAGAAATCCGCGTCCAGGGCGGTGAGCACGGCCGGGTTGGGCGCCACGCGGGTGATCTCGGTCTTGTTGTAGTTGTAGCCGGCGGTGAGGGTGAGCTTGCCGTTTTCCAGCGGAATGCCATAGCTGCCGATCACGTCGACGCCGCGGGTGCGGGTGTCGATGGCGTTGTTGAAGTACCGCGCAGCCGTCACGCCGTTGATTCCCAGGCTGGCCAGCAGCGCCTGCGCCGCCACGTTCGAACCAAGCGGCAGGTTGGACGAGAGCACGATGCGGTCATCGATCTCGATCTGATAGGCGTCGACGGTGACATACAGCCGGTCCACCGGCTGCAATACCAGGCCCAGGCTGTAGGACAGCGAGGTCTCGGCCTGCAGCGGCTCCGCGCCCAGGGCACGCGCCGCGGCGCTGCTGGCGGGGAAGGTCCCGGAATCGAAGAAGCGATCCAGCGCACCGCTGTAGTTTGATGTCACCACCTGATAGTGCTGCTGGGATAGCGACGGCGCGCGGAATCCGCTGGCCACCGTGCCGCGCAGCGCCACCGCATCGGTGAAGGCGTAGCGCGCCGACAGCTTGCCGGACGTCTCGCTGCCGAAATCGCTGTAGTCCTCGTAGCGCCCTGCGATGCCGGCGGAGAACTGGTCAGTGAAGTCTGCTTCCAGGCCGATGTAGGCGGCGTAGCTGTCACGGTCGAAGTGGCCGGAGTTCTCCGGAGTGAAACCCTGGAAGCCCTGCGCACCGCCATTGGTATAGGAGTTGGGTTCGCCTGGCGACTGGTTCCACTTCTCGCGGCGGTACTCGGCGCCAAACGAGAGCGTCGCCGGGTACTGCATTCCCCAATCCAGGGTCTTGGTGACATCGGCGTTGACCAGGTTCTGGGTGTACTCCAGGGCCCCGTCATAGAAGCTGGTCGGGCTGGCGGATCCGAGGCTGTAGTTGAGCGTGTTGCGGGTCTGGAAGTCGATGTGGTTGTAGCCGTAGTTGTAGCTCACGTCCCACATCCAGCCGCTGTCGTTGCTACCTTTCAGCCCGGCAACCAGCGAGCGGTCCTGCGAGAGCATCGCGATCTCAGGCACGTAGCCGGCATCATAGAACTGCGAGATCAACGCACCCTGTCCGCTGTGGTTGCGCGAGCGGTGGAAGGCGTAGGAGGTGATGTCTCGATTGCTGGCCGCCGCGGTCGCGTAGGCGCTGATGTTGTCGCTGAAATCGAACCCGGCATTGGCCGAGACCGCGCGCGAGTCCACCTGCGGATCGCCGTACATGTAACCCACTTCACCCAGACCCGGGTTGTTGCCGGTGTTGGGCAGCGTCGACGGCGTGTACGGCTGGAACGGACCGGCACGGTTGGTTGGATCCTGTTGTCCGAGCTGTCCTGCGACGTGGACGAACCCACGGTCCTGGGCAAACCGCGCGCCGGTGTCGCCGGAAATCTGGAACTGGGATCCGTCGCCCGCCGAGTAGCGGCCGAAGTCCACGGCCAGTCCGCCACCGCCCTCGCTGCCCTTGAGCACGATGTTGACCACACCGGCGATCGCGTCCGAACCGTACTGGGCTGAGGCGCCGTCGCGCAGCACCTCGACCCGCGCGATCGCGGCGACCGGGATGGCGTTGAGATCCACCGCCGACGACCCGCGACCGATGCTGCCGTTGACGTTGAGCAGCGCGGACACATGGCGGCGCTTGCCGTTGACCAGCACCAGCACCTGGTCGGGCGAGAGGCCGCGCAACTGCGCCGGACGGATCGCGCTGGTGCCGTCGGTCACCGCCGGGCGAGGAAAGTTCAGCGAGGGCAGGGCGCGTGACAGGGCGGTGGCCAGCTCGGTCGTACCGGTGGCCTGCAGGATCTCCGGGGTGATGATGTCGATCGGCGACTGCGACTCGGCGACCGTGCGGTCACTGACCCGGGTGCCCGTGACGATGATCTGGTCAAGCGTTGTAGGGTTTTTCGGAGCTGGCGCGGATTGTGCGAACGCAACCGGAGCAGCGATGGCCAGTGCAATAGCGAGGGGGAGGCGGCGGGGTGTCATGGGGGAGTTTTCCAGAATTCGCCGTAACGACGGCGTCGCTCCTATTAACGCAATTTTAGCGCTTGGGTCAAACGACCCGGATGGAATGCCGGGTGAACACACCTGCAACGACGATCTGCCCGCGCCATGAGCCAGGCGGTCGCCTGTTTTTCAGTCTGTCGCGACCCGCGGCAGGTGATTGGCGCCGCGGTAGGTGGGCGTGGCCATGACCATCTCCGCCAGGCTGTGGGCCAGCTCGCGCTCGGCCAGCACCACCCCGTCGGCGCCGTGGGCGAGCAGGTGTTGCACCTCGCCATCGCTGTGCGCGCGCGCCAGCAGGGTCAGCGACGGGTTGATCGCGCGCAGTTTGGCCATGGTCTCGCCGACCTCCAGCGGTTGCGGAATGGCCAGAATCGCTATGGTTGCGTTTTCCGGATGCGCCTCGGCCAGCACCAGGTCGGCGGCGGCGTTGCCGCGGATCGCCGGGATGCCCATCGCATGCGCGCGGTCGACGTGATGGCCGCTGTCGTCGATCACCAGCACGGGCACGCCTTTCTCGCGCAGCAGCTTGACCAGTTCGCGGCCGACGCGGCCGAAGCCGATGACGATCGCGTGGTTGTCCAGCTCCAGCGCGGGACCGGCCGTGGGTACCGGTGCTCCATGCTCAGCGCCGCTCCGCTCGTTGCGCGCCTGCCAGCGGTCCACCAGCACGAAAATCAGCGGGTTGAGCATGATCGTGATCAGCGCACCGGCCAGTACCAGGTCCTGCGCCTCGTCATTCATGATTCCCAGCACCACGCCCAGGCCGGCGATGATGAAGGCGAACTCGCCGATCTGCGCCAGGCTGGCGGAAATGGTCAGCGCGGTGATGTTGGGGTAACCGAATGCGCGCACGATGACGTAGGCCGCCGCGGATTTGCCGAACAGGATGATCAGGACGGTGGCCAGCACGTGCAGCGGCTGTTCCACCAGAATCCGCGGGTCAAACAGCATGCCCACCGAGACGAAGAACAGCACTGCGAACGCATCGCGCAGCGGCAGTGAGTCGCTGGCGGCCTTGTGGCTGAACTCCGACTCGTTGAGCAGCAGCCCGGCAAAGAAGGCGCCCAGTGCGAACGACACCCCGAACAGCTCGGCCGAGCCGTAGGCCACCCCGAGCGCGATGGACAGCACCGCCAGCGTGAAAAGCTCGCGCGACCCGGTGCCCGCCGTGCGCTCCAGCACCCAGGGAATCACCCGGCGCCCGACCACCAGCATCACCGCGACGAAGGCCGACACCTGCATCACCGTCAGTACCATCGACACCACGATCGATCCAAACGTGTGGACCTCGCCGCCCGGGCTGGGGTTGGTGATCTCGCCCAGCACCGGCATCAGCACCAGCGCCACCACGCACAGCAGGTCCTCGACGATCAGCCAACCCACCGCGATCCGGCCGCGGTTGGTGTCCAGCAGGCGGCGGTCCTCCATGGCCCGCAGCAACACCACGGTGCTGGCCGTCGCCAGCGAGAACCCGAACACCAGCCCGTGCACGGTCGACCAGCCCATCCATGACGCCAGTCCCCAGCCCAGCAAGGTCGCTACCGTGGTCTGCGCCAGGGCGCCGGGGATGGCGATCCACTTCACCGCCATCAGGTCCTTGATCGAGAAGTGCAGTCCGACCCCGAACATCAGCAGCATCACGCCGATCTCGGCCAGTTGCGCCGCAAGGTCCTGGTCGCCGACGAAGCCCGGAGTAAACGGACCGGCCACGATCCCGGCGGCGAGATAGCCGACCAGCGGCGACAGGCGCAGCCGGTTGGCCAGCGCGCCGAACACGAACGCCAGCAGCAACCCCACGGCAATGATGTTGATCAGGTCGGTTTCGTGGGGCATGGGCAGCCAGTGCGTGTTCGGGAGTCGATCATGTCGGTGCGACGGTGCATCCACAAGCGCGAAGGCCATGTGCGACGGCCGGTCATCGCGGTCTGAACGAAGGCGCGCCCGGCGCGTTGACTCGAATCCAGCCGCCCGCTGCGCCAGCGCTGCCCACGTACAATGCCCCGATGATTGCCTTCAAAGATTTCGCCCTTCGCCGCGGCGAGCGCCTGCTGTTGTCCAAAGTCGATCTGGTCCTGCAGGCCGTCTGTCGAGTGGTCGTGATCGGCCGCAACGGTACCGGCAAGTCCTCCCTGTTCGCCGCCATGCAGGGAGAGCTGGAGGCCGATCGCGGCGATCTGGACATTCCCGGACGGGTGCGCGTGGCCAGCGTCGCCCAGGAGACGCCATCGCTGCCGGATGCCGCGATCGACTTCGTCCTCTCCGGCGACGCGCCGGTGCATGCGGCGATCCAGGCCGAAGCCAACGCCTTCGCCAGCGAGGACTGGGAAGCCGTCGCCGAGGCGCACCACCTCCTCGAGGAGCTCAATGGCTACGACGCCAGCGCGCGCGCCGGCAAGCTGCTGCACGGTCTCGGTTTTGCGGCAGAGGCCCACTCGCGGGCGGTGAGCACGTTCTCCGGCGGTTGGCGGGTGCGGCTCAATCTGGCCCGCGCGCTGATGACGCCCAGTGACCTGCTGCTGCTCGACGAGCCGACCAATCACCTGGATCTGGACGCGGTGCTGTGGCTGGAGCAGTGGCTGCTGCACTACCCCGGCACGTTGCTCTTGATCAGCCATGACCGCGAGTTCCTCGACGAGGTCACCAGCCACACGCTGCACCTGCACGACGGCAGCGCGCGCCTCTACTCAGGCAACTACACGGCGTTTGAGCGACAGCGCGCGGAGCACCTGCGCCTGCAGCAGATCACCCACGAGAAGACCCAGGCCGAGCGCGCCCACCTGCAGAGCTTCGTCGATCGTTTCAGCGCCAGCGCCGCCAAGGCCAAGCAGGCGCAGTCAAGGGTCAAGCGCCTGGCCAAGATGGCCGGCACCGAGGCGGTGCGTATCGAGCGAGCATTCCGCATCGAATTTCCCGCCCCCGCCAAGCTTCCCTACGCACTGCTGCGCATCACCCATGCCGATTGCGGCTACAGCACCGACAGCGGTCCGGCCACGATCCTGCACGACATCGGCTTCATCCTGGAGGCGGG
Source organism: Lysobacter sp. A03 (assembly GCF_000855665.1). Lineage (GTDB taxonomy): Bacteria > Pseudomonadota > Gammaproteobacteria > Xanthomonadales > Xanthomonadaceae > Novilysobacter. The sequence goes on from NZ_JXSS01000069.1 coordinate 25,502, forward strand.
TGACCGGATCGCGTTGCTCGGCCCCAATGGCGCCGGCAAGTCGACCCTGGTGAAGACCCTAGTCGGTGAGCTGCCCCTGCTCGCCGGCGAGCGCAGCGGCCATCCGGACCTGCGGATCGGCTATTTCGCCCAGCACACGGTCGAATCCCTGCGCGCCGGCACGAGCGCGATCGACCACCTGGCCGACATCGCCCCCGGCGTGTCCACCCAGCAGCTGCGCGACTTCCTGGGCAAGTGGAATTTCCCCGGCGATCGCGCGTTCGAGTCGGTGGACACCTTCTCCGGCGGCGAGCGCGCCCGGCTGGCTCTGGCCCTTATCGCGTGGCGACAGCCCAACGTGCTGCTGCTGGACGAGCCGACCAACCATCTGGACCTCGACATGCGCGAGGCCCTGGCGGAAGCGCTGGCGGTCTTCGAAGGCGCCATCGTGCTGGTCAGCCATGATCGCCACCTGATCGGGCTGGTCTGCGACACGTTCTGGCGCGTGGCCGACGGCACCGCGCAGGAATTCGACGGCGACCTGGACGCGTACGCGGTCTGGCTG
>NZ_JXSS01000045.1 GCF_000855665.1 Lysobacter sp. A03
CCGCGCGGCCGGTGCGGCCGATCCGGTGCACGTAGGTGTCCGCGTCGGTCGGCAGCTCGTAATTGACCACCGCAGCCAGATCCTCGACATCCAGCCCGCGCGCGGCGACGTCACTGGCAACCAGCACGCTGCAACTGCGGTTGGCAAAGCGCAGCAGGATCTCGTCGCGGTCGCGCTGCTCCATGTCGCCGTGCAGCGCGAGTGCCGTGAAACCGTAATGGGCGAGCGATTCGACGACCTCCTCTGTGTCACGGCGCATGTTGCAGAACACCACGCACGACTCCGGACGGAACTGCAGCAGCAGCGCCGCCAACAGCGGCGTCTTGCGTCCCGGCTCGACTTGGTAGAACAACTGGCGGATGCGGGTCGGGCTTTCCGACGATGCGACGGTCACCTGAACCGGGTTGCGAAGCATCGCCCCGGCCAACGCGCGAATCCCCTCAGGGAACGTCGCCGAGAACATCAGGCCCTGCCGATCCACGGGAAGCTTGCCGACGATTTCGCGTATCTGGTCTTCGAAGCCCATATCCAGCATGCGGTCCGCCTCATCCAGCACCAGCGTGTGGACTCCGCGCAGGTGCAGCGCCTTCTTGCGCAATAGCTCCTGGATCCGGCCTGGAGTGCCGACCACCACCTGGGGATCGTGCGTGGCCAGCGACGCCAGTTGCGGCGCGAGCGGCATGCCGCCGCACAGCACCGACAGCTTCAGATTGGGAATGCCCAGCGCCAGTTTTCGCAGTTGCCTGCCCACCTGGTCGGCGAGCTCGCGGGTCGGACAGAGCACCAGCGCCTGGGTCTGGATTCGACCGGCATCGACCCGGCTGAGAACACCCAGCCCGAACGCGGCGGTCTTGCCGCTGCCGGTCGGCGCCTGGGCAATGACGTCACGCCCCTCCAGTATTGCCGGCAAGGCCTGGGCCTGTACGGGAGTGAGCTGGGTGTAGCCCAGTGCCTCGACACCCTGCAAAAGCTGGGCGGAGAGATCGAGGGTGGCGAAGGAATGCTCGGGGGCGTCGCTGGTCATTGCGCCATGATCGCAGGTTGCAGCGCTGCATCCGCGATTCGCGTTCACTGCGGCTTGCGTCCCCTGCAAGCCGCTGCGACGCTGAGGGCCCCCTCGTAGCGGCCGCCCTGATGGAAACACTGGAATTCGAACTCGATGACGGTCACGAATATGTGGAACTGAACCAGCTGTTGAAGCTGGTCGGCCTCTGCGACAGCGGCGGCATTGGCAAGCAGATCGTTGCCAGCGGCGCGGTGGCTGTTGACGGAAAGGTCGAACTTCGCAAAACCTGCAAGGTTCGACCCGGCCAGTTGGTCAGCCTGGACGGGGTCGAGGTTCTGGTGCTAACCACCGCCGTTTGAGCGGGCGGACGGGGCTCAGAGGTCGGTATCGGGCAGCGTGGTGTCGCCGGCGGAGACGCCCTCGGAGGCACTTTCCGCTGAGGGCACCTGGATCTTGTTCTCGACGCTGCGCACCCCGTCGCATGCCGCCGCCAAATCCTCGATCCGGTGCTTCATCCAGCGCTCGCGCACGGTGCCCGTCAGGGTGACCACGCCGCCGGATACATTGACCGAGACGTCGCTGGGATCAACATGCCTGCAGCGGGTCAGGCTCTCGCACAGATCCTCGGTGATGCGCTGATCCGAGCGCGTGTAGTTCTTCGGACCAACGCCCCTGTAACTCGAGCGCCCATAGGTCGGATTCCCCGGCGGCAGGAAGTCGGAGTCATCGCCCGTCCCCCCGCCCCCGAATGGCGGCTGGGTCCTGCCCGGCTCGGCGTAGCCCGGGCCCTGGGTGTCGTCCAGATAGCTGTCCGGACCGGCGCCGGCCCTGCCCTCCCAACGACTGCCTCTACCGTGTGGCCCACGGCCACTACGGCGACCGCGGGATTCACCCGCGGTTGGGGACCCTTCGCGGTCGCCCATGTCGTCATAAGCCTCAACGACCTGGTTCCTCTGCATTTCCAGCCAGCGGCGGCCGATGCGCATGTACCCGGCGCCCAGATCCGCCACGTCCTGAGCCATGGATTTAAGATCATCTCCGACATTCTTGCCTGTCACGACAGACCTCCTTTTTCACCAGCGCCGGCGGCGCATCTGCCGATCAGAGTGCGCGCGGTGGCATTAAGGGGGCGTGGGCAAACCGTGAGAGGGCGGCGATCCGCCGCGGTCCGTTTGTCAGCCGGTCGAGGTGTCGCTGCGGTGGCGCATGGACACATTCACCGCAGAGTCGAACTCCGACAACGGGCTCTGCAAAGGGCATTGTGCATCCGGGAAACCAAAGCGCTTGCGCAACTGCAGACCGCAGTCACCCATGCTGCCCACATCCTCCGACGGCACCTGGCACTCGCGGTCAAATGCGCGGAAGAAGGCGTCCTTTCGCTGAACAAAATCTGCGCCGCAGCGCCGGGTCAACTCGATGCGCTGGAGGTCGTCCTCCGCCGCGTTGCGCCCTTCCAGCCCGTACAAGTCCATCTCCTGGGCGGTGAGCAGGCGCAGGCTGCGGTTGGGTACGGTCATCATCAGGTCGGCGATCGCGAACGCGACCCCGTTGCGCTGCAGGTACTCGCGCACATCGGCGTGGACGGCCTGCAGTTCTTCCTGCAGCTCGGCGCGGGAGGTGGCCTTGGAGCTGATCCGGATCATCCGGTGGATGCCGACCTTTCCGGCGATCATCCGCATGTCGCCGGCGGCCAGGACCAGCACGCAGGAGCTGTGGCAGACCGCCCCCTCGCGTACCCAGATGGTCCACCGGGAGGCGCCGATCATGTCGCCGGAACGGATCGCCTCCTCGATCTGGCCCCCGGTCGAGTCGATGTCGAGGATCCGCTTGTGGATGCCCAGCGTGTCGGCGACCTCCACCGTCCGCTCGATCAGGGCGGTGAACTCAGCCGAGATCTTGCCCTCGTAGCGCAGGCGCATCAGCCCGCCAGCGCCACAAGGCTCCAGTGCTGCGCGGATCTCGGTGTAGCCTGCAGACGCGAGCGGCACGCCCTCGCCATTGGCGTAGTCGTGATCGCAACTGATCCACGCCTGCCCGGCTTCCAGCGTCATCGGCTGCCAGTCGATGCTGGAGCGGTCAGTCGTGACCGTGACGTAGGGATCGTTTGCCACCACCTCGGCATCCGACACGGCCCCGCTGCGCGACTCTCCCCGGGTCTGGATCACCTCGCCGCTGGTCTTCTCCCCGACCTGCTGCGGACTGCAGGCCGAGAGCATCAGCGCTAGGAAGATGGCGGGAATGCGCCAGTGCGAAGGCATGTGTGGGACCACAGCGGATATGAGCAATCAGTCTAGGGCCGCTTGAGGACGAACGCCTCAACCGCGCATGAACATTCGTTCCGCCGTCACGCCGCTACACTGAGGCCATGGCCTGGTTTGTCTATCTGCTGGAGTGCCGCAACGGCAGCGTGTACACGGGTATTACCACCGATGTCCCGCGTCGCTTTGCACAACACGCAGCCGGAAAAGGCGCGCGCTACACGCGATCAAACCCACCCCTGCGGTTACTCGGGCAATTTGCCTGCCCTGACCGCAGCAGCGCCAGCCGCACGGAGTATGCGATCAAGCGGTTGCCACCGGCAGCAAAGCGCGCGCTTTGCGAGACGTGGCCAAATGAGCGCTCCCCTGTTCACCTGCATCGCACATCCCGATCGGTAGCGTTGGTTTCGGGAGCGACGGTATCGGCCATGACGGCCGGAGCACCGGAATCGCTCGACGACGAGGAGACCAACCAATGATCAAGTGGGCCATCATATTTGCCGTTATCGGCCTGATTGCAGGCGTGCTCGGCTTCGGCGGCATGGCCGGCGCAGCGATGGGAATTGCCAAGTTCCTGTTTATCGCCGCGATCGTGATTGCTGTTGTGTTGTTCCTGCTCGGCATGACCGTGTACAAAAAGGTCAGATAGCGCATTGGCGCCCTGCATGAAGCGGGCCGCTTGAGAACCCACCAAACGCCCGGGCAAACCCGGGCGTTTTTCTGCGCGCGCCAGGCGGTCCCGCCTGCCTCGGTCGCCTTGGACCGCGCCGCAGGATCGCCAGTCCTGGGTGGCGCTTTGGTGGTTGGGGCCACCCTTGCAACACTCCCGCCACTGGTCCGTACATGAAGATTGTTGAAGTCCGCCATCCGCTGGTGCAGCACAAGCTCGGGTTGATGCGCCGCGCCGACAACAGCACCAAGTCCTTCCGCGAGCTGTCCTCGGAAGTTGCGACCCTGCTGACCTATGAGGCAACGGCGGACCTGGAGACCGAGGCGGTCGAGATTGAAGGCTGGGCCGGAACATCGCTCACGGTGCGGCGTATCAAGGGCCGCAAGATCACCCTGGTGCCCATCCTGCGTGCCGGTATCGGCATGCTGCCGGGCGTGCTCGAACTGATCCCCGCCGCGAAGGTCAGCGTCGTCGGCATGGCGCGCGACGAAGAGACACTCGGCGCGGTGGCCTATTACGAGAAGCTGGTCGGCAACATGCACGACCGCACCGCGTTGATCCTTGATCCGATGCTGGCCACCGGCGGCACCCTCATCGCGACGGTGGACATGCTCAAGGCTGCCGGCGCCACCCGCATCAAGGGACTGTTCCTGGTCGCGGCGCCGGAGGGACTGCGGGCGGCCGAAGCCGCACACCCTGACCTTGAGATCTACACCGCATCGATCGACGACCGCCTCAACGAGCGCGGCTACATCCTGCCGGGGCTGGGGGATGCGGGCGACAAGATCTTCGGTACCTGCGCGGACTGACCGGCGCTGTCCAGGGATCGCGCCGGTCGCCTCAGTGTTTCCCGAGAGCCTCCTCATGGAGGATGCGCCGGATCTCCAGGATCGCCTGCGGCGTCTCCTGCACGCTATGCCAGGACGGGACCACCTTCTCGGACTCCGCGCCCGCAAGATGCGCGCTGCGGTAAGGCACCACGCCATCGCTTGATTGGAGCAAAGGCAGGCTCATGTCGTCCTGCCCGACGATGGTGTGGTACCGGACCCGTGGTGAGATCGGCAGATCCGCGGCCGCACGAACGAAGGGATCGGTATCGCGCAGGTTGTCGATGCTGTTGGGGATGTTCCGGGCGACGCTTGCATCGTCGCCCTGTCCTTCCGCCAGGTCCTGCAGCGCCTCGCCAAACTGCTCCAGCAAGGTAACCGGCAACCGGACCAGACGTCCGATCAAGCGTCCGATGCGGCCGCTGGCAACCGGAGTTCCACGATGCGGGGCGGCAATGAAGATCGCCCGGTCGACGTTGGGCAACGGCTCAAAATGCAGCATCGCCTGCAAGCGTTGACGCAGGCGTGCGCCGCGCTCGCCCTCGAGTCGGCGCTTCTCCAGCAATGTGTCAGACAGATGGTCGCCGCTGGTGGAGACCAGCAGTCGGGCAATGACGCCGCCCATGCTGTGGCCGACCAGCACCATGTGCTGCGAGGCCGGTGCGTGTCCGTCCGGATCGAATTGGGCGAGCGTATCGGTGACCAGCTTGCGTATCTGCGCCTGGTTCCAGACGATCGGCATGTTGGTCGGGTAATAGACCTGCCAGATCTGATACTGCTCCCGCAGTAGCTGATCGCCGGTCAGCTCGTTGGCCACGTTGACCCACGCCTCCGGGCTGCTGCCCAGCCCATGCAGCATCAGCACGATCCGACGCTGAGGATCGTAGGGCTGCATGAGGTACAGGTGCGGGCGGTCGATGCCGCGCTCGCGCCCCAGCATCGATCGCAGTGCCTGGTCGGCGAAGCCGGAGCGCGCCAGCCACAGGCCGTAGCCGGCAGTGAAATTCGCCGCCAGCGGGATCGTCTGTCCTGCAATGTCGATTCCGGTCACCCGGAAGGGATCGTGCGGCTCGACGACGGCGCTGCGCGTGTGCAGCACCTGCTCCAGATCCTCCCCCGCAAAGCGCACCAGCACCGACACTGGCGCGAACGGCATCTCGCTGAACCCCGGCGCTTGGCGCGGATGTCCAGACGGGCGGATGCCCTGTGTTTCCCCTTCCGATCCGGCAGGTACAGCCACCGGCGCAACCACATCACCCAGCACTTGCGCCGGGACTTCGGCGACCATCTCTGCCCCGAAGCCGTCGCGCCGGTAGGTGCTGCGCAGTCCGGCAAAACGCAAAGTGGACGCCGGCACCATGGCCTCCACCTGGGTGGTGTGGCCGGGCAGCCGCAGGCCTTCGTCGTCCATCTCGATCCGCCACTCGCCCACCGTGGCGGCCACCTGCGGTCCAAATGTGACGCCGCTATCCGCCTTCCAGCGCGCAAACAGCTGCGTGACGATCTGCTGCACGGCGTAGTTGTAATAGTCGCGGACCTGCGTCTGGCGATCCTCGAACACACGCTCGCCCGGGCTGCGCTCGGTGAAGAACAGGTAGGCGTACGCATTGCGTGCGGCCTCCAGCCAGGCCATCAACGCGGCCTCGTCAATGACCTGGGGATCCTTGGGCGTCAGCCCGATCGCGCGTTGGGTCCAGATCTCCGCCAAGGCCGAGATCCGGCGCTCATCCTCCAGGCCTTTTATCTGCTCAAGCCGCTGCGCGCACTCCGGTACGTCCTTGGCGCACTCATCCGGCTCGATCCCTGCCACGCGCAGGGTTTCCTGGCTGACATCGCCGAGTTTTCCGGAGCTGAGAATGTCGCCACGCTTCATGGCGATGTAGTCGCGCGGCCCCAGCGAGGTGACCTTGACCATCGCGCAACCGCCGATCGACAGCACCAGCGCGACGGCAACGATCACCTGCGCGGTGCGACCCTTCCAGTTGAGAGGGGTCGAATTGCTCACGGGGCACGCTCCGAATCGCCTGCATCGTCCATCCCGGGTATGCCCTCGCGGATACGAATGGAGAAATCCGCTGCGCTGTCAGCGGCGCGAGCGCGCTCGGTAATGCGTCCGCGCGTCTTCAACGTCTGCATGGTATGGCCTGGCACCAGTGCGTTGTGGTCGTAGGCATAGCCGTCAAAATAGCCCGACAGCAGCAACCGGTAGTCCAGCGGCAAGCCCGGAGCGATCTGCCGGGCGAGGTCGAACACGATCGTGGTGCAGTTGCTGGTCAGCGTGTTGTAGAACGCCGGCCTGTGCTGCAACCCGGCGGCCTGTTGCAGGTACCCGCGAAACACCTGCCGCAATTGTGCCGGAGGGATATCAAGGCGGTAGAGGTACACATCCTCGCCGCGGACGTTGCTGCGCACGCGGACGATATCGCGCTCGTCGGCTGCCACGATCACCTGCTCGAACTTGCGGAAGAACCCGCCCAGCGCCGAGAACGACTCGTCGCGCTCCTTGCGGATCTCCAGCGAGAACACCACCCGGCTTCCGTCCTCAAAGCCGAACGACACCAGTGTGTGCGCGATCGGCGGCCCCATCCAGTAGGACATCACCAGGTCCGCGGACACCAGCTGCGACAGGTCGTATCCGCGGGTCTCCCAGCGCGGGGTGTAATCGCTCTGGGTGCGCCATTCAAAGTTGCGTACGTTGTGCAACGTTACCCGGTCTCCGACCACCTCCGAGGCCAGCAATCGGGACACGTCATCGGCCCAGTCGCGGTCCTGTTGCGGAGCCAATGAGAGCCAGCTTCCCAGCACCAGGGCGAAACCGGCCGCGAACACGGCCAGCAGCGTCCGGGCGGCGCCGCGGCTCCACGCTGCAGGACGACACGTTACGGAAAATGTGGCCAGACCGAGTGTCGCCCAGCCGGCGACCAGCAGGCCGCGCATCGCCGGACCCAGATGCCACGGATACCAAAGCGCAAGGGCGCCCCACGCGGTTGCGGCAAGCAGCAGCAGACCGAGAGCAATCCGCCTAGCACGGGACCGGTACGGGGGGGCGGGAAGCGTCATGCCATGACCCGACCATCACGGTGGGGCCGTCGACCAGTCAGACATCGATCACGGTGGCGGAGATTCATCGACGGCCTGTGGTTTGCGCGGCAGCAGGGGTGAGCGCACACGATACGCGCTGGTCAAATCGGCTTCATCCCGCTTTGCCATCGTCATAAGCATGCGGGGAACAATGCGACGGGCTTGATTTACGGCGTGCGCCGCCCCAGTTGGAGAGGCAGTCAACCGTTATTGCGCCAAGGGACAGCCACGCATGAGCACTACGACAGAAACCCGAAAATTCGAAGCCGAAGTCGCCCAGGTCCTGCACCTGGTGACGCACTCGCTCTACTCGCACAAGGAGATCTTCCTGCGCGAGCTGATCTCCAACGCCTCCGACGCCTGCGACAAGCTGCGCTTCGAGGCGATCGCCAATCCGGCCCTGAATGCCGGCGACGGCGAGCTGCACATCGACATCAGCTGGGACAAGGATGCGCGCACCATCACTATCGCCGACAACGGCATCGGGATGAGCCGCGACGAGGTGGTCGCCAACATCGGCACCATCGCCAGCTCGGGCACGCGGCGGTTCCTGGAAGCCATGGGCAACGAGCAGAAGGCCGATGCGCGCCTGATCGGCCAGTTCGGCGTGGGCTTCTATTCCGCCTACGTTGTCGCCGGCAAGGTGAGCGTCCTCAGCCGCCGCGCCGACGCGCCGGCCAGTGAGGGCGTGAAGTGGGAAAGCGACGGCAAGGGCGAGTACACCCTGGAGACCGTCGAGCTGCCCGAGCGCGGCACGACCGTGACGCTGCACCTGAAGGCCGATGAGGACGAGTTCCTCGCCGATTGGAAGCTGCGCTCGCTGATCAACCGCTATTCGGACCATGTCGCCTTCCCGATCCGGATGCAGAAGCCGGCCGTCGAACCCGGTGACGACGAGTCGGACGAGCCGAAGAAAGACGCCAGCGCCGCACCGGAGTGGGAAACCATCAACGCCGCCTCCGCGCTGTGGACCAAGCCCAGAAACGAGATCAGCGACGAGGACTACCAGGGCTTCTACAAGTCCCTCGGCCACGACTTCAACGACGCGCTGGCCTGGACCCACAACCGCGTGGAAGGCAGCCAGAGCTTCACCACCCTGCTGTACCTGCCCTCGCAGCCGCCGTTCGACCTGATGATGGGCGGACGCGACGAGCGCAAGGGCCTGAAGCTCTACATCAAGCGCGTATTCGTTATGGACGCCGCCGAGGAACTGCTGCCCAACTACCTGCGCTTCGTGCGTGGCGTGATCGATGCCGACGACCTCCCGCTCAACGTCAGCCGCGAGATCCTGCAGCAGAACCGCCAGTTGGACCGGATCAAGTCGGCCTGCGTGAAGCGCGTGCTGGATCTGATCGAGACCCTCGCCCGCGACGAGCCTGAGAAATTCGCCACCTTCTACAAGGCGTTCGGCAACACGCTCAAGGAAGGTATCGGCGAGGACCACGCCAACCGCGAGCGCATCGCCAAGCTGCTGCGTTTTGCCTCCACCAAGGGCGAGGCCGGCAAGCAGGTCGTATCCCTGGACGACTACATCGGCCGCATGGCGTCCGGCCAGGACACCATCTGGTACATCACCGCTGAGAGCCACGCGGCCGCATTCGGCAGCCCGCAACTGGAGGCGTTCAAGGCCAAGGACATCGAAGTGCTGCTGATGTCCGACCGCATCGACGAGTGGATGCTCGGCTCGCTGACCGAGTACGACGGCAAGAAGCTGCAGAACGTCGCCAAGGGCGAACTGCCGCTGGACGAGGCCGACAAGGCCAAGCAGGAAGAAGCGGCCAAGGCGGCCGAGCCACTGGTCACGCGTCTGAAGACCCTGCTGGGCGACCGCGTCAGCGACGTCCGCGTGTCGGCACGCCTGACCGACTCGCCGTCCTGTCTGGCATTGGCCGATTACGACATGGCGCCGCACTTCGCCCGCATGCTGCGTGAAGCCGGCCAGCAGATGCCCGAGAGCAAGCCGACCCTGGAGATCAACCCGGAGCACGCGCTGTTGAAACGCGTCGAGGCGGAAACGGACGACGCCAAGGCCGCTGATCTTGCGACGCTGCTGCTGGAACAGGCCGAGATCGCCGCCGGCGCTCCGTTGCCGGATCCCGCCGCGTTCGTGCAGCGCATGAACCGGGTGCTGACCGGAGCCTGAGGACGGCCGCTTAGACGCGACCGACTGCAACGCCACAGCGCCCCGACTTTGCGGGGCGCTTTTTTGTGCCGGATGACACGGCCATCCACGGAACCGAAGCGCAGGCGCGACGTCATCGAACTGCAGCGGCATGGCTAAGTTCCCGCTGGCGGGGCGGCCGCGTGACCTATAATTGGCGGCTTTCCGCTCTGTCGGCGCGCCCGTGCGCGCCAAGCCCATGTCCGACGCATCCAAATCCGACGTATCCAAGCAGGCGCTGCGCCGTCGCACGTTCGCGATCATCTCGCACCCTGATGCGGGCAAGACCACGCTGACGGAAAAGCTGCTGTTGTTTGGCGGCGCGATCCAGATGGCCGGCTCGGTGAAGGGCCGCAAGGCCGCGCGCCACGCCACATCGGACTGGATGAAGCTGGAGCAGGAGCGCGGCATCTCGGTGACCAGCTCGGTGATGCAGTTCCCCTACGACGGGCGCATCGTCAATCTGCTCGACACCCCCGGCCACGCCGACTTCGGCGAGGACACCTACCGAGTGCTGACCGCAGTCGACTCGGCGCTGATGGTGATCGACGTCGCCAAGGGCGTGGAGGAGCGCACGATCAAGCTGATGGAGGTCTGCCGGCTGCGCAACACGCCGATCATGACCTTCATCAACAAGCTCGACCGCGAAGGCAAGGAGCCGATCGAACTGCTCGACGAGGTTGAGAGCGTTCTGGACATCCAGTGCGCGCCGGTCACCTGGCCGATCGGCATGGGCAAGCGCCTGAAAGGCGTCGTCCACCTTTTGACCGGCGAGGTGCACCTCTACGAACCGGGGCGCAATTTCACCCGCCAGGATTCGACCATCTTCAAGTCGATTGATGATCCGGCGTTCGAGCAGCGCATCGGCACCGCCGTGCTGGCCGAACTGCGCGACGAGCTGGAGCTGGTCCAGGGCGCCAGCCATCCGTTCGATATCGAGAAATACCTCTCCGGCGAGCAGACGCCCGTGTTCTTTGGCTCGGCGGTCAACAACTTCGGCGTCCAGCTGCTGCTGGACTTCTTCGTCAAGAACGCGCCGGCACCGCAGCCGCGCGCGACCACCACGCGCGACGTGGATCCGACGGAGGACAAGCTGACCGGCTTCGTGTTCAAGATCCAGGCCAACATGGATCCGCAGCACCGGGACCGCGTGGCGTTCATGCGCGTGTGCTCGGGCAAGTTCACCGCCGGCATGAAGGCCTTCCATGTGCGCACCGGCAAGGAGCTCAAGCTGGCCAACGCGTTGACGTTCATGGCCAGCGATCGCGAAATCGCCGAGACGGCCTACTCAGGCGACGTGCTGGGCATCCACAACCACGGCACCGTGTCGATCGGCGACAGCTTCAGCGAAGGCGAGTCGATCACCTTCACCGGCATTCCCAACTTCGCACCCGAGCTGTTCCGGCGCGCGCGTCTGCGCGATCCGCTCAAGCTCAAGCAACTGCAGAAAGGGTTGGCCCAGCTCAGCGAAGAAGGCGCGACCCAGTTCTTCCGCCCGCTGATGAGCAACGACCTGATCCTGGGCGCGGTCGGCGTACTGCAGTTCGAGGTGGTCGCCTACCGGCTGAAGGCCGAATACGGCGTCGATGCGATTTTCGAGCCGGTGAGCATCTCCACGACACGCTGGATCCGCTGCGCCAGCGAACGCAAGCTGGAGGAGTTCCGCGACAAGAACGCCAGCCATCTCGCGCTCGACGCCGCCGATCAGCTGGTCTATCTCGCGCCCACCAGGGTCAACCTGCAGCTGGCGCAGGAACGCGCCCCGGACGTGGAGTTCCTGGCCACGCGCGAGCAGGCCCACACCTGATCGTATTGGCGCGAGGGCCCCGCCGGTGATGCGGGGCCTGAACCGGGGCAGTGCCATTTCACCGGCGTTTTACCGCGGGGTGCGGATGGTTGGGCTATTACACGCCATCCGATCTCCCCCATGCCCGAGTCGCCGCCTCCCACCCCGCCCGATTCCGAACCAGCCCCGCGAGGCAAGGCGGGCTCGACTGAATGGTGGCAGCAGCCCAGACGCCACCTTTGGTGGACGGCGCTCGCAGCGGTGGTGCTCGGCCTGATCGTTCTGGTGGCGCTGTGGGATTGGAACTGGTTCAAGGGACCGGTCGAGCGCCAGGTGGAAAACCGCACCGGACGCGAGTTCAGGATCAAGGGCGATCTGGACGTGGATCTTGGCTGGACACCAACCATCCGCGCCGACGACGTGCACTTCGCCAACGCCCAATGGGCGCGCGATCCGGAGATGGCCAACGCCGAGCAACTGGAGCTGTCAATCGACCTGTTGCGTCTGTTGCGCGGCAAGGTGCGCATTCCCCACCTGCGTCTGGCGCAACCGCATGTATCCCTGGAAGCCAATCCCGAAGGCGGCGGCAACTGGGAGCTACGCAACAGCGGCGGCGGCGACAGCAAACTCGAGTTTCGGCGGGTTTGGATTTCCCGTGGCGAGCTGGTGTTCCTCGACGCGGCGGACAAGACCGACATCAAGGTGGACGTGACCAGCGCCGCGGCCAAGGAAGCCGGCAACGCCCCACCCATCCAGGTGAAGGGCGCCGGCCAGTGGCGTGGCAACGAATTCACCGTCGAAGGCACGGCGGAATCGCCGCTGGAGCTGCGCGACATCGACTCGCCCTACCAGATCGACGCGCGTGCCCAGGCGGGCGCGACCAAGGCACACGCACGCGGCACACTGCTCGACCCGCTTCGCATGCGCGATTTCGATCTCCAGCTCAACCTGTCAGGCAAGAATCTGGACGACCTCTACCCGCTGATCGGGGTCGCCTTGCCGCCCACCCCGCCCTACACCCTGGAGGGTCGCCTGACCCGCGACATCAAGGGATCAAACACCACCTGGCATTACGACAAGTTCAGCGGGACTGTCGGTGACAGCGACCTTGCCGGCAGCGCTGCCTTCACCACAGGCGGCGATCGCCCGCTGCTGAAGGCGGACCTCCATTCCAAACGGCTGGACTTCGATGACCTCGCCGGCCTTATCGGCGGTGCACCGCAAACCGGTCCCGGAGAAACCAGCAACCCCGAACTGACAGCGAAAGCCGCCGCGATGAAAGCCAGCCAACGGGTGCTACCTGACACGCCCTACAAACTGGAAAAGATGCGCGCGATGGATGCCGACGTCAGCCTCAAGGCCGATCGCATCGATTCACCGTCTCTGCCGCTGGACAACATGGACACGCATTTGTCCCTGAATGCCGGTCTGCTGGTGCTCGACCCCCTCGACTTCGGCGTCGCTGGCGGCAAGATCCACTCCACGGTACGGATGGACGCACGCGAATCCGACATCCGCACCCACGCAAAAATGCAGGTGCGCGGGCTCGACCTGTCCCGGCTCCTGCCGAAAGTGGAGTCGCTGCAGAACGCCATCGGCAAGATCTCGGGCCACGTCGACCTGGCAGGTCACGGCAACTCGGTCGCCGCGATGCTGGGCAGCAGCGACGGTCAGGTCGACGTCGGCATGGGAAGCGGCCACATCAGCAACATGCTCATGGAAATGGCCGGCATCGACATCGCCGAGATCATCAAGTTCAAGCTGACCGGCGATCGACTGATCCCGATCCGCTGCGCGTTCGGTGAGTTCAAGGTTGCCGATGGCACCATGACCGCCGGCGCGTTCGCCTTCGACACCACCGACACCATGCTCCTGGGGGAAGGCACCATAGACCTCAAGAACGAACAGCTGGATCTGATCATCCGGCCGCGTCCGAAGGACCGCAGCATCCTCGCCTTCCGCGCGCCGCTGGTGGTGGACGGCAGTTTCAAGCAGCCGGGCATCCGGCCGGACCTCAAACGCGTGGGCGTGCGTGGCGCCATCGCACTGGCGCTCGGGAGCATTGCGCCGCCGGCGGCGCTGCTGGCTACCCTTGAGCTTGGGCCGGGTGAAGACGCTGGTTGCGGCGGCCAGTACGCCAAGTGACCGCGGCCGCTTGGACGAGGCCGCTGCGGATCAGCTTTCGATGTAGCGCTGCATCTGCACCAGCTCCTGCTGCTGGTCCTCGATCACCGCCTTCACCAAGTCGCCAATGGACACAACCCCCAGCACCTTGCCGTTGACGACGACGGGCAGGTGGCGGATGCGCTGATCGGTCACCAGTGCCATGCAGTGCTCCGCCGAATCCTCCAGGCCGACTGTGCGCGGGTCGGAGGTCATGACCTCGGAGACCGCCGTGGTCTTGGAGGAACGACCCTGCAGGATGATCTTGCGGGCGTAGTCCCGCTCCGAGACGATTCCTGCCAGGCGGCCATCCTTGATGACCAGCAGCGCACCGATCCGCTTCTCCGCCATCAACCGGATCGCATCGATCATCGGCGCGTCCGGGGCGATCGCATAAACCTCAGGGGATTTGGCTTCCAGCAGATGCCTTACGTTGCGCATGGCGCTCTCCTTCCATATCGGGTGCCTGATCCGAGCATACCCCCGCCGCCGGCTGCCAGGAATCCACCAGGTAGAGCGGGCGCTGCTTGGACTCCTCGTACAGGCGGCCGAGGTATTCCCCGATCAGTCCCAGGGCGATCAACTGCACGCCGCCCAGGAACAGGATCACCGCCATCATGGTCGGCCAGCCCTGCACCGCGTCGCCCCACAGCAGGGCCTTGCCGATCACCCAGGAGCCGTAGCCAAAGGCCAGCAGCGCGGTCACCAGGCCAAGGTACGTCGCCAGCCGCAGGGGCGCCGTGGAAAAACTGGTAATGCCTTCCAGCGCGAGATTCCACAGACGCCAGAAATTGAATTTGGTCTCGCCCGCCGCGCGCGGACCGCGGTGATACGGCAGCGCGATCCGATTGAAGCCCACCCAGCCGAACAGGCCTTTCATGAAGCGGTGACGTTCGCGCATCTGTCCCAGTGCGTGCAGCGCTCGGGGAGACAGCAGGCGGAAGTCTCCGGTGTCTGCCGGCACGGGTGTTTTGGACAGGCGCCCCATCACCCGATAGAAAGTGTGGGCCGTGGCTCGCTTCAACCAGCCCTCGCCCTCCCGAACCAGACGCGTGCCATGGACGTCGTCATAGCCTTCCAGCCAGAGGGCGACGAACTGCGACGCCAGTTCCGGTGGGTCCTGGCCGTCGGCATCGAGGATCAAGGCCGCCCCATGGACCACGCGATCCAGGCCTGCGGTCAGGGCCAGCTCCTTGCCGAAATTGCGCGATAGTCGCAACAGCGAGACGCGGGCATCCAGCGCCACCAGCTCCTGCATCACCGCCCAGGTCCCGTCGCTGCTGCCATCGTCAACGTAAAGGATGCCCCCGCTGATACCGTGGTCGTTCGATACGGCGTGCAGCGCTTTGATCAGGCGCGGTTGCAGCAGCGGCAGGCTGTCCGCCTCGTTGAAGGCGGCCACGACCAGCGTGAGGTGGTTGTCAGGAGCGGCAGGGAGCGTCATCGCGGCATGGTAGCCGACCGCCGGACGCGCAATGCGCCGCTGCGGCCATCGCTGCATCCAGGAAGTGCCTTATTCGAATTGATCGAGGTAGGACTGGCCACCGATCTGTCGCATCTGCCGCTGGATCTGTCCGGTCCGGCGCTGGACATACGGCCCGGGCCGGTCGGCGCTGTAGCGCTTCGGGCTCGGCAACACCGCCGCCAGGCGCGCGGACTCGGCCGCCGACAACTGGCTTGCGTCCTTGCCGAAATACTTCTGTGCGGCAGCCTGCGCGCCGTAGACGCCGTCGCCGAACTCGGCCACGTTCACATACACCTCGATGATCCGCGCCTTCGGCCACATCAGCTCTACCAGCGCCGTGTACCAGGCTTCCAGGCCCTTGCGGACCCAACTGCGGCCGCTCCACAGAAACAGGTTCTTCGCCGTTTGCTGGCTGATCGTACTGGCGCCGCGCAAACGACCGCCGTCCTCGTGCGTTTCACGCGCCTTGCGGATCGCTTCCAGGTCAAACCCGTGGTGGTCGGCAAAGCGCTGATCCTCGGAGGCAATCACCGCCAGCGGAAGGTTGGAAGATATGCGACCACGGTCCCGCCACTCGTAGTTGAGGCGGAAGTCTCCCTCACCGTGGGTCCACGCCGAGATCTGCCGCGCCAGCATGAAAGCGCTGCTGGGAGGATCCACAAATCGCAGTGCACCGACCTGGATCACACTGACGAGCATCAGGAGGAGCGGTAGCGCCAGCACCCAGCGCAGCCACCGGCGCTTGCGTGGCAGGGATTCAGGTTGGTGCCCGGCGTTCGGCTGTTCGTCGTCTTGCGCCTTGCTCATCACGCCCCCACCTTGATCGGTCAATCCGAATTAGCGGGCATTATCGACCACGTGCCCGGTCACGCGAGCATTCCATGTCCCAAGCAACCGATACCCCAGACCTGACGCCCGGCGCAGCCACCGACCGGCTGACCCGTTTCATGATCGACCGCGCCGGCGTGCGAGGCGTGCATGTGGACCTGCAGGAGACTTGGCAGCACATCCGCAAGCTGATGGCTGATGTCGCCGGGCAGGCACCGGGCGCCGTCGAATTGCTCGGTGAAGCGACCGCCGCTGCCGCGTTGTTCACCGGTCACATCAAGATCGACGGCCGCCTGTCGGTCCAGCTGCGCAGCAGCGGCTTGCTGCGGACGTTGTTCGTCGAGTGCACCTCGGCGGGGACCCTGCGCGGCATCGTCCGGCTGGATCCGGAACACGATGGCGACGACGCCGCTTACGCCAGCCGCATCACCGGCAACCTGCGTGATCTTGGCGAGGACACCGTCCTGGCGATTACGATCGAGAACCCCTCTGTGGGCGGACGCGACCCCGTCCGCTACCAGGGCATGGTGGCGCTGGATGCCGACTCTTTAGGCGATGCCTTTGAAGCTTACTTCCGCCAGTCCGAACAACTGCCGACGCGCCTCCTGTTGGCCGGCAACGACGAGCGCGTGGCTGGACTCATGCTGCAGAAGCTCCCGGGTGATGAAGGTGATCAGGACGGCTGGACCCGCGCCGGTGCACTTTTCGACACCTTGGGACGTGACGAACTCCTGGAAGTGCCGGTCGAAGAACTTTTGAACCGGCTGTTCCACGACGACGGTGTCCAGATGATGGGCGACCGGCCCTTGTCTTTCGCGTGCTCCTGCTCGGTTGAACGGGTAGAGTCGATGCTGGTATCGCTGGGGAGCGAGGAAGCACTTGCAGCTGCGGAAGATGGGGATGCGCAGATCCGTTGTGAGTTCTGTGGGGCGGACTACCGGCTTACCCGGGACCGCATTCAGGAACTGCTCGATATCGATGCGCAGCAGGTTGCTCCGCCGGATCGGTTGCAATGACCCGGATTTCACGCCATCTTGATTGTTAAAGAAACATAAACATCGTAGTATCGATGATCCAGTACGGGGGAACTCAGCCTGCCCAGCCAGGTCGAATCTGTGTCATGAATAGCCGCCTCTTCCAACTGTCGCTGACCCTGCTCCTCGCCTTCGGCGTGGCGGCAGGCGCGCATGCGCAGTCGCCGAAGAAGGCCAAGCGCGCCGACCCCACCGTCTTGCCAGTCTGGAACAATACCAGCGGCAAGCTGGAAGCACTGCTGCTGCTGGAGCCAACCGGCACATCCTCGACCGGTGCGCGCTGGCGCGTTGGCAGTACAACCCTGGATGCCGCATTCGGTCTCGAAAGCGGCAACACCCTCGGACTGGTCTGCGACCGCAGTAGCGGCCTGGCCGGCACGATAGGCAATCTCGCCAATCACTGCCTTCTGGCCGCGATGGACGATGAGCGTCACGAACGCCTGACGGCCGGCACCAGCATCGGCAACCGGACGACGCGCTTTGGCGTGTCGGTAGGCAAAAGCCGAGACACCCTGCCCGCGTGGCTGACGCCCGGCAATCCCACCAGTCAGGTCAACCAGAACACGCTGACCGTATATGGCAAACAGAACATCGGCAGCGAGGCCACCGTGTCGATTGGCGGAACTTGGGCGCGAGCACGCCTGATTCCTGCCGGAGATGCACCGGCCGCACTCGCAGACCGCTGGAGCAGCCGCACGCTCACGGTGGGTGCCGGGTACGGCGACTTCGACGCGAACATCATTGGCCGCGTGGTGGATACACCCACGCAGCCTGGCGGATGGGAAGGTCTTGGAATCGGCCTCACCTGGCGCACTCCGTGGAGTGGCAGCCTGACGGTCGGCGCCGAGAAGATCACCCGCGGCAGCAACCCGTTCGCGGCAAACGCGGACGCCGACGAGGGCACCGTGCCCTACGTCCGGTACGAGCAGGACCTCTAAGGCGCAATCTGCAGGCCGCTCAGCCGGTCTGACGCGAACTTCGCGCTGATATCGTCGACGCCGGTGTCCCACCGGCCGCGGACGCTACTGACCCCAACGATTCGTAACCCTCTCGCTGACGACACGATTTCGTCCCGGTGGGCTAGTCCGTGTGCGTCGCTCGGGCAGTAAGCGCATCTGCGAGCCTTGCATCCCAGTTCCAGCGCCGAGGGTGCCGCTGGGCGGCTGCCCCGGGACGTCGACTGGAATTCTTGCGCACAAAATTCCGCGTAAGACCAGTAGATTTCTTAACAAGACTTTAATTCTTTCCGATTCCTGTATACGATCGACTCACCTTGCCGAACCAGTCCGCTCACTTGGCGCTTTCGGTCGGGGCCCTTGGCAGTTACCAAGACCCACTTGGAGAGAGAGGCACACATGACCTACAAGACCACCCAACTTCGCGACGCAATCACGTTGGCGCTCGTGGCAGGTGCTACGACGCTGGCCGCTAGTGGCGCCGCTTTCGCACAGGATGCGCCCCCCGAGACCAGCCCTACGACCCTTGATCGAGTGGAAGTCACCGGCTCCCGCATCCGTTCGGTGGATGCCGAAACCTCCCAGCCCGTGCTTGTCCTCGATCGCGCAGCCATTGAGAAGCAGGGCGTTACCTCCGTAGCCGAAGTACTCAACCGCATCTCCGCGGCGGGCCCATCCATCAACCGCACCTTCAACAATGGCGGTGACGGTTCTTCCACCATTTCGCTGCGCAACCTGGGCGCACAGCGCACCTTGGTTCTGGTCGACGGCCGGCGTTGGGTTTCGGGACTCGACGGAACCGTCGATCTGAACACCATTCCTTCAGCCGTGGTCGAGCGCATCGAAGTACTTAAAGACGGCGCATCGGCGGTTTACGGTTCCGACGCCATTGCAGGCGTAATCAACATTATCACCCGCGACAACTTCGAAGGCGCCGAATTCCGCACCCACATTGGCCAGTACAGCCAAGGCGACGGCGACCGCAAGACCATCGAAGCGACCTTGGGCGCGAACGGTGAGCGCGGCAATATCGTGATGAGCCTGTCGCGCGTCGAGGAAGGCGCGGTAATGGCCGGCGATCGCGAACAATCAGCCGTACCGGTGTTCGGCCTCGGTGCGGACATGTTCAGTGGCTACTCCTCCAACGGCAAGATCTGGAACGCCGGACCGACGGCCGATTACGACGGCACCTTCAGCATCGTTCCGCCAGGCGCGGTGGGGATCGGTCCCAACGGGCAGCAGCGTTACGGGCTCGACCAGACCGTTCCGTGGAGCCGCGCGTACGCGTACAACTACGCCAAGGACAACTACCTGCTTACACCGCAGACCCGTACCGCGATGTACCTCAAGGGCCGATACGACCTCACCGATCGGATCGCGTTCCGCGGGGATGCCCTGTACAACGAGCGGCGCTCGGAACAGCAACTCGCCGGTTACCCGCTGAACGGCGGCGATGAAGTGTTCGGCAACGATGCCGGGATGAGCGGCGACAGCTACTTCAACCCCTACAACCCCCTCTACGGCGGCGATGGGCGCGAGGTCAACTGGAGCCACCGGCTGACCGAGCAGGCTCGGGTCTACCAGCAGAACGTGAAGACGTTCCACGCGTACGCCGGATTCGAGGGCAACTTCAATTTTGCCGATCGCTACTTCAACTGGGACATCGGCTACGCCTACAACAAGTCCGACCAGAACGATACGCAGATCGGCGATGCGAACATGCTCAACGTCAGGGCTGGCGTGGGCCCTTCCTTCCTCGACAGCGACGGAGTGGTCAAGTGCGGGTCGCCCGGCAACGTGATCGCAGACTGCGTACCGTTCAATCCGCTCTCGCCCGCGGGCGCTGTGACCGAGGAGATGCTTGACTACATCCTGTTCACGGCACAGGACACGTTCCAGAACCGCAGCGAGAGCTTCACCGCCAACCTCGCCGGCGATATTTTCGAACTTCCCGCCGGGATGATGGGCTTCGCCCTTGGCATCGAGTCGCGCAAGGAGAGCGGCTTTGACCGTCCGGACGCTTTCGTTGCGGCCGGCTACACCTCTGGCAACGGCCGCAAGGCGACCGCCGGCTCCTACGATCTGAACGAGATCTTCGGCGAAATCCTGATCCCGGTCCTGGCCGACGTTCCTGGAGCTCAGTTGCTGGAAATCAGCTTGGCGTCGCGTTACTCGGACTACAGCAACTTCGGTGACACCACCAACAGCAAGTTCGGCTTCAAGTGGAAGCCGTTTGCCGACCTGCTGGTTCGTGGCAGCTGGGCCGAGGGCTTCCGCGCGCCGCCCATCCAGACCCTGTTCCGCGGACTTGCTGACAGCTATGAAAGCTTTGGTGACATCTGCTCCGCGGATTACGGCGGCCGCACCGCAACCATTGCTGCCAACTGTCTCGCGGACGGGGTGCCCGCGAACTTCATCCAGCGCACCAACTCCGGGGACGCCTACTTCGGCCAGACGATCTTCCCATTCTCGTTTGGCGGCAATCCCAACGCAGGGCCAGAGACATCCACCTCAAAAACCCTCGGCCTGGTCTACAGCCCTTCCTACGCGGAAGGTCTGGAGGTCAAGCTGGACTGGTGGAATGTCGAGATCAAGGACGCTCTGGCCACACCGTCGGTTGCCTACATCCTGGACCAGTGCTACGCCCAGGGTGACCAGGCGTACTGCGCACTGTTCTCGCGACGTCCCAACGATTTCCAGATCGACTACATGCTGTTGGGACCGCAGAACCTCAGCGTGATCAACGCCGAAGGCTACGATCTGGACCTGCACTACCGTATGGCCGAAACGGCGTACGGACGGTTCACGGCTGGATTGAGCGCCTCGTATATGTCGCAGTGGGAGTCGCAGTTCACTTCGGAATCGGACGTGGAAAGCGCGGTCGGTCGTTACTTTGACCGTGACCCGCAGTGGCGTCTGCGCGGGAACGCGACTTTGGACTGGACCAACGGCAACCTCGGTGTTACTTGGATCAGCCGCTACTACTCCAGCCTGGTCGAGGACTGCCCGTTCCCGGGCGACGGTCTCTGCTCGGACGATACCCGTCGTGATGCCGATGGATTGGCCGCCCGCAACAAGCTCGGTGCAACCACCTACCACGATGTCCAGGCGCGCTACGAACTCCCGTGGGACGGCACCGTCAAACTGGGCGTGAACAACGTGTTCAAGAAGCGCGCGCCGACGACGTTCCAGGCGTTCGCCAACTCGTTCGACCCGCAGTACGACATCCCGGACTCCCAGTACCTGTACATGGAGTACGTGCAGCGCTTCTGATCAGAAAACCGGTCACTGGTGTGTAAACAGACGGCCCCGGAAACGGGGCCGTTTTACATCGGGTATTGCAGAGGCAAGAAAAACCCCGGCGATGCCGGGGTTTCGTTGTACTGCGGGGCGCGGTCAACTGGGTCTGCGCTAATCCTGCAGCTGGGCAGCGATGCGCCGCTGCTCGTCCTTCAGTGCCTGCGGCATGCGCGGTCCGTACTCTTCCAGGTACTCGCCAATGCTCGCGAATTCTTCCTGCCAGCCGGCTCGCTCAAAGCCGAACAGCTTCTCCACCGCCTCCGCGCTCAGCGCAACGCCTTCCAGGTTCAGGTCGGAGGCGGTCGGCAGATTGCCAATCGGCGTTTCCACCGCGCCCGCGGTCCCCTTCACCCGGCCGATCATCCATTCGAGCACACGCAGGTTCTCGCCAAAACCAGGCCACAGGAAGTCACCTTCGGCACCCCGGCGGAACCAGTTGACGTGGAAGATCTTCGGCAACTTGTTGTTGCCGTTGTCAAAGTCCAGCCAGTGGCTGAAATAATCGGCAAAGTTGTAGCCGCAGAAGGGTTTCATTGCCATCGGATCCCGACGCATGACCCCCACGGCGCCGGTGGCTGCGGCTGTCGTTTCCGAGCCCATCGCCGCGCCGATCAGCACGCCGTGGGTCCAGTCGCGCGCTTCGAAAACGAGCGGCACGAGCGAGGGTCGGCGTCCGCCGAATACGATCGCGGAAATCGGCACCCCAACCGGGTTTTCACTCTCCGGCGAATAGCTGGGGCATTGACGTGCGGACACGGTGAACCGCGAGTTTGGGTGCGCTGCCGGACGCTTGGCCGCATTGTATGGCTCGCCTCGCCAGTCGGTGACCGGCGCGCCCTCGCCCAGTCCTTCCCACCACGGCTGGTTGTCCGCGGTCAGGCCGACGTTGGTGAAAATGGTGTTGTACTGGATCGACGCCAACGCATTGGGATTGGATTTCTTCGAGGTCCCCGGCGCGACGCCGAAGAAGCCCGCCTCCGGGTTGATCGCATACAGGCGGCCGTCGCCACCGGGGCGCATCCAGCAGATGTCATCGCCCACGGTGGTGACCTTCCAGCCATCCTTGAGATAGCCCTCCGGCGGAATCAGCATCGCCAGGTTGGTCTTGCCGCATGCCGACGGAAAAGCGGCAGCGATGTAGTGGGTTTCGCCTTGCGGATTCTCCAGGCCGAGGATCAGCATGTGCTCGGCCAGCCAGCCTTCCGTGCGCGCCTGATGGCTGGCGATCCGCAGCGCGTGGCACTTCTTGCCCAGCAGCGCGTTGCCGCCGTAGCCCGAGCCGTAGGATTTGATCGCCAGTTCTTCGGGGAAGTGCATGATGAAGCGCCGATCCGGATCCAGCTCGCCGGTGGAGTGCAGGCCCTTGACGAAGTGTCCCTCGCGCTCGATCCGCGCCAGGGCCGGTGCACCCATCCGGGTCATGATGCGCATGTTGGCCACCACGTACGGACTGTCGGTGATCTCCACCCCGCAACGCGAAAGCGGCGAGTCGATCGGCCCCATGCAGTAGGGAATCACATACAGCGTGCGGCCGCGCATGCAGCCATCGAACAGCGCATCGATCCTGGCGTGGGCGTCGGCCGGCGCCATCCAGTGGTTGTTCGGCCCGGCATCATCGCGCTCGGTGGTGCACACGAATGTCAGGTGCTCCACGCGCGCCACGTCCTGCGGATCGGAGCGATGCAGCCAGCTGCCCGGATGGGTTTCCTCGTTGAGCTTGATGAGTGTGCCGTCGGCCTGCATCGCGGCGGTCAGCGCGTCATTCTCCGCATCACTGCCATCGCACCAGTGGACCGCATCGGGCCGGGTGAGCGCGGCGACCTGCGCCACCCACTCGTTGAGTGATTCGAGCGAGCTTCCCGCGTGCGCGGACATGTCAATGAAAGATGCGTTCACGGGCAGTGTCTCCAACAGGTGGTTCGCCTCCAGCGAGGCGCGATTCGGATGTGGTCCACGCAATACCGCTCATCCCGGACGAACCGTCTTCAGCTCGTCGGCGGGATCAGCGTCGTCATCATGTGTTCGACGTAGTTGTCGAACTCCTCGTGTTGCATGCGGGTCTGTTTCAGCTGCAGGTTCAACTGCAGGAATCCGACATAGGCCGAATAGGCCAGGCGAGCACGGTTGCGGGCGTCGTCGCGGCCGAGTCCCGCTTGGCGGAATGACGCGGTCAGGTAGTCCAGGCGGCGCTCGGAGACACGACCGATGACCGGCTGCACCGCCGGATGGTCCAGTGCCTTGAGAAGTTCGGAATAGATGATGTGGGTCTTGTACTCGCGGGCCACCATCGAGAACAGCGCACGCAGGCGCTCACGCGGATCGGCGACCGCCTCCAACTGGCCGAAGACAGTCTCTTCCTCCATCCGCTCCCACAATTCCAGCGCAGCGACCAGCAACGCGTCGCGCGAAGGAAAATGCCAGTAGAAGCTGCCTTTGGTAACGCCGAGGCGGCGGGCAAGCGGCTCCACCGCGACCGCCGACACACCCTGCTCGGCAATGAGGTCGAGCGCGGCCTCGGCCCAGCCAGTCGCGCTGAGGCGCGCGGCACGTGCGGGAGCGGGCTTGGTTCCGGAAGCTGCTGGGGTAGTGGCCATAGGGGGGCGAGTGTAGCAACCGTACGCCAGCGACGGGAGCAGTATGCGAACGCCCGCTATCTGAGTGCGTCACGGTTGACAGTGGTGCGGGATAACTACCATACTCGAGCGTATGTTGATGGGCCGCATCCTGCACCGGAGCGCTCACAGCGTCCAAGCTAACCTGAGTCCAACCGTCGCACCGCTGCTGGAGCGTCATCATGAGCATCGCCCTTCCCTTCATCGTTTTCCTGCTGCTTGCCGGCATCGCCGCCTACCACCGGTTGAGACTGCCGGTCTGGGTCGCGTTGACTGCCGCTGCCCTCGTGGCATGCGCGCTGCTGGGCGCCAACGCCGTTGCAGTGACCATCGTCGCGTTGATCACCGCCCTGATTGCGGTGCCGCTGCTGGTGCCCGCGATCCGCTTGCCCTACATCACCAAGCCGCTGCTGGGCTTCTACACAAAGATCCTGCCACCGCTGAGCGATACCGAGCGCGTGGCGCTGGAAGCAGGGACTGTCGGTTTCGAAGGTGAGCTGTTCTCGGGCCGACCGAACTGGGAGGTACTGCTTGGCCAGGCTGCGCCCACGCTGACCGCCGAGGAGCAGGCGTTCCTGGACGGGCCGTGTGAAGAGTTGTGCGCGATGACCAACGATTGGGACATCACCCATGTGCGCGCCGACCTGCCGCCGGAGTTGTGGGAGTTCATCAAGAAGAACCGCTTTTTCGGAATGATCGTGCCCAAGGAATACGGCGGGTTGGGATTCTCCGCGTTGGCCAACCACAAAGTCATCCAGAAACTCGCCTCGATATCCTCGGTGGTGAGCTCGACCGTGGGCGTGCCCAACTCCTTGGGGCCGGCCGAGCTGATCATGCATTACGGTACCGAGGAGCAGAAGGACCACTACCTGCCGCGCCTTGCCGACGGCCGGGAGGTTCCGTGTTTTGCCCTGACCGGGCCATGGGCGGGTTCGGATGCTACATCGATCCCCGACTTCGGCATCGTCTGCATGGGCGACTGGAACGGCGCCAACGTTGTCGGCGTCAAGCTGACCTTCGACAAGCGGTACATCACGCTCGCTCCGGTCGCGACGCTCATAGGCATGGCCTTCCGCATGTATGACCCGGACGGCATCCTTGGCGACACGCGCGATATCGGCATCAGCCTTGCGCTGCTGCCGCGCGACACCGACGGAATCAACATCGGCCGCCGCCATTTCCCGCTCAACAGCCCGTTCCAGAACGGCCCGTTGGACGGACGCGAGGTGTTCATTCCCCTGAGTCAGCTGATTGGTGGCGAAGCGCAGGCCGGCAAGGGCTGGCAGATGCTGGTCGAAGTGCTGTCGATCGGGCGCTCGATCACCCTGCCCTCCACCGCCAGCGGTGGCGCGAAGATGGGCGCGATCGCAACCGGTGCCTACGCGCGCATCCGCAAGCAGTTCGGTCTGTCGATCGGGCGCTTTGAGGGCGTGCAGGAAGCGCTGGCTCGGATCGCCGGCAACGCCTACACCATCAGCGCGCTGTCGGAATCCACCGCTGCCGCTGTGGCGCGCGGTGAAAACCCCGCTGTGCCATCGACCATCGCCAAGTACCACTGCACGGAGATGGGGCGCCAGGTCGCCCAGGACGCCATGGACATCCACGGCGGCAAGGGCATCATCCTGGGGCCGAAGAACTACCTCGGTCGCTCATGGCAGGCAGCACCGATCGCGATCACCGTCGAAGGCGCCAACATCATGACGCGCTCGCTGATGATCTTCGGCCAGGGCGCGATCCTGTGTCACCCGTGGGTGCTCAAGGAAATGAAGGCCGCGATGATGCCCGAGGGACCGGAGCAGGTACGCGAGTTCGACCGCAACCTGTTCGGACACATCGGTTTCGCGATCTCCAACGCCGTGCGCTCGCTGTGGTTCGGCCTCACCGGCGCCACCGTCGGCAAGGCCCCCGGGGATGCGTACACGCGCCGCTACTACCGCAAGCTCAACCGCTATTCGGCGGCGCTGGCACTGTGCGCCGACACCTCGATGTTGCTGCTGGGCGGCAAGCTGAAGTTCAAGGAGTCACTGTCGGGTCGCTTGGGCGACGTACTAAGCCAGCTCTACATCGCCAGTGCCTTGCTAAAACGCTACGAGGACCAGGCGCGACCAGAGGCAGACCAGCCGCTGCTGGCGTGGTCGATCCTCAACGCCGTGCACAAGATCGAGCTGGCGTTGTCGGATGCGCTGCGCAACTTCCCGGTGCGTCCAGTTGGGTGGCTGCTGTGGGCCCTGATCTTCCCTGTTGGACGCCGCGCGACCCCGCCCGGAGACCGTCTCAGCCGTCGCGCCGCCTCGTTGCTCATGGTGCCAAACGAAGCGCGCGACCGCATGGGCGAAGGCATCTACCTCACGCCGAGTGCGCACAATCCCGCCGGCCGCATCAACAGCTTCCTGGCCGCAGTGGTGCTGGCCGAACCGGTGGAGCGCAAGTTCCTCAAGGCAATGAAGAACAGCGACATCGAAGCGCTGACCTTCCCGGAGCAGCTGGACGAGGGTGTTCGCGAAGGCTGGATCACGGCCGACGAACGCGGCCAGTTGCAGGCGCTGCGCGAGATGACCATCGAGACGATCAGCGTCGACGACTTCGACACCGAGGAGTTGCGCTCGGCAGGTTACAGGGCGGAGCCGGAGTTCGACTTGCTGGACGCGCGGGAGCACGCGATTTCCTGACGTTCGCGCTCGCGATATAACGAAAACGACGGGCCGGGTGGCCCGCCGTTTTTTGTTGCGTGCTTGCCTACTCCGCCCTGCTTACTCAGCGGCGGGAAAGAGCGGCAGCGACCACCATTTCTCCGGGCCGTCCGCGTACAGCTGCAGCGCAACCGTCAGCCCATCGTCTCCAAAGCGGAGCTCGCGGATTCCGCGTCGGTGCTGCTGCCAGTGGGCCTTCAGCTGCGGCTCAAGTGGCTCATCGAGACTGGCGTTGCTGCGAAGCCACAGCAGCGCACCCATCAACTCAAGTCGCGCAGCGTGGTCCTGCGCCTTCCATTGATAGTGGTAGTAGGCCGGAAAGGCGATATCGGCAAGCAAGCAGCCAGTCGGGTTGGCGACGCATTCGAGACGCCAGAGACTTTTGCGGTTTTGTCCAGGGTCCACGCGGACGTCTTTTTCCAGGGCGCTCGCAGTCGTGTCCGAGCACGCCCACGAGTGGCCTTCTGCCAGGATCGCCAACGACTTGTCCGGATCCCAGACCAGTGTCCTGGGCGAAGGATCCGGGATCTTGCTCGTTATTGCCTCCGGGTCAGTGACCAACTGACGGATATGATGCCTCGTGAACGAGAACTCGCCACGCATGGCTTCGCATACCGAGGCATCTGCAACTGCAGGCGGGGCGAATGCTGCGGCACACGATGCCGGCAGCGCATGGGAGGCAGGGAGTTCCCCAAGCATTCGCGCCAGCAACCGGATGTATCTCTCGGTGTAGCCAGTGCCAACGCTGCGCATCAGGAACAAGTCCGAACTGGCGCCCAGTCGCCGCCATGCCTGCGCGCCATCGCATGCACCGGTCAGGGCGTCGTCGAAATTTCCGCGAGAAAACTCCCATGCGACCCGCGTCAGGTCATAGCCGGCGTATTGAACCGGCGCATAAGCGGCCTGGGTGGGATCGCCGTGCGGACTGCGGTGATACCCGTAGCTCTGCAGGGCCACGACACGGTCCAGCAGTGCCCGGTTCCGCTCGATCAGACCGTCATAGGCTTCCGGGTCCGCACGAACCTTGTCCACACAATCGGTATCGCTACCGTTGCAGAACAGCTGCACGTCCTCGCTGGACGGCTTCTGGTGGTGAAACCCGGCAAGGGCAGCGCGAGAAGGTGACACAAACGTGCCATCTCCGTTTGGCGAGGGCACCAGGGTCGGCTGGGCATAATCGGCTTCCGCCACGGCTTGAAGCTGGTCCCGTGGCACGTCGTAGTCGAGAAGCCAGATCGCCGGAAAGGCATTTTCGCCCGGCGGCAACGGCGACCTGTTCTGCATCAGTGCCAGAGCCGCGGTTTGCGTCGCTGAGGGTTCCCGATAGCGCGATAACAGCCAGAGGACCACGACAATCGCCAACGAGAACAACAATATCCAAGCCAGCCACTTCAGAACTCTTCGCATCTGATCGCTCCCTGATCGAAATTTCAACTTGCGCCCGCCGCAGAATGCCTGGCTGACCTCAAAAGCACCACGCTCGCGTGACCACGCGAGTTTCTCTGCCCGCTATTTCTGTGCGCCCTGACGCTATTCAGCCGTGGGAATTTGAAGTCCGCGCTGTACAGCGGGACGGGCCAACCCACGTTGCAGCCACTCCTGCACATGAGCGAAGCCAGCATAGCCCGTGAGTTTTCCGGCGCCGTAGAACTCAACCAGACTGTTGACCCACCCCAGCGTGGCGATGTCGGCGATGGTGTAGTCATCTCCCATCAGCCAAGAGCGGCCGTCCAGACGCGCATCCAGTACGCCAAGCAAGCGCCGGGATTCCGCCACGTAGCGCTGCAGGGGACGAGGATCTTCGACGTCCTTGCCAGCGAATTTATGGAAGTAACCGAGCTGGCCGAACATCGGGCCGATCGACCCGACCTGGAAAAATACCCACTGGATCGTCTGCCAGCGCAGCGCGGGATCAGCGGGCAGGAAGCGGCCGCTCTTCGCGGCCAGGTACATCAGGATGGCGCCGGACTCGAACAGGCCAAGTGGTTTGCCGCCGGGACCGTCGGGGTCAATGATCGCAGGAATCTTGCCGTTGGGATTGAGCGAGAGGAACTCAGGCGTATGGCTTTCGTTGCTTGTGATGTCGACCAGGTGGACTTCGTAATCCAGCCCGGTTTCTTCCAGCATGATGGAGGCCTTGACCCCATTGGGCGTCGCCATGGAATAGAGCTGGATCCGCTCGGGGTGGTGCGCCGGCCAGCGCGTCGTGATCGGGAAGTCGGATAGCTCTGCCATGGCACCGTCGCCTCGAGTCGAAAGACAGACGATGGTAACCCCGACTGATTGCTCAGCCCCGAAGCTCCGCTAGTCTGTCTCGTCCTCCAGCATGCGCAGCTCGCGTTGCGGCAGCGGCCGGGTGATCCCATGGGCCTTGAACGCCCGCCAGATCGCCAGGTTGATGTCGGAGCGGACGTTGTTGATTCCCTGCTCAGGCGACGTGACCCAGACGCGCAGATCGAGGTCGATGCCGTTCTCCCCGAAACCCAGCAGGCGCGAGACGGGCGCAGGGTCGGTGAGCACGCGATCCTGGCCGTTGGCCGACTCTTCCAGCAGCTTCATCGCCAGTTCCGGATCATCGGCATAGCTGATCTGGATCGGCAGTTTCAGCCGGATGCTCTCGCCGCCGTAGCTCCAGTTGATCACCGGATTGATGATCAGGTTCTCGTTGGGCATCAGGGTGTCCACGCCGTCGCGGTCGCGGATCACGATGTAGCGCGAGCGCAATTCGTGCACCCAGCCGTAGCGGGTGCCGGACTGGTCCTCCACCGTGATCACGTTGCCGGGCTTGATCGAGCCATCCACCAGCAGGATGAAGCCGGAGATGAAATTGCTGACGATCCGCTGCAGGCCCAGTCCGATTCCCAAACCGAGCGTACCGCCGATGACGGCCAGCGCCGCCAGGTTGACCCCCAGCACCTGCAACGCGATCACCGTGCCGAAGATCAACAGGAGCAGCTTGATGACCTTGTTGATGCCGACCTGCGCGCTGGGCGACAGATGCTGCGAATCCCGGACCTTTCGTTCCAGCAGGCGCGAGATCCACAGGCTCAGCACCATCACCAGCGCCGCGACTCCTATCGCGCGCAGCACCAGCAAGGCGGACACACGCGTGGTACCGATCGTCACCGCCGCGGAATCCAGCGCCGCCAATACATTGGGAAGCCAGTTGACCAGGTGCAGCGCGACGCCGACCCAGACGATCGCGACGATGAAATTCTCCGAGGCGGACAACAGCGAGCCCGGCTTCAGCGCTCCCGAAAGCAGATACACCGCCAGCCGCACCAGCAGCAGCGCGACGGACAGGCTGAGCGCTACCCACAGCAGGGCATGGCGGAGCTGCAACTGGCTGAACACGCCCCACTCCACCACCAGCACGAGCGAAAGCGCAGCCGGGAACGCCAGGCGCCGGCTGGCCGCCAGGGCCACCAGGCCGGCACGCGTGTGATCGCCGGTCTTCAGGTAGCCGCGCAACCAGGCGTCATAGCGCCGGTCAACCACCCAGGCCAGGACCATCGCCGCAACGACCGCCATCGCCTGCCACCAAAGCCCGGGATGCGACAGGGCATCGATCCAGGTCGGGATGTGCTTGTTCAACCAGTCACTCATCGGCGCATCTGGTGCAACGGAGGTCCGCCGAGCATACAAGCTGCAGAATCCACATCCCGTCATCCCGCTGCGCCTGACGTAGCGTCCCGACAGCTTCGGTGCATGGGGGTGCTTTGGGTGTATCGCGTGTAAAATTGCCGGTTTTCCGCGACTTACGATGCCCACGCCACCTCAAAGGACTCCGATCCAGGGCCCCGCGTTCATTCGCCTGCTGGCCAGTCTCACGAGCGCACCCCTCGCAGCGGGCGACGCATCGCTTTCCGGGCACCTCAGCGAGTGGCTGGACTGGACCCGCGCGGTGGCGCTGTCCAAGGCGCTGGATGCCCGCCTGTCCGCCAACGACGTCGCCCCTTCGGCTTTCACTGGTGGGGCTGCTCCTGAGGAATGCGCGCGGGTTCGCGCGGTCCTGGTCAAAGCCATCCATGCGATGGCCGAGCCCGGCTGGACACCTCAACGGAACGCCGTGTCCGCCCCCAAGGATGATCCGCTCGCACCGGTTGAATTCCCTCAATTCCGTGAGCGTTACCGCGACCTGCAACAGTCGATGCAGGCCGAAGTCGGACGGCTGCGTGGTCACCTGCGTGACCTGCTCGCGGCCGGATCTGTCGACATGGCGCGGCTGGCCGAGGTGGACGCGGTGATGGAAATGACCCTGACCCCGCGCGAGCATGCACTGCTGGGGTCGGTTCCGGCGTTGCTGGGAGAGCACTTTGAACGCCTGCGCGACGCAGCCTTGGACTCGCGCGATCCGCCCCACCCATCGACCCCGACTCCGGAAGACGCTCCCTGGCTGGACCGCTTCCGCCATGACATGGGCGACGTCCTGCTTGCCGAGCTCGACATCCGTTTTCAACCCGTCGAAGGGCTGCTGACCGTCCTTCGCAACCAATAGCTGGATCAAATGCACAAAAACGCCCTCTACGTCGTCATCTTCCTGGTGGGCCTGATCGCCGTGACATGGATCGGCGGGGGCTACGTCGGGTCCAACCTCCCTGCGCTCGCCGTCACCTCGGTGATCGGCGCGTTCTACGTCGCCGGCGCGCTGGAGCTGCATCGCTACCGGCACGCCACCGTCACATTGATGGCCGCCACGGACGATGCCGAGGCCGCGTTGTCCGACCTCGGCGGCTGGCTGCAGCGGTTGCACCCCAGTCTGCGCAATGCAGTACGCCTGCGCGTGGAAGGTGAGCGCGTCGCGCTGCCGGCACCGGCGCTGACCCCGTATCTGGTTGGTCTGCTGGTGCTGCTGGGCATGCTCGGGACCTTGCTGGGAATGATGGCGACGCTGCGCGGTACCGGATTGGCGCTGGAGAGCGCGACCGATCTGGAGGCCATTCGCGGGTCGTTGGGCGCACCCGTCAGCGGCCTGGCGTTTGCCTTCGGCACCTCGATCGCGGGTGTTGCCGCGTCCTCCATGTTGGGTCTGCTGTCTGCGCTGTGCCGCCGCGAACGGGTCAACACGGTGCAGCAGCTCGACTTGCAGCTGGCGAGCACGCTGCGTCCCTACTCGCACGCCCACCAGCGCGAGGAGGCGTTCCGCCTGCTGCAACAGCAAACGAGCCTGATGCCGACGCTGATCGAGCGCCTGGCCACTTTGAGCACCAACCTGCAGCAGTTGCAGGAATCCAGCGGCGAACGCCTGTCGGCCAGTCAGGAGGAGTTCCACAGCCGTGCCGAAGCCCATCACGCGCTGTTGGTGGCGAATCTGGAGCAGTCGCTGAAAGCCGGCTTCGAGGCAAATGCCCGCAGCATCGGCGGTGTGCTGTCGCCGATGGTGGAAAGCACGATGGCAGGCATCGCGCAAGCAAATGCGGCGCTGCAGGCGTCGCTCACCGACGCGGTGCAGCTGCAACTGGACGGCGTCTCGGCCAGCCTGCATTCGGCGACCGCCGCTGCCGCCGACACATGGCAGGCTGCCGCCGCCGGTCAGGAACGCGCCAACGACGGCCTTGTGCATGCGCTGCAGGGCTCGCTGGAGCAGTTCACGGCGGGATTCGAGCAACAGACCAGCGCCTTGCTCGAGAACGTTTCCGCGCGACTGGACCGGACCGCCGAGCGAAGCGCCGTCGCCTGGGACACGGCAATGTCGCGCCAGCAATCGCTCACCGAGCAGCTCGCGGCGAGCAACCAGCAGGCCATGGCCGACGCCGCGGCCACTCATGACAAACGTGCAGGAGCGCTGATCGAGGCAATGCGCAAAGCCCAGGACGACTCCCAGACAGCGCTGGAATCCCGCGACCAGCAGCGCCTGTCGCAGTGGGCGGACGCGCTCTCCGCCGTTACGGACACGCTGGAGAATCGCTGGCGCGAAAGCAGCGAGCACGCGGCAAACCGGCAGAAGGACATCTGCGACACCCTGGGCCGCATCGCCGCACAGATCGCGGACGATTCGCAGGCGCAGGCGAAGGAGACGATTGCCGAAGTGGCGCGCCTGATGCAGACCGCCGCCGAGGCCCCGCGGGCGGCGGCCGAGGTCATTGGCGAACTTCGCCAGAGCCTTTCCGACAGTGTCGTACGCGACAACGCCATGCTCGCGGAGCGCAACCAGCTGCTGGCGACACTGGAAACGCTGCTGGACGCCGTCAACCACGCCTCGACCGAGCAACGCACTTCGGTGGATGCGCTGGTCAGCACGTCGGCCGGTCTACTGGAACGCGTCGGCAACCGTTTCAG
This sequence comes from Lysobacter sp. A03, assembly GCF_000855665.1. GTDB lineage: Bacteria > Pseudomonadota > Gammaproteobacteria > Xanthomonadales > Xanthomonadaceae > Novilysobacter. The sequence continues at coordinate 33,117 of NZ_JXSS01000045.1, forward strand.
CGAGCAGGTCGATGCCCAGGCCGGGACGCTCGGCGCCGCCGCGGCCCACGTCAGCGGCGGCGCCGTCGAGGTTGCGAGTCTGGCCGAGGTGCTGGGCGCGGTGGTCGAGCGATTTGCTTCCGCAACCGACGCGCTGGGCGAGCGCCTGGAGAAGATCGAGTCCGCGCTGGAGATCTCATTGACCCGCAGCGACGAGCAACTGGCCTATTACGTGGCGCAGGCACGGGAGGTGATCGACCTGAGCATGCTCTCGCAAAAGCAGATCATCGGTGAACTTCAGCAGCTCGCGGGCAACCGCCGCACTCCCGCTCAGGGCAAGACTCCCGCATGAGCGACGAGATCGAGCTCGATACCGAGTCCACCGCAACCACCTGGGCGGCTTTCGGCGACCTGATGTCGGTGTTGCTCGGTGCGTTCGTGCTCATCCTTGCCGGCGTGATCGCGATGCAGGTACAGCTCTCCAACCAGCTCGATGAAACCGTCAAGCAACGCGAGGCCGAGGCAGTCCGGCTGAAAACGCTGGAACAGGCACTCGCCGGTCCGCTTGCCGGCGGCCGGGTGACCGTGATCAACGGCCGCATCGGGATCAGCGGCAGCGTGCTGTTTGCGCTCAATTCCGACCGCTTGCAGCCGGAGGGCCGCGACCTGTTGCACAGCCTGGCTGCACCGCTGTCGGAATACCTGCAATCGCGCGACGAGCTGCTCATGGTCAGCGGCTTCACCGACGACCGGCCAGTGCTGGACAGCAACCTGCGTTTCGCCGACAACCTGGAGCTGTCCGCAGCGCGCGCAATGACGGTTACCCGCAGCCTGATTGCCGCCGGCGTGCCCTCGCGATCGGTATTTGCCGCCGCGTTCGGCGCGGAGCAGCCGGTAAGTTCCAACGACGATGAGGCCGGGCGCGCAAAGAACCGGCGCGTGGAAATCGCACCGATCCCGAAGCCCCAAAACGACGCGGCCACGGATGCCGGCTGACGCTTCCCGGCCGGCGGCCCGGCCCGAGCCGCTGCAGGACGAACGCGCGCAACACGCCAACCGTGTGCGCGACGCGTTGATCGCGGCAATGCAGCGCCGATTGGACTTCGCCGACGCAGCGGTCGCACCATTGATTCAGGCCCGGCTCGATGAACTGGTGCAGTCCCGGCCGGCCGAGGCGGATGCCACTCCTGCGACGCACGCCGGCTCGCCGACCACCGCCGACCGTTCGCGACGCGCCTTGCGGGGGCTGTCGGAGTACATACAGGCAAACAAGCCAGCCGGCCACCCAGCCACCTCGACAGATAAGGAAAGCGGCGCGGATTCGCCTTCGACCGTGCTGGAAGAATTCCGCCAACTCTGGGACCGCATCCGCACCGACAGCCAGTTGCGTGCGGCACTGGCGCCCATCCCGGATGACGCCGGACCGCTCCACTCCAGCGCCCTGCTTCATCGCGCGCTGCGGCTGATGGGCGATACCTCGCCCGGTTACCTGCAGCACTTCATCGCCTACGCCGACGCGCTGGCATGGATGGAGCGCCTGCAGCAGGCGGGCCTGTTCGACGCCGCTGCCGGCAACCCAGGTGCGGGCGGGTCGGCGAAACCCCGCGCACGCAAGCGCGCGAAGGTAAAACAAACCGCAGTGAAGCCGCCCATCGGTAAAGTGCCAGGCGGCGGTTAAGGGTTTCCCCCAATGGCGGCTCAGGGAGTGCGAACGCTAGATTCAGCGGAGCAATGCCCCGCTCACATTCCAGCGTGCCGCCATGTCGCTCACTCCAAGCCTGAACCTCCCATCCCCCGCGCAACCCTGGGGCAGCTTCCTGCGTGGATTGCCGTGCCCGCTCCGACCCGACAGCGGCGATGGCGCTCGGCTGGACAAGCGCATCCTCGCGGCCGATCCGGCCGAGGTGACCTTCGATCTGGACAAGGCGTCGGTGCGCACCGATGACGTCAAGGAACGCGGCGCCAACACCACCTACACGACCACCGCCGACATGACGGTCGCAGCTCCGGACGGCAGCAGCACGAGCGTCCCGGTGCGCTACGAAGTGACCCTCCGCAACGAAAACGCGACGCCCGAACAGATGCGCGCGGTGAATCCCTTTGACCCCGCCACGATTCCCAACCGGACCCGGATCGAGATCCACGGCAATGACTACGCCGGCACGGCGCTGGAGCCCGCATTCAGGGCACTGGCCAAGGCCAACGGTATGGAGTCCATCAGCGACCTGCGCCTGTCGCTGGAGATGCTCGACAAGGGCAAGCTGCGGGTCATGAGCGGATCGGAACGCCTGTTTGACGCCCCGCGCGACGGCGGTCCCTCGTCCTATCCCGCCGACCGCCAGGACTTCACCCGTCACACCACCCTGCTCAGCGATCCGACCGGCAGCGAGCTGGGCGGCTACTCGCGCATGCTGTTGACCGGGAAGGTGCCCGACGCGACGGTGGTGCTCGCCGAGGCGGTCAACGGCAACGAGATCCACGGCACCGTGACCGAGGCCGGATCGGGCGAGGTCAACGACATCACCTGGACCCTCGACGCGGAGGGCCGACCGGCCTCCGCCGAAGCCACGCTGACCTGGGAACCCAGCAGCAGGGGACGCGCGTCCGACCGGATCGAGGTCAACGCGCAGAGCGGCTTCCGCAAGGACAACGACATGAAGGGCACGCCCGACGACGTCGGCCACATCATCGCCTACCGATTCGCAAACGGGCACGGCTCGGTCAACATGTTCCCGCAGTTTGGCCTGTTCAACCGCGGTGCCTACGCGCGTTTGGAGCAGGAATGGGGCGACTGGCTGGCCAAGGGCATGGAGGTGTCCATCGAGGTGGAACTGGTCGGCGGCACGTCCCAGCGTCCAGACGAGGTCCACGTGGACTACAAGGTCATCGATCCCGACAGCGGCGCGGTCGTCTACGATCCGTCACTGATCGCCTTCGCCAACGCCGATGGCCAGGCCTTTGACGCCATCGCCGGTGCCGGCATGGACGAGATGATCGACAGGGCCACGGCCTGAGGCCAGACTGGCACGCATCTCTGAACGGGTATCCGCATGGACAGGAATGAACTGATTGCCAGACTCGGCCAGCTGCTGGTGGCCGACCCGGCGGTCTCGGACGGGCTGTGGGACGGCTATGCCCTGATCGCGCGTTACGGCGACGGCGCGCTGGCACGACGCCTCAGCGGTTTCCGCTATCACGACGGCGCGGCTGCCGAGGCGGCGACACCGCGCGACCCCGCCATCGGCGATACATTCGACGCGTTGCGTACCGCGACCCTCGTCCCCGGCAAGGCGCCGTGGGATGTCTGTGTTCTGCGGATCCGCCGCGACACCGGCAAGATCAAGGTCGACTTCGAATACGACGAACCCGAGCAATGGGACATCACTCCCGACACGCTTGCCACCGTCGCGGAGCGTGCGCGGCCGGCGTAAGTAGCCGTTGGCGGCGTCTGCGGGTCGACTGGGTAACTGGCGTCTGCATGACCCGCGCCCCGCCCCGGGCCCCACCACCACACAAACCGCCGACGCGTTACAGCATCGGCAGGTCCAACCCCTTCTCGCGCGCGCACTCTCTGGCAATTTCGTAACCCGCATCCGCATGCCGCATCACGCCGGTCGCCGGGTCGTTCCACAGGACGCGGGAGATCCGCTGGTCAGCCGCCTCGCTGCCGTCGCAAACGATAACCACGCCGGAGTGTTGCGAGTAGCCCATGCCCACGCCGCCGCCGTGGTGCAGTGACACCCAGGTTGCACCGCTCGCAACGTTGAGCATCGCGTTGAGCAGCGGCCAGTCCGAGACCGCGTCGCTGCCGTCGCGCATTGACTCGGTCTCGCGGTTGGGTGAGGCAACCGACCCGCTGTCCAGATGGTCGCGGCCAATCACCACCGGAGCCTTGAGCTCGCCGTTGCGCACCATCTCGTTGAACGCCAGGCCCAGCTTGTCGCGCAGGCCCAGGCCGACCCAGCAGATGCGCGCGGGCAGACCCTGGAAATCGATGCGCTCGCGCGCCATGTCCAGCCAGTTGTGCAGGTGGGCGTCGTCGGGAATCAGTTCCTTGACCTTGGCGTCGGTCCTGTAGATGTCCTCCGGGTCACCGCTCAGCGCGACCCAGCGGAACGGGCCGATGCCCTTGCAGAACAGCGGGCGCACATAGGCGGGGACGAAACCCGGGAAGTCGAAGGCGTTCGTGCAGCCGTCGTCGAACGCCATCTGGCGGATGTTGTTGCCGTAGTCGAAGGTCGGGATGCCCTGCGCGTGGAAGGCCAGCATCGCCTCGACGTGCTTGCGCATGGAGTGCATCGCCGCGTCGCGGATCCGACCGGGTGCGTCGCGCTGGCCTTCCTGCCACTCGGCCACCGTCAGTCCGATCGGCAGGTAACCGTGCACCGGGTCGTGGGCGCTGGTCTGGTCGGTGACCGCATCCGGGCGCACGCCTCGACGGACCAGCTCGGGCAGGATCAGCGCGGCATTGCCCAGGAGCGCGATCGACTTGGCCTCACCGGCGGCGGTGTATTTCTCGATCCGTGCCAGTGCGTCGTCCAGATCCGTGGCCTGCTCGTCGACGTAACGCGTACGCAGGCGCATGTCGATGCGGCTCTGCTGGCACTCGATATTCAGGCTGCACGCACCGGCCAGGCTGGCTGCCAGCGGTTGCGCGCCGCCCATGCCGCCCAGCCCGGCTGTCAGGATCCAGCGGCCCTTGAGGCTACCGCCGTAATGCTGGCGACCCATCTCCACGAAGGTCTCATAGGTGCCCTGCACGATCCCCTGGCTGCCGATGTAGATCCAACTGCCCGCGGTCATCTGGCCGTACATCATCAGGCCCTTGCGATCGAGCTCATTGAAGTGCTCCCAGGTCGCCCAGTGCGGGACCAGATTGGAGTTGGCGATCAGCACGCGAGGGGCGTCGGCGTGGGTACGGAAGATGCCGACCGGCTTGCCCGACTGCACCAGCAGGGTCTGGTCGTCCTCCAGCGATTTCAGCGACTCGATGATCGCGTCATAGCTTTCCCAGTCGCGCGCGGCGCGGCCGATACCGCCATAGACCACCAGACTGGTTGGATCCTCGGCCACCTCCGCATCCAGGTTGTTCTGCATCATCCGGAACGGCGCCTCGGTCAGCCACGACTTGCAGGTCAGCTCGCTGCCGCGCGGAGAGCGGATGACACGGGCGGGATCGGTGCGCGTGTGGGTCACGGGACTGGACATGACAAACCCTGTCGGTAATCGATAGGACGGGGATTATCGCATCGCCTCCCGCTGCGGTTTTCCTGCGCCAGCAGAGTCGCACTTTCGGCACGCACGGCTGCAACATCCAGACGCTAGGATGAGTCCATGCGCCCATTCAAATTTGCGGCCCGGTCCGCACTCACGACACTCTTCGCGCTGGCCCTGCTGGCCTGCACATCGCTCCCCCACGACAACATCAACGTGGCCGCAACGCCACCGCCGCAGGTGCTGCTGATGTCACTGGACGGGTTCCGGCCGGATTACCTGGATCTGGGAATCACGCCGAACCTGAAACGCATCAGCGACCACGGCGTACAGGCGGAATGGATGACGCCCTCCTATCCCAGCCTGACCTTCCCCAACCACTTCACCATCGTCACCGGCAAGCGCCCCGATCACCACGGCATCGTCCACAACTCGATGCGCGACCCCGAACTGGGCAAGTTCAGCCTGGGCAACCGCGAAGCGGTGTCGGACGGGCGCTGGTGGGACAGCGAGCCGATCTGGGTCACCGTCGAAAAAGCTGGACTGCGCGCCGGCACGATGTTCTGGCCAGGCTCGGAGGCGGCGATCGGCGGTATCCAGGCCAGCCACTGGAAGCCCTTCGACGCGAAAATGCCGATGGCCGATCGCGTCGATACCGTGTTGGCGTGGCTGGCGGAACCAGAGGCTACCCGCCCGCGTTTCAGCACGCTCTACTTCGAGGCGGTCGACAGCGCCGCGCACGCCAACGGGCCGGATTCCGAGGAGGCGTACGCGGCGATCCGCAACGTCGATGCTGCGATGGGCCGCCTGCTGGATGGGATCGATGCGCTCGGGCTGACCCGGGAACTCAACGTGGTAGTGGTGTCCGACCATGGGATGGCCACCGTCTCACCGGACCAGTTCGTGGTGATCGAGGACATGGTCGATCCCGCCGATGCCGAGTTCGTGACCGCCGGCCAATCCGTCGGATTCGTGCCCCGACCCGGTCGGCGCGCCGCAGCCGAGTCCCAGCTGCTGGGCGCGCACGAGCACTACGAATGCTGGCGCAAGGCCGAACTGCCGGAGCGCTGGCACTACGGCACCCACCCGCGCATTCCGCCGATCGTCTGCCAGATGCATGAGGGCTACGACGCCCTGCGCCGCGCCTGGCTCGAGACCCGTTCCAGGACCACCAACCGCGGCTCGCACGGCTTCGACCCCGCCCTGCCGTCGATGCGCGCTATCTTCCTCGCGCGCGGACCGGCGTTCCGCGAAAACGCCCGTGTCCCCGCGTTCGACAACATCGATGTCTATCCTTTGTTGATGTCCATACTGGACGTCGAGCCGGCAGCCAACGAGGGCGGTGACGGCGCGATGGAGTCACTCAAGCCCGGCGCACGGAGGGCGGCCGGCGCACTCTGATGAGGTCCTGAGATGATTGTATTCACCACCATCGGCAGCCCCGTAGGGCCGCTCCTGCTCGCAACGGACGCTGATGGACTGCGTTTGATCGAGTTCAGCCAACCGCGCCACCCCGTGAAGCGCAGCGCCGAATGGCGGGAGGGCTCGCATCCGGTGCTGGACGCGGCCACAACGCAACTGGATGAGTACTTCGCCGGCTACCGCACCGGCTTCGACCTGCCGATTTCCCCGCAGGGAACGCCCTTCCAGCGGGATACCTGGAGCGCATTGGCGGAAATTCGATATGGCGAGACTGTCAGCTATGGCGAACTGGCGAGCCGCGCCGGACACGCAGGAGCCGTCCGCGCGGTTGGTGCTGCCGTGGGTCGAAACCCAGTCCCGATCGTGGTCCCTTGCCACCGCGTCATGGGCGCCGACGGCAGCATGACCGGCTTCTCAGGCGGGCTTCCGGTGAAGCGCCAGCTTCTGGTGCTGGAAGGCGCTTTGCCCGCATAAAAAAACCCAGACGCGGGGCCACCGAGCCTGGGTCAAATAGGGATGTTGCCCCGATACCGCCTGAAGCCTTCTTGCGGTGATTCAAAGCTACAGTGCGATAACGTAAGTCACTGTTAAGAAACGCGTTAATAATTCGCTATCAGCGCGTGGGAACTTTCCCCTCTCCGGGGATGATGTCGCGCAGGTACTGCTTCCCGCCCTCGCGGGTCTTCCGACGCTCTGCGAGGGTCATGCATTTGTTGATCGGCATCTTGCTGCCGGTGGGACGCTCGCGCCGGCAGATCACCCGACTGTCGTCCGCCGCTTGGGAAAGTATCTGGTTGAGCTCTTCCTGCCGATTGAACACATCCACCCGTGGCAGGGGCGGAAGCGCGGCGATGGACCCGCTGCGGTCGATGATCGTCTTGATTTCGGTCATCAAGGTCAGCGCCCGGCTGCGCTGCTCGGGAGTGATCTCCTCGTACGTGTTGGTGTTGTCGAGCTGATGGATGATCGCTTTCTCGTAGACGCTGAAGTCCTCGATCGTCTCGATATCGAGCGGTTGCGGCGCGCTCGTTTCGGCAGCCACCAGTGGCCCGGCGAGCAACGCGAAAAATATCGGCAGCGCAATCCATGCGGCAAGTGAAGCGGAACGTGTCATTGTCGATTCCCTGTTTTTTATGTTTGCCGCTGACGTACTGCGGATGAGCAACGTTCACACAATGTTTACCGGATTCACTTCGTGGTCAAGTTTCTCGCCGAACCCGTTTTTGCCTTCTGGGCTTTGTAACGAAGCGTCGCGTACTGGATGATCTCCGCCGCCACGTCGACCCCGCTCACGCTCTCGATGCCCTCCAGACCCGGCGAGGCGTTCACTTCCAACACCAGCGGTCCGCGATGGGAGCGGACCAGGTCAACACCTGCGACCCCAAGGCCGAGCACGCGCGCAGCGCGGATCGCCGCGTCCTGCTCCGCGCGGCTGGCCTTGGCGGCCTGCGCGCTTCCCCCGCGGTGCAGGTTGGAGCGGAAGTCCCCGATCGGTGCCTGGCGTTTCATCGCCGCTACCACCTTGTTGCCCACCACGAAGCAGCGCAGGTCGGCGCCATCGGCCTCGGGGATGAATTCCTGCACCAGGAACTGCGCATACAGCCCGCGGAGCGCCTCGATCACGCCGCGTGAGGCTGACAGCTTCTCGGTCAACATCACCCCGGCGCCCTGGGTGCCTTCGTTGAGCTTGATGACATGCGGCGGTGGCCCGAGCATTTCCAACAGGTCAACGGTGTCGTCCGGGTTGTCGCCAAACACCGTCACCGGCATGCCGATGCCTTGCGCGGCCAGCATTTGGTGGCTGCGAAGCTTGTCGCGCGCGCGCAGGATCGCATCGGAGGAGTTGATGCTGAGGGTGCCCATCAGCTCGAACTGGCGAAGCACCGCGGTGCCATAGCGCGTAACCGAAGTGCCGATACGCGGGATCACCACCTGGAACCCGGAAATAGGACGGCTCTTGTAGCGCATCGCAAAGCCGCCGCTGGAGATGTGCATGTAGCAGCGCAGCGGATCCAGCGTGCGCACGGTGTGGCCCTGGGCACGCGCCGCCTCCACCAGTCGGCGGGTCGAATACAGCTTGGCATTGCGCGTGAGGATGGCAAATTTCATGGATGGTGCGCCGGTAGGGAGGTGCTGGGAGCGTCGGCTGCAACAAGGATCCGCCGCCCGTGGAGGAACGACCGTGCCGGATCGACGGTGAAGGCACGGGCCATGGCGGTTCGTCCCAGCAGCATCGGGAACAGCATGCGCCGGCGATCGGTCAGGTTGATGTCGATTTCACGCTCGATGCCGCCCAAGCGCAGCGAAGTACGAATGAACGCCCGGCGCGTGCGGTGGCCGCCGGAGTCGGTGACCTCACGCTCGTCTGCCAGCACAGCGGCGCCTTCCACCGCGCCGGTGCCGTTGGCGCCGGGCGTGACGCGGAAGCCGACCCACGGCTGGCCCGCTTCAAAGAAGCGCCACTGTGCATCGACGTGCAGCGCCGAGGTCCGCGCGCCGCTGTCCACTTTCGCCCGGATCCCGTCCAGACCCAGGCCCGGCAGATCCACCCATTCGCGCCAACCAAGCACCACCGGCAGTGTCATGCCCGTACTCCGCTCCACGCTGATCCGATTGTCGATCCAATAAAAACGGCGGCCCCGTCCATCTGGACCGGGGCCGCCGCGTATGTGGAGCGGGTGAAGGGAATCGAACCCTCGTCAGTTGCTTGGGAAGCAACAGCTCTACCATTGAGCTACACCCGCGTGCTGCAAAGTTTAATGCGTTTGCCGCCGCGCGGGGAATCGGCGGTCAGAAGTTCCCGCCGACCGTCGCGAACACCGTGGTGTTGCTGCCGCCGCTCTGCCCAGCGGTCAGGCTGGTGCCCAGGTTCGTCTCCAGACCCATCACTCGCGTGCGCGCACCCAAGGTGAGGGTGCCGTAGGTGTCGTCGAAGGCAACCCCGGGTACCGCGAACGGCGCCGTGCCTGGCATCGATTGCAGACGTGCAAAGGCTTCGCGCGGCACGTCCTCGAACTCACGGTCCACCGTCAGCCGCGCATATGGCTGCAGCTGCTCGCTGGCGGCGTAGCGCATCTGCCAGCCGGCTGTGCCGATCAGCGAGTCGAATTTGTGCTCCGGATACGCCAGCGAAGTCGAGAGCTGCGAGTCGCTTTCCGCAAACCCGTCGATCTGGATCTTCTGTGCCAGCAGACCCACCACGGGGCCGTGGCGCAGGGCGCCGTCGCCGAACTCGTAACCGGCGTTGACTCCGGCCGTGACGTTGCTGCCGTCCACGTCCGCGCGATGGATCCGGGTCGCCCGGCCCAGGTTGACCTGGCGCTTGATGTCCATCCCCAGCTGGCTGTAGCTCAGCTGGCCGTTGACCCAGGCACCGGTCGGGGATGCCCAGCCGATGTAGCCGCCCAGGGTGGCTTCGCTCTGATTGAAGCTGCCACCGCTGCGGCCCCAGTCCTGGCTGGCCTTGCCGTAGCCGCCGAAGGCGCCCAGGGTCATGCCGTTGCTGTGCCAGTCGATACCGACCGTCAGCGCGGGAACGGCACCGTCGTACATGTCGCCGTGGTCGTAGCGCTGGAAGTCGCCACGCACGTCCGCCCACCATCGCTTGCCGTCGGTCGTCGTGGTGCCGGTGGCCTGCGCCGCGACCCGGTCTGCCCGCGCGCGACCAGTGACCGCTGCCGAATGGGTCAACACCGCCATCTGCCGCGGCGCGTCCAGGATGGATGTCGCGTAATCGGCGATCACCTCATGGGCCGCGCCGGAGGGATGGACCCCGTCGGCGAATGCATAGCTCGTCGCCGCATCGGGCGTGACGTAGGTCCCCGGCTGGCAGGTCACCGACTGCGCGGTGATCTGCGGCTGGCAGGCGGTACCGGTGATGTTGGAGAAACCGAAGTCAGCCGGGTTGGCCGACACCTCCTGGAACAGGTGGAACATGTCCAGTGGAATCACGCGCAGGCCGCTGGCGACCAGGCCGCCATAAAGCGCGTCGTTATAGATGCTGGCCAACTGCGTCAACTGGCCCTGCGCCACCGCGCCCTGAGCGCGCGCCGACGGCGTCAGGCCCAGGTCCGGAATGCTCGGCACCAGCACGTAGCGGGCACCGGCGGACTGCAACGCGCCGATCGCGCCGATCTGCGCGGCGACCGAGGAACCGATCGTCGCCTGCACCGGAGCGCCTTGGGCGACGGCAAACAGGTCATTGTTGCCGCCCCACACGGTATACAGCGCATTGGAGTCGGCCACGCCGCCGGTGGCGGCCAGATAGCCGGCCACCTGGGTGGTCATGGAGGGGGTGAATCCGAGTGCGCCAACCTCATCCTCCCCGGCGCGGGCGCCGCCGACGGCGTAGTTGCTGCCGCCCTGGTTGGCGGCGTTCGCGTCGGTGCCGTAGTAGTCGGCCAGGTACTCGGACCAAACCAGCCACGGGTTGGTCGTGAACTTGCCCAGGATCCCCGCTTGCGGCCCGACCGCGCCCACCAGGACCGGCCGGAAATGCCCGGAGTCAGTCAGGCTGTCACCGAAGAAGATCGTCTGCGAGTACGCCTGGGTGTAGTTGGCCGGGGCGGCGGACTGAGCGAGCGCGGGCGCCGCGGCCAGCGCCAGCGCCACGGCGAGAACGGAACGAAGGGGTTTCATCGGCAAGCTCCTGCAACTGATGATCGGGAAAATCCAGGGGAAACGGCTTCCTGCCGGCGACCCGGATATGGCGTCGTTTCAGCGGCCGCAGCCACCGGGCCGGCCAAGGATACATCCGCCAGGAACAGCGTTCAGCCTGTCGCTGGCCTCCCGCGTCCGCACGCACGACAATGGCGGCATGAACATCACCCTCAATGGCGAGCCGCGTGCACTCGCGGCACCCACAACCGTAGTGGACCTGCTGGCCTCCGAAGGGCTGGCCGAGCGCCGGGTCGCGGTCGAGGTCAACGGCGAGATCGTCCCGCGCAGCCAGCACGCCGGCCGGGCACTGGCGGACGGGGACAAGGTCGAGATCGTCCATGCGCTTGGTGGTGGCTGATTCGGAAACCGTGCCACAACGCATGGCCGGATGCTCGGGTCACAGCGCGCGAGCAGTGCGATAATCACCCGATGAACACACCCCACGTCACCGACCTTCAAGCCGCCGACCCACTGGTGATCGCCGGCGTTTCCTATGCATCGCGCCTGCTGACCGGTACCGGCAAGTTCGTCGATCTGGACGAGACCCGCCGCGCCACCGAAGCCGCCGGCTCGCAGATCGTCACCGTTGCGATTCGCCGTACCAACATCGGCCAGAACCCCGGCGAGCCCAACCTGCTCGAGGTGCTCTCGCCCGACCGCTTCACCATCCTTCCCAACACCGCCGGCTGCTACAACGCCGAGGACGCCGTGCGCACCCTGCGCCTGGCCCGCGAACTGCTGGACGGGCGCAACCTGGTGAAGCTGGAAGTGCTGGGCGACCAGCGCACGCTGTATCCGGACGTGGTGCACACCCTGGCGGCGGCGGAGACGCTGGTGAAGGACGGCTTCGACGTGATGGTCTACACCTCCGACGATCCGATCCTGGCCAAGCGCCTGGAAGAGATCGGCTGCATCGCGGTGATGCCGCTGGCAGCACCGATCGGCTCCGGTCTGGGCATCCAGAACAAGTGGAACCTGGTGGAAATCATCGAGAATGCGAAGGTGCCGATCATTGTCGACGCCGGTGTGGGTACCGCCTCGGATGCCGCCATCGCGATGGAGTTGGGCTGCGATGGCGTGTTGATGAACACCGCGATCGCCGGCGCCCGCGAGCCGGTGCTGATGGCGCACGCGATGAAGCTGGCGATCCAGGCCGGCCGCGCGGCGTACAAGGCCGGACGCATTCCGCGCAAGCGCTTCGCCAGCGCGTCCAGCCCGGTGGACGGCCTGATCGACTGATGGCGGACCCCGAGAAGCCGCAGGCCGACGCTCACGTTCCGAGTTCCAGATCGGTTGCCGCCAAGCCCTTTACCGTCAGCGAAGGGCACCGCCAGATCCGCAGCTTTGTTTTGCGCCAGGGGCGGTTCACCCCGGCGCAGCAGCGCGCGTTCGATGAGCAATGGTCACGCTTCGGGATCGACTACACCGGCCAGCCGCGCGACTTCGACGCGATCTTCGGACGCAATGCGCCGCGCGTGCTGGAAATCGGCTTCGGCAACGGCGAGGCGCTGCGCTTCGCGGCCGAGCACGACCCGGGACGCGACCTCATCGGCATCGAGGTGCACGCGCCGGGCGTGGGCCGGCTGCTGAACGCCCTCGCCGCCGCGGACGCATCCAACGTGCGCGTGTACCACCACGATGCCGTCGAGGTGCTGAGCCACGAGGTCGCCGACGGCAGCCTGGACGAGGTCCGCATCTACTTCCCCGATCCGTGGCACAAGAAGCGGCACAACAAGCGCCGGCTGGTGCAGGCACCCTTCGCGGCCCTCCTGGTGCGCAAGCTGACGCCCGACGGACGCTTGCACCTCGCCACGGATTGGCACGACTATGCCGAACAGATGTGGGACGTGCTCGACGCCACTGCCGGCATCGTCAACCGGGCCGGAAAGCGCGGTTCGGTAGAGCGGCCACCGTGGCGCCCACAAACGCACTTCGAGACCCGCGGCCAGAAACTCGGCCACGGTGTCTGGGACCTCATTTACGATCGCTGCTGATGGATCGCTGACCCGACAGGGCAACCACCAACGTGTTCGACCAGGGCATCGACAGCGCGCTGACACTCACCACCGACATGAAGCTGGTGCTCGGGCTGGTGGTGTTCACGATGGTGATGTTCGTCTTCGAGCGCATCCGCGCCGACGTGGTCGCCCTCGTTGTGCTGGTTCTGTTGGGCCTGTCCGGTCTGGTGGCGCCGGAGGAGATCTTCAACGGTTTCTCCTCCAACGCGGTGATGAGCATCATCGCCACGATGATCCTGGGTGCCGGGCTGGACCGCACCGGCGCGCTCAACCGCCTGGCGTCGTGGCTGCTGCGGCGCGCACACGGCATGGAGGAGCGCCTGGTGATGCTGACCGGCGCCATCGCCGGCATCAACTCCTCGGTGATGCAGAACCCCGCCGTCATGGCGCTGTATCTACCGGTCGCATCGCGGCTGTCCTCCCGCACCGGCCTCACCCTGCCCCGGCTGCTGCTGCCGCTGGCCACCGCGATCGTGATGGGCGGATCGCTGACCATGGTCGGCACCTCGCCGCTGATCCTGCTCAACGATCTGCTGCTGGCCGCCAACAGCAACCTGCCCTCCGGCGCCGCGACGCTGGTGCCGTTGCAGATGTTCGCGACCTTCCCCATCGGCGTGGCGATGCTCGCCGTGTGTCTGCTGTACTTCCGCTTCTATGGCAACAAGCGTCTGCATGAAGGCGGCGGCAAGGGCGCCACTCCGGCGCGTACCCAGAGTTATTTTGCCAACACATATGGCATCGAGGGCGATGTCTACGAGCTCACCGTCAGCGCGGACAGCCCGCTGGTGGGCATGCCGCTGGGGGAGGCGGAGAGCCTGCACGACGCACCCCTGATCCTGGCCATCAAGACCCGCGACGATGCCCGGGTGTCTCCTTCGGCGGATGCGCGCATCTGGGTGGGCAGCGTGCTGGGTGCCATGGGCCCGAAGCAGCAGGTCGCCGACTTCGCCCAGAACCAGATGCTGCGGATGAGTTCACGGCTGCGTGTGTTCGGAGACCTGTTCAACCCGAGCCGGGCAGGCATCTCCGAGGCGGTGGTGCCGCCGACCTCGAAGTTCATCGGCAAGACCGCGCGCGACCTGCACCTGCGCAAGTCGCTCGGCCTGAGCCTGCTGGCGGTGAACCGCGACAAGAAGGTGCTGCGCGACGATGTCCGCAACCTGCCGCTGCGCGCCGGTGACATGCTGGTGCTGCACAGCATCTGGACGAACCTGGCCGACGCTGCCAAGGGCAAGGATGTCGTGGTCGTGACCGACTATCCCAAGGGAGAGCAGCGTCCGCACAAGCTCAAGGTCGCGCTGGGGATCTTCGCCGTGGCGATGTTGCTGGCGCTGTCATCGCGGCTGCCGGTATCGGTGGCTCTGATGACCGGCGTGGCCGGGATGTTGCTGGCGGGCGTGATCCACATCGACGAAGCCTACGCGGCGATCAGCTGGAAAACGGTGTTCCTGATGGCCTGCCTGATTCCGCTGGGTTGGGCGATGGATTCCAGTGGCGCGGCGGCCTGGGTGGCCGGCCACAGCATCGAGCGGCTGCCCGACGGCACCCCGACCTGGGTGCTGCAATTGCTGCTCGGCCTGTTGACGACGGCCTTCTCGCTGGTCATCGGCCATGTGGGCGCGGCGATCGTGATGGTGCCGCTGGGCATCAACCTGGCACTGGCGGCCGGCGGCAACCCTACCGCGTTCGCACTGATCATCGCGCTGTCGGCGTCCAACAACTTCATGACCGCCTCCAACCCGGTGATCTCGATGGTCACCGGTCCGGCCGGCTACACCAGCAAGGAGCTGTGGCGCGTGGGAGGTCCGCTGTCGCTGATCTACACGTTAATTGCGGTACTGATGGTCAACCTGCTGTTCTGAGCCAGACGGAACCGTCGCGAACTTCGACCTCGACGCTGCGCAGCGACTCGCCGCGGCACGGGCCGGCAACGCATTCGCCGCTCTGCAGCTCGAAACTCGCACCATGGGCCGCGCACACCAGCATGCCGTCCTTGCTCTTGAGGAATTCCCCCGGCGCCCAGTTCAACTGGCGACCGGCGTGCGGACAGACGTTGATCCAGGCCCGCACATCATTGCCGTCGCGATACAGCACCAGGGGTTCCATGTCGCCATGCAGGTCCGCCGCAGCGTCAGCGAAGCCGCCATCGGGGATCCGGTCGAGGTGAATCAGTGCAGCGTTGGTCATAGTCTGGCCTTGTATGTACGAATCCCGGCGGACAACACCATGATTAACGAAGCCGTGACAAACCCACCGACCCCAAGCGGGATAATCGGGTGTCCCACCAACGGCCGCATTGTGCCACGATCCCGTAGATGACCAGTCAAAGCTTCCGCTTCAACCAGCAGTTCTTCCAGTCGCGCATGCGTGCCGCCTTCGAGCCGCACACGCCACGAAATGGCCTGTTGCGCTTCCTGATGAGAGTGCTGGGTCTTGGCGTGCTCGTGGCGCTGGTGGTGCTCGGTGCCGTGGTTGGCGTGACGCTCCTCGCCATCGGGACCGTGTTCCGATTGCTCCGTGGGCGTGGTCCGACGGTGATCAATGCCGGCCCGCGCGCCGACCCGAACGTGATGGAAGGCGAGTTCCGAGTCGTCGGCAAAACCTCGCTGCCGCGCTGATCATGGCTGACGTCATCCCGCCACAGGCACCTGTCCGTATCAGTGTGGGCACGAGCGGTGAAAACTTCTTTCCCGTCCGCCGCATCTATTGCGTGGGACGCAATTTTGCCGATCACGCCCGGGAAATGGGCGCCGACGCGCCGGCGTCGGTCGCCGATCGCGGGCGGCCGGTCCTGTTCTGCAAACCGGCCGACGCGCTGGTCACCGATGGCGTGGTCCCCTATCCACGCGGTACTTCCGAGCTGCACCACGAACTGGAACTGGTAGTGGCGATCGGCCGCGATGCGCCCGAAGGTATCCTGGATGCCGCCGACGCGCAGGCGCTGGTGTTTGGCTACGGCGTGGGATTGGACCTGACCCGGCGCGACCTTCAGGCGGCGGCCAAGGCCAACGGCCTGCCTTGGGATACGGGCAAGGCATTCGACCACTCTGCACCCGTCAGCTACCTCGTGCCTGCAGCGGAAGTCGGCGCCCTGGATGCGAAAACGCTGACCCTGAAGGTGAACGACACGGTTCGCCAGCACGGTGCGCTGTCAGACCTCATCTGGGATGTCCCCGAGATACTGCACGAGCTCTCACGTCTGTTCGCGTTGCGCGCCGGAGACCTGGTGTACATGGGCACCCCCGCAGGCGTGGGATCGCTCCAGCCGGGAGACCGGTTCGTTGCCAGCCTTGACGGTGTTGTCGAGCTCAGTGGTCACGTCACAATCGGCGATTCAGGTTTATAGTCAGCCAACCTCACCATCGGGAATATCACATGAGCATGATCAGCGAATTCAAGGAATTCATCGCTCGTGGCAACGTTGTTGATCTGGCGATCGCGGTCGTCATCGGCGCGGCGTTTGGCAAGATCGTCACCGCGCTGGTCGATGGCATCATCATGCCGGTGGTGGGTATGGCGATGGGTGGCGTGGATTTCTCCCAGTTGTTCGTATCACTGGACGGCAACGATTACGCCAACCTGGCCCTGGCCCAGGAAGCAGCCGCTCCGGTCATCACCTACGGCGCCTTCATCCAGACGATCATCGATTTCCTGCTGATCGCTCTGGTGATCTTCCTGATGCTGCGGACCTACAACAGGATGCGCAACACCGCCCCGCCCGAGGAAGAAGCCGCTGCGGAGCCGACCGAGGAAGTGGTCCTGCTGCGCGAGATCCGCGACTCTCTGAAGCGCTGAAACAACGTCACGCCGGTCGCGACCGGTGCGTGACTTGCGGCACAAAGCAAACAAGCCACGCGCTGCTAAGCTCGTGGCTTCCTTGTTTTCCGGACTCTCCGCATGCGAATCATGCCGTTGCTGCTCACCCTCGCCATCGGCTCGCTGACCGGCGTTGCCGTCGCCCAGGATGCCGCGCGGACGGTCATCCCCGAGACAGCCCTCAGCGCTGCACCTTCGTTGCGGCAGACGGCTCTGGACAGCGACCTGGGCTACAGGATCACCGAGTCCTTGACGACCGAAGTTGGTCCCCGCCTGGCCGGCAGTGAGGCAGACGAGCGCGCGGTGGCCTGGGCGAAAGCGAAATTCGCCGAGCTGGGCTACGACAAGGTCTGGACCGAGCCGGTGACTTTCCCGAAATGGGAACGACGCAGCGAAAGCGCGCGCGTGGTCGGTGCCAATGCTCAGCCGCTGGTGCTCACCGCGCTGGGCGGCAGTCCGGGTGGCACCGTCGAAGCCCAAGTGGTTCGATTTGACGATCTGGCCGCGCTGGAAGCAGTCAAGCCAGGCTCGCTCGCCGGCAAGATCGCCTTCATCGACCAGAAGATGGAGCGCAGCCGGGATGGCAGCGGTTATGGCACAGGATCACGCGTGCGCAGCCGCGGTCCGTCCGCCGCGATCCGCGCCGGCGCTTCGGCCTATCTGATGCGCTCGGCAGGCACCGACTCCCAGCGCATGCCGCATACCGGCATTACCCGTTTCGACGAAGGCCTGACGCCGATCCCGTCTGCCGCGCTATCACTGCCCGACGCCGACCAGCTCAGCCGGTTGCTGGCGCTCGGACACCCGATCACCGTCAACCTGTCGCTGGACTGCGGCTGGAACGGCGAAGCCACCTCGCACAACGTGATCGGTGAGATGACCGGCAGCACCCTGCCCGATGAGGTCGTGCTGATCGGTGGCCACCTGGATTCCTGGGACGCGGGCACCGGCGCGATCGACGATGCGTCCGGCGTCGGCATCACCATGGCCGCCGGCAAACTGATCGGCGACCTGCAGCAGCGCCCGGCCCGGAGCATCCGGGTGATTGCATTCGCCAACGAAGAGCAGGGGCTGCACGGCGGCTACGCCTACGCCAAGGCGCACGCGGATGCGATCAGCAACCACCTGATCGCTGCGGAAAGCGACTTTGGCGCCGGCCGCATCTACGGATTCGACACCTCCGCCCCCTCGCACGCCAAGGCGGCGGCCGAACAGATCGCCAAGGCGCTTGAGCCGCTGGGGATCGAGTACATGCCCGGCGAGGGCGGCCCGGGACCGGACATCAGCCCGTTTGCACGTGAGGGTCTGGCGTGGGCCAACCTGATGCAGGATGGCACCGACTACTTCGACTACCACCACACGCCAAACGACACCTTCGACAAGATCGATCCCGAGGCGCTGGCCCAGAACGTCGCCGCCTATGCGGTGTTCGCATACCTGGCGGCCTCGGCCGAGGGCGACTTCGGCAGCGAGGCGAAAGCGGCGGACGCTGCCGACTAGCGTGCTAGCGCGGACCGCTTCAAGTCAGTGCTGCTGGCGCCACGTAGCCAGCAGCACCGCGGTCGCGGCCGCGACGTTGAGGCTTTCCACCGCGCCACTGCCCGGAATCTACAGGCGCAGGTCGCATAAATCCGCCAGGGTCCGATCCATCCCCTCGCCTTCAGCACCCAGCACGTAGACAAGCCGCTGCGGAAGTGGCGTAGCAAACAGGTCGCTTCCACCCGAGACCAGGGTGGCCGCCAGGCCGAAACCGGCCTCGCGCAGCGCGGCCGTCGCTTCGGCTACAACCGGCATGCGAACCAGCGTCACCGCCTCGGCGCCGCCTTCGGCGACGCGAGCCGCGGCCCCGGACCGCGCCAACGACGAATGCTCGGGAAGGAGCACAGCACTGATGCCGAAATGCGCGGCGGAGCGGAGGATCGCGCCAAAGTTGTGCGGATTGCCGACTCCATCCAGCCACACTGCGCATTGGGGGCCGTCGGCGAGCCCGTCCAGCCACTCCACAAGCCGCAGCGGCCCCGCGCGCAACACATCGGCGACAACACCCTCGTGGTGGGAGCTCGCGGCGAGCTTCTTGAGGTCTTCGTCCTCCACCACGCGATAGCCGATGCGGTTGCCCGCACACCACTTCAACAACGGCTGCAGCGTGGGGATTCGGGCCTGCGTCAGGTACACCTTGCGGATCGCCTCGGGGCGACGCTCGAAGACCGCGAGGACAGCATTCAGGCCATGCAGTCGCAGCTCCCTGACCGGGCGATTGGCGGCATGCCAGCCCCCGGCGGGCGCGTCCGCATCCGACGCAGGCGCGCTGGGCTGCATTGGCTGCTGATCCCGCGCAGAGCGGCCGTACGGATTCGGCGCTTTCGGGGTGCGATTGTCCGGTCCGGTCACGTCGCCACGTGGCTTGCCCGAACCCCCGCCGCGGCCGCGCCCACCCCAGGGGTCCACGGTCACTGGAGCTTCTCCTCGTTCAGCTGGGCTGCGGTCTTGGGCGCTTCAGCCTGCACATCCTCCAGGCCGTTGGCCCGGCGCTCCCAGAACTCGGCGTGCCGGATCCCCAACGCCACCGGATCGAAGGTGTAGTCGGTGACGCCCGCCTTGTGCTGCGCCTCGTAGTCGCGCAGCGATGCCAATGCCGGCTTCTGCAGCCACAGGATCGCCAGGATGTTCAGCCAGGCCATCAGGCCCACGCCGATGTCACCCAGCGTCCAGCTCATGCTGGAAGTGCGTACACAGCCGAATATCACCGCCAGCAGGATCGCAATCCGCAGGGCGAAGATCAGCCATGGGCGGTGGATTTTCCGGTTGATGAAGGCAATGTTGGTCTCGGCCATGTAGTAGTAGGCGATGATCGTGGTGAAGGCGAAAAACAGCAGCGCCAACGCCACGAAACCTGCACCGTAGCCGGGCAGCATCGACTCCACCGCGGCCTGGGCGAAGCCGGCGCCAGGCTCCACGCCCGGCAGCGCTTCCTTGAACATCTCCCCGCCCTTGCCGACAACGTTGTACATGCCAGTGGAGAGGATCATGAACGCCGTGGCCGAGCACACCAGCAGGGTGTCCACATAGACCGAGAATGCCTGCACGTAACCCTGCTGGGCCGGGTGGTTGGCCTCGGCAGCGGCGGCGGCGTGCGGACTCGTGCCCTGCCCGGCCTCATTGGAGTAGATACCGCGCTTCACGCCCCATTCGATCGCCAGTCCCAACACGGCGCCCATGCCAGCCTCCATGCCGAACGCACTCCTGATGATCAGCATGAACATCGCGGGCACCTGTTCATGGTTCAGCGCCAGGATCACCAGTGCTACCAGCATGTAGGCCAGTGCCATGAACGGGACCACGATCTCGGCAAAGCGCGCGATGCGCTTCACCCCGCCGAAGATGATGAAGCCCAGTCCGACGACCAGGAACGCGGCAGTGACTTCCGGTACGACGCCCCACGCGGTGGTGATGCTTTTTGCGATTTCGTTGGCCTGGACGCCGGGCAGCAGGAATCCAGTGGCCACGATGGTCACACCGGCAAACGCCCAGGCGTACCATTTCTGCCCGGTGCCCTTTTCGATGAAGTAGGCCGGTCCGCCGCGGTACTTGCCGTTGGCGTCTTTTTCCTTGTAGATCTGCGCCAGGGCAGACTCCACATAGGCGGTGGAGGCACCCAGAAAGGCCATCACCCACATCCAGAACACCGCACCCGGGCCGCCAAAGGCGATGGCGGTGGCGACGCCGGCGATGTTCCCGATGCCGACCCGGCCCGACAACGACATCGCCAGTGCCTGGAACGAGGACACGCCCGCCTCGGAGCTCTTGTTCTTGAGCAGCAAGCGGATCATTTCCGGCACACTGCGCACCTGCATGAAGCGGGTGCGGATGGAGAAGTACAAGCCGGCGCCCAGACACAAAGCGATCAGCGCCTTGCTCCACAGGATGTCGTTGAGTTGGTTGATCAGGTCTTCCACGTGCGGTCTCCCCAGAGCCTTGGACGCGCCGCCTGTGGTCGGCGACAAGTGTGGAACCTTAACCGTATTCGGGCATCACGAAAAACCCCGGTCACATCGACCGGGGTTGCTGACTTCAGGCGTGGCCGCCGACTTCCGGCGTCTTCGCCGCCAGGGCGTCCAGTTCCTGCGACACCGCATGCGGCGAGCGGGTGAACGGCGCAAGCACGACATAGAACGCCGGCACCACGAACAGCGACAGCAGCGTGGACAGCGACACGCCAAACATGATCACCACGCCGATGGTCGCCCGGCTGGCCGAGCCGGGACCTCCGGCCAGCACCAGCGGCAACGCGCCGACAGCCGTGGCGATGGAGGTCATCAGGATCGGGCGCAGGCGCACGCCGGCCGACTCGATGATCGCCTCGGTGATGGTGCGTCCCGAGTCCCGCAACTGGTTGGCGAACTCGACGATCAGGATGCCGTTCTTCGCCGCCAGCCCGACCAGCATGACAATGCCGATCTGGCTGAACAGGTTGAGCGTGCCGCCCGTCACCGCCAAACCGACCAGCGCACCCAGAACCGCAAGTGGCACGGTCAGCATGATCACGAAGGGATGGATGAAGCTCTCGAATTGCGCGGCCAACACTAGGAACACCACCAGCAGCGCCAGCGCGAAGGTCAGCAGCACTGCGCCGCCCGCCTTCTGGTACTCCCGCGACTCGCCCTTCCACGCAACCTGCGCATAGTCCGGCAGCGTCGTGGCGACGGTTTCGTTGAGGAATTCCAGCGCTTCGCCCATCGTGTAGCCCGGCGCCAGACCCGCAGTAATGGTGATCGCACGCATGCGGTCGAAGCGGTTGAGGCTGCCCGCCTCGGCCAGTTCCGACAGGGTGACCAGATTCGACAACGGCACCAGCACGCCGTCCTTGCCGCGCACCTCGATCGCTGACAGGTCAGCCGGAGAGGCGCGCCCATCGCGACCCGCCTGGACCAGCACGTCGTACTCCTCGCCGTCCTGGACGAAGGTGGTCACCCGGCGGCTGCCCATCATCGTCTCCAGCGCATGGCCGATGTCCGACACGCTGACGCCCAGGTCGGACGCACGCTTGCGGTCGATCTCCACGCGCATCTGCGGGCGGGTTTCCTTGTAGTCCGAGTCCACCGAGAACAGGCCCGGATTGGCCTCCATCTTCTCCATGACGATGTCGCGCCATTGCGCGATTTCCGCGTATTCCGGACCGCCCAGGACGAGCTGGATCGGCTGGCCACGGCTGCCGACTAGGCCGCCACCGACGCGCGGCTGTGCCTGCACACCGGTCAACTGGCCCAGATCCGCCCGCAGCGAATCGGCCACCTCGGCGGTGCTCATGTCGCGCTGGTCCCAGTCCTGCAGGAACACGATGATGTTGGCCGTATGCATCTCCTCGGTCGCACCCCAGCCACCCGGCGCGCGGCTGTTGTAGCGGCGGATCGCCTTGTCCTCACCGGTGTGGGCGGCGACCACCGCCTCGACCTGGGCCAGTTGGCCGACGGTGTAGTCAAAGCCCGCACCTTCGGGGCCGACGATGGACACGAAGAACGAACCGCGGTCCTCCGCCGGCGCCAGCTCGGACGGCACCAGCTTGATCAGGCCATAGCTCAGGGCGAGCGCGCCAAGCATCAACCCGGCCACCAGCCACCGTTTGCCGACATGCCGCCCCAACCAGCTCTGGTAGGCGCCACTGAGGCGGGTGAGCTGGCGGTTGCTCCAGCGGTGGATCGGATTGGAACGCTCGTCGGTGCGCGCTCGCACGAGCTTGGACGACATCATCGGGGTCAGGGTCAGGGCGACGAACGCCGACAGCGCCACCGCCCCGGCCAGCGCCACCGACAGCTCGCGGAACAGGCGACCGGTATTGCCTTCCATGAAGCCCACCGGCAGGAACACGGCGACCAGTACGGTCGTGGTCGCGATCACCGCGAACGCCACCTGCTTGGTTCCGCGCACCGCCGCCACCAGCGGCGGCTCGCCGAGGTCGGCGCGACGCTGGATGTTCTCCAGCACCACGATCGCGTCGTCCACCACCAGCCCGATCGACAGCACCAGCGCCAACAGGGTCAGCAGGTTGATCGAGTAACCGAACAGGTACAGGGGAATGAAGGCTGCGATCAGGCACACCGGCACCGTCACGGCCGGGATCAGCGCCGCGCGGAAGCTGCCCAGAAACAGCCAGATCACCAGCAGCACCAGCGCCATCGCCTCCAGCAGCGTGTGGTAGACGCGTCGGATCGACTCGTCGATGAACACCGTCGAGTCGTAGGCCACAAAGATGTCGGTGCCTTCGGGCAGGGTCTTCTGGATCTCGATGGCCTCCGCGCGCGCGGCGCGGGTCACGTCCAGCGCGTTCGCCGTCGAGGTCTTGACCACGCCCAGGCCCACGTTGGGCTGGCCGTTGCTCTTGTAGTAGGCCCGGCGCTCGGCGGACGCCAATTCAACCTGCGCAACGTCACCAATGCGCACCACGTAGCCGTCACTGCCCTCGCGGATCGGAATCTCGGCGAAGTCGGAGGGCTTTTCGTACTGTCGCGCCACGCGCAGGGTGAAATCGCGGGTTTCCGACTCGATTCGACCAGCCGGCAGCTCGACGTTCTCGGCCCGCAGCGCCGCCTCGATGTCGGTGGCGGTGATGCCGCGCGCTGCCATCGCCGAGCTGTCCAGCCAGATCCGCATGGCATAGCGCTGACGGCCACCGATCTGCACCTGGGAGACGCCGTCCAGGCTCGACAGCCGGTCGACGATGTAGCGCTCCGCGTAATCCGACAGCTGCAACGCGTCCATCGTCGTGGAGCTCATGTTGAGCCAGATCAGCGTGTCCGAATCGCTGTCGGCCTTGCGCACCTGGGGCGCGTCGGCCTCATCGGGCAGACGGCTGGCGACACTGCTGATCGCGTCGCGCACGTCGTTGGCGGCAGCCTCGATGTCGCGCTCCAGGGTGAACTCCAGGGTGACCGAGGAGCGACCGTTGACACTGCGCGACTGGATCGTCTCCACGCCCTCGATGCCCGACAGCGCATCCTCCAGAGCCTGGGTGATACGCGTCTCAACCACCGCTGCCGAGGCGCCCGGGTAGTTCACGTTGACCGAGACGATCGGCGGATCGATCGCCGGCAGCTCGCGCAGGGTGAGGCGCGAGAACGTCATCACCCCGATCACCATCAACAGCAGGCTCATCACGGTGGCGAACACCGGACGGCGGATGGCCAGATCGGAAATGCTCATTCGCCGCCCACCACCGGAGCGGAGCCGTTGCGGTCACCACCGACGGGGCCGATGGCGGAGCCTTGGATTTCGGGCTCTCCCGGCGCTTCCTCAAGGATTGGCGTGTTGTCGGCCGGTGCCGGCACTTCGCCGGTTGCCGTCACCTCGACCTTGGCGCCGACGCGCAGCTTGCCGGTGCCGTCGACCACCACCTCATCGCCCGGCTCAAGGCCGCTGACGACCTCCGCCATGCCCTGGCGGCGGTTGCCGACCAGCACGTCGACGCGCTCGACGGTGCTGTCGTCGCGCACGCGATAGACAAAAGACGTGTTGCCAAGCTGGACAATGGCGATCTCTGGAACCAGCAGCGCCTGGCGCTGCGGACGTACCAGGGTCACCTGCATCAGCATGCCTGGACGCAGCTTGCGGCTGTCATTGGGGAACTCGCCGCGGACCGTGACCGCGCGGGTGGATGCATCGACCCTCGAGTCCACCAGCTGAACCACACCATCGAACGTCTCGCCCGGCCAGGAGGCGCTCGTCGCGTGCAGGACCTGCCCGGCCTCCAGGTGCGCCAGGGCCGGCTCGGGCACGGGGAAGTCGACGTAGACCCGCTGGGTATCGTCCAAGGTGGCAATCGCGGTGCCGGGGGTAACGAGCGCGCCGGGACTGACCTGGCGCAAGCCGAGCACGCCGGCAAACGGCGCCCGGATCTGGCGGTCCGACAACTGGGCGCGGATCTGGTCCACCCGCGCTACGGCGGCGTCGCGCACTGCGCGCTGGGTCTCCAACGTGGCGCGGGCCACCAGTTGCTGCTCGCCCAGTTGGGCCATCCGGCGGTACATCTGGTCCGCCTCGGCGGCGGTGGCTTGCGCCTCCGCAAGTGCGGACTGCTGCTGGTTGCCGCTGAGGGTGACCAGCGGTGTGCCGGCCTGGACCACATCGCCGCTGTCAAAGTGCACGTCACGGACGGTTTCGCTGACCTTGGCGGTGATCGTCACCGACTCGCGCGCCTTCACCGTCCCCAGCGCCTGCACGGTGTCGTTCCATTCCTGCAAGCGCACCGTCTGCGTGGTCACCGGGACGGCGGAGGCGGGTTGAGGTTGCGCCGCCTCCTTCTCACACGCTGTCAGCGCCAGCGCAAACAAAAGAGCGCAGATCACGTGGGGTCCAATGGAAATTCGCATGCTGTCTCGGTGGGGGTTCAAACGGGTGATGTAAACGCAGACGGGGGGACGGCCGCGTGCAGGTTGACCGGCAAGTCTAGTGGGGGTTGGCAACGCGCGCGTGGGCCATTGGTTGACTCGACGCCAGCCAAGCAGCCGAACAGGCAAAGCAGTGCAATTCAGTGTTTCAGCTGTTCACAGGCTATTGCCGGGGATCTGGCGCATCCTAGTGGCTTATTCGAACTGGACGCGGGCGCAGAACCGCGAAGGCAAGGCCGATGATCCATGACAGCATCCTCGACACCATCGGCCGCACGCCGATCGTACGCCTGCACCGGCTGGCGCCGGCCGGCATCGAACTCTACGCCAAGATCGAGTCATTCAATCCGGGCGGCTCGGTCAAGGATCGACTGGCCCTGGCGATCATCCTCGATGCCGAGAAGCGCGGTGTGCTGAAACCCGGAGATACGGTGGTGGAGGCGACTTCGGGCAATACCGGCGTTGCCCTGGCGATGGTCTGCGCGGCGCGCGGCTACAAGTTTGTCGCGGTGATGACCGAGACGTTCTCGGTGGAGCGACGCAAGCTGATGCGCGCCTACGGCGCCAAGGTCATCCTGACGCCTGCCGCCGAGCGCTGTACCGGCATGGTGCGCAAAGCCGCGGAATTGGCGAGGGAGCGCGGCTGGTTCCTCGCCGACCAGTTCGCCAACCCCGCCAACCCTGCCTACCACCGCCAGACCACCGCCGCCGAGATCCTGCAGGACGTCGCTGGGCGTCGGCTGGACAGCTTTGTCAGCGGCTGGGGTACCGGTGGCACGCTGACCGGTGTCGTCGAGGTGCTCAAGGGCCCCCGCCCCGAGGTCCGCATCGTCGCCTGCGAGCCGGCCGGTGCCTCGATGCTGGCCGGTGACCCGTGGCAGTCGCACAAGATCCAGGGATGGACACCGGACTTCCTGCCTGAGGTACTGAACCAGGACATCGCCGACGAGATCGTACCGGTGGACGACGTGGTGGCCCGCGATACTGCGCGCCGTCTCGCGCAGGAAGAAGGCGTGTTCGTCGGTATCTCCGCCGGGGCCACACTGGCCGCTGCGCTGGAGGTCGCGCGAAAGGCGGACGAAGGCTCGGTGATCCTCGCGATGCTGCCCGACACCGGTGAGCGCTACCTGAGCACCTTCCTGATGGAAGACATCAACGAAGGCTCCGATGACGAGTGGCTGGCGGCCGGCCTGCCGTGAGCCTGCACCCTTCCTGATCGCCATCGGTGGTGATCGAAAACAACAACGCCGGCAAATGCCGGCGTTGTTGTTTCAGCAGCAGCGACCCTCGGCCGCCGGGTGCTGGACTGCGTCAGATCAGGCTTTCCACTCACCCAGCGCAGCCAGGCCATTGGCGCGGGCGCGCTCGAACACCATCTCCTGCGCCTTGCTGATGTTGCCGGTGATGTCCTTGGCCCAGATCGCCAGCGCGGCGGACTGCATGGCGCGACCGTAGGAGAACGACAGCGGCCACGGGTTGGGACCGGCGAGGTTCATCGCGTTGAGGTGCGCGGTGGCGTCGTGGTCGGACTGGCCACCGGACAGGAACACGATGCCCGGCAGGGTCGCCGGCACGGTGGACTTCAGGCAGCGCAGGGTCTCGGCGGCTACTTCCTCGACCGAAGCGGTATCGCTGCAGGTCGAACCCGGCAGGACCATCGAGGCCTTCAGGATCGTGCCTTCCAGCATCACGTTGTGCTCGTACAGCGAGCCGAACAGCGAGCGCAGGGTGACTTCAGTGACGTCGTAGCAGGTGTCGATGTCGTGGTTGCCGTCCATGATGACTTCCGGCTCCACCATCGGCACCAGGCCCTGCTCCTGGCAAAGCGCGGCGTAACGCGCCAGCGCGTGGGAGTTGGCTTCGATGCAGGTGCCCGACGGAATGTCGTCGCTGATGTTGATCACCGCGCGCCACTTGGCGAAGCGGGCACCCAGCTTGTAGTACTCCTCAAGGCGGGCGCGCAGGCCGTCCAGCCCTTCGGTCACCACCTCGCCCGGGAAACCGGCCAGGGCGTGGGTGCCCTTGTCGACCTTGATGCCAGGGATGATGCCGTTGTCCATCATCACCTTGGCGAACGGCACACCGTCCCTGGTGGACTGGCGCAGGGTCTCATCGAACAGGATCGCGCCGGAGATGTGCTGGCCCAGGTTAGGCGTGGTCAGCAGCATCTCGCGGTAGGCGCGGCGGTTCTCTTCGGTGCACTCGACACCGACGCCGTCAAAACGCTTCTGGATGGTGCCGGTGGACTCGTCAATCGCGATGATGCCCTTGCCCGGGGCGACCATTGCCTGGGCGATGTCGGCAAGCTGTTCGATGCTCATGGAATTCCTGCAGGAAGTGGCGGGGTTAGCCCGATAGTATAGGCCACCTCTCCCTGCAAAGGCCATTGTGAAACAGTGGCTTAGCGCTCCCCTACAACTCACCCAGGCCCTCGGAACTGCCGGCATCGCCCACCAGCACCAGACGCAAGGTATTGGTCGCGCCGCGGTGTTCCATGTGGTCGCCGCTGGTGAAGATGACCCGCTCGCCGACGGCCAACTGGTCGGCGTCGTAAAGCATGCGCACGCCGTTGCGTACCGCATCGCGGGTATCCATGCCGCGACTGTCGAAATCCAGCGGGATCACGCCGCGCATCATGGCCATCTTGCGGCGGGTGCCCGGATGCCGCGACAGGCCGAAAATCGGCACCGGCGAACGGAACCGGGACAAGAAGCCCGCGGTGCCGCCGGACTCGGTGATCGCGACAATCGCGCGCACATCGATGTGCTCGGAGACGAACATCGCCGCCATCGCGATGGCCTGGTCGGCGCGCTGCAGGTTGCGCGGCGCGGCTTCAAAGTCGGTGTCATGGTCGAACTGGCGCTCGGCGCCCAGGCAGATCCGTGCCAGCGCCTCAACCGCACGCACTGGATAGCGGCCCGCGGCGGACTCGGCCGAAAGCATCACCGCATCGGTGCCATCGATGACCGCGTTGGCGACGTCCAGCACCTCGGCCCGGGTCGGGATCGGGCTCTCCACCATCGACTGCAGCATCTGGGTGGCGGTAATCACCACGCGGTGCCGGGCCAGCGATTCGCGGATGATCTTCTTCTGCAGGCCTGGCAGCTCGGCGTCGCCGATCTCCACCCCGAGATCGCCACGTGCCACCATCACCACGTCACTGGCATCGATGATGTCGCCCAGGTTCTCGATCGCCTCGGCGCGCTCGATCTTGGCCACCAGATAGGCGTCGCTGCCGGCGGCGCGGGCCAGGCGGCGCGCCTGGTGCATGTCCTCGGCGGTGCGGCAGAACGAGACCGCGATAAAGTCCGCGTCCATCTGCGCGGCGATCCCGATCAGCTCCGCGTCATGCTCGGTGAGCGCGCCCAGTGACAGTCCCCCGCCCTGCTTGTTCAGCCCCTTGCGGTCCGACAGCTCGCCGTCGTTGAGCACCTGGGTGGCGATGCGCTGGCCATCCACCGCGGTCACGCGCAGCTGCATCATGCCGTCATCCAGCAGCAATACATCGCCGGGAGCGACATCGCCAGGAAGGCCCAGGTAGCTGACGCCGACCTCGCGGTTGGTTCCGGGCGCGGCGTCTTCACGGGCGATCAGGTCGAAACGCTCGCCAGCCGTCAGTACGACCTTGCCATTCTCGAAGTGACCGATGCGGATTTTGGGACCGGGAAGGTCGACCAGGATTCCGACTTCCCGTCCCAGGCGCTGCCCGGCGGCCCGCACCGCTTCGGCGCGTGAGCGGTGGGAATCAGGGTCGCCGTGGGAGAAGTTCAGCCGCACCACGTCCACGCCCGCGGCGATGAGCGCATCCAGCACTCCCGGCGCGTCGGTGGCGGGGCCGAGGGTGGCGAGGATCTTGGTACGTCGCAGCAGCGCGGCCATGGACATCGAATCCCTGCGGGTCAAGCCGTGGACGCTAGCACGATTGGAATACGGCATTTCACCGGCTGCGGGGCCGGCCGAATCGCACCATCGAGCTGTGACTCATCCCGCAAGCAGCGCGGGAATATCGGCCGGCATGTGGGCCAGGTGCTCGGCCCCGGCAGCGCGCAGTTCCGCCTCGCCGCCGAAGCCCCACAGAACGCCGATGTTGCGCATGCCATGGTGGCGGGCGCCTCCGATGTCCATGTGCCGGTCGCCGATCATCCAGCACTGGCCCGGTGCGAGCTCAAGGCGCCTCAGTGCCTCGGCGATCAGGTCCGGCTTGTCGCTGATGCGCCCATCCACGGTCGCGCCGATGACGTCGTCGAATAGGTGGCCGAACGGCAGGTGATCGACGATCTTGCGCGCGTGGGGCTCGTTCTTCGCGGTAACCACGGCCAGTTGATGGCCGGCGGCGTGCAGATTCGTGATTACCCCGTCAATGCCGGAATAGATCTCGTGTTCCGCCCAGCCGTCACTTTCGAAGCGCACCCGATAGTGCTCGACCGCTCGTTCCACTTGAGCCGGGTCGCGCAGCAGCGGAGTGAAACTGGTCCGCAGGGACGGGCCGATCCACCGCCGCAGCTCGGCTTGCGGCGGCACCGGCACCGCCATCTGCGTCAGCGCGTGGGCGACGCAGCGGGTGATGCCAACGGCGGAGTCGATCAGGGTGCCGTCCATGTCGAGGAACAGCGTGGGCTTGGCTCCGGTGTCGCCCGGCATGTGGCTGACGTGCGGCACGGGAGTGCTCAGCTGCGTGCCTGCAGCGCACTTACGGCGGGCAGCTCCTTGCCTTCCAGGAACTCCAGGAACGCGCCGCCACCGGTGGAGATGTAGTCCACCCGGTCGGCGATGCCGTACTTGTCGACCGCGGCCAGGGTGTCGCCGCCACCG
The DNA here is from genome assembly GCF_000855665.1 of Lysobacter sp. A03. Classification (GTDB taxonomy): domain Bacteria; phylum Pseudomonadota; class Gammaproteobacteria; order Xanthomonadales; family Xanthomonadaceae; genus Novilysobacter. Next base: position 63,418 of record NZ_JXSS01000045.1, read on the forward strand.
GCGATGGAGAACGCCGGGCTCGCCGCGATCGCCTCGGCCAACGTCTGCGTACCGTGGCTGAACGCCTCGAATTCGAACACGCCGACCGGGCCGTTCCAGACCACGGTGCCGGCCTGCGCGATCATTGCCGCATACCGCGCGGCGGTGTCCGGACCGATGTCGAGGATCATGTCGTCGGGGCCGACAGCGTCCACCGCTTTCACGGTTGCCGGGGCATCGGCGGCAAAGGCCGGAGCAACCACGACGTCGCTGGGCAGCGGAATATCCGCGCCGCGCGCCTTGGCGTCGTGGATGATCTGGCGGGCGGTGTCCAGCAGGTCCAGCTCCACCAGCGACTTGCCGACGCCGTGGCCCATCGCGGCGATGAAGGTATTGGCGATGCCGCCACCAACGATCAGCTGGTCGACCTTGCCGACCAGCGAGGACAGCAGCTCCAGCTTGGTGCTGACTTTGGATCCGGCAACGATGGCCAGCAACGGCCGCGCCGGTTCATGCAGCGCCTTGCCCAGCGCGTCCAGCTCGGCCATCAGCAACGGGCCTCCAGCAGCAATTTTGGCGTGGCGGATCACGCCATGGGTGGATGCCTGCGCGCGATGGGCGGTGCCGAACGCGTCCATCACGAACACGTCGCACAGGGCCGCATAGCGCTTGGCCAGCGCCTCGTCATCGGCTTTCTCGCCGACGTTCATGCGGCAGTTTTCCAGCAGCACCAGCTGGCCAGGCGCGACCTCTACGCCGTCCAGCCAGTCCTTGATCAGGGGCACATCCATGCCCAGCAGGTCCGACAACCGCGCCGCCACCGGGGCCAGCGAATCGCCCTCGCTCCACTGTCCCTCGGTCGGACGTCCGCGGTGGGACATCACCATCACCGCCGCACCCTTCTCCAGCGCCATGCGCAGAGTGGGCAGCGCCGCAGTGATGCGCTGGTCGGAGGTGATCGCGCCATCGTCATCAATCGGCACGTTGAGGTCCTCGCGGATCAGTACACGCTTGCCGGCGAGATCGAGTTCGGACATACGGAGGATGGACACGGAAGACTCCTGGCGCGATGGCCGGATGGCGAAGGACGGCATTGTCGCGGGCCGGGGCGGCTATTGGAAGCGTGCGGTAATCTGCTGGTCCGTGCGCAAACCCCACATGTCGTGTTGACGGACCGGGAAGTCCCCACTATGTTGTGTTCGTCGGTGCCGACCTCGCGGTTGGCTTAAAACGGGAAGCCGGTGGGAATCCGGCGCTGCCCCGCAGCGGTAATTGGAAACGAACGTCGTCATTGCACTGGGGCGCCCTGCCCTGGGAAGCGACGACCAGTAGGTGGAAGGGCTGTTACTGCTCGTCCGTGTCCAGAGCCCGAAGACCTGCCGACAGCCGCGCGAAGCACACCGCGCGGTGACCGGCCTGCGAGTCTTCGGGGGAAGACGGTCGGTGTCGCCACACGGCCACAGGGCGTGTGGACGCGCGTCGGATCGGCGCCGCACGACACCGCGATCTCCGCCCGAAAACCCGATGCCCGCGGGGGCATGGCCGCGCCGTCCGACGCCGCCTGTCCGCGGCGCCGGTGTCGTGGACTGCTTCCGCGCGTCGACCTTCGAGGGAAGGGCGACGACCGTGCGCCCTGCACCGGAGTTGTTCGATGACCCAGCCAGACCACGCCACCGCCGTCGCGGAGCCCGACCCCGCTGCGGAGTCCACCGCCGACGCTCTCGGCGACGCAACCGCGGATACCACGCGAACCGCGCACGCCCCCCAGGCATCCCCGTCGCTGCCAAACCCGTCCCCGTCGAACCGCAACGACGCCGGGCCAGACGCCTCACCGGGCTTCTCGCTCACCCCGCCGGCAACTGCGATGAGCATGCAGGTGACCAAGCGCAACGGCGGCCGCGAGCCCGTGGACCTCAACAAGATCGTGCGCGCGGTTGCCCGCTGCAGCGAGGACCTTTACGCGGTCGATCCGATGCGCGTGGCGACCCGCACCATCTCCGGGCTGTATGACGGCGCGACCACCTCCGAACTCGACGAGCTGTCGATCCGCACCGCCGCCCTGCTCACCGCCGAGGAGCCCGAGTACGGCCGGTTGGCCGCGCGCCTGCTCGCCGGCGTGATCGAGAAAGAGGTCGCGGCGATCGACATCAACGCGTTCTCGCAGTCGGTCCAGCGCGGCTTCGACCTGGGCCTGATCAACCAGCGCCTGATGGACTTCGTCCAGGCCAACGCCCGCAAGCTCAACGACGCGATCGACACCGGCCTCAACGCCCGTTTCGACTATTTCGGCATGCGCACGGTGTACGACCGCTACCTGCTGCGCCACCCCACTGCGCGGACCGTCATCGAGACACCGCAGCAGTTCTTCCTGCGCATCGCCTGCGCGCTCAGCGAGGACGTCGCTGATGCGTTGGCGCTGTACCGGCGCATGGCACAGCTGGACTACATCCCCAGTTCGCCAACGCTGTTCAATGCCGGCACCACCCACGAGCAGCTCTCCAGCTGCTTCCTGCTGGACTCGCCGGAGGACTCGCTGGAGGCGATCTACCGTCGCTACATGGACGTGGCGAAGTTGAGCAAGTTCAGCGGTGGCATCGGCCTGTCCTACAGCCGTGTGCGCTCGCGCGGCTCGCTGATACGCTCCACCAACGGGCTGAGCAACGGCATCGTGCCGTGGCTGAAAACGCTGGACGCCTCGGTCGCGGCGGTCAACCAGGGCGGCAAGCGCAAGGGCGCGGCCTGCGTGTATCTGGAACCGTGGCACGCCGACGTGGAGGAATTCCTCGAGCTGCGTGACAACACCGGCGAGGACGCCCGGCGTACCCACAACCTCAATCTCGCCAACTGGATCCCGGACGAGTTCATGCGTCGGGTCGAGGCCGATGCGATGTGGTCGCTGTTCGACCCCGCCGTGCTGGCGCGCAACGGCACCCGGCTGACCGACCTTTTCGGCGAGGCCTTCGATCAGGCCTACCGCGCCGCCGAAGCGGCAGGGCTGGCGACGCGACAGGTCAAGGCGCGCGACCTGTACACCCGCATGATTCGCACGCTCGCCCAGACCGGCAATGGCTGGATGAACTTCAAGGACAAGTCCAACCGTGCCTGCAACCAGACCCTGCGCGAGGGCAACGTGGTGCACCTGTCCAACCTGTGCACCGAGATCCTGGAGGTCACCTCGCAGGACGAGACCGCGGTGTGCAACCTGGGCTCCATCAACCTCGCCCACCACGTCGAGGACGGCAGCGCCGGTGACCTGGCCCGCTTCGACTTCGACAAGCTCGCAGAAACGGTGCGCCTGGCCGTGCGCCAGCTCGACCGGGTGATCGACCTGAACTTCTACCCGATCGACACCGCCCGCCACGCCAACCTGAAGTGGCGTCCTGTCGGACTGGGCGCGATGGGGCTGCAGGACGTGTTCTTCAAGCTGCGCCTGCCGTTCGATTCCGAGCCGGCGCGCGCGCTGTCCCGACGGATCGCGGAGGAGATCTACTTCCACGCCCTGTCCGCCTCCTGCGAGCTGGCCGTGGAGCAGGCACCGCACCCGTCCTTCGCCGACACCCGCGCCTCGGTCGGCGAGCTGCAGTTCGAAGCCTGGGGCGTCACCCCGACCGACCCCGCACGCTGGGACGAGCTGCGCACGCGCATCCGCCAACACGGCCTGCGCAACTCGCTGCTGATCGCGATCGCGCCGACCGCGACGATCGCCTCGATCGCCGGCTGCTACGAGTGCATAGAGCCGCAGGTGTCCAACCTGTTCAAGCGCGAAACCCTGTCCGGCGACTTCCTGGTGATCAATAAATACCTGGTCGAAGAGCTCAAGACACTGGGCCTGTGGACTGCCGAACTGCGCGACGCAGTGAAGATGGCCGACGGTTCGATCCAGGGCATCACGGCGATTCCCGAATCGCTGCGACAGATCTATCGCACCGCCTGGGAACTGCCAATGCGCTCGCTGATCGACATGGCGGCCGATCGCGGCGCGTTCATCGATCAGAGCCAGTCGCTCAACCTGTTCATCGAGAGCCCGAACATCGGCCAGCTGGCATCGATGTACATGTACGCGTGGAAAAAGGGGCTGAAGACGACCTACTACCTGCGCTCCCGGCCGGCGACCCGAATCGCCAAGTCCACCGTCAGCGCGCCCGCGCCAACGCCCTACGCCAACGCGATCGCCTGCTCGCTGGAAAACCCCGAGAGCTGCGAGTCCTGCCAGTAGGCCCGACCGCATGTCCCGCATTTGCAAGGAATCCGCATGACCACCCAACACCTGCTCGACCCCGGTTTCGACCTCACGCTGCGCCCGATGCGCTACCCGCAGTTCTACGCGATGTACCGCGACGCGATCCGCAACACCTGGACGGTGGAGGAAGTCGACTTCTCGCTGGACCTCAACGACCTGCGCGGCAAGCTCGGGCCGGCCGAGCGCCATCTGGTGGAGCGTCTGGTCGCCTTCTTCGCGACGGGCGATTCGATCGTCGCCAACAACCTGGTGCTCAACCTCTATCAGCACATCAACGCGCCAGAGGCACGCATGTACCTGTCGCGCCAGCTGTATGAGGAGGCGCTGCACGTGCAGTTCTACCTCACCCTGCTGGACACCTACCTGCCCGACGACAAGGCACGCACCGAGGCATTTGCCGCAGTGGAGAACATCCCCTCCATCCGCGCCAAGGCCGAGTTCTGCTTCAAGTGGATTGATTCCATCCAGGACCTCAAGCGCATCGAGACCCGCGCGCAGCGCCGCCAGTTCCTGCTCAACCTGATCTGCTTCGCCGCCTGCATCGAGGGCCTGTTCTTCTTCGGCGCGTTCGCCTACGTCTATTACCTGCGCTCGCGCGGACTGCTGCACGGGCTGGCTTCGGGCACCAACTGGGTGTTCCGCGACGAGAGCTGCCATATGGCGTTCGCCTTCGAAGTCATCCACACGGTCCGCAAGGAGGAGCCCGAGCTGTTCGATGAGGGCCTGCAGAGCGATGTCGTGCAGATGCTGAGCGAGGCGGTGGAGTGCGAGATGCAGTTCGCCCGCGACACGCTGTCGGGCGGCGTGGCCGGGCTTTCACTGAAGGACATGCGCCAGTACCTGGAGTACTGCGCCGACCAGCGCTTGGGCCAGTTGGGCATGCCGCGGCATTTCGGCGCGAGCAATCCGTTCGGCTTCATGGACCTGCAGGACGTCCAGGAAGTGACCAACTTCTTCGAGCGTCGCGTGTCGGCCTATCAGGTCGGCGTGGAAGGCGAGGTTGCGTTCGACGCGGCGTTCTGAGACCTGCGTCAGTACAACCCAGAGGCGTCATGCCAGAGTCATGACGGAATGAAAGAATGCACGCGCTGCAGGGATGCGGCCGTCATCGGCGACAGGGAAGTGCCGACCGGCGAAGGAATGCCGGTAAGGGCAGGGAGCCGCGGGATGACAGGGACGTCATCGACCAGTGGCGGAGTCCACAGGGGGAGACGGACCGACCCTATCGGCGGCAAGGATGCCGCCACCCCCATCACTGCGGTGCGCTTGTCACGGGCCGTTCCCGTGGATCGTGCAGCTGAGGCCGGATACCAATGACTGACAGCCAGACCATGCCCGCCACCGAAGCGCGCATGACCGAGATTGTTTTCCCCGATCACACCAACCATCTGGGCACGCTGTTCGGCGGCCAGGCACTGGCATGGATGGACAAGGCGGCCTTTATCGCCGCCTCCCGCTACGCCCGCTGCACGGTGGTGACCGCACGCTCCGAACAGGTCGACTTCCACACCGCGGTCAACCAGGGCGCACTGGTGCAACTGGTGGCGCGGATCGTAGCGACCGGACGCACGTCACTGCAGGTCGAGGTGGAGATGCACAGCGAGGACCTGCACACGGGCGAAGCGCTGCTTGCGACCCGCGGACGCTTCACGATGGTCGCCCTGAACCCCGACGGTCGGCCAACGCCGGTGCCACCGCTGGTGCATCAAAGCGGGCCTGGCCCAACCGACCGCAAACACGCCTGAGGGGACCGCAGGGCTTGCCTTGGCGTTACAGCAACGTGAGCCGCAGCAAGTACCGCTCAACCACCGACGATCGGCAGCTCCAGCGAACGCACGCCTTCCTGCAGTCCCAGCCCGTATTTGAGACTGCGGCCGATGCGTTTGGCGTACTCGTGGACGAGGGCGGCGTGTTCGGCGTCGAGGACTTCATCGGCGGTTTCGCGCCACAGCGCGAGCCACTCGTCGAAATGGCCGGCGTGGATGTCGTGGCCGCGGTGTTGCGCCATCGGATTGCCGCGATAGCTGCGCGTGCCCAGAGCGACCGATGACCAGAACGAGGTCAGCAGTTGTTTGTGTGCCGGCCAGTCGTCCACGGCGGCGTTGAACACCGGCCCCAGCGTCGGATGGACCTGGATCCTGTCGTAGAAGCGATCGACCAGATCGGACAACTGCTGCTCGGTGAGTTGAGTGGTGTCGCGTGACATGAGCGGTGCCTGGATACCTGAAACGGAAAAGGGCGGCCGCCAGGGCCGCCCTCCTTACAGATGGTGGCTTACTTGGCCAGAGTCAAGGTGCCCTTCATCAGCGCAGCGTGGCCGGGGAAGGAGCAGAAGTAGGTGTAATCCTCACCCGCCTTGAGCTTGGCCACCGGGATGGTGACCGAGGTCGACTCGCCGCCGCCGATCAGCTTGCTGGCGGCAATCACGCGCGAATCGCCGGCCTTGACGTAGTCGGCATCGGCGCCGGCCTTCATGCCATCGGCATTGATGCCGTTGACGTCGGCGGGCTTGCTGAGCACGAAGTTGTGGCCCATCACGTTCTTGGGCAGCTTGCCCACGTGTTTCAGGGTGACCTTGAACTCCTTGCACGACGCGGGCACTTCCAGGCTCTTGGTGGTGAATTGCATCGCGTCGGTGCTGTCGACCGTGGCGGCGCATTCGGCAGCCGTCGCCGGAACGGCGAACGCGCCGGCAACGGCAAACAGGGCAACAGCGGAAAGCTTGCGGATCATCAGTACTGACTCCATATGGTGGGGTGATGGCGACAATTGTCCGCACCCGGGCTCCCCGTCGCCTTGATCCATGTCAGGGGCAGCGATGTTCGATCCGCGAGACAATGGCGCTGCCGCAAGCAACACGATTGGAACACCTCATGACCCACGTCGTTACTGAAAACTGCATCAACTGCAAACATACCGATTGCGTCGAGGTATGCCCGGTCGACTGTTTCCACGAGGGACCCAACTTCCTCGTCATCGACCCCGATGAATGCATCGACTGCACCCTGTGCGTGGACGAGTGCCCCGTGGGCGCGATTTATCCCGAGGACGATGTGCCGCTCGGGCAGGAGCACTTCCTCGCCATCAACGCTGAACTGGCGCCGCTGTGGCCGGTGATCGACCGCAAGATCGACCCGCTGGAAGACGCCGAGAAGTGGGATGGCGTCCCCGACAAACTCCCGTTGCTGAAGCGCGAGTGGTAGTCGGTAAAATCCCCAGGCTGGCGCACGCCCCGCCCCCCGCACCCGGCTCTGTCCGCTGGTGCCTGCGCGCAGCTTCCCGGAGGCACAAAAAAAGCCGGGCGCAATGCCCGACTTTTTATTTGCCGAAAACGGCTGTGAAGCGGGTTATTTCGCCACCACCTTGACCATCTCCAGGCACTTGTTCGAGTAGCCCCACTCGTTGTCGTACCAGGCGACCAGCTTGACGAAGGTGTCGTCCATCGCGATGCCCGCACCGGCATCGAAGATCGAGGTGCGAGTATCGCCACGGAAATCGGTCGCGACCACCATGTCGGTCGTGTAGCCCAGGATGCCCTTCAGCGCGCCTTCGGACTGCGACTTCATCTCCGCGCAGATTTCCTCGTAGCTCGCGCCCTTCTCCAGCTCGACGGTCAGGTCGACCACCGAGACGTCGGAGGTCGGCACGCGGAAACTCATGCCGGTCAGCTTCTTGTTGAGCTCCGGAATCACCACGCCAACGGCCTTGGCCGCGCCGGTGGAGGACGGGATGATGTTCTCCAGGATGCCGCGGCCGCCGCGCCAGTCCTTGTTGGACGGGCCGTCGACAACCTTCTGGCTCGCGGTCGCCGCGTGCACGGTGGTCATCAGGCCGCGCTTGATGCCCCACTTGTCGTTGAGCACCTTGGCCACGGGCGCCAGGCAGTTGGTGGTGCACGAGGCGTTGGAAATGATCGCCTCGCCCTTGTAGGTCTTGTCGTTCACGCCGAAGACGAACATCGGCGTGTCGTCCTTGGACGGCGCCGACAGGATCACCTTCTTGGCGCCGGCATCGATGTGCTTCTGGGCGCTTTCCTTGGTCAGGAACAGGCCGGTGGACTCGATTACCACGTCCACATCAACCTCGCCCCACTTCAGGTTGGCCGGATCGCGCTCCTGGGTCAGGCGGATCTGCTTGCCGTTGACGATGATGTTGTCGCCCTCGACCTTGACGTCACCCTTGAAGCGGCCGTGGACGGAGTCGTACTGCAGCATGTAGGCCAGGTAATCCGGCTCCAGCAGGTCGTTGATCGCGACCACTTCGATGTCATCGCCGAAATTCTCAATCGCCGAACGCAGGACGTTGCGTCCGATACGGCCAAAACCGTTGATACCAACCTTGATCGCCATTGCAGGGCTCCTGACGGGCACGTGTGGGAATAAAGCCCCCCATTTTAGCCCATTCACGCTGGACTCGGCCGGCGCTGAGAAAGGAACGCCGGTTTATGGGACCGCGCGGGAATGCCGTCAGCCAACTTGCGGCAGGTCCTTTCCTGCCCGGTGCGGATACCCTGTCGTCCATGAAACCATTCTCCGCTTTCCGCACCATCTGCTACGGCGTCCTCGCCTTCGCTCTTCTTGCACCCTCGGTCGCCTCGGCATGGGGTCCTCAAGGCCATCGTCTGGTCGCCGAACTGGCCTGGGAGCAGCTCACTCCGCAGACGCAGGCCCGGATCGAGCCGCTGCTGCACGGCGAGCCGGAACCCACCCTGCCCGGCATCGCCAACTGGGCCGACCGTCTGCGCTCATCCGACCCCGACCTGGGGCGGCTTAGCGCGGCCTGGCACTACGTCAACATCGGCGACGACCGGTGTGTCTTCGACGCGCCGCGCGACTGCCCCAAGGGCAATTGCGTGGTTGACGCGATCCCGACCCAGGCGGCGCTTCTGGCAGACGAGAGCCTGCCATTGGCCACCCGCACGCAGGCCCTGAGGTTTCTGGTGCACTTCGTCGGTGACATCCACCAACCGCTGCATGCGGGCCACGCCGAAGACAAAGGCGGCAACACGTATCAGGTCAATCTCGACGGCAAAGGCAGCAATCTGCACCAGCTGTGGGACAGCGGCCTGCTGGGCACGACCAGACTGGATGACGTGCGCTACCTGGAGCGGTTGCGCGCTCTGCCCGCGGACCCACAGGCAGCGGCACTGGTCACCGATCCGCTCGCGCTGCGCGCCGCGAAATGGGCGGAGCAGTCGTGCGTGATCGTCGTCGAGCCGGGGTTCTATCCGCAGAACCGCAAGATCAGCGCCGAGTACGTGCAGTCCTGGCTGCCCGTGGCAGAGAAGCAGCTGCGGCTGGGTGGTGCGCGGCTGGCCGTCGTACTGAACGAGATCTTCGATCCGGCGGAACGCTAGCTTTCTACAACCCGCCTACGGGCGGAAGTACGGTCACGCCGTCACCGCTGCCCGACTGCAGTGGGCCGGTCAGCACGTGGGTCACCTCAGCGGGCGCTGACGGAAAACGGATCAGCAACTAGCGTCGGCCTTGCAGGCCTCCGCGCGGGCGCTTTCGATCACTTCGCGCACGCGCGGCTCAAGACTGCCCAGCCCGGCGCTGCGACCAAAGGCCAAAGCCTGCTCGGCGGGGACAGCGCCACTCTCGGCCTCGCCCAGCGCCAGCAACGCACCGACCCGGTTGCCGGACGCGCAGTGGACCAGGACCGGGCCGGAAGCCTCATCGATCAGGCGTCTGAGTTCGGTTGCGTTGGCCATGGTGATGTCGCCTGCGCCGGCCACGGGAAGCTGGTGATAGACCATCCCGGCCGCGGCGACCTCGGCCGCTTCGTCGTGATCGCCCATCTCGGCAGCCGGTCGCAGGTTGATCACCGTCGTGACGCCGTCACTGGCGGCCGCCTGCCATGCCGCGTCGTCGGGCTGGCCTGCGGTATATAGCCCGGGTCGTGGTTCGCGCAAGCCCGAAATCGCCGCCTCCAGTGTCGGCGCACCGGCGTCCGCGACCGGCGTAGCCGTGTCCGTCGGACGTGCGCCGGCCTGCAGCGCATTCGCGGCCGGCTGAATGGATGTGACAGCGTCCGTCACCTCGACATGATCGGCGTAACCGCAGGCGGCCAGCGAGCATGCCGTCAGTACCGCGATAGTGGCGGACCTCATCGCAATGGCATTGGAAAACGGAAACTTCATCTCAATTCGCCTTCGGTGAACAAGGGTCCATGATGAGCGCCCCGCCGCCATCTGTCGCGTTCGGGCGCCCGGGTTACTCCGGCAGGTGCTGCCGCGTCCAGCGCACGATGTCGGCCGCCGACATCGCCCCCGCCTGCCGCGCCAGCTCGCGGCCACCCTTGAACAGGGCCAGGGTGGGAATGCTGCGGATGGCGTACTGCTGGGCCAGGGTGGGCTCGCTCTGGGTATCGACCTTGGCCAGCCGCACGTACGGCTCCAATTCGGCGGCGGCGAGCTCGAACTGCGGCGCCATGACCTTGCAGGGGCCGCACCACGGGGCCCAGAAATCCACCAGCACGGGCAGGCCACCGCGACTGATGTGGGCGGCGAAATGGTCCACTCCCAGACTCACCGGCTTGCCGTCGAACAGCGCCTTCTGGCAGCGACCACACGATGGCGCCTCGGCCAGTCGAGCGTCCGGCACGCGATTGGGTGAGTGGCAATGGGGGCAGACGACCAGCACCGCCTCCGCTGCGTTTCCTGTGGTTGAAGAACTCATGCGTGGACCTCCTTTCGCTGCTGCCAATGCAGCAGGGTGTAGTAAAGCAATGGAATCACCACCAGCGTGAGCGCGGTGCTGACCAGGATGCCGAAGATCAGCGACACCGCCAGCCCGTTGAAGATCGGGTCATCAAGGATGAAAAACGCTCCCATCATCGCCGCCACACCGGTGAGCAGGATTGGTTTCGCCCGCACGGCGCAGGCATCCACCACCGCCTGTTCAACCGAGCGCCCGGCATCGATGGAGTGGTTGATGAAATCCACCAGCAAAATCGAGTTGCGCACGATGATGCCGGCCAGCGCGATCATGCCGATCATCGAGGTCGCGGTGAATTGCGCGCCCAGCAAGGCATGGCCGGGCATCACCCCGATCACGGTCAGCGGAATCGGCGCCATGATCACCAGCGGTACCAGATAGCTGCGGAATTGCGCGACCACCAGCAGGTAGATCAGCACCATGCCGGCGGCGTAGGCGATGCCCATGTCGCGGAACGTCTCGTACGTGATCTGCCACTCCCCGTCCCACTTGATCGCGAAATCGCTGGTATCCGCCGGCTGCGAGATGAAGGTCTGGGCGATGTTCTGGCCGCCCACCGCATCGCGCCTGAGCTGGCCGACCAGATCGAACATGCCGTACAGCGGGCTGTCCAGTTTGCCGGCCTCATCGCCGGTCACGAAAACCACCGGCAGCAGGTCCTTGTGATGGATCGCCCCGTCCCACTGGCCCGTCCGCAGGCTTACCAGCTCGGACAGCGGCACCAGTTGGCCCTCGCCACCGCGGACATGCAGCGCCAGCAGACGATCGACGCCCGCCTGCTCGGAAGGCGGCAGGCGCAGTCGCACCGGCCGTGGGTACTTGGATGCGCCGTCATGGACCCAGGTCGCGTCGATGCCGCTGACCGTGGCCTGCAGCGCGTCGGCAACCGCCGATTGAGGCACGCCGAGTCGCGCGGCACGGGCGCGGTCGATCACCAGCGTCTCGCGCGGCGCGGTACTTTCGACGGTGGTATCCACATCGACCACGCCCTCGGTAGCGCGGAAGCGCTGCGCCAGTTCCAGTGCGAGCTCGCGGCTGCGCTGGTAGTCAGGCCCATACACCTCGGCAACCAACGGCGAGAGCACGGGCGGTCCGGGCGGCACTTCCACGACCTTGACCGACGCGCCGTGACGCTCGCCGATTGCGGCCAGCGCCGGCCTCAGCGCGCGCGCGATCTCGTGGCTCTGGCGTTTGCGTTCGTGCTTGTCCACCAGGTTGACCTGCAGATCGCCGACGTTGCTGCCGCTGCGCAGGAAATACTGGCGGACCAGCCCGTTGAAGTTCATCGGTGCGGAGGTGCCTGCGTAACCCTGGTAATCCAGCACTTCGGGCACGCCGTCCAGGGTGGCGGCCAGCTCCACCAGCAAGGCGTTGGTGTCTTCCAGGGTCCGGCCCTCCGGCAGATCGACCACGACCTGGAATTCGGACTTGTTGTCGAACGGCAGCATCTTCATCACCACCAGCTGGAAGACGGCCAGCGACGCCGCCGCGACCACCAGCAATGCCATGCCGCCAAACAGCCACCCACGTCGGTGGCCACCACGCTCGATATCCAGAAACGGGTTCATCAACTTGCCAAACCAGCGATGCAGGCGCGTTTCGTGGATCGTGGTGGACGCGTTGCCCTGCCCGGTACCGAGCGGTGCGACATCGTCATGACCGGCGTGTCGGCGCAGCAGCTTCAGCGACAGCCACGGGGTCACGATCAGCGCGATCGCCAGCGACAGGAACATGCCCACCGAGGCATTGATCGGGATCGGCCGCATGTACGGCCCCATCAGTCCTGACACGAACGCCATCGGCATCAACGCGGCGATGACCGTGAAGGTGGCCAGGATGGTCGGCCCACCAACCTCGTCGACCGCCGGCGGGATGGCCTGGAACAGGGTTCGCGGCTTGCCGTCCGGGCCCGGCAACGCCATGTGGCGGTGAATGTTTTCCACCACCACGATGGCGTCATCCACCAGGATGCCGATCGAGAAGATCAGTGCGAACAGCGACACCCGGTTGAGGGTGAAGCCCATCGCCCAGGACCCGAACAGGGTCAGGGCCAGGGTCAGCACGACCGCGCTGCCCACCACCAGCGCCTCCCGCCAGCCGAGCACGAACAGGATCAACAGCACTACCGAGCCGGTCGCGAACACCAGCTTCTGGATCAGCTTCTGCGCCTTGTCGTTGGCGGTGCGGCCGTAGTCGCGGGTGACACTGACATGCACGCCCTGGGGGATCACCTCGCCCTCCAGCTGGGCAACCCGATCGATGATGCCGTTGGTGATGTCGGAGGCATTGCTGCCGGGCTTCTTGGCGATGGCGATAGTCACCGCAGGCGCAATCCCGCTCGCGGGACCGTCCTTGCCAGCGGGACTGCCATGCCACGCGTAGCGGCTGGCGACGTCCCCGCCGGCACGGATCGTGGCCACGTCCGACAGGCGCAAGGGATTGCCGTCACGCAGCCCGACCACCAGCCCGGCGACCGCATCGGCGTCCACAAGAAAATCGCCGGCGGTGACCGGGATAGCGCCCTCAGGGCCGACGCGCTCGCCGACATGGCGCACCGCGTTGGCCGCCTGCAGGGACTGCATCAGGTCGTTCACCGTCAGGCCGTAGGCTGACAGGCTGGCCGGGTCGAGGGTGACCGCGACCACACGATCGGGCGCGCCGAGGGTATAGACATCCCGCGTGCCCGGCACCCGCTTGAGTTCGGTCTCCAGGGTGTGGGCGACCTCCGCCAGGTCGGTCGCGCTGCGGTCGGGATCGTCCGTCCACACCGTCAGCGCCATCACCGGCACATCGTCGATGCCCTTGGGCTTGATCAACGGTTGGCCGACGCCCAGGCCCGGTGGTAGCCAGTCCTGATTGGAAAACACCTGATTGTAGAGACGCACGATCGCGGCCTGGCGCTCGACGCCGACGGTGTATTCGACCGTCAGCACCGCCATGCCCGGGCGACTGATCGAGTAGACGTGTTTCACGCCCTCGATCTCGGACAGCTTCTGCTCCAGCGGCGAGCTGACCAACTGCTCGACATCGCGCGCGCTGGCACCCGTGAAGGGCACGAACACGTTGGCCATGGTCACGTCGATCTGCGGTTCTTCCTCCTTGGGCGTGATCATCACCGCGACCACGCCGAGCAAGAGGCCGAGGATCGCCAGGATCGGTGTCAGCGGGTTGGCCTGGAATTTCGCGGCAAGCCAGCCCGACAGGCCCAGCCTCGCGGGCGCAAGGGGAGCGTTGTCAGTCATTGGAGCCCCCGGTGGCGCGACGCTGTGCCGCGACGGCCTGTACCGCCCGGGTCGGGTCGGACACGACCTCGTCACCTACCCTCAACCCGGCCAGGACCTCGACGCTGTCACCGCTGCGGCGCCCCAGCCGCAACTGACGCAGGGCGAGCCGGTCACCCGACAGCACGTACACGCTGCTGAGCTCGCCGCGCTGGGCGATCGCCGACCGGGGAATTCGTATGGGTGCGGCATCCGCCACGCCAGCGATCGGGAAGACGACCTTCGCCGTCACCCCTGGCGTCGGCGCGTCGTCCAGCTCGGGCAGCATTACCCGCACACCCACACTGTGGGTGAGTGGATCGGCTGCCGGGTACACGGCGACCTCGGCATCGACCGCGCGGCCATCGGCGAGCTGCACCTGGGCACGACCGGCCGCGCGGATCGCTGCCGCGTCGGACTGTGGCACCTGGACCTGGATCCGCAGCGCCCCCGGGGCGTGGATCGCCAGCAATGGCTGGCCGGGGGCAACGCTCTCGCCCGGTTCCACCCGACGCGCGTCGACCACGCCCGCAAAGGGCGCCCTTACAACGGTGTATTCGGTTTGCTGACCCGCCTGGGCGAGTTGCGCGCGCGCGGCATCCCGCGCCGCCGCCGCGCTGTCGCGTGCGGCGCGCACCTGGTCCAGCTGCGCCCTGGATACGAACTGGCCCTCGGCCAATGCGGCGTGGCGGCGGTAATTGGCAGATGCCTCGGCGGCCGCGGCCTCGGCGGCGCGCAACTGCGCACGCGCGGTGTTCGCCCCCGCCTGCTGTTCGACCGCGGTCAGGCGCAGCAGCACGTCACCGGCGGCAACGCGATCGTTGATGTCCACATTGACCGCAGTGACGCGCCCGGCCGTCTGCGCGGTCAGCTCCGCCTGCTGCACGGCTTCCACCACGCCGTCCCAGCTTCGGCTGGCTCCGTCACTGTCGGCGGCGACGATGAACGTCGGCAGCTCTGGCAGGACAGCGCGATCCGGGCTCGCCGGCTCACCGCCACACGCCACCAGGGCCGCCAGCATCGCGCCGGCAATCACCAAGCGAGCCCGCTTGGCGTGGGTCGCCGACAGCCGGCTCAACGCGGGCAACTCTCGCCCCCGGCGTTCCTGCCGACACCCAGCTTGCGCATGACCATCGCGGCAGGGCAGAACCCGGTAAAGCTGGACTGCAGCAGGTTGAAGCCGATGAATGCGGTCAGCCACCACCAGTGTGGCGATACCAGCTGGGTCAGAAGGACGCTGATCAAAACCATCACGCCGGCAAATGCGGTTACGGCACGTTCGATGCTCATCGGTCTCTCCTCGTCAGTCCGGCCCGGGCGGGTGCCAGCGGCTGCGGTGACAGCGTTACATTAGTCTTTGCTTATATTAGAGTCAAGTGATATATTGGCGCTCCATCGTTAAGGAGTCCTGTCATGCATGTGACCGCCAACGAACTTGTCGAAGAAGCACGCAAGCAGATCAACGAAATCGCACCCGGCGATCTGGCTGCCAATCGAGGCAGCGCGGTGTTGATCGATGTGCGTGAGCCGGCGGAGTACCAGACCGGCCATATCGCCGAGGCGATCAACATTCCGCGCGGCGTACTCGAGTTCCAGGTCGACGCCCACCCCGCCGTCGCCAATGTCAGCGACCCGGCGCTGTCCTCCAAGTCGTGCCCCATCGTTGTGTATTGCCGCACCGGTGGCCGCGCCGCGCTGTCAGCGGCGAGCCTGCAGCGCATGGGTTTTACCAACGTACGCTCGATCAGCGGCGGCATTACCGGGTGGAGCGAAGCCGGCTTGCCGGTGACGACACGTTGAGGCAGCAGTCGATGAGCGCTCAAAGCACGTCCGACGCCACCGTCTCCCTGGCCGGGATCGATCCGGACGCGATGCGCAGCCATGCGGGCGACGCGGTGCGCCTGTTGAAGGCCCTGGGCAACGAGAAACGCCTGATGCTGCTGTGCATGCTCGTTGATGGCGAGCAATCGGTCAGTGAACTCAACAACCAGCTCGACCTGAGCCAATCGGCCTTGTCACAACACCTGGCCCTGCTGCGTGCAGACGGACTGGTTCATACCCGTCGAGACGCGCAGACGATCTACTACTCGCTCAGCGACGGCCCGGCGCGGCAGCTCATCAAGACCCTGCACAGCATCTTCTGTGCCGTGGACGCCGCTCCTGGTGGAGAGAACGCATGACTTGCCAACCACAGGTGGAACCGTTTTTCCATGAGCTGACCGGTACCTGGAGCTACGTCGTCCATGACGGCCGCGACGCGGTGGTGATTGATCCGGTGCTCGACTACGACCAGCCCTCGGGCCGCATCCGCACCGAGTCGGCGCGCGCGGTGCTGGACTTCATCGCCGCCAACAAGCTCCAGATCCACCACGTCCTGGAGACCCATGCCCACGCCGACCACCTGAGCTCGGCCGCATTCCTCCGCGCAAGGCTGGACGCTCCGGTAGCCATCGGCGAGGGAATCCGCTCGGTGCAGGACCACTTTTCGGCCGTGTTCGGCATCGACCGCAAGGACCCGGCGCTGGCAGACGCGTTCGAGCGCTTGCTCGCCGACGGCGAAGTGTTGAGCGCCGGTGCGCTGTCGATCGAGGTAATGGCCACGCCGGGTCATACCGCCGACAGCCTGAGCTATCGCATCGGCGACAATGTGTTCGTTGGCGACACCCTGTTCGCGCCCGACGTGGGCACCGCCCGCTGCGACTTTCCCGGCGGAAGCATCGATCAGCTGTACGCCTCAATCAACCGGCTGCACGCGCTGCCGGGTGACACCGTCCTGTGGCTGTGTCACGACTACCCACCGGAGGGTCGCGGGCGACGCGCCAGTGTCACCGTGGCGGAGTCGCGACGCGACAACCGGCTGCTATCTGCGGGCACCTCGCTGGAGGAGTTCCGCAAGGTCCGGTCCGAACGCGATGCCGGCCTCGCCGCGCCCAAGCTGCTGTATCCCTCGCTGCAGGTGAACATCCGCGGCGGCCGCCTGCCCCCGGCAGGGGCAGACGGGCTCCGCTATCTGTGCACGCCATTGCAGCTGGAACCGCACACTGACGGGTTGTAGGTCTGCGTCAGTCCGGACGAACGGTGCCCGCGGCAGGGCGCGCTCACGTCGCGCGGGGTGGTTTCGAACTCGCGGGAGGAGCAGGTGGATCCGGCGCGAAGGTGACGGGCACGCGCACCTTGCCGGCCACGGGCTTGCCATCTTCCATCGCCGGGTTGAGGGTCCAGTTGCGCGCAGCGTCGATCGCTGCCTGATCAAACACGCCAGCGGGCTGCGAGCTTTCCACCTCGACCCCGGAGACTTTTCCCTGGGCGTCCAGCTGCAACACCAGAACCACCTTGCCTCCAATGCCCTGCTTCGCGGCATCCGCCGGATAGCGCGGTGGCGGCATCGTCCCGACAGGGCGAATATCGCCAATGACCGACGAGCCGGCAGGCTGCGCGGCCCAGGCGCCAACCCCCATGGCAAGGGTCAGCGCGCTGACCGCGACGGCGCCGGCAATCCAGCGCGGCAGTCCAACAACGGGTTGCTTGAGCATCTCGATTCTCTCCTTGAGTGGATGGCTGTAACCCCAGTGGCATCCCAGCGGCACGGGTTGACCGGCCAGCTGGGTTTTCAACATGGCCTCGCCATAGGCGCGGCGCGATTGCGGGTATCGGGCGATCACGCGCTGATCGCAGGCCAGCTCCTGGTCGTGGCGGAAATGCACCGCCGCGACGTGGACCAGCGGGTTGAACCAGAACAGGCAGCGCAGGCCAACGGCGAAGGCATTGACCTGCAGGTCGCCGCGACGGATGTGGGTGGACTCATGCGCGCGCATCAACTCGCGCTGCTCGTCGCTGTAGCGCTGGTCGAAATCCAGCGGCACCACGATCCTTGGGCGCAACAGGCCCATCGCCGCCGGCAAGCCCTGGGCCGCACTCGCCTGGCGCGTACCGTCGGCACGCTCTTGCAGGCGCCCCAGCGCACGGTGAAAGCGGCATTGCTGGATTGCGAAACGCACCACCATCGCGCCCACGCCGGCAATCCAGATCGCAAGCACAAGCGTCGCCGGATTGAACGCCGAGAACGATGCCGCTTCGACCGCTGCGACAGTCGGAAGCCCGCCCAGGCCACCAATCCAGTGCGGCTGCAGCGAGAACCCCGCCAGGGGCGCCAGCACCGCGACCAGAGACGCAGGCACCGCCAGCCACGCGGCGTAGGCACTGGCGGCGCCGAACCCCCGACGCAGCGGGCGTCGCAGCAGCAACACCAAACCCATCGCGACGCTGGAGGCGACTGCGGCGCGGCCCAGCAACAGCAGGATCTCAGCGGCGCTCATCGTCGATCTCCGCCAGCAGTTCACGCAGCTGCGAGACGTCCTCGGCACTGAGCTTGCGATGGGCGCTGAAGTGGGCCACCAACGGCGCGACCCGGCCATCGAACAGGCGGTCGAGCAATCCCGAGCTCTCCGTGTTCACCCAGTCGGCGCGCTGGAGCACGGGCGAGTAGAGATACCGCCGGCCTTCCTTGCTGGCGCAGATGGCGCCCTTCTTGAGCAGGCGGTTGAGCAGGGTCTTGATGGTCGCCTCCTGCCAGTCCTGGCTGGGGGCCAGGGCGGCGACCACGTCCTCGGCCGCCAGCGGCTGCTGCTGCCAGAGGACTTCCATGACGATCGATTCGGCTTCGCTGATCTGCATTGTTTACACCCGTAATCCTTACTTCAGATTACGAATGTAAACGATGATGTCAAGCGGAATTTCCAGCCCCATGGTGCGGCCGGTGCGGCAATGTCCAACGAGAAGTTGCGACCGGCGCCTCCCGACCCCGGAGGCACCCAGTCGCCGGGACCGGTCAGCCCAGCGCGCGCGCCGCCCGAACCACGTGGTCGACGGTGAACCCGAAGTGCGGGAACAGCTTGTCCGCCGGTGCGCTCGCGCCGAAGGTATCGATACCGATCACCGCGCCATCCAGGCCGACGTACTTGGCCCAGAAGTCCGGGACCCCGGCCTCGATCGCCACGCGCTTGCGGCAGCCGTGGGGCAGGACCGATTCGCGGTACTCCGCGTCCTGGCGATCGAACACATCGGTGGACGGCATGGAAACCACGCGCACCGCATCGCCCAGCTCCTCGGCGGCCTTCATCGCCAGGCCGACTTCCGAGCCGGTCGCGATCAGGATCAGCTCCGGGTCCGCGCCACCGTCGCGGAGCACGTAGCCGCCGCGCGCAATGTCGCCCAGCTGCGCGTTGTCGCGCGGCTGGTGGTCCAGGTTCTGGCGCGAGAACACCAGGCAGCTGGGACCATCCAGGCGCTCAATGGCCGCCTTCCACGCGACCGCCGATTCGACCGCGTCGCACGGGCGCCAGACATCGTTGTTGGGGATGTAGCGCAGGCTGGCCATGTGCTCGATCGGCTGGTGCGTCGGGCCGTCCTCGCCCAGGCCGATGGAGTCATGGGTGTAGACGTGGATCGCACGGACCCCCATCAGCGCGCTCATCCGCACCGCATTGCGCGCGTAGTCGCTGAACACCAGGAACGTCGCGTCATACGGAATGAAACCGCCATGGACGCTCAGGCCGTTGCTGATCGCGGTCATCGCGAACTCGCGCACGCCGTAATAGATGTAGTTGGCGTCGCGGTCATCGCCGGCGACCGATTTGCTGCCGCTCCACAAGGTCAGGTTGGAACCGGCCAGATCGGCCGAACCGCCGACCAGCTCGGGCAGGTGCGGGGCAAACGCCTCGATCGCGTTCTGCGAGGCCTTGCGCGAGGCAATCACCGGACCGTCGGCCTGCAGCTTGGCGATGAATGCATCAGCGGCATCGGCGAAGTCGTCGGGCAGCTCACCGTGTGAGCGCCGGACCAGTTCCGCGGCCTCGACGGGGAAACGGGCCGCGTAGTGGTCGAAAGCCTCGTTCCACTGGTCCTCGCGGAACTTGCCGACTCCGCCGACGCGCCAGCCCTCGTAGATGTCGGCCGGGATCTCGAACGCGCCGTGCTCCCAGCTCAGCGCCTTGCGGGTGGCGACAATTTCGTCCGCGCCCAGCGGCGAGCCATGGCTGGACTCGCTGCCCGCCTTCTTCGGCGACCCGTAACCAATCGTGGTGCGGCAGCACAACAGCGTCGGCTTGTCGCTGCTCAACAGCGCCTCATCGATCGCGCGCTTGATTGCGTCGACGTCGTGGCCGTCCACGCCGCGTACGACATTCCAGCCATACGCCTCGAAACGCGCCGGCGTGTCGTCGGTGAACCAGCCGGCGGTGTCACCGTCGATGCTGATGTGGTTGTCGTCCCAGAACGCGACCAGCTTGTTCAGCCCCCAGGTACCGGCGAGCGATGCGGCCTCGTGCGAGATGCCCTCCATCAGGCAGCCATCGCCCATGAACACCCAGGTACGGTGGTCGACGATCGCGTGCTCGGGACGGTTGAAGCGCTGCGCGAGCAGCTTCTCGGCCAGCGCCATGCCGACCGCGTTGGCCAGGCCCTGGCCCAGCGGACCGGTCGTGGTTTCCACACCCGGGGTCATGAAGTTTTCCGGGTGCCCCGGCGTGCGCGACTCGAGCTGGCGGAAGTTTTTCAGGTCGTCGATCGAGAGGTCATAACCCGACAGGTGCAGCAGCGCGTACTGCAGCATCGAGCCATGGCCGTTGGACAACACGAAACGGTCACGGTTGAACCAGCCGGGGTTCGCCGGGTTGTGGCTCAGGTAATCATTCCAGAGCACCTCGGCGATGTCGGCCATGCCCATCGGCATGCCCGGGTGGCCGGAGTTGGCCGCCTGGACGGCGTCGATGGCGAGGAAACGGATGGCGTTGGCAAGGTCGCGACGGCTGGGCGTGGGCATGGCAGATCCAGGAATGGGGGGCGGCCCGTGCGGCTTGAATGCAGGGCAGTCGCCCATTGTCGCCGGTTCCGCGCGCGCGGCCAAACCGCCGCGGCCCGAGCCCCGTAACGGGTGGCTCTGCGATGGCGCCGCTCAGCAGCACTGTGTGCCGCAGCGGGCGTTCACTCGGGCAGTTCGACGTGGGCCTTGCCCGCCTCGCTGTGCGAAACCACCACCGTGCCGACAAGGTCGCCGGTGACATTGACGCACGTCCGGCACATGTCGAGGAAGCGGTCGACGCCCAGGATCAGGCCCAGGCCTTCCGGGGGAATTCCGAACATCACCAGGATCATCGCGATCACCGGCAGCGATCCGCCCGGCACACCGGCAGCGCCGACACCGCCGAGCACGCACATCAGCACGATCAGGACCTGCTGGCCCACACTGAGGTCGATCAGGAAAAACTGCGCCAGGAACAGCACCGTGACCCCTTCGAACAGGGCCGTACCGTTCATGTTGGCCGTCGCGCCGAGGGTGCAGACGAACCGACCGATCCGCCGTGGCGTTCCCAGTTCCTCCTCGGCCACGCGCAGGGTGGTCGGCAAGGTCGCGCTGGAGGACGAGGTCGAGAACGCGGTCAGCATCGCCAGCTGGGCGCGACGGAAGAAGAACAGCGGCGACATGCCGCCCAGGAAGCGCAGCAACAGTGGAAATACGACCACCATGTGCAGCGCCATCGCTCCGGCCGCCACCAGCACGTACATCGCCAGCGGCTTGAGCGCTGAAAGGCCGACCTTCCCCGCAAGGCTGAACATCAGCGCGAACACCGCGTAGGGCGCCATCCTGATCACCCAGTCGATCAGCTTCAGGCTGATCTCATAGATGCCCTGCACGGTGCCGACGAACGCGTTGACCCCCGGCGTGCGCATCACCGTCGCCGCGATGCCGAACATCAGCGCGAAGAACATCACCGCGATCAGCTCGCCATCGGCCGCCGCCTGCACCGGATTGCGGGGCACGATGTTGAGCAGGATGTCGATGCCCGACAGCGATTCGCGGTGGGTCATGATCGCCGCGCTGGCCTCCGACTCGCGCGCCATCAGCGCCTCGCCGACCTCGCGCGACATGCCCGCGCCCGGCTGGAACACGTTGACCATCACCATCCCGATGGCGACCGCAATCGCAGTCACCAGAAGTATGTAGAGCAGCGTCTTCAGGCCGATCCGGCCCAGCGACTCGGGATCGCCGATCTCCACGACGCCCAGCACCAGCGCGGAGAAGATCAGCGGGATCACGAGCATGAACAGCAGGCGCAGGAACAGCTGGCCGACCGGGTCGGTCACGTAGCGCATGAACACGTCGGCGCCCGGCACGTTGGCCGAGTACACCAGCAACCCCAGCAACAGGCCAGACGCGAAGCCGATCGCCATCTTCCAGTGCAGCGGCATCCGCGTCCGCGGCGCGGCGGCAGGCGTGGGTTCGGTCATCAGTGCACTCCCCGGGGGCAGCGGGCGAGCGTAACAAACCCGGACGCCCTGACCCTCACCTCAGCGTGGTGGATACAGCGGGGGGAGCAACGCCGTGGAGCTCGCCACAGGTGTGTGACTGTCATTCCATTGCGGACCCGCGGCGAAGGCGGATCGCAACTGCTGTCGCGCAACCACCCCGTCGCCGTCGCCCCAGCGCGCGCGCTGCATGGCCGCCACCGCCTCGCGCTGGGCCGGATCGGCAAGCCGGGCGCGCGCGTCGTCGATGTCGGCGGCCGGCGGTCGCGCCAGCCCGCACAGCCGTGCGGCCACCTCGTCGAAGTCGCCGTGATCCAGCGATCTGGCAAAGCCCGACAGGTCCGCCGCAGGCTGACTTCTGCCCGGGTCGGCTGGATCGCCAACAGCGCGGGGTACCGACGCAGTAGCGGGCACACGGTGCAGCCCCCATAACAGGGTCAGCAGCCATGCCAGGCCGAAAACAACCGTGGCGATGACCCACGGCTGGTGATTCGCGGCAGCACCCTGCCCCGCACCCGCGCCAGCCGCACCATCGGGCATGCCACTTGGCGCGCCGGAGATACCGGCTACCGGACCGCTGTTGGCCGCTGCCGAGACTTCAAGGGCGAGTGCCGGCAGTTCGGCAGTACGCGCCTGGCCGGCCACTGCGTCCCACCAGGCCATCTGCGGACCGGGAATGCGGAGCATCCCCTCCTGCGCGGGCACCAGCGCAAACCGCCGACGCAGGGTGACCTGGGGTCGGCCATCGACCCAGCGCTCTTCGGTCTGCACCGGCTCCGGGAATACCTGCGCGCCGTCAACCTCAGGCAAACGCAGCTCCGGCAACTGGGACGCGCTCGCGCCGTCCACCACGGCCTCCACGGTGAGGGTGGCAGCCGCCCCCGCCTCCGCGCTCTGGGGGGTGGCCAGATAGCGCAACTCCAGCCCCTGCAGAGGCAGCCACGGTTGCGGTGCCTGGGCGGGAATCGGCTGCACGGTGAGCGTGCTGGCTGGCGCCTTCGCCTGCAAACTGTCGCCACGCCCCATGAGGTCATCGAAAAACCCGCTCACGCCGCGACCGCGGAATATCGCCCCGGGCACTTCCAACTCGCCGCTGCGGTCGGGGACCAGCAGGTAATGACGCTCGACCACGCTGTAATCGCGGCCGCCGATCTGGCGGTCAAAGCGGAGGTCCTCGCCGACCTGGGTCAGGGAGACGCCCGCCGGTGCCGGCTGGTCGAGCTGGCCGGACACCAGCGGAACGGCCGAATACAGTCGCACCGTCCAGCCCACCGCCTGCTGCACGTAGGGCGAGTCGTCGTCGGGCTCACTCTCCAGGAAGACGTCGGCACCGGCCTGCGACGGGGTGGCCGCATTTCCCGGACCGACCGTCAGCGGCAGCGGATTGGTCCGCTCGCCGCCCACCGCGATTCCCGGAATCGTCAACACGCCCTGGCGACGTGGTTGCAGCGCAACGGCATACAGCGTGCGGCTGGTGACCTTGCCTCCGCCCAGTTCCACCTGGCGGCGACTGGTATGGCCACTGATCACGAAATCCGCCTGCAGCGGTGCGTAGTCGGGCGCGGTGCCGGTGTCGGTCTCGATGTTGAGGGTTGTTGTCTCACCCAGCGCGATGTGGTCGCGGTCCAGCCACGCCCGTGTCTTGGCGGTCGCGTCCAGGCTGACCAGCAACAGCAGGCAGGCCAGCATCTGCAGCAGGCCTTGGACCATGGGTTTCATCAATCGGTGCTCCCTTCGCGCTGGCGGCGCTCGTATTCAATCCGGAACTTGCGCCGCAGCAGACCGCCGGGATCATCGGGGATCCGTCGCAACCAGGCCTCATTGGCAATGCGCTGTTCGCGCTGTTCGGCACTCTCCGGCGTCGCCTCGGCAGCAGCACCGCCGTCGCTTTCGCCATTCTCGCGCGCGTTATCCAGCGCCTCGCGCATGCGTTCGCGCTGCGCCGCATCGGCGGCAGCCTGCGCCTCGGCATCGGCGGCTTCAGATTCCGCGGATTCGCCTGCGGGTTCCTCGCTGTCGCTGCCTGGACGTGGCGGTTGTCCCTGATCTTCCTCTGCCGCTGGCGCATTTCCGCCGCGACCCTCGCCGGCTCCGTCGTCATTGCCCTGTTCGGCATTCTCTTTCTTCTTTTGGTCGTCGCCGCGCTCCGCATCCGACGACGGGTCGCCACTGCCGGAATCGGCGTCGTCGTTGGGCGCACCCGATGCCCCCGGGGACGACTTCTGACCGGGAGGCGGCTTACGGTTCATCGCCGCCTCGACCGCGCGCCGGTTGGCGACCGCGTCCTCCATGTCCGGCGCCACTTTGAGCGCCTCGTCATAGGCGGCGATGGCGTCGGCGTAACGGCCTTGGCGGGCAAGCGCGTTGCCGCGGTTGTAGTGCGCGTCGGCGCCGTCCACATCACCGTAGAGTTTCGCCGCCTGATCAAAGTCGCCACGTCGATACGCCGCTTCCGCGTCCTGCATCGTTCGGTGGGCGCGCTGGTCCGGGCGTTGCCACAGCTCGGCTGCAAATGCGTCACGGCCGGGGAGCCAGAGGCATATCACCAGCAGCAGGACCGGCGCGCCGCGGCGGAATGCAAGCAGGGCCAGCAGCATCACAGGCAGCAGCAACCAGTAGCCATCGTCCTCGCGGGTGGTGACCGAACTGCCCGACTCCGTTCCGCCTGCAGTCCCTGCGCCACGACGGGAGTCGAGGACTCCCAGCGCGGAGAGGTCGTCGTCGCTTTCGGTAAGCGCTGTATAGCGGCCGCCCCCGGCCGTCGCCAGGCCCTGCAACGAGGCATCATCGCGGCGGGCGACATCGATCTCTCCGCCGGCCGCGCGATAAGGCGCTCCGTCCGCCGTGCCCAGCCCCAGCACGGATACGGTGTAGCCGCGCGCACGCGCCTTGGCGGCCTCCGCCTGGGCGGACGGGGTCGCGTGATCGCTCAGCAACAGGATTGTCCCGTCCTGGAAACCGGCCTGGGCCAGCAATTGGGTCGAGCGGGCGATGGCGCGGTCCGGCCGCTGACCATCAACCGGCATGACATCGGGGTCCAGTGCATCCAGAAACAACGCGACATTGGCAGTATCAGCCGTCAGGGGCGCCACCGTGAACGCCTCGCCCGCCCATGCCACCAGGCCGACCTGACCACCTTCGCGACCCGCCAACAGACTGGCCAGTTTCACGCGTACCCGTGCGATCCGCGACGGCGGCGTATCGGCTGCAAGGCTCGCGCTGGAAAGATCGACCGCGACTACCAGCGGCGAGTCCTGGGCCCAAAGTGGCTGCTGGACCTCGCGCAGGCTGGGACCGGCCAGCGCGAGCACGCAAAGGATGAACGCCAACGCGGCCATCGCCGGCGCGAGCCAGCGACGCGAGACTGGCCCCGGGCTGAGCAGGTGCGGCAACAGATGCACATCCACCGCCTGCGTCCAGATGCTGGCGCTGGCCCGGCGACGCTGCCACCACCACCCCAGCACCGGCAGCAGCGCCAACGCCCACAGCCAGTCCGGCCGCAGCCACTGCAGCTGGGCGAGCGCCGCCATCACAGAAACCTCCGGCGCGGCGCGGCAAAGCCGAGCAGGCCCAATCCGAGCGCTGCACCCAATGGCCACTGGTAACGCTCGATCCGCGGCCGCACTGCTTCGCCGGGGTGTCGGATCGGCTCGAGCCGGTCGATCTCGGCGTAGATGCCGGCAAGCTGGGCGGTATCGCGGGCGCGGAAAAACCGCCCGCCGGTGCTTTCGGCAATCCGCGTGAGCGTCGCCTCGTCAACCTCATCCTCGCCCGCGGGAACCGGTAACTGGAATCCGAACACGGACATCGCGCCATCACCACCAAAAGCGACGGTGTAAACACGCACCCCGGCATCGCGTGCCAGTTCTGCAGCCTTCAGTGGTTCCAGCATGCCCGCGTTGTTGACGCCATCGGTGAGCAGGATCAGTACGTGCTCACCTGTGTCGCGATCCTCCGCGCCACTCACCAGCCGTTTCACCGCCAGGCCGATGCCGTCACCGATCGCGGTTTCGCGGCCCGCCAGTCCGACCACGCTGTCGCCAAGCTGCTGGCGCACCGTCGCCAGATCCAGCGTCGGCGGCGCCAGCACGTACGCACGTTGGCCGAACACCAGCAAGCCGACGCGATCGCCCTCGCGGCGGTCGAGGAAGTCCGACAGCACCGCCTTGGCCGCCGTGAGCCGGTCCACCCGGCGCCCGCCGAGGATCATGTCGGGCTCGCTCATGCTGCCCGAAAGGTCCAGCGCGACCATCATTTCGCGACCCGATTGCGGAGGCACGACCGCCTCACCGACCTGTTGCGGTCGGGCCGCCGCGAGGCAGAGCAGGAGCCACGCCGCCCAGGCCAGCCACGTACGGGCATTGCGGGCGCTGCCGGTCGCAGCCGACCCCAACCCTGCCAGGCGATCACCGAACGGCACTCTCAGCGCCGGGCCCGACCTCCGCCGCGCCGGCAAAACCCGGCGCGCCAGCCATGGCAACGGCAGGGCGAGCAACAGCCACGGCCACGCGAAACCATCCAGCCATGCACCCACGATGTTGGCGAGCAGGCCGCTCACTTGGCGGCCATCCACTGCTGGAACCGCGCACGCGCCAGTGATCGCAGGGCCGCGACATCGGCCGGGTCGACGTCGATCTCCGGCCGGAAGGCACCTTCCAGCAGCAAGCGTCCGGGTGCGCCGGCGAACCCGCCGTCGGCCGCACCGGACCTCCGCCTGCGCCGGCCATCGCCAGCGTGGCGGTCGAGAAATTCCAGCCACGCATCCCCCCGCAGGCGGTCGGCGGACGGATCGATACGGCGCGCGGCGCGGCGCAAAAGCTGGGAAATGGCCGCCACTTCATCCACCGGGGTCGGCGCTTCAGCAACGGCGCTGTCAAAGATCGCCGCGATCCCCCGCCGTCGCTGCGCGCGCTCCCACCGCACGGCCATCACGACCCCCAGCACCAGCAGGCCGGCCCCCGCCAGCAGCCACCATCCCGGTGCAGGCGGCCAGAACGGCGGCGCCGGCGGCTGGTGGATATCACGCAGCAGCAGTGTCGGGTCCTGCATCACGCAACCAGTGCGGGACGTCGGTCCTGCAGCGCCAGCCAGGATTCGCTGGGGGCATCGCCGGACAGGACATGCACCCGCACGCCGCGGGTGGGCAGGGTCTTCAGCGCAGCACGCACGGGGGCGGAGAACTCGGCGTCCCAGCGCTGCCGGGCCGCAGCCGCGGCCAGATCGACCTCGACCCGATGGCCTCCGGCCTGGAAAGGCAGCACCGCAGAAGGCGGATGCACCTCAAGCGGATCCGTCAACAGCAACAGGACCACCTCCTGGTGGCGTGCGAGCGCGGTCCAGCGGGACGCAGGCAGGGCGGCGACACTGGCAGGATCGGCCACCACCAGCACCCGGGAGCCCGGCCGCAACACCCGCTGGGCATGGTCCAGGGCGACTGGCAGGCCTTTGTCGTCATCGGGCGGGGCGGCATACCAACGCGCCAGCGCTTCGATCACCCGCAACGCTCCGCGTGCGCCTCCAGCCGGGGAAACCGGCGGCTCGACGGTGGACCCGCGCAGCGCCGCGACGCGGTCGCCGTCGCGGATCGCGGCCCAGGCCGCAATGGCCCCGGCGCGCGCCGCCTGCACCGACTTGAAGCGCACACGGGTACCGAAATACAGGCTGTCGGCAGTGTCGGCGACGATGAGACTCAGTCGCTCGCGCTCGGCCTGGTAGAGCTTGGTGTGGGCACGCCCCGTGCGCGCGGTCACCCGCCAGTCGATGTGGCGCGCGTCGTCGCCGGCGGCGTACTCGCGCGATTCGGCGTATTCCATGCCCCGGCCCCGCATCGGGGAGATGGCCTGGCCACCGCCATGACTGCCCCGCCGCGGCGTCCGGCGCCCGGTTACTGCGGCGCGCAGTGCCACCAGTTCCTCTATTGCGGGGATGACCCCATCGCTCACGGCAACGGCACCTTGGCAATGAGTTCGGCGACCAGGCGGTCACCGTCCCACCCTTCAGCGGTGGCTTCGTAACTGGGCAACACGCGATGGCGCAGCACGTCCGGCGCCACGTCGCGCACGTCGTCGGGAGTGACAAAATCACGGCCCAGCAGCCAGGCGCGCGCACGCGCACAACGTTCCAGGGCAATGGATCCGCGCGGGCTCGCGCCCCACTCGATCCGGCGCGCGAGCGCGGCGTCATAGCTGCTGGCGTCACGCGAGGCCAGCACCAACTCCACCAGGTATCGTTCCACCATCGGCGCGACGTGCAGCTCGAGCACCTCGGCGCGCGCTGCGAAGACGTCTTCCAGCGGCAGTTTTTTGAACACCTGCTCGGTGTGGGTCAGCGCGCGGCGCGCCTGGTTGCGTGCCAAGGCCAGGATGCGTGTTTCGGCGTCCACGTCGGGGTAGCCTATCCGTACGTGCATCAGGAACCGGTCCAGTTGCGCTTCAGGCAGGGGGAATGTCCCCTCCTGCTCGATCGGGTTTTGGGTGGCCATCACCAGGAACAGGTCCGGCAGGGGATACGTCGCCCGCCCGACCGTGACCTGACGCTCACCCATCGCCTCCAGCAATGCCGACTGCACCTTCGCCGGCGCGCGGTTGATCTCGTCGGCCAGCAGGATCGGATGAAATACCGGGCCCGGCATGAACTCGAAACGGCCATCCTGCGGCCTCCAGATCTCGGTGCCGGTCAGATCCGAGGGCAGCAGGTCCGGGGTGAACTGCACGCGGGCGAAATCCGCGTCGAGCCGCGATGCCAGTGCACGGATCGCCGTGGTCTTGGCCAGCCCGGGTGCACCTTCCACCAGAAGATGGCCATCGGCGAGCAGTGCGATCAACAGCCGTTCGACCAACCGAGATTGGCCGATGATCTGTTCCGACAACGCGGCCCTCAGCTCGTCAAACGCCGCCTGCAGCCGACCCGGCGTGGCGTGTTCGCCGGACTCGGAGGCGGGTGCGAAATCGTCAGTCACGTGTTCCATCAAGAATCCCGGTTGCGACCCCGATTACGGGTATCGGACAAGTTTGACCCAAGTAGGAGCGACGGGTTCAACGCGCTGCCATCGACGTTCAGCGTCCACCAAAAAAAACGGAGCCCGAAGGCTCCGTTTTCCCATCCCACCGCCGGATCAGTTGCGGTGGTTGCGCTGCGACACTTCCAGCACCTTGGGCGTGACGAAGATCAGCAATTCCGCCTTTTCCTTCTGGCGACCCTTCTTCTTGAACAGGTTGCCAAGGAAGGGGATGTCGCCCAGGAAGGGCACCTTGCTCGCGTCTTCGCGGTCGCGGAACTCGTACACACCGCCAACCACGACGGTCTGGCCGTCCTCCACCAGCACCGCGGTATTGACTTCGCGGGTGCTGATCTGGGGCACGTCACCTATACCGGTCTTGACGAAGCCCTCGATCTCGTCCTTCTTCACATTGAGATTAAGGAATACGCGGCCGTCGTTGGTGATGGTCGGCGTGACCTTCATCTCCAGCACGACTTCCTTGAACTGCACGCTCGGGGTCGCCACGCCGCCCGCCGTCGCCGGCTGGATGGTCACGTAACCCACTTCCTGACCCTGCTTGATGACCGCCTCACGCTGGTTGCTGGTGACGATGCGCGGGTTGGAGATCACCTCACCACGACCCTGGGTCTGCATCGCCGACAGCTCGATGTCGAGCAGGTAACCGGCATTGAGGATGGAAAGCGCGACCTGGCCGGCGGGGTTGGCGACCGCCAGGTTGGTCATCAGTGCGCGTTCAATGATCGTGCCTGGGGTCCCGTCGTTGACCGAATTCAGATTGTCCTTGTTTGCACCGAGTTCACCGCTGAAGCCGACGTTGTTTTTGGTGCCGCTGATGCCAAACCGCGAACCCAGCTCTCGCGAGAAGCTCTCCGTGGCCACCACGACCCGCGCCTCGATCACCACCTGGTCGACCGGGCGGTCGATCACTGCGATCAGCTCTTTCATCTCGGCGACTTTCTTCGGCGTGTCGCTGATCATCAGGGTATTGGTGCGCTCGTCGGCGACCAGACGACCGCGCGGCGACGGGAAGCCGGTATCGGTATTGCTGCTGCCACCCCCCGACCCGCCGCTGCCACCCGAACCGCCGACGCCCTTGGCTTCGGTCAACGCCGTGTAGATCTGACCGGCATTGTGGTAGTTGATCTGGATGTACTCGGTGGTCAACTCGACCCGGTTGGACATGGCGATCCGCGCATCTTCGCGGGCCTGCTCATGCTGGGCCAGTTCAGCCTGCGGTGCGACCCAGACCACGTTGCCGCTGCGGCGCTTGTCCAGGCCCTTGGCCTGCAGCACGATGTCCAGCGCCTGGTCCCACGGCACGTTGATCAAACGCAGCGTTACGTTGCCCTGCACGGTGTCGGCGGCAACGATGTTGAGGTTGGATTCCTCGGCCACCAGCTGCAGCACGGTGCGCACCGGCACGTCCTGGAAGTTGAACGTAACCGGACGGCCACCGTAGACCTTGGTCTCCGTCGTGGAGACGCCACTGGTTGCACCCATCGCCGGCGCACGACTCGACTTCGCAACCGTAGCCACCTCGGCACGCGGCACGATCTCGACCACGTAGTCCTTGCCGGTCTGGTAGGCCATCGATTCGAACGGGCCACCGGTGTTGAGCACCAGGGTGGTGCCGCCGCCGCTGCTGCGCGCTTCGATGTTGTCCACCGGAGTGGCGAAGTCGGACACGTTCAGCGGTCGCTGCAGGTTCGCCGGCAAGGACGCGTTGGCCACGTTGATGACCACCGAGTTGCCCTGGCTGCGCATGTCCGGCGCAGCGCCTTCGCCGGTGAAGCTCAGGATGAGGCGACCCGCGCCCCCGTCGCCCCGCTTGAAGTCGATGTTGGACACCGAGACGGTTCCGGGCACCTGCTTGGCAGGATCCGGGCTGGAGGCCGGTGCGACATGCGCACTGGTCACCTGGCCCGGGTCGGCGCCCGCTGGTCCGGCGGCATGCGCTCCACTGACGGCGGCCATCGCCCCCAGCAGCAGGCCCAAACCTGTATTGCGGAGCACCATGGGGCGCTGCGCACGTGGCGATCGTATGGCTTTGTAAACGGTCATCGTGCTAATTCCCCAATCCTTATTGATCTTCCAAGGTGAGCGACGCCGGACGTTCCAGCCAGCCCCCCGCACCGTCCGACACCAGTTCCACCAACTCGATGCGGTCCTCGAACACGCCGGTCACCCGACCGTCGCTTTGACCCATGTACTCACCCCGGGTCACTTTGTAGGTCACCTTGTCGGGCGCCATCACCAGGGCAACGGTTCCACCGCCCCGGCCCAGCGTCCCCACCATGTCCAGCGAATCCAGCGGAAACTGCTCCAGGGGCACCTTGCGTCGATCCGAATCGGGCCGCAGGCCGCCGCTGCTGTCGCGGTCGGTGAACGCATTGCTGAAGGGGTCCCGCAGGCCGTGCGCGGCATATTCGAAGGTCTCGAACTGCTGCATGATCGGGAGCGGATCCAGTGGCGGCGCCGGTCTCGTCTTGACGTCCGCGACCCAGCCTTCAAGGTTCGGCGCGTCGCCATACGTGCTGGTCACTCCGCGGGTGCAGCCGGCCACGGCCACGAGTGCCACTGCCGCGACCAACAGACGTGGCGCTCCCGCACGGCGGCGGATGGTCGAGCTACCCATCATTTTGCCCCCTTCTTTTCAGCTTCAGCGGCAGCGGTTTGCTCCGCCATCTCTTCTTCGTCCAGATAGCGGTAGGTCTTCACCGTGCCGGCCAGTTCGAGCGGCGAGTTGGCGGTGATGCCCGTCTCCTTGCCTTTGCCGCGTGGCTTCAGCGAGATGTCGTGCATCGTCATGATGACCACCCGTGGCAGTGATGCCACGCCGCTGACGAAGCCACCGAACTGGTGATACGAGCCAACCATGCGCAGCGCGATGGGCTTCTCCGCGTAGAACTCCTTGGGCTGTTCGGGACCGGGCTGGAACAACTCGTTGGCAATGCCGGTGGCCAGCGCGGTCTGCGAAATGTCGACGATCAGGTCGGGCATCTCGGTCTTGCTCGGCAACTGCCGCAGCATCTGCTGCAGTTGCTGCTCCATCTCGGCCAGTTGCAGCTTCAGCGGCTCCAGGTTGGATGCCCTGCCCTGCTTGGTCTCGAAGGTGCCTCGCAACTCGGTTTCCGTGCGCTCCAGGCTTTCCAGGGTCTCGCGCTTGTCACGCACGAACAGCCACCAGCTGAGCCCCACGATCAGCAACACCAGGATCACGCACAGGCCGATCTTGGCCTGTTGTGGCCAACCGCCGATGTTGTTGAAGTCCAGTTCCTTGATATTGATTTTCTTGCTCACGACGCGGCTCCACTCTCAGGGGCAACGGCCGACGCGGCCGGCGCGGCGGGTTCCTCGTTTGCGTCGTCGGGCTTCGGGGCGAGATCGGCTGCGTCCTCGCTGCGTGCAGCCTGACCGGCATCGGATGCAGCGCTCGTCTCGGGCGCGGACGCTCCCGCCGACTCGGCGACAGCCTCAGTCGCTGTATCGAGCTGGGCCACCTGCCCATCTACAACACCATCCCCGTCCTCGTCCCCGGTCGCGCTGGGGTTGGCCAGCTTGACCTGCAACTTGAACTCGTACGGCAGGCCCTGCTCGAACCCCTTGGCCTCAATGATCGACAGCTCGGGACGGGTCATCCAGCCCGAGCCTTCCAGGTTGCGCATATAGGTACTGACGCGCGCATTGGACTGGGAGCGGCCTTCCAGGGTGAGGATCTCGTTGTCCTGCTTGATGGAGGTCAGCACGACGCCGTCAGGGATGGTGCGCACCAGCGAGTCAAACAGATGGACCATCTGCGAGCGGTTTGCCTGCAGCTCCTCGATCACTTCCTTGCGCGCCAGCAGCTGGGACTTCTTGCGGTCCAGCTCGTCGATTTCCTCGATCTTCTTGTCGACCTCGGCAATTTGCGCCTTGAGGTAATCGTTGCGTTCGTTCTGCCCGTCGATCTGGGCATTGTGGTACCAGATGATCATGAACGACAGCACGATCGCACCCAGCGCAGACATCACCAGCAGCAGCATGGTGTCCTTCTGGCGCTGCTTGCGGCGCTCTGCGCGCCACGGAAGAAGGTTGATCCGTGCCATCAGTCAAAACTCCTCAATGCCAGCCCGCACGCGATCATCAGGGCCGGAGCGTCCTGCGCCAGCGCATGGGCCTGCACCCGTGGTCCCAGTGTCATGTGTGCCAGCGGGTTGGCGACCATCGTCGGCACACCCAGTTGCTCCTCGACCAGTGGCGCGATGCCGGCGATCGCCGCGCATCCACCAGCCAGAACGATCTGGTCGACGCGGTTGTGCTCGCTGCCTGCGTAGAAGAACTGCAGCAGGCGGCTCACCTGCTGGACGAGGGCCTCCTTGAACGGATCCAGGGTTTCCGTCTCGTAGGTTTCCGGCAGGCCGCCCTGGCGCTTTGCCAGCCCGGCTTCTTCGTAGCTCAGGCCATAGCGCCGCATGATTTCGTCGGTCAGCTGCTTGCCACCGAAAACCTGTTCGCGGCTGTAGATGCTGCGACCCTGGCGGATGACGTTCAGCGTGGTCATGGTCGCGCCCGCATCGATCAGCGCCACCAGCCCGTCGCGCGGGATCGGCAGCTGATCGGCGATCAGGGCGAATGCGTTCTCGATCGCGAACGCTTCCACGTCCATGACCTGGGGGATCAACCCGCCAAGCTCGAGCGCGGAAGCGCGGACTTCGACGTTCTCCGAACGCGATGCGGCCAGCAGCACCTGCACCGAATCCGGGCTGCCGGGCATCGGCCCGAGCACCTCGAAGTCGAGGTTCACTTCCTCGATCGGATACGGCACGTAGTTGACCGCTTCCAGCTCGACCTGGGCTTCCAGGTCATCGCCGTCCAGCTCGGCCGGCATCGGGATCACCTTGGTGATCACCGCCGATCCGGAGACGGCTGCTGCAGCGTGCTTGGCGCGGGTGCCCGATCGGGCCATGGCGCGCTTGATCGCCTCGCCAACCGCCTCGGGTTCCACGATGTTCATTTCCACCACCGCGTTGGGTGGCAGCGGCTCCACCGCGTAGTGCTCCACGCGATACCGGTTGCCAGCCCGCGACAGCTGCAGAAGCTTGACCGCAGTCGAACTGATATCCACGCCGACGAGTGCCGGCTGGCTCTTCTTGATGACGCCCAAAGTTATCTCCCCTTGCCATCAGATGCTGTACGCACCGCTTGTGGCCGATCCTTAGATAACGGACTTTTCACAAGCCCGCAAGCACTTCCATCCCCAACTGCCCACCAGTGCCCGTTTCTGTCGCAAATGGGCTTGCCCCGGGCCGCAGTATTCCAGACCCGGGGCGTCTTGTCTTGACTGTCTGCACGCGTGTGATGGTCCTCTATACTTGCCGATTGCCGAAACCGTCATCCGGACCACTCGATGCCTCTTCGTTTTCGACGTTTCCTGCGCTGGGCCGTGCTGGCGGCAATCGGACTGGCGGTACTCGGCGTGCTCGCCCTGGCCACCGTCTACTACCTGATCTCGCCCAAGCTGCCCGACGTGGAGTCCTTGCACAACGTCGAGTTGCAGGAGCCGATGTACGTCTATGCGCGCGACGGCCGCCTGATGGCGGTGTTCGGGGAGACGCGTCGCTATCCGGTCGATATCGCCGATGTGCCCGAGCATCTGAAGCAGGCGTTCATCGCCATCGAGGACAGCCGCTTCTACGAACACAACGGCGTGGACTATCGCGGCGTTGCGCGGGCGGTATGGCTGTTGGCCACCACGGACGACAAGCGGGTTCCTGGTGGCTCGACCATCACCCAGCAGGTCGCCAGGCAGTTTTTCCTGAGCTCCGAGTACAGCTACACCCGCAAGATCGCCGAGATGATGCTTGCCTGGCGGATGGAAAACGAGCTGTCCAAGGACGAGATCCTCGAGCTGTACCTCAACAAGAGTTTCTTCGGCAACCGCGCGTACGGCGTTGCTGCAGCGGCGGAGTTCTATTACGGCAAGAAGCTCGACGAACTGGATCTGGACGAGATCGCCTCGCTGGCCGGCATCCCCAAGTTCCCCTCCAGCGGCAATCCGCTCAGCAACCCCGACCGCGCGAAGATCCGCCGCGACTACACCTTGCAGCGGATGGCGGAGCTGGGCTTCATCAGCGCGGCCGATGCCGCCTCGGCCCGCGCCGTGGCGATGCATGCCAGCCCGCACGAGCCTCCGCTGCAGATGTACTCGCCGTTCGTGGCCGAGATGGTGCGGCAGGAAATGATCGCCCGCTACGGCGCCGAGGCGCTGACCCGCGGCTATCACGTGATCACCACCATCGACCCGCAGATGCAGGCCGCCGCCAACCAGGCGGTCCGCGACGGGCTGGTCATCTACGACAAGCGCCACGGCTGGCACGGCGTGGAGCAGCACTTCGACCTGGCCGAGGACGAGGACGCCGCTACTGCACACGCGCGCCTGCGCAGCATCTCCGCGCAGTCCGACATGATTCCCGCGATCGTGCTGTCAACCCAGGGCAGCGCCGCCAGCGTGGTTCTGCCCGGCGGCCGCGAGGTGACCCTGGACAAGGGCCAGGGATGGGGCGGGCGCAGCCCGGCGCAGTTGCTCAAGCGTGGGGACCTGGTTCGGGTCCACCGTATTGAACCGGCTGAAAGAGACACCGGCTCCAGTGCAGCCGAACCGGCACTACCCAAGTACGAATTGACCCAACTGCCCCGCGCCGAGGCGGCACTGGTGTCGCTGGAGGCTGACACCGGCGCCCTGCGGGCCTTATCGGGCGGTTTCAGCTTTGCCGGCAGCAAGTTCAACCGCGCGACACAGGCCCGACGCCAGCCTGGTTCCAGCTTCAAGCCTTTCCTGTATGCCGCGGCGCTCGAGCAGGGCTTCAACCCGGCATCGGTGGTGCTGGATGCGCCGGTGGTGTTCAAGGACCGGCGCGGCCGCGAGTGGCGCCCGCAGAACGATGACGGACGCTTCTCCGGGCCGATGCGTCTGCGCGAGGCGCTGGTGCGTTCGCGCAACCTTGTTTCGGTGCGTCTGCTGGACACCATCGGTGTCAGCTATGCGCGCAAGTACATCAGCCACTTCGGCTTCGAGGAGTCGAGTTTGCCACCCAACCTGTCCATGTCGCTGGGCACGGCATCGCTGACCCCGATGTCGGTCGCGCGCGGTTACGCCGCCTTCGCCAATGGCGGATTCCTGGTGGATGCGTGGTTCATCGAAGAGGTGCGCGACCGTGATGGCGCGGTGGTGTTCCAGGAGAACCCGAAGACCGCCTGCCGGACCTGCCGTGGCACGGGCGCATCGGGCGGTGCAACGTCCGCGCCCGCTTCAGCGGTGGTTGGCGGATTCAATCTGGGCCCACCCACCTCGGCTCGGGCGGAGGCGACAGCGGAGGTGGATGTGGATCAGAACCAGGAGCCGGACGCGCCGCCACGTGAGGACATGATCGTGGCGCCTCGCGCGATTGATGGCCGGGTCGCCTACCAAATGGTGTCGATGATGCGCGACGTCGTCCAGCGCGGCACCGGGGTCCGGGCGAAGGTGTTGGGGCGTGAGGACGTGGGCGGCAAGACCGGCTCGACCAACGAGCATCGCGACGCCTGGTTCTCCGGCTTCGGTGGCGACCTTGCGACCACGGTGTGGGTCGGTAGGGACAACTTCAAACCTCTTGGCCGCGGCGAGTACGGCGGCGCCGCGGCGTTGCCTATCTGGATCGACTTCATGCGCGCCGCGCTGGAGGATCGGCCGATCAGCCCAAACACACCACCCGACGGAATGGTCCAGGTGCAGGTATCGGCCAACGGCACGCTCATTCCCGGCGGAAGCGGCGGCCTGACCGAGTGGGTGAAGGTGGAAGACCTGGAGCGCATGCAAACCGACACCGCGTACTATGACTCCTCGAACGAGCCCACCGAGGAGTCCTTCGACATCTTCTGACGCTTGGCGCGTCGCAACGGGAGGCAGACCGTGACAAAACGCCCCCTGAAATCCACCCGCTCCGGCAACAAGGGCGGCGGGAAATCCACCAAGGCGCGACCCCACGCGCGCACTGATGCCCATTCGCGCATCCGCGATGGTGTCGCCCGCGAGGCCGCCCGCCTGATGGGGACCGGCGAGGCTGGCGACTATCTACAGGCCCGGCGCAAGGCTTCCCAGCGGCTGGGGATAGCCGACAAGGCGCTGCTGCCGGCCAACCAGGACATCGAGCAGGCGCTGCAGGATTACCAACGCCTGTTCCGTCCCGAAATCGCGGAGCTGTCGCATCGCTACCGCGAGGCTGCGCTGGAAGCCATGGAGTTCCTTGCTCCCTTCCAGCCCAGACTGACCGGGCCGGTGCTGGATGGCACCGCAGACGCGCAGAGTGTGGTCACCCTGCATCTGCACGACGATGATGCGGATGCGGTCGCCCACCACCTGCAGCAACACGACATTCCCGCCGACACCGACCTGCTCCGGCTGCGCCTGGACACCCGACGTGAGGAAGAATTCCCGGTCTGGCGGTTCTTTGCCGGTAATGTCGCCTTCGAACTGGTCGGTCTGCCATCGCTGCAGGTTCGGCAGGCGCCGCTGGCAAGCGGCGAGGATCAGCCGATGCGCCGCGTCAGCGCGACCCAGTTGCGACGCCTGATGGAGGAAGGGGAAGCGTCCTCAGGGACCGCTGCAGACACCGGCCCACACGCATGAAAAACCCCGCGCAAGGCGGGGCATTCATCGACAGCTGATCTCGCGAATCTATCAGCGCTTGTCCACGCCGACGTAGTCACGGTTGGCTGCCCCGGTGTAGATCTGCCGCGGACGGCCGATCTTGTTTTCCGGATCGTCCTGCTGTTCCAGCCAGTGCGCGACCCAGCCGGCGGTGCGTGCGATGGCGAACATGACGGTGAACATCTCCACCGGGATACCCAGCGCCTTGTAGATGATCCCGGAGTAGAAGTCGACGTTGGGATACAGCTTGCGCTCGACGAAGTAATCGTCCTGCAGGGCCGCCTCTTCCAGCCTCATCGCCACGTCCAGCAGCGGATCGTTGATGCCAAGCTCGCCGAGGACTTCGTGGGTCATCTTGCGCACCAGGGCGGCGCGCGGATCGTAGTTCTTGTAGACGCGGTGGCCAAAGCCCATCAGGCGGAAACCCGAATCACGGTCCTTGGCGCGGTCAACGGCCGACTGCACGTTCTCGGGACGACCAATCTCGCTGAGCATCTTCAGCACGGCCTCGTTGGCACCGCCGTGCGCGGGACCCCACAGCGCAGCAACGCCGGCGGCGACGCACGCGTACGGGTTGGCGCCGGTGGAACCGACCAGCCGCACGGTCGAGGTGGAGGCGTTCTGCTCGTGGTCGGCGTGCAGGATGAAAAGCAGGTCCATCGCCTTGGCGGCGATCGGGTTGAGCTCCAGCGGCTCGCTCGGCACTTCGTAGAGCATGTGCAGGAAGCGCGTGGTGTAGTCGAGGTTGTTGCGCGGGTGGTTCAGCGGCCAGCCAACCGAGTGGCGGTAGCACGCCGCAGCTATCGTCGGCACCTTGGCGATCAGGCGGATGGCGGCAAGGCGGCGCTGGGCCGGATCTTCCAGGTCGAGCTCATTGTGGTAGAAGCTGGCCATCGAACCGAGCATGCCGACCAGCATCGCCATCGGATGGGCGTCATGGCGGAAGCCACCCAGGAAACCGGTAAAGGCCTCGTGGATCATGGTGTGATGGGTGACGTCGTGCTCGAAGGCGGCGAAACCGGCCTTGTCGGGCAACTCACCGTTGATCAGCAGATAGGCGACTTCGAGGAAGTTGGACTTCTCCGCGAGCTGCTCGATCGGGTAGCCGCGATACAGCAGCACGCCCTCTTCGCCATCGATGTAGGTGATGGCCGACTTGCAACTGGCGGTTGCGGTGAAGCCGGGGTCATAGGTGAAGCAACCGGTGGCGCGCGGCACCTTGGCGATCTCGATGCACGGAGCGCCCAGGGTCGGGTGCTGAACCGGCAGCTCGACAGCATTGCCGCCAACGGAGAGGGTGGCCTGATCGGTTGAGGCGTTCAGGCTGGACGACGTATCGGACACAAAAATGCTCCTGATGTCTGCACGTTCGCGCACAGCGCGAAACGGGAGGGGGACAAAGGATCGCAACCAATGGCGAACGCCCAATTATCGCACAATGCCCTACCGCATGGATCGATCGACCCCGTCCAGAAATGGTCCGTTGTGTTGCATCAGGAGGCCGAAAACGACAACGGCCGCCTCTCGGCAGCCGTTGTCAAAACCCGTATATACAGCGCGTAGCGCCGCCGATGCTTACTTGGCGTAGCGCTTGCGGAACCTGTCCACGCGGCCGCCGGTATCCATGATCTTGTGCTTGCCCGTGTAGAACGGGTGCGAGGCCGACGAGATGTCGATCTTGATCAGCGGATACTCGTTGCCGTCTTCCCACTTCACCGACTCCTTGCTGCCAAGGGTCGAGCGGGTCAGGAACTGGAAATCGCTGGTCACGTCCTGGAACACGACTTCGCGGTATTCGGGATGGATGCCGGCTTTCATTGGCACTCACCAATCTATGCGGAAGGAAGCTGACAATAATAGCGGGCTTTACGCAGTCGGCGCAAGTCCAGCAGCTCAAGTGGCGGCGAGGGCCGCCTGCACGCGTCGCTGGAATCGTTCACGGTCGTAACCGCGCACGATGGACGCGTTGCCACCGGCATCGGCTTGCTCGACGCGCCAGTCCACAACCGTGGCACCACGTGTGTGGCGACCCTCGGTCTCGACCACCAGCGCGCGCCTTGCGACCTCCAGTGCACCTTCGGGCTCCAGTGCGTGGGCCATGGCGAGCGCATCGGCGGCGTACCAGTCATCGCCGCGGCGATCGGCCGACCACTCCCGGGTCTTGCGCGAAATCGCGTCGAAAAACTTTGCCCGAGGACTGTCGGCGGCCAGCCACTGCAACACCTCGCCATGCGGAAGACCGTGCGAAATTGTCGCCTCCCAATCGACCAGGTCGAAATGCGGGAACGCGGAGAGCACGACGTGCGCAGCCTCCGGATCAAACCCGATATTGAATTCGGCGTGCGCGGTCATGTTGCCGTGACCGGTGACCGCCCCGCCCATCACCACCAGCCGGGCGATCCGCGACGGCAGACTCGGGTCGAGCTTGAGCGCCACCGCCAGGTTGGTCAGCGGGCCGAGGGCCACCAGCAGCAACTGGCCAGCGTACTGGTGCGACAGGCGCAGGATCGCCAGCGCCGCATGCTCGGATTCGACCTGGCGTTGCGAGGGCGCATGGCCGACGTCACCCAGCCCGTCCTGGCCGTGCACGTACGCCGCGTCGACCGCGGGGTGCAGCAACGGCGCTGCACAACCGGCAAACACCGCAACATCCGCCCCGACCACGTCGCAGATCTTCAGTGCATTGGCGACGGTGTGCGCCAGGCCGACATTGCCGGCAGCGATCGTCAGGCCGACGACGTCGTGGCGCGGATCGTTGAACGCCATCAGCAGGGCGAGGGCGTCATCCACGCCGGGATCGGTGTCGATGAGCAGGGGGATGCGTTGGTCGGTCATGGTGTGGATCGATTCTCCTTGAGGGGCGCGCCCGCTTGTGACGCTTTGTAGCCGCCAAAGCTCCCGGCGGCGCCGGGGAACACCACCGGGCTCTCGGCGCCGTTGCTGGACACGGACGCAACGCCGAAGAAGTAGTTGTCGATGACGACGTCCTTTAGGGTGGTTTCACCCACGTTGCCGACGTAACGGCTGTGGGTCCACTGTGGCTCGGTGGTCAGCCGCCAGTACAGCTTGTAGCCGGCCAGGTCGGGTGCCTGCGCCGCGGGGACAGGTGACCAGCGCAGGGTCGTGTCAGCAGTCACCGCGCCCTCGATTTCGACATCCGCCGGCGGTGGCGGCGCGCCGGCCAGCCCGGCCAGGGTCACCGCGTTGAGCGCGGTCAGCTTCGCGGCGTAGGCGAAATCGACGCCGTCGATGGTATCGCCGTAGACCACCCCGCCCTCCGTGCGCAGATCCTGGTGCTGACGGTGATAGTGCTCGTTGGCCTCCATCACGCGCACCGCGGGCGCACCGATGTCATTGAAGGGGCGATGGTGGCCGCCGCGGCCGAAGCGATCCAGGCGGTACACCATCATTACGTCCAGGTTGGGCACGTAGAGGTCGGCCATCCGATCGATGTAACGGGCAAGGTTGCGCGAGGGCGAGTCCACCTCGCCGCCTGTGAAGCGTCGCGCCGTCGCCTGCTCCGGGGTTTCGTTGAAACGCGTGCCTTCGGCGAATACGCGCGCGGTGGTGTTGTCGACCACGCCGTTGAGCCCGGCGATGTTGCCGATCATGTCGTTGTTGAGGACTGCCTCGATCCGCCAGCCGTTGTCGATCGCGTGCCGGGCAAGGATCTTGCCGCCGAAAAGGCCCTGCTCCTCGCCGGCCAGCGCGGCGTAAACGATGGAACCGGCAAACCGGTGCTTCGACAGCACCCGCGCCGCCTCCAGCGTGCCGGCGACACCGGACGCGTTGTCATTGGCACCCGGCGCGTCGGAGGTCGCGTCCATCACGTCCGACACGCGCGAGTCAATATCGCCGCTCATGATCACGTACCGGTCGGGATCGCTGCTGCCGCGCTGGATCGCGATCACGCTGACGATTTCGACCGGATCCGGTACCCGGGTCTCGCCGGACACCACTTCGCTGACGTAGCGCACTTCAAGGCAGCCGCCACACTGGGCGGAGATGCGCTCGAATTCGGCCTTGATCCAGCGGCGCGCCGCGCCGATCCCGCGCGTCTCGGAGTCCGTATCGGACAGCGTGTGGCGGGTGCCAAATCCCACCAGCGTGCGGATGTCGGCCTCGATGCGCTGGGCCGAGGGCGCAATGCCGATCTGTTCCAGCTCGGGCTGGGTGGCCGGCGGTACCGGGGCGGCCGCGAGCGCGGAAAGCGGTAGGCACAGCAGCAGTGCAGACATCAGCTTGGACCGCATGCGTGGATCTCCGTGGCAGGTCAGGTCAGGTCAGCGCGATGCTGGCTGGCAGCGTCGCGGCCGATCACCATAACCCCGAACCCGCGCTGCGGCAGCGGATCATGCCCCGGCATAGCGCACCGCGGTGCCGATCCAGCGCAGCACGATGCGCTCGGCAACGTCGGGGGAATCGCGTAACAGCCGCTCGGCCAACTCATGCACCTGCGGCAGGAGGTCGGCATCGCGGGCGAGGTCGGCGAGGCGGAATTCGGCAAGGCCGGTCTGGCGGGTGCCCAGCAGCTCGCCAGGGCCACGCAGCTCCAGGTCCTTCTCGGCGATCAGGAAGCCATCGTTGGTGGCGCGCATGGTTTCCAGACGCTGCCGGGCCAACATCGACAGCGGCGAGCGGTACATCAGCACACAGCTTGATGCCTCGCTGCCGCGCCCTACCCGCCCGCGCAACTGGTGCAGCTGGGCCAGGCCGAGACGCTCGGCATTCTCGATGATCATCAGCGACGCGTTGGGAACGTCCACGCCGACCTCGATGACGGTCGTCGCCACCAGCAGGTCGATCCGGCCCGCCTTGAAGTCGGCCATCGTCGCCTGCTTTTCGGCGGCCTTCATGCGCCCGTGGACCAGGCCAACCCGCAGTTCGGGCAATCCGGCGGCCAGCGTCTCGAACGTGGTCTGCGCGGCCTGCGCCTCGACCTTCATCATGGCGCCGGGTTTTGCGTCCTCGTCGGGCTCATCGATCAGGGTGCATACCCAGTAGGCCTGCCGACCCTGCGCGCAGGCGGCGCGGATCCGCTCGACCAGCTCCGGGCGGCGCTCACTGGCCAGCACCACGGTCTGCACCGGGGTCCGCCCGGGCGGAAGCTCGTCGATCGACGACACGTCCAGATCGGCATAGGCGGACATCGCCAGTGTGCGCGGGATCGGCGTGGCGGTCATGACCAGTTGGTGCGGAACCATGCCCGCGTTGGCACCGCCCGTGCCGCCCTTGTCGCGCAGAGCCAGCCGCTGGTGAACACCGAACCGGTGCTGCTCGTCGATGATCGCCAGCGCCAGGTCGTTGAAAACGACGCTCTCCTGCATCACCGCGTGGGTCCCGACCACCACCCGGGCGGCGCCGGAGGCCACATCGGCCAGCGCCTGCTGCCTCGCCTTGCCGGTGACCTTGCCGGCCAGCCAGGCCAACGGAACATCCAGCGGCGCCAGCCACTCGCGCAAGTTGGCCAGGTGCTGCTCGGCAAGCAGCTCGGTGGGCGCCATCAGGGCCACCTGGCGGCCGCTGGCCACCGCCACCAGCGCGGCCAATGCGGCAACGACGGTCTTGCCGGAGCCCACATCGCCCTGCACCAGGCGCAGCATCGGCGAGGGCCGGGCCAGATCGACGCATATCTCGGCAAAGACGCGCTGCTGGGCACCGGTCAACCGGTACGGCAGCTGTCTCCGCATCGTCGTGGCAAGGCTCTGATCGAGCAGCTCCGGCGCGCGATGTGCCTGCTGGGCGATTCGCTGCCGGCGCAGGCTGAGGTGGTGGGCCAGCAGCTCTTCCAGTGCCAGCCGGCGTTGGGCCGGATGGGTGCCGGCCAGCAAGGCAGTGACGTCGGCGTCGCGCGGAGGGCGATGCACGGTCAACAACGCTTCGCGCAGCGGCGGCAGATCACCGGCGTCGGCCAGCAACTCCAGCGTCTCGCTGTCGGGCAACCGGTCCAGGGCCAGGCCGATCAGCCGGCGGAGGGTGACCGGGCCGATCCCTTCCACGGTCGGATACACGGGATCGAGCGCATCGCCCAGCGCATCACCCCCGGCGGTGCCGAGCACCTGGTAGCTGGGATGCACGATCTCCAGGCCTTGCTGACCCGGACGCGGCGTCCCATAGCAGCGCAACAGCGCGCCAACCGCGAACTGCGCCACCTGCGCGGCGCGAAAGTGGAAAAACCGCAACACCAGACTCGACGCGGAATCATCGGTGATCGCGACCCGCAGTACCGGGCGGCCGCGAAAACCGCGCTCGACGGCAAGAACCCGACCCTCGATCTGCGCGGCAACACCCGGCCGCAGGTCGCCGATCAGGGTCAGGCGGGTGCGGTCCTCGTATTGCCGCGGCAACTGGAACCACAGGTCCTGCAAGGTGTGCAGATCACGCGCCGCGAGCTTTTCCGCCATTCGCGGCCCGCAGCCGGCCAATGCGGTCAGCGGGGTCTCCCCCGCCGCCGCCAATACCGGAGTACGACGAGTCGCTCTAGCCAAGGACGAGGATCGCGTCGACCTCGAATGCCGCGCCCTTGGGAAGGCCGGAGACCTCGATGGTCGAACGCGCCGGGTACGGGGCCTGGAAGTACTCGGACATCACCGCGTTTACATCGGCAAAGTCAGCCAGGTCGGTGAGGTAAAGCCCGAGCCGGGCGACCTGCGCCAACGATCCGCCGGCCGCTTCACAGACCGCCTTGAGGTTGTCGAAGGACTGTCGGGCCTGCGCGGCCACGTCACCGTCGATGAGTTCACC
This sequence comes from Lysobacter sp. A03, assembly GCF_000855665.1. Taxonomy (GTDB): domain Bacteria; phylum Pseudomonadota; class Gammaproteobacteria; order Xanthomonadales; family Xanthomonadaceae; genus Novilysobacter. The sequence goes on from NZ_JXSS01000045.1 coordinate 108,329, forward strand.
AGTGGCCGGATCCAGCGGGATCTGGCCGGACAGGAACACGGTCTGACCCATGCGAACGGCCTGGGAGTACGGGCCGATCGCCGCCGGGGCGTTATCGGTATGGATCGGGGTACGGGACATGCGGGCTCCAGAATCACAGGGGTCAGCCGGCATTGTAGAAGCGCCGGCTCAGATCCGCTGCACGCCGAGCACCACGCTGAGCCGGCGCACCTTGCGGATCACGTTGGCCAAGTGGCGCCGGTCCTTCACTTCGATCGAGAAACGCAGCACCGCCACGTTGATGTCGCGCTCCAGGTACTCCACCCGGTCGATGTTGGATTTGGCGTCGGCCACGGCTGCCGCCACCTGTGCCAGCGCACCCGGGCGGTTGTCGACCTCGATCCGCAGCGCCGCGCTGAAGTCGCCGCTGACGGTATGGTCCCAGCCGATCGATATCCAGCGGTCCGGTGACTTGCGGTACTCGGCGACGTTGGGGCACTCCTTGCGGTGCACCACGATCCCCTTGCCGGCGGTGTGGTAACCCATGATGTCGTCCCCGGGCAGCGGCATGCAGCAGTTGGCGAAACTGATCACGCCGCGCTCGCTGCCGGTGATGAGGATCTTCTCCTGCGTCATCGAGGTGTGTGCCGGCGCGGGCGCCGCGTCCTCGCCCGGGGCACTGGCCAGTGCGTAGGCCACCTGGCTGGGCATCTTGTTGCCCAGGGCAATGTCGGCCAGCAGGGCTTCCAGGCGCGGATGACGGCCCTCCTGCAGATAGCTGTCCAGACGTGCGGCCGGGACCCGCTCCAGCGAGCTGCCCAAGGCTTCCAACGCCCGGTCCAGCATCCGGTGCCCGAGCTGCACGGCGTCCTCGTGGCCCATCTGCTTGAGCTGGTGGCGGATCGCGGTGCGCGCCTTGCTGGAGACGACGTATTCCAGCCACTGCGGCTTGGGCGTGGACGACTTGGCGGTGATGATCTCCACCCGCTCGCCGTTGGACAGGCGCGTGCGCAGCGGCACCAGCTTGCCGTCGACCCGGGCCGCAACGGCCTGGTTGCCGACGTCGGTGTGGACGGCGTAGGCGAAATCCAGGGCGATGGCATTGCGCGGCAGCGACAGGATGTCGCCCTTGGGCGAGAACAGGTAGACCTCGTCCGGGAACAGGTCGATCTTGACGTTTTCCAGGAACTCCAGCGACGAGCCGGTGGCATGCTGGGACTCGACCAGTCCGCTGATCCAGTTGTACGCACGGTTCTGCGCACTGTTGGGTGCCTGACTCCCGTCCTTGTAGGTCCAATGCGCAGCCACGCCCTTCTCGGCGATCAGGTCCATCTCTTCGGTTCGCAGCTGGACCTCGATCGGCGACCCGTAGGGGCCGAACAGCACGGTGTGCAGCGACTGGTAACCGTTGGCCTTGGGGATGGCGATGAAGTCACGGAAGCGGGCGTCCAGCGGTTTGTAGACCGAATGGACCACGCCCAGCGCGTGATAGCAGTCGGCCACCGTGCGCAGCACGATGCGATAGCCAAACACATCCATCACCTGGGCAAAGCTCTTCGCCTCGGTGCGCATCTTGGTGTAGATGCTCCAAGGCGACTTCACCCGGCTGATCAACCGGTGCGGCAGCTGTTCCTTGGCCAGGCGCTGGGCGAGGTTGGCCTCGATCTGCACCAGCGCTTCGCGCCGCACCATCGGCTCGCTGCGAATGCGCTTTTCCAGCACTGCATGGCGGTACGGGTGCAGGGCGCGGAAACCCAGATCCTGCAATTCACTCTTGATCTGGTTCATCCCCAGGCGCTGGGCGATCGGCGCATAGATATCCAGCGTCTCGCGGGCAATGCGCTGACGTGATTTGGGATCCTTCGCCCCCAGCGTACGCATGTTGTGCAGGCGGTCGGCGAGCTTGATCAGGATCACCCGCAGGTCGCGCGACATCGCCAGCAACATCTTGCGGAAGCTTTCCGCGTTCGCCTCCTGGCGATCACGGAACTGCAGCTTGTCCAGCTTGGTCACGCCATCCACGAGCTCAGCCACCGTGGGACCAAACTGGGAGGCGATGTCGTCCCATCCCAGCGACGTGTCCTCGATGGTGTCGTGCAGGATCGCTGCCAGCAGCGTCTCCACGTCCAGGCCCTGCTCGGCGAGGATGCGGGCGACCGCCACCGGATGGGTGATGTAGGGCTCCCCGGAGCTGCGCATCTGTCCCGAGTGCGCCGCTGCCCCGACCGACCACGCAAGACGCAACTGCGCCCGCTGCGGCTCATCCAGATATTTTGCCGCGCGCTCCAGATCAAGCATGTAACCCGGCAAGCTCGCCGGATCCACGATCTGGGGGGTGGAGGTGCTACAGACAGGCTCGAAAGAAGTCATGCAGGCAATCTACGCGGGGGACGGATCACAGCGCAACGCAGGTGCTGGCGCGTGGCGGGGTGGCGTGGATCGCGGCCGTGACGGGCGGCGCCGGGATGCCGCAAAAACAGACGGCCCCGCCGAAGCGGAGCCGTTGTCGGAGCTGCCGGGGGTCCAGTCAACGCGACTGGGTCGGCGCGACGGACTGCTCAGTCGTCGCCCTTGGCCAGGTCCTCGTCGGTGACGACTTCCGCAGCCGCCCACTCCAGCGCCTCGCGCTCCTTGCGCTCGCGCTCGGACTTGTCGACGGCATCGATGAAATCGCTGTCGATCACGCGGGCGGCGATCTCACGCAGGGCCAGCACGGTCGGCTTGTCATTGCCTTCGCTGTTGTCGAGCTTGGGCTCGACGCCGTTGGCAAGCTGACGCGCGCGCTTGGCGGCCATCATGACGAGTTCGAAGCGGTTATCCACCACTTCCAGGCAATCTTCTACGGTGATGCGGGCCATGGGGCTCCTGGCGGCCGGCGGGCCGTCATGCAGATGCAAAGGGGACGGAATTGTAACGATTCACTGCGCCACAAGCAAGTTGTCGCTTGGGAATCAATCAGTTAGCCGTGCTCCGGTTCATTGGCGAGCAAGGCGGTGATCAACTTTCCGTGGCGCGCGACCTGGGCCTCGCGACGCAGCCGGCTGGCGGTGAATATCGCGCACATCTCCTCAACCGCGGTGTCGAAGTGCTCGTTGACGATGACGTAGTCAAATTCCGCGTAATGCGACATCTCCTCGCGTGCCGCCGCCAGCCTGCGCGCGATCACCTCTTCACTGTCCTGGCCGCGGTTGCGCATGCGCTCCTCCAGCGCTGCCCGTGACGGCGGCAGGATGAACACGCTGACGGCACCGCGCAGCTTGTTGCGGACCTGGCGGGCGCCCTGCCAGTCGATCTCCAGCAGCACGTCCTTGCCGCTGGCCAGTTGCGGCTCGACCGACTGCCGGGCGGTGCCCTTCCAATCGCCGTGGACCCGTGCATGCTCGAACAGGTCGCCGGCCTCCACCATGCGCTCGAATGTGGCCTCATCAACGAAATGGTAGTGCTCACCGTCCACTTCTCGCGGCCGCTCGGGACGCGAGGTGAAGGAGATCGACAGGCGGATGTTGGGATCGCGCGCCAGCACCGCGTTGACGATGCTGGACTTGCCCGCACCCGACGGCGCGGCAACGATAAACAGGGTTCCGCGCATGCTCATCGGCTGCTGGTCCTCAACGGATTGCGGTTATTCAATGTTCTGGATCTGTTCGCGGACCTGGTCGATCAGGACCTTCAGCTCGACCGCTGCAGTGGAGCTGCGCGCGTCCACGGATTTGGAGCCCAGGGTGTTGGCCTCGCGGTTGAACTCCTGCAGCAGGAAGTCCAGGCGCCGGCCTACGGCCTGGCTCAGCCCAAGCACCCGACGTGCTTCGCTGACATGCGAATCGAGCCGGTCGAGCTCTTCGTCCACATCGAGCTTCTGCAGCCACATCACCAGCTCCTGCTCCAGCCGGCCCGGGTCCACCGGCTGCGCGAGCTCGGCCAGGCGATTCTCCAGCTTGGTGCGCTGGCCCTGGCGGATCACCGGCATCAACTCGCGCACCTGCCCGGCGATCGCTGCGATGGCATCCACCCGCTCGGCGATGCCGGTGGCCAGCTTGCCGCCCTCGCGCTCGCGCGCTGCGATGAACTCGTCCACCACCTCATCCACCAGCGCCAGGGCCTCGGCCTGCAACGCGGCGCCATCGACCGCCGGCGCCTGCAACACGCCGGGGAATTGCAGCAACTGGGTGAAGTCGACCCGCAGCCCCGGGAATGGCGAGGACAGCTGGAGCGCCAGCTCGGACAACTCGCGCAGCCTCGCCGGGTCGGTGTGCAAGCCGCCTTCGCCTTCAGGCGAGCGCAGCCTCAGGCTGATGTCGAGCTTGCCCCGGCTGATCCGTGCGGCAATGCGCTCGCGCAGGACCGGCTCCAGCGAGCGCAGGTCATCGTGCAGACGCATGCCGATCTCGAGAAAACGGTGGTTGACCGAGCGCAGTTCGCAGCCCAGCGTGCCCCACGGTGTGACGCGTTCGCCGTTGGCGAAGGCGGTCATGCTGCGGATCATTGGCGGTGCCTTGTGGTGAGGTGGAAGCGGATGCCGAAGGGGGCACTCCGGGGTGAATGGTAAACTCGCCGCCCCCAAACCCCCTAACTTCCAACGGCAAGCAGAGCATGTCAGCAAGCGTTACGAACGAATTCTCACGGCCCAGCGGGCGCGCTCCGGACCAGCTGCGCGAGGTCCACATCGAACGCGCGTTCACCCGCCACGCCGAAGGATCGGTGCTGATCAGCTTCGGCGACACCCGGGTGCTGTGCACTGCCAGCGTGGAGAACCGCGTCCCCGGTTTCCTGCGTGGCAAGGGCGAGGGCTGGGTCACGGCCGAGTACGGCATGCTGCCGCGCGCCACCAACACCCGCAACGATCGCGAGGCGGCCCGCGGCAAGCAGGGGGGACGCACGCTGGAAATCCAGCGTTTGATCGGCCGCTCGCTGCGCGCCTGCGTGGACCGCAAGATGCTGGGCGAGCGCACCATCACCCTGGACTGCGATGTCCTCCAGGCTGACGGCGGCACGCGCACCGCGGCCATCACGGGTGCCTACGTGGCACTGGTGGACGCGGTCAACTGGATGATCAAGCGCGGCGACATCAAGCCCAAATCCGGACGCAGTCCGATATTCGGTGCGGTGGCGGCGGTTTCAGTGGGCATCTATCGCGGAGTGCCGGTACTTGACCTGGATTACGCCGAAGACAGCGATTGCGACACCGACATGAACGTGGTGATGAACGACGGCGGTGGCTTCATCGAGGTCCAGGGAACAGCGGAGGGCCATGCCTTCCGCGCGGAGGAGCTCGCCGCGATGACCTCGCTGGCGGCGCAAGGCGTGACCGAACTGGTCGCCCTCCAGCGTGAAGCGCTCGGGTTGTGAGCGAACGCGGCTGCAGCCGGGATCGGGGCGTGGCATGACTGCGATGTCGCGGATCGTCCTGGCCAGCGGCAACGCCGGCAAGCTGGCCGAGTTCAACCGCCTGTTTGCCGGCGCCGGAATAGAGTTCGTCGCGCAGGGGGATCTGGGTGTCGCGGACATCGAGGAAACCGGCCTGAGCTTTGTCGAAAATGCCCTGTTGAAGGCACGTCATGCTTCGCGTGTCACGGGCTTGCCGGCGCTGGCGGATGACTCCGGGCTGTGCGTGGATGCCCTGGGTGGCGCGCCGGGACTGTATTCGGCGCGCTATGCCGGGGAACATGCCGGCGAACCAGGCGCTGCGGCGCGCAACATTGACAAGCTGCTCCGGGCGCTGGAAGGCGTGCCCGAGGATCAGCGCCGTGCGCACTTTCATTGCACACTGGTCCTGCTGCGCCACGCAACGGATCCGGCCCCGCTGATCGCCCGGGGCGACTGGTCCGGGCGCATCCTTGACCGTCCCCGCGGCAGCGGTGGGTTCGGCTACGACCCGGTATTCATGGACGAGGCCCACGGCATCTCCGCCGCCGAGCTGGAACCGTCGGTAAAGGCGGCCTGCAGCCATCGCGGCCGCGCCTTGCGCGAGCTGCAGCGGCAATTGGCCGCGCTGTAGCATTTTTCCCTGCGCCGGCTTGCCGGTGGGACAATGCGTGGATGAGTCTGTCGCCCTCCGCGGTATCCCCGCCGCCGCTGTCGCTGTACGTCCACATCCCATGGTGCGTACGCAAATGCCCGTATTGCGATTTCAATTCCCACCAGGGCCGCGGCGAGCTGCCGTTCGCCGCCTATGTCGATGCGCTGCTGGCGGATCTGGATTTCGACCTGCCGCTGGTCTGGGGCCGAACCGTGCAAACGGTGTTCTTCGGCGGTGGTACTCCAAGCCTGATGCCGGGCGAGCTGATTGACCGCTTCCTGCAGGGGGCCAGCTCGCGACTGCGTTTCGCACCCGGCTGCGAAATCACCCTGGAAACCAATCCCGGAACGGTCGAGCATGGCAGCTTCAAGGGCTATCGCGACGCCGGCATCAACCGCCTGAGTTTCGGCGTGCAAAGCTTTGACGACGGTTGCCTGCAGCGGCTGGGACGGATCCATGACGGCGGCGAAGCCACGGCGGCGGTGAAACTGGCCCAGGACGCCGGTTTCGATAACATCAACCTGGACCTGATGTACGCCCTGCCCGGACAGACTCTGGCGATGGCGGAAAGCGATCTGGCGCAGGCCTTCGCGCTGCAACCCACGCACATGAGCCACTACCAGCTGACCCTGGAGCCGAACACGGTTTTCGCGGCCCGCCCACCGGCCGGGTTGCCCGACGAGGACAGCAGTTGGGACATCCAGGAGCACAGCCAGGCGATGCTCGCCAACGCCGGTTACCGCCAGTATGAAGTCAGCGCCTACGCGCGGCCGGGGCGCGAGTGCGTGCACAACCTGAACTACTGGAAATACGGCGACTACCTGGGGATCGGTGCCGGCGCGCACGGCAAGATCACCTCCGGTCACGACCAGTCAATCCTGCGCCGCTGGAAGCTGAAGCACCCGACGGCCTACCTGGAAGCCGCTGGCAGCGAGCGCGGCCTGGGCGGCGATGAGCACATCGCGCTCGAGCGACGGCCGTTTGAGTTCATGCTCAACGCCCTGCGCCTGGTCGACGGCTTCAGCCTGAAGGGATTTGAAGCCAGCACCGGCGTGCCGCGCAGTGCAATCCAGCCGCAGCTCCAGCGGGCGGCGCAGAAGCAATGGCTGGTCATCGACGGCGACATCGTCCGACCGACGCTCTTGGGACGGCGCTTTACCAACGATGTCATCGAACTCTTCCTGGCGGACTAACGAGGTTGTGCGCACGCATGCAAGAGCGCCCGCCATCCGGAAGCACGTCACAGTTCCCACGTTAACCGCGTCCTGTTACGCTCGCTGAATTACGGCCTTCGGGGGGAGTCCGGCCCACATGTCCTACTTAGATGCATCGCTTCCGCGGCCGCGTCCGGCGAATACCGCGGCAGCTTTCCCCGCGCGTGTCCGCGCCATCATCGGCCGGCTGCAGGCACTCGCCGGCGACGAGCTGGAACGCGAACTGGTGCGCTTGCTCGACACCCTGGAGCAGGACCTGTTCCGGCAGGCGGAGAAGGCACGCAGTGCAGGCGCCCAATCTGGCTATCTCGCATCACTGGGCACATTGCGTGCGCATCGTCACAAGCTGATTGCCTCGTTCTCGGCGGAACTTGCAGCCGCGCTTGAAAACCTGCGCGCGCCGGTCCTCACCGAGCCATCAGCCAACATGGACCCCGATGCCAGTGGGTTGCGCTTGGTCGACCACAGCGAAGTCACTGAGGCCAACGTGTTGACCGCGATCGCGCGTCGCCACGAATCCCGCGCCGGCCTTCCACTTCTGCTGCTTGGCCAGCGCCTGGCAGTACTCGCCGGCCGTCCGGCATTTGACGTATCCACCCTGCCGGTTGGCCCGACCGCTGTAGCCACCATGCTCTCGCGCGCCTGCACCGGCGTGACCGGTGATGTTGAAGCGCGCCTGCAGCTGTACAGCCTGTTCGACCAGCAGATGATGGCGGGCTATCTGCCCCTCGTCGAAGCGATGAACACGTTGCTGGATCGCGAGAATGTGCTCCCCGGCCTGACCTTTGTCCCGACCCTGACGCGACGTGAACACCGGGAACGCAGCGGCCAGGCTCCGGATTCTGAAGCCGGGCAGGACGACGGCGGCTCCACTGAGCTGAATCCAAATGATGAGCGCGGTCCCTCGTCCTTCGACGCCACGAGCTCGCGGAGACGACGCACCGACGGGCACGCTATCCCCAGCGAGCAGGGCCCGCACGGGTTTGTGCGTCAGGATTCCGGGCTCGGCGGACGGGTGGACACCGCCGACGAGATGCAGGCATTGGCCCAGCTGCAGCAATTGCTGGCCGCAACCAGACACGCGGGATCTTCTGGCGGCAATCTCCGCTCGGAGGACACTCTCGCCACCGATGAACTCGATGCCGCTCTGAGCAGCCTGCAGGCGCCGGCGGAGGGGGCATCCATGCCCCGCAGTCCCGGCCAGGTGCGTCAGGCACTGCTGGAACAGAGCCGTCAGCAGCGGGGTCGTGCCACCCACCTTGCCGACCACGATGACGAGACCTTCGAACTGCTGGGTTTGCTCTACAGCGAAATCGGTCGTGAATTGCGCCAGGGCACCCGCGGCGCGGCACTGCTGGAGCGGCTGCAGGTCCCGCTGCTGCGTGTCGCCCTGCAGGACCGGGGCTTTTTCGTACGCAAGCAGCACCCGGCACGGCAGTTGCTGAACTCGATCGCAGAGGCCGGCACCCAATGGCTGGACGACAACGATCCAGGTGCCGACCGGCGCCTGGATGACCAGCTGCACGAAGCCGTCAACCACGTGGTGCAAAACTACAACGGTGACCCGGGCGTGTTCGCCGCCGCGCAGGAGACGCTCAGCGGTCAGCTGGAGGCTCTGGCGCGCAAGGCCGAGGTGGCCCAGCGGCGACAGGTCGAAGCGGCGCGCGGTCGCGACAAACTCGAGCGCGCGAAACAGCAGGCCGCGCTGGCGATCAAGGATGCGATCGGCGACACCGCGGTCCCCCGCTTTCTCACCACGCTGTTGGAGCAGGCATGGACGGACGTCCTCAGTCTGGTCCTGCTGCGGCACGGCGAGGAGTCTGCCGAGTGGCGGGGGCATGTCGATGCCCCCGCCCCGGTCATCGCCGCCAACCGCGGCGAACCGGCACCCGAATCGCTGCAGCCGCGGGGAACCGAAGCCTTGGGCCTGGTCGGCTATCAGGGTGATGAGGCGGACGCCATCGCCGGCAGGCTGGTGGCGGCAAATGATGACGGTGACGATCCCGCATCACGCACCGAGCTTGCCGTGAAGCTGAAGGCGCGGGCACGGCTGGGCGCCAATGAGATTCCGCCGTTGCCGCCCGTCGGGCCACGCAACGCCCGCGAAGAGGAATGCTATGTCCACCTGCGCAGCGTGGCGTTCGGCACCTCCATCGAATTCAACATCAACCAGCAGGGTGATCGCGTGCGTCATCGCCTGGCCTGGTTCAGCCCGATCACCGGACGGGTACTGTTGCTCACTGCCAAGGGCCAGCGCATCGAAGACCAGCAGGGGCGGGAAACCCTCGACCAGATCGCCCGCCTGCTCGCGATCGGTGAGGCGAGGATCGTGCCTGCCGATGATCACACCAGTCTGGTGGATCGTGCATGGCAGTCGACGCTGGCCAAGCTGCGCAGCTTTGTCCGCAATCCTCCCGGCAAGGAGATATCGCAATGAACGGGTCCCGCTCAGCCGCTTCCGGTGCAGGCGGTAGTGACGCGCGCCGCCGCCGGCGCCGCCCCGTGGCCGATACCGTCGAGGTCATCGACAGCATGAGCGAGCGGGTTATCGGCCATCTGGGCAATATCTCGGAAACCGGCATGCTCCTGTTGGCAAGCACACCACTGATCGATGACGCCCTGTATCAGGTGCGCTTCACCCTGTCCGGCACGAGCCAACCGGGTGTGAACGGGTCCGGCACAGCGCAGCCACGCGGCCAGGTCGAAGTAGGTGTGCATCTGCTGTGGCAGGAGGACGCGGGCGCGACCGGGAAGTCCTGGTCGGGATTCCGCTTCATCAACCTGCCCGAGCCGGGGCGACAACACCTGCGCGACTGGCTTTCCAGCTCGGCCTGACAGTCTGCATCGACCGCGCCGCCCGCCTCCGAGCGCGGGCTTGCGCCGGAGGTGGCTAAAGGCCCCTGTGCCCGGGCGGCGAATACGTCAAACTTGCCGCACTCCCCCAAAGAGGATCGACATGGCAAATTCCGAGCTTGCGCGGGCGTATCCGCAGCACGTGGCAGAACTCGTCCGCCGCAGCACGATAGCGCTCGAGCGCGGTGGCTTTGACCATCTGGTGGTGCCCAGCGGCACGATGCACTATCAGGTGTTCGACGACCGCGAGTATCCCTACGCCGTCAATCCCCAATTCAAGGCATGGGCGCCGCTGACCCGCAACCCGGGTAGCTGGCTGGTGTTCACGCCGGGCAACAAGCCCAAACTGGTGTATCTGCAGCCCTTCGACTACTGGCACGTGGTCCCGCAGACGCCTTCGGCCTATTGGGTCGACGAATTCGAGATCGTCATCATTCGCGATCCGCAGGACGCGCTGGAGCACCTGCCCGCCGACCCTGGACGCTGCGCGATCCTGGGCGAAGCGGCCAGTGCGCTGGGCGACTATCTGCCCGACAACCCGGCTGCCGTGGTCAACTATCTGGAATACCACCGCGCCTTCAAGACCGATTACGAGATCGCCATGATGCGCGGGGCGACGCGGATTGCCGTGGGTGCCCACCTGGCTGCCGAGGAGGCCTTCCGGTCAGGCGCCAGCGAGTTCGACATCCACATGGCGTACTGCATCGCGGCCCGCCAGGACGCCAACGAGTTGCCGTACCACAACATCGTCGCCCTCAACGAGCACAGTGCGGTGCTGCATTACACGGAGCTGGCGACGACCCCGCCTGCGCAGATCCGCAGCTTCCTCATCGACGCCGGGGCAAGCTTTGGTGGCTACGCCAGCGACATCACCCGCACCTACGCCGCCGACCAAAACGGCGAGTTCCAGGCGCTGATCGACGCGGTCGACACGGCACAAAAACAGATGTGCGATGAAGTCCGCGCGGGCTTCGACTACCGCGAGCTCCATCTGGGCGCCCACCTGAAGCTGGCCGGCGTGTTGAAGGATTTCGGGCTGATCGATATGTCGCCCGAATCAGCACTGGAGACCGGCGTCAGCAATGCCTTCTTCCCCCACGGCATTGGTCACGGCATCGGTTTGCAGGTGCACGACGTCGCCGGATTCGCGGAGTCCGACGCCGGCGGGGTGATCCCGCGTCCGTACGGGCAGACGTTCCTGCGCACCACGCGAACGCTTGAGCCGGGGATGGTGATGACCATCGAACCGGGCATCTACATCATCGACATGCTGCTGGACGCCGTCCGCAGAGGCGATCACGGTCGCTCGATCAACTGGGATCGGGTTGCCGAATTCAGACCGTTCGGAGGCATTCGCATCGAGGACGACGTGGTCTGCACCGACGGCGACCCGATCAACCTGACCCGAGATGAGTTCACCGCGCAGGCTTGATCCGCGACAGGGGATAGCGAGGCCTTCGGGCGGAGGTCAGCCCTTCGCCATGAAGGCTTCGATGTCATCCGCGCTGCGCGCCAGCTTGCCGGTCAGTACCGTGTGCTCGGTGCGGGTCACGGCGACATCGTCCTCGGTGCGGATGCCAATACCCCGCCAGCGCGACGCAACGCTGGTGTCGTCAGGACGCACGTAAAGGCCGGGCTCGATGGTGAATACCATTCCGGGCTCGAGCAGGCGCGACTCACCCTCGATCCGGTAGTCACCCACGTCGTGCACGTCCAGGCCAATCCAGTGGCCGGTCTTGTGCGGAAAGAACCGCCGGCAACTGCCTTCGGCCAGGTTTTTCCTCAAAGTCCCCTTCAGCAGCCCCAGGCTCAGCAGCCCCTCGGTCAACACCTCGGTCGCGGCCAGGTGCCCGGCTTCATAAGGCTTGCCCGGAAGCGCCACGGCGAGCGCGGCGGCATGTGCGGCACCGACCAGGTCATGCAACAGCCGCTGCTCCTTGCTGAAGCGACCACTGGCAGGGAACGTGCGGGTGATGTCGGCGGCGTACCCGCGATACTCCGCCCCCGCGTCGATCAGCACCAGATCCCCGTCATTGACAGGCCCGTTGTTGGCCACGTAATGCAGCACGCACGCGTTACCACCCGCGCCTACGATACTGCTGTACGCCGGCACGGCGTCGTTTGCGCGGAACACCCGCTCCAGCTCGGCCTGCAACTCGTACTCGAACATGCCGGGGCGGACCGAGCGCATGGCCGCCTGATGCGCGGCGACGGTGATATCGGCGGAGCGCTGCATCATCCGCAGCTCGTCGCGGTCCTTGAACAGGCGCAACTCGTCCAGCAGGTGACCCAGTTCGAGGAACTCGTGCGGCGGCTTGTTGCCCATCTTCATCATCGAGCGCACGCGGTTCACCCAGCCGATCAGCTTGAGGTCGAACTCGGCATCGCGACCGAAGTGGTAATACACCCGCGACCGGCCTTCCAGCAGGCTCGGCAGGATGTCGTCCAGATCGTCGATCGGATACGCGTCATCCAGTCCAAACGCCTCCACCGCGCCCTCGGGACCAAACCGCGGACCGTCCCAGGCCTCGCGGTCAGGGTCGCGCTCGCGGCAGAACAGGATGCACTCACCATGGGCCCGGCCCGGCACCAGCACCAGCACCGCCTCGGGCTCGGGAAAGCCGGTGAGGTAGAGCAGATCCGAGTCCTGCCGGTAGGGATAGTGGGTGTCGCGATTGCGGATGCGTTCCAGCGCCGCCGGCAGGATCAGGATCGAGTCGTCGCCGGCCACTTCCATCAACAACCTGCGGCGCCGGGCGTAGGCTTTGGGCGGCATCGACAGGGGTGCCGCCAACTCAGTGCAGCCTTTGCCGGTGCTGCGCGGCGAGCACGCAATCACCATGCAGCAGCAAGGTCGCCACGCGGACGAATTCCTCGATTTCCACCAGCGCCGCTTCGTCATCCTCGTCGCCGTCGTCCTGGGCCTGGGCGGCGGCCAACTTGGCCAGATCGCCGAGCGCTTCCAGGCTTTCGGCCGACAGCGGCGGTTCCGCCCCGGCGGCCAGTCCGAACCCGCCCAGGAAACCGCGGCACCAGTCGAACACCGCGCCGCTGCGAACGCCGAGCGACGCGTCGGCATCGGGCAGCAGCAATTCGAAGTCGAAACTGCGATCGGCCAGCTGCGCAGCAGACGCAACCCGCAACTCGTCGAGTGCGCTACCCGACTCGGGAGCAACCACGTCGTCGTCCACGAGCACCTTTGACAGCCAGTCGCCCTGCCCGGCCCCGCCGCCGGAAAGCCAGCCGCAGAGGGCGCCGTGCAATTCGGAGGCGGTAGTTGACAGGGACAGGCGCCCGATCTGTGCGTCGACCTCGGAAATGGGTGGCAATCCGGACTGCGGTTCTTGCGACATGAACAGGCACCAGGGCGAGGCACCCCAGTTTATCAAGCCGCGCGACGGCGAGCTTGTTCAGTCCGCACGCGCGTGCATACACTGGGCTGGATTTGATCCGGAGCAATGCTGAAGTGCTGCTGCCACTGACCGCCAGCGCAACGCTTGCCAGCCGACCCCGCCTGGCGGCGACAAGTATGAACGCGGCGCTGCTCGCGTGACCCCAATTGTCGTTCCGGGCAACCCGCTGATCCTGAGCGTGCTCGCGTTGCTGGCTCTGATCGCCGTGGTGGCGCTCATATGGCGTGTCCGTCAGCGATGGCGGAAAACGCAGGTCTGGGAAAACCGCATCGAAGAGCACGACGAGCGCCTCAAACTCGCGCTGTGGGCATCCGGAGAGCAGTTCTGGGACTACGATCTCGCCGCGCAGGAGCTGCATCACACGCGTGTATCGACGAGTTCGCTGGATCAACCGGAGGTAACGGTGGAGCGCTACGCCCTGGACGAGCTCACGATCCATCCCGATGACCTGCACCAGGTTCAAGACGCGCTGCGCCAGCACCTGCGCGGTGCCACTCCGATCTTCAGCAGCGAGTACCGCACCCGGCGGGCGGAGGAACACAGCTGGTGCTGGGTGCGTGCGCGCGGGAAAGTCGTCGAACGCGGGCCGGATGGCAGGGCATCCCGCGTTGCGGGCACGGTACGCAACGTCACCGACAGCCGCAGCGCGGAGCACGAAAGACGGATTGCCAGCGAGGTGCTGCGCAGCATGGACGAGGCCGTCGCCGTGTTCGACCGCGACTTCCGTTTTATTTCCGTCAACCCGGCATTTACCCGCATTACCGGCCACGATCCAGGCGATGTACTGGAGCGCTCGACAAGCGTCCTTGACAGCAGCCGGCATGACATCGAGTTCCATCGCCGACTGCGGCACGACCTCCTACGCGACGGTCGCTGGTCGGGGGAACTCTGGATGCGGCGCAGGGACGGCGACGAGTTCCTTTGCCTGCTGCGCATAAGCTCCGTCGGGGAGCGCGACGGACGACGCAGCCATTACATCGCAGTGCTCAACGACATCACGGAGAAGAAGCGCGCTGAACAGGAACTGCGCTATCTCGCCAACTACGATCCGCTGACCGGGCTGCCAAATCGGTCGCTCCTGCTGGAGCGCATAGCCGCCGCCATTGTGCGCGCGCGCGCCAACAACACCCGCATCGGCGTGCTGTTCGTCGATCTCGACCGTTTCAAGGACATCAACGACTCGCTCGGCCATGGGATCGGCGACCGCATCCTGCGCGCGGTTGCGACCCGGCTGCACGCGTTCGCCGGTCCGCAGCAGACGGCGGCACGGCTCAGCGGGGACGAGTTCATGCTGGTGCTGGAAAACATTACGTCCGACGAGGAAGCGACCACGGCATCCCAACGCCTGATCGCCGCCTTTGAATCGCCGGTCACCTTCGGCGAGAGTCAGGAAGTGATCATCTCGCCGTCCATCGGCATCAGCGTCTACCCGGACGATGCCCAGATCGCCAGTGAATTGATCCGCCAGGCAGACACCGCGATGTATCGGGCGAAAGCCGTCGGGCGGCGCACGTCGATGCGCTACGAGGCGGCCATGGATGT
This sequence comes from Lysobacter sp. A03, assembly GCF_000855665.1. GTDB lineage: Bacteria > Pseudomonadota > Gammaproteobacteria > Xanthomonadales > Xanthomonadaceae > Novilysobacter. The sequence goes on from NZ_JXSS01000045.1 coordinate 123,346, forward strand.
CGATGTCCAGCGCCGGGCCACCCTTTCTGCGGCCCTGCGTACGGTACTGGATCGAAACGAGTTGTCGCTGGCCTATCAGCCCCGACTGTCGCTGGTGAGCAACCAGATCGCCGGCGTCGAGGCGCTCCTTCGCTGGCACAGTCCGGAGCACGGCCAGATCCATCCGGTCCAGTTCATCCCACTCGCCGAAGAAACCGGGATGATCCTGGAGATCGGCGAATGGGCACTGACCGAGGCCTGCCGCGCGCTGGCAACCTGGCGCGACGCAGGACTCGTCGACCTGCCGATCGCAGTGAACGTCTCGTCGCTGCAACTGCTGCGTGGCGATTTTCCCCAGGTGGTAGAGCGGGTGTTGGCACAGACCGGTATTCCCGCCAACCGCCTGGAGCTGGAACTGACCGAGAGCCTGTTGATGGACAACCGGGCTGAAGCCTCGATTTCGCTGCAACAGTTCCGGCGTATCGGAGTGAACCTGGCCATCGATGATTTCGGTACGGGCTACTCGTCACTGGCGTACCTCAAGCGCCTGCCGATCACGATGCTGAAGATCGACAAGGAGTTCATCGACGACCTTGCCGAAAATACCGACGACGCCGCAATTACCACCACCATCATCGCCATGGGCCACTCCCTCGGCCTGACCGTCGTCGCCGAGGGCGTGGAGACCAACACCCAGGCCCAGTGGCTGCGTGAACATGGCTGCGATGAGATCCAGGGCTACTGGCTGGCCGAGCCGATGCCTGCCGCCGAGCTTACAAAGTTTGTCCAGGGCCGCTCATGGCTCGGAACGCCTCGTTTCTGAATGTCGGTCGCCACGGCGTCCTTGACCGGCCGCCAGCCCCTGCCTATCGTGCGGAGATGGATCGCGCCGAATTGCTCAACCAGATGCAAGCCCTGCTCGATCGAGTTGAGCTGTTGGCCGAACGTATGCGTCGGCTTCAGGATGAGAACCGCAGTTTGCGGCAGCAGCAGGAAACCCTTTCCAACGAACGTTCCGCCCTCCTGGCCAAAAACGAGCAGGCCAGGACGCGGGTGGAAGGAATGATCGTGCGTCTCAAGTCGTTGGAGCAGCACACGTGAGTGACGCCAAGCCCGTCAGCATCCAACTGCTCGACCGCGAATACACGGTGGGATGCGTAGCAGAAGAGCGCGACAGCCTGCTGGCTGCGGCCAAGATGCTGGATGGCAAGATGCGCGAGATTCGCGGCGGCAACCGCATGGCCGCACTGGACCGGGTTGCAGTGCTGGCGGCCCTGAACCTCGCCCACGACCTTGAGCAGCTGCGCGAGGAAACCGCGCGTCGCGAGAACGATCTTTCGCGCAGCTTCGGCGAACTCAATCGCAAGCTGGACGGACTCTTCAGCGACTGATCCGCCTGAACGCAAGCACTATTTCCTCGCGCCGGGATCGCCCGCCCGCGCTATACTGGCGACTCGTCCTCTGCTGTGGACGACAGCGTGCGCAAACATTCGCCTTGGCCCTTAATTGCGACCGCGGGGATGCAACGGAAGTCCGGAGTGCAAGTCCGCCCTGGTAGCGGAAAGCCCGAAGACCGACAAGCGTTCCCACTTGAACCCCGGGTTCAAGGTCGTTTCGCGCGCATCGACATCGGCGGAGGATCTCATTATTTCCCTGCGGGATTCGAACTTCCCGCAAGGAGCGCGGCGATCGTTTGACCGAGCCTGCGAAAGCGTCTCGTGGGACGGGCCCAACCCGCGCGAGAAACGGATTCCTGCAGGATGATCGACGACTTACCGGCGCAGCGTCGCCAGCTTCGCGAACGGATGCGTCACCAGCGTCGCGAACTTTCGCCGGCACAGCGCGTCGCGGCCGCCAACGCCCTTGCGGCGAACCTCCTCAGCCTGCCCTTTGCTCCGACGAGTGGATATGTCGCCGGCTACTGGGCGATGGATGGCGAGATCGCCTTGCACGCCTGGCAACTCAACCTCCCCGACGAATGCAGCTACTGCCTGCCAGTGCTTGATGGCGAGCGGCTGGGCTTCTCGCCGTGGCGGCCGGGGAACGCGCTGGTGAACAACCGCTACGGAATTCCCGAACCGGATGTGTCATCTGGCAGCCTCCTTCAGCCTGAGGACCTGAGCCTTGTGGTCCTCCCGCTGGTCGCATTCGACCTGCAGGGTGCGCGCCTTGGCATGGGCGGCGGTTGGTATGATCGCAGCTTCGCCTTTCGCAAGGATCGCGCTGCGCCTCCCTGGCTGGTCGGTGCCGGATTCGAGCTGCAGCGGCAAGAAGCCATCGAGACAGCCCCGTGGGACGTCCCCCTGGACGCAGTCTCCTGTGAGACGCAGAGCTGGGACATCCGCTCACGAAGGGTTTCGGCGAGCAGCAGGAAGTCATCATCCCCCGATCAGGAGTCCCCATGAGCAAACGTCGTCGCTACTGGCTGATGAAGTCCGAACCTGACGCGTTTTCGATCGATGACCTGAAGCGTGTCGGGACAGAGCCCTGGGACGGGGTTCGTAATTATCAGGCACGAAACTTCATGCGCGATGGTATGAAGGTCGGTGATGGCGTGTTGTTCTATCACTCCAACACCAAGGTGCCGGGCATTGCGGGAACGGCGACCGTGGCAAGCACGGCCTATCCCGACGAGACCCAGTTTGATCCAGACTCCAAATACTACGATCCGAAGTCGACCCGCGAAGAACCTCGTTGGCAGCTGGTGGACATCAGCTTCGAGCGCAAGCTGGACAGGATCATCCCGCTTGAAGAGATCAAGGCCCACGCCGAAGAGCTCGGCGAGGAGTTCGCGCTGATCCGCCGCGGCAATCGCCTTTCGGTCTTTCCGGTGGCTGCCGACCAATATAAATTCCTCCTTTCCCTCGAGTAAGTCCCCGATGTCCGAAGCCAAACGGCTGGCCGCAGAGAAGGCCATTGAGTATGTGGAACCCGGCTCCATCATAGGAGTCGGCACCGGTTCCACGGTCGCCTACTTCATTGACGCGCTCGGGCGCATGGAAGATCGCATCAAGGGCGCGGTGTCCAGTTCCGATCAGAGCAGCGAGCGACTGCGCGCCGCCGGCATCGAGGTGTATGAACTCAACGCCACGGGTCCCCTTTCGCTCTATGTCGACGGCGCCGATGAATGCGACCCGCACAAGCGGCTGATCAAGGGTGGCGGTGCCGCACTGACGCGGGAAAAAATCATCGCCGAAGCCAGCGCCAGATTTATCTGCATCGTTGACCCCAGCAAGCAGGTTGATGTGCTCGGCAAATTCCCGCTGCCGGTCGAGGTGATTCCGATGGCACGAAGCCTTGTCGCCAGGGAGATCCTGGCCATGACGCGCGCCCAACCGGTGTGGCGCCAGGACGCCAACGAGCGGGGCGTGCTTACAGACAACGGGAACGTGATCCTCGACATCCACGGGCTGGCCATTACCGATCCGCTGGCCATGGAGAGCGCCATCAACCAGATTCCCGGCGTGGTTGCGGTAGGCCTGTTTGCCCGCCGCGCGGCGGATATCGTGATAATCGGCGGCGAGCCACCGAAAATCCTGTGAGCTGCTGACGTTCTGCGGTGCCTCGGGCACCGCAGAATTGACCAACACGCGGCAGGCGCGCACGTCATTGGCGGCACATCGCACACAAAGCGAAGATCGCCAACAAGAAAAAGGCCGGATCCTTTTGGGATCCGGCCTTTGGTGTAAATGCCCAGCGATGACCTACTCTTGCATGGCTTAAGCCACACTACCATCGGCGCATGTGCGTTTCACTTCCGAGTTCGGGATGGG
>NZ_JXSS01000034.1 GCF_000855665.1 Lysobacter sp. A03
CTGCGGGCTAGATCGAATCCCCCGGCACCCGCGTACCACTGCGCGAGCGGCCGGACAGCGGTTGTGACGAGACCGACTCCCACAGCCAGAACAGCCAGCCGATCAGAACCAGCGCGGCGGCGGCAATCGCCAGGGACAGGGCACTGCCGCTGAGCCACGGCGAGATGATGCCGGCGACCACGGCGTTCAGCACCAGCGAGGTGAACGCCTGCAACGACGACGCGGCGCCGCGCATGCGCGGGTACATCTCCAGGATCGCCAGGGTCACAATCGGGAACACCAGGGCGATGCCGAACGCGTTCAGGCTGATCGGGATCATCGCCCAGGGAATCTGCGGGGCGTCGGTCAACAGGTTGAAGATCAGCCCCAGGGTGACCGCGAAGCCGGAGACCGCGAAACCGATCGCCACCAGGGTCGAGCCGCGGATGCGTCCGGCGGCGCGGCCGGACGTGAACGCACCCAGCACCATGCCGCCGATCATCGGGATGAAGAACCAGCCAAAGTCGCCCGGACCCATGGGTTCGCCATTGCGCTGCAGCAGGTCCAGCACGAACGCCGGCGCCGAAGCGATGAACAGGAACAGCGCAGAGAAGTTGAATGCTGCGCAGGCGGCCAGGCGCTGGAACCGCGGGTTGATCAGGATCGCCTTGTAGTCGCGCAGCAGCCGCGAGGGCACCAGTGGCAGCCGTGCCTCGACCGGATGGGTCTCCGGCAGCAATCGCCAGGTGACCGCCAACAATACCGCCGAAAACGCCACCAGGAACCAGAAAATCGTCGACCAGTGGCTCCAGCCAAGGATCCAGCCACCGATGATTGGCGCAATCGCCGGGGCGATGCCGAAGATCATCGACACATGGCTCATCAAACGTTGCGCATCGTCGCCCTGCAGCACGTCACGGATCACGGCACGGCCGACGATCAGCCCGGTGCCCGCCGACAGACCCTGCAGCGCGCGGAACACCAGCAAGGTGCCCAGTTCCGTCGAAAGCGCGCACCCGACCGAGGCCAGGGTAAAGATCGCCAAACCGCCCAGGATCACTCGGCGCCGGCCCCACGCGTCAGACAGCGGCCCGTGCACGATGCTGGTGACCGCATAGGCCACCAGATAGACGCTGATGGTCTGCTGCATGGCCAGCTTGTCGGCACCGAACTCCGCACCCATGACCGGGAACGCGGGGAAGATGGTGTCGATGGCGAAGGGGCCGAACATCGACAGTCCGGCCAGGATCAGGGTGAGCCGGGCCAGGCTCACCGGCTTTTGCGATGTGTCCACGAAAATCCAGCGCTGAAACAATGCGCCATGGTAAGGCCTGCACCGTTCGGGTTCGCCCTCCGGCTTCCAGATGCAGAAACCAAGGGGTGCAGTGCACGGCGGCGCAGGCAAGAATCGCGTCATGACTGAAGCGTCCTACTCGTTGCGCGCGACCGCACGCCAACTCTTCCAGCTGCGGCCCGCCACGCCCGGGCGCTGGCGCACGGCGCTGCGCAGCGCCGTGTGCATGGGCATGCCGATCCTCGTGGGCTGGATGGCCGGGGACACGCCGGCCGGCTTGATGGCCGCCATCGGCGGCTTCACCAGCATGTACGGCGGCGGACGCCCGTACCTCAGCCGCGCCCGTTTGTTGGCCCTGGTCGCGCTCATGCTTGGCGCAGCGCTCAGCGTCGGGCTGCTCGTCGGCGGCAACCCGGCGCTGGTCGTGCTCAGCGTGGCGCTGACCGCGATGCTCGCCACCTGGCTCAGCAACGCCCTGCAGATCGGTGCGCCCGGCGCCTACATGTTCGTCCTGGCGATCGCGACCGGAACCGCCCTGCCGGCCGAGCATCTCAGCTGGCAGCACGCCGGCGCGCTGGTCTTTGCCGGCGGTGCGTTCTCGTGGCTGGTGCACATGTCCGGCGCGCTGTTTCGCCCCCGCAGTCCGGAGAAGAACGCGGTCGTCGCCGCGGCCGATGCGGTGGCCGACTACCTCGTCGCTGCCGGCTCCGACGAGTCCAGCCGCACGCGACGCCAGGCCGCATTCGCCCTGCACCAGGCGTGGGCGGCGCTGGTCAGCCAGCAGCCGCTGCCCGCCCGCCCCGGCAGCGTGCTGGTCCGGTTGCGCGAGATCAACCGCGAGCTGCACCTGCGCTTCGCCGACGCCATGGCGAAGGAGATCCGCGGGCAGGCGTTGCCCGATGCCTGGCTGGAAGATGTCCGCGATCTGGGCGAGCGCGCGCGCAATCCGGGCCGCGATGAAGTGCCCGACGGCCATTCCAGCGTGGTGCCGCTGGGTCATCCCGGGGCCTGGGCGGCGATCGTGGATGCGCTTCAACCCGGCTCCCAACCGCGGCGGGTGATTGTCCGGGTTGGCGTGGCAGCGGTCGTAGCCGGCGCGCTGGGGACGGTATTCCAACTGGACCGCGCCTACTGGGTGGTGGCCGCGGCCGTGCTGATGCTGCACCAGGGTCTGGACTGGCAGCGCATGTTCCAGCGCAGCATCGAGCGCACCGTGGGCACCTGGGTGGGATTGCTGGTGGCCGGCCTGGTGGTGGTACTGCATCCGCAGGGCCGCGGCCACCACCCAGTCGGCGCAGTCGATGTTTGGTGCAACCGGCGAGCGCGACCTGCAGAGCGCACTGGAATTGCTGGTCGCGGCGACCCACGGCAACGAGCCCTGCCCCATCCTTCCTCCCCTGCCCGCCGTGCTGGAGGCCGAGGTGCTGGACGTGCGTGAATGCCTGTGCGGCGAGGCCACCGACACCGCGAACGCGGAGTAATCCATCGCCTATAATCCACGCAGGTAAATACATCCGGTGGGAGAAGCGGTGCGCGCCCTGACAGGCCGAACCGCTGCCGAAGACGCAACGCCCGTAATCGTTCAGGCTCCCGTACCACCGGCTGTGAACCACTCTGGAGAGACCGGTTGAATCCGGCGCCGAAGGGGCACGAAGCGCAGACCTCCTCAGGGTCGGCTTCCAAAACTCTCAGGCAAAAGGACAGAGGGGCGAGCGGGAATGTCGCGTGGCGAAAGCCAGCAGCCCGCGAGCGCCCGTCTGCCGTGAGGCGGACGGGCGGGAAACGCCCTTCCCGCGGTCATGCACCGCACGCAGCCAACGGACGCCCCTGACATGAGCCACGACACCCCCCTTTCCCTGCGCGAGCTTGAGCATCACGATGCCTTCGTTGCGCGCCACATCGGCCCCAACGATGACGAGATCGCGCAGATGCTGCGCGTGGTCGGTCACGAGTCGCTGGATGCCTTCACCGACGCTATCGTGCCCGGCTCGATCCGCTCGGCCGACCCGCTGGCGCTGCCCACGGCACTGACCGAGGTCGACGCGCTGGCCAAGATCCGCGAGATCGCCGAGCGCAACCGGGTCTTCCGCAGCTTCATCGGCCAGGGCTACTACGGCACCCACACGCCCAACGTCATCTTGCGCAACATCCTCGAGAACCCGGGCTGGTACACGGCCTACACGCCGTATCAGGCGGAGATCTCGCAGGGCCGGATGGAAGCACTGATCAACTTCCAGACCATGTGCATGGACCTGACCGGCATGGAGATCGCCAACGCGTCCCTGCTGGACGAGGCCACCGCGGCGGCCGAGGCAATGACCCTGGCGCGCCGCTCCAGCCGCGCCAAGAGCAATGTGTTCTTCGTCTCCAGCGGCGTGCACCCGCAGACCATCGAGGTGATGCGCACCCGCGCCGAGCCGCTTGAGATCGAGCTTGTCGTGGGCGATGACGCCGATGCGGCGCAGACCGATGCCTTCGGCGTGCTGCTGCAGTATCCCGACACCTTTGGTCGCGCCAACGATTACGCCGAACTGGCCGAGGCGGTGCACGCACGCGGCGGCCTGGTTGCCGTCGCCGTCGACCTGCTCGCGCTGACCCTGCTCAAGGCGCCGGGTGAATGGGGCGCGGATATCGTGGTCGGCAATACCCAGCGCTTTGGCGTGCCGTTCGGCTTCGGCGGTCCACATGCCGCGTTCATGGCCTGCCGCGACGCCTACAAGCGCTCGATGCCGGGTCGCCTGATCGGCGTGTCGGTCGATGCCGAGGGCAACCCGGCCTATCGCCTGACCCTGCAGACCCGCGAGCAGCACATCCGCCGTGAGAAGGCGACCAGCAACATCTGCACCGCGCAGGTGCTGTTGGCGGTGATGGCCGCGATGTACGCCGTCTACCACGGCCCGGACGGCCTGATCCGCATCGCGCGCCGCACCCACCGCCTGGCGGGCATCCTTGCCGGCATCCTGCGCAACGCCGGGGTGGCGGTTGGCGACAACTTCTTCGACACCCTGCACCTGACCGGCGTGGACGCGGCCGACATGCACCACCGCGCGGCGCAGGCACACATGAATCTGCGCGTGATCGATGCGGGCAGCGTGGGCATCAGCTTCGACGAGACCACCACCCGCGAAGACGTGATCGCACTGGCCGGCCTGTTCGGGGTGCAGATCGACCTGGACCGCATCGACGAGCTCGACGCCGATACCGTCGACGCCCTGCCGGCCGGGCTGCTGCGCGAATCGAAATTCATGACCCACCCGGTGTTCAACACCCATCACAGCGAGCACGAGATGCTGCGCTACATCCGCTCGCTGGCGGACAAAGACCTGGCGCTGGACCGGACCATGATTCCGCTGGGCAGCTGCACGATGAAGCTCAACGCCACGGCCGAGATGATCCCGATCACCTGGCCCGAGTTCGCCAACATCCACCCGCTGGCGCCGGCCGACCAGGCGTTGGGTTACAAGGAGCTGATCGACGGTCTGGAGGCGATGCTGGCGGAGATCACCGGCTACGACGCGGTCAGCCTGCAGCCCAACTCGGGCGCCCAGGGCGAGTACGCCGGCCTGCTCGCGATCCGTGCCTGGCACCGCGCCAATGGCCAGGGCCAGCGCGACATCTGCCTGATCCCCGAGTCCGCCCACGGCACCAATCCGGCGTCCGCCCAGCTGTGCGGCCTGAAGGTCGTGGTGACCAAGTGCGACGCCAATGGCAACGTCGACGTCGAGGACATCCGCGCCAACGCCGAGAAGTATTCCGACCGGCTGGCCGCGCTGATGATCACCTACCCCTCCACCCACGGCGTGTTCGAGGAAGGCGTGGTGGAGATCTGCGAGATCGTCCACGCCCACGGCGGCCAGGTCTACACCGACGGCGCCAACATGAACGCCATCGTTGGCCTCGCCCAGCCGGGCAAATGGGGCTCGGACGTCTCCCACCTCAACCTGCACAAGACGTTCTGTATCCCGCACGGCGGCGGTGGTCCGGGCGTGGGTCCGTGCGCGGTGAAGTCGCATCTGGCGCCCTACCTGCCGCGCGCGTTCGGCGGCCAGGGCGATGTCGGCATGGTCAGCGCCGCGACCTACGGGTCCGCCTCGATCCTGCCCATCAGCTGGATGTACATCACCCTGATGGGCCGCGACGGGCTGCGCCGGGCGAGCGAGATCGCGATGCTCAACGCCAACTACGTGGCCAAGCGGCTGGAGCCGCACTACCCCACCCTTTACACCGGTCGCAACGGCCTGGTCGCGCACGAGTGCATCCTGGACCTGCGTCCGCTGGAGAAGGCCACCGACATCAGCGCCGAGGACGTGGCCAAGCGCCTGGTCGATTTCGGTTTCCACGCTCCCACCCTGAGCTTCCCGGTCGCCGGCACATTGATGGTTGAGCCGACCGAAAGCGAGTCGCTGCACGAGCTGGACCGCTTCATCGACGCGATGATCCAGATCCGCGAGGAGATCCGGGCCATCGAGGAAGGGTCGCTGGACCGCGAGGACAATCCGCTCAAGCATGCCCCGCACACGGCGGCGCAGGTCAGCGCCAGCGAGTGGTCGCACGCCTACCCGCGCGAGCTGGCGGCATTCCCGCTGCCCTCGCTGCGGCAGCAGAAGTACTGGCCGCCGATTGCCCGCGTGGACAACATCTACGGTGACAAGAACGTGTTCTGCGCCTGCGTGCCGATCAACGAGTACGAAGGCGAGATCGAGGCCTTCAGCGAGCCGATGGTGTCCTGATCGCGCCGGTTTTTACCGGCGCTTGACCGGCTTCCAGTCCAAAAAAAGCCCCGCATCCGCGGGGCTTTTCCGGTCTCGTCAACACGGACGCACGGGCCCGCCGAGCAGGGTTTCCAGCACCGCCATTCGCGTCGCCACGCCATTGCGAACCTGGCGCAGTACCAGCGATTGCGGGCCATCGGCCACCTCGTCAGTGATCTCCACCCCCCGGTTGATCGGTCCCGGGTGCATGACCACCGCATCCTGCGCCGCGCGGCGCAGGCGGCTGGCGGTCAGGCCGAAGTCGCGGTGATAGTCCTCCAACGAGGTCACCAGCCCTTCCTCCATACGCTCGCGCTGCAGGCGCAGCATCATCAGCGCATCCACGCCCTCCAGCGCTGCGTCCAGGTCGTGGCTGACGGTGCACCCGGCCAGGGTGTTGTCGCCCGGCAACAGCGAGGGCGGAGCACACACGCGTATCTCCCCGGCGCCGAGCGTACGCAGGGCATGCAGGTCGGAGCGGGCGACGCGGGAATGCTTGACGTCACCGACGATCAGCACCTTCAGGCCGCTTAAGTCCGTCCCCTTGGCCTGACGCAGGGTCAGCATGTCGAGCAGGCCCTGCGTGGGGTGGTCGCTGCGACCATCGCCGGCATTGACCAGCGCGGTGCCCGGTCCGGCCGCGGAAGCCAGGGCGGCCACGCTGCCGTCCTCGTTGTCGCGCACCACGAACCCGCGCACGCCCATCGCCTCGATGGTGCGCAGCGTGTCGCGGGCGGTTTCGCCCTTGCGGGTGGATGAGGTGGAGACATCGAAGTTCAGCACGTCCGCGCCAAGCCGCTGCGCGGCCAGCTGGAAGCTCAGGCGGGTCCGTGTCGAAGCTTCGAAAAACAGGGTGCAGATCGCGATCCCGGCCAGCGCGGCCCGGTCACCCTCGCCGTCGACAAAGCACTGCGCACGATCCAGCAAAGCGATCAGTTGCGCGCGCGGCAGGTGTTCCAGGCTCAGCAGGTGGCGCAAAGGCCCGGGCACTTCGTCTGTTGTGTTCATACGGTGTTTCCGGGGTCTAGCTCGGCGGTGTTGGGGGCTGCAGCGGGGTTGTCGGTGGTGGGCGCGACCTCGCGGATGTCGATGGCATCGCCGGGCGCGCCCATCCAGCGATCCACGATCACCGCCGCCGCCATGGCGTCCAGGGCCACGGCATCGCGACGGCGCTTCTGTCCCTGCGCGCGCGCCCGGGCGAAACGCTGCGCAGCTTCCATCGAGCTGGACCGCTCATCCACCAACAGCACCTGCCGGCGGTAGCGGGACTGCAATTGCCGCGCGAATTCGTGCGCCCGCTCACGCGCGGGCTGGCTGCCGTCGTCGAGGGTCAGGGGGTCGCCGACGATGAACCCATCGGGCCGCCACTCGCGATACAGACGGTCGACTGCCGCCCAGTCCGGGCCCGCGCCGTGCACGTCGATCACTGCCAGCGCGCGCGCCTGCCCGGCCAGTGGTGTGCCCAGGGCCACACCGATCCGCCGCGAGCCGACATCGAAGCCGAGCACGCTGCCGTCGTGCCGGATCGCCGGCAGCGCGTCAGCGGGAGAAGCCGGCTCGTCGCTCCCGCTCATGCGCGGCCGGAGTAGCCAGCCAGGTGGGCGAAATCCACGCCGATGCGCCCGGCGGCGGCCTCCCAGCGCGCTTCCAGCGGCACGTCGAAGAGCAACTCCGCGTCCGCGGGTGCGGTCAGCCAGTCGTTGTCGGTCAACTCCTGCTCCAGCTGGCCGGCGCCCCAGCCCGCGCAGCCCAGCGCGACCACGGCGTTGGCCGGGCCTTCGCCGCTGGCCATCGCTTCCAGGATGTCGCGCGAGGTAGTAAGCGACAGCTCATCGGTGATGGGCAGGGTCGAGTCCCAGCGGCTGCCGCCGTCGTGCAGGACGAAGCCACGCTCGGGATGGACCGGACCGCCGGCGAGGACCACCCGCGCGCGCAGTGCATCGCTGCCTCCATCGATGCTCATCTGGCCGAGGACTTCGCCCAGCGTGTATTCCGAGGCACGGTTCACCACGATGCCCATGGCGCCGTCCTCATCGTGCTGGCAGATCAGCGCGACCGAGCGTGCGAACGCACCCTCCTCCAGCGCCGGCAGGGCGATCAACAATTGATTGGCAAGGGGTGTGGGGCCAGAATCCATCCATGCATTCTAGCCCGCAGCCCGTGCCTGCCGCGTCATCCGCCTACTGCGACAGCGCACCCGGTCATCCGCTGCACGGGCCCTACCACGATGCTGAATACGGCTTCCCCCAGCGCGACGAGGCCACCCTGTTCGAGCGATTGGTGCTGGAAATCAACCAGGCCGGCCTGAGCTGGCTGACCATCCTGGGCAAGCGCGAGGGCTTTCAGCGGGCCTACGAGGGCTTCGACGTCGACCGCGTCGCGGCGTATGGCGACGCCGATCGCGACCGCCTGCTGGCGGATGCGACGATCATCCGCAACAGGCTGAAGATCAACGCGGCGATCCACAACGCGCAGGTGATCCAGCGCCTGCGCGTGAGCCACGGCGGCTTCGCCCACTGGCTGGACGCACACCTGACGGACGCCGACGGTCGCCGCGACAGGGCCGGCTGGGTAAAGCTGTTCCGGCAGACGTTCCGCTTTACCGGCCCGGAAATCACCGGCGAGTTCCTGATGAGCCTGGGCTATCTGCCGGGTGCGCATCGCAGCGACTGCCCGGTTCATGCGCGCACGGTGGCGGCCGGCGCGCCGTGGGCAGCGAGCCTGCCATCCACGCCTCGTACCGGTTGGGTCTCCTAGACTGCTGCGCAATCCCCACGCGCGAGTAGTGATCCCATGAAATTCCACCTGCTTCTCCTGCCGCTTGCCCTGGCCGCATGCACCGCCGATCCGCCTGCGACTCCTGCCCGCAACACGCCCGTGCCGGCGGCCGCGCAGAAGACGCCCGCGGCCGCGGCGATGGCTGCCGACGATGCGACCCTGGGCAGTTACCACTGGCAACTCGCCGAGGCGAGCGATACCGACGGCGCCCACATCGACGGCCTGTTTGCCCGCCACGACAAACCGGTGCAACTGGACTTCGCCGATAACCGCCTGTCCATCAGCAACACATGCAACCTGATAAACGGTGGCTACCGGCTGGACGATGAAAAACTGAAGATCGACTCGCTCCAGCAGACCTTGATGGCCTGCGCCGATCCCAAGCTGGCCGAACTGGATCGAGCCATCGGCAGTCGATTGGAAGGCAATCCCCGTATCCGTCTGAGCGGCAGCGAGGAATCGCCACGTCTCGAATTGACCACCGATGCCGGCGACAAGCTGGTCTTTGCCGGCGAGCCGACGGCCGCGTTGCGCTACGGCGACGAAGGCCAGCAGGTGTTCATGGAGGTCGCGGCGGAAACCGCGCCCTGCAGCCACCCGTTGATTCCCGACAAGCAGTGCCTGCAGGTACGCAAGCGAACCTATCGCGATGACGGCACGGTCGCCGGCGAGCCCGGCGAGTGGGAGCCGCTGTACCAGGACATCGAGGGCTACACCCACGAGGCGGGCGTGCGCAACGTGCTGCGCCTGAAGCGCTACCAGGTCGCCAATCCACCGGCAGATGGCTCCTCGGTCGCCTACGTGCTGGACATGGTGGTGGAGGCGGAGCAGGCCGCCCCCTGACCTCAGCGGCTCAGCCGCGGCGGGGCCGCACGCACCTGCCACACCAACAGCAGCACATGGTGAACTGCCAAAAAACCAGAACAGCCGGGATTTCCCGGCTGTTTTCGTCTCGATGTCCCGACCTTATGTGAAGGGAGTGCGCTCCGGGTGGCTCCTGTCAGTCGCGGATCTCGGCGACTTCCACCCCGTCCATGCCCGCGGCCAGGGTCTGTGCATTCCCGCCCTGGGCAAGCTTGATGCGCAGGCGCACCTCGTTCTGCGAGTCGGCGAAGCGCAAGGCGTCCTCGTAGCTGATCTCGCCGGCCTGGAACAGTTCGAACAGGGCCTGATCGAAGGTCTTCATGCCCAACTGGGTGGATTCCTTCATCACTTCCTTGAGCTTGTGGATCTCGCCGTCGCGGATGTAGTCCTGGACCAGAGGCGTGCCCAGCAGGATTTCCATCGCGACCCGACGCGACTTGCCGTCCGGGGTCGGGATCAGCTGTTGCGCGATCACACCCTTCAGGTTCAGCGACAGGTCCATCAGCAGCTGGTTGCGCCGGTCCTCGGGAAAGAAGTTGATCATCCGGTCCATCGCCTGATTGGCGTTGTTGGCGTGCAGGGTGCACAGCACCAGATGGCCGGTTTCGGCGAAGGCGATCGCGTGGTCCATGCCCTCCCGGGTACGCACCTCGCCGATCATGATCACGTCGGGCGCCTGGCGCAGCGTGTTCTTCAGCGCGTTCTCCCAGCTGTCGGTATCGATGCCGACCTCGCGTTGGGTGATGATGCAGCCCTCGTGCTTGTGCACGAACTCGATCGGGTCCTCGATGGTGATGATGTGGCCGGTCGAGTTCTGGTTGCGGTAGCCGATCATTGCCGCCAGCGAGGTCGACTTGCCGGTGCCGGTGGCGCCCACGAACAGGATGATCCCGCGCTTGGTCATCGCCAGTGTCTTGAGCACCGGCGGCAGGTTCAGCTCGTCGATGGTCGGGATCCTGGTCTCGATCCGGCGCAGCACCATGCCAACCTGGTTGCGCTGGTAGAAGCAGCTGACGCGGAAGCGGCCGACATTGGCCAGCCCGATCGCGAAGTTCGCCTCATGGGTCTTCTCGAATTCCTCGCGCTGCGCGGGGTTCATCACGTTGAGCACCAGATCGCGGCTTTGCTGCGGCGTCAGCGGGTTCTTGGTGATTGGCTGCAGGACGCCGTTGACCTTCATCGACGGCGGCATGCCGGCGGTGATGAACAGGTCGGAGGCCTTCTGGTGCGCCATCAGCTTGAGGAACGACGTGAAGTCGATCGTCTCGTTCGTGCTCTGGGTCATGTTCATTGCGATTTCCCCCGTCCGCAGGCACCCGGCCTGGCGGCGCGTTCAGTGGATCGGCCGGTCAATCGAACAGCCGCTTGTCCTTGGCGTATTCGCGCGCCTGCGGGCGCAGGATCAGCCCGCGTTTCACCAGGTCCTGGAGGTGCTGGTCCAAGGTCATCATGCCGCTGTTCTGGCCGGTCTGGATGGCCGAATACATCTGCGCGACCTTGTCCTCGCGGATCAGGTTCCGGATCGCCGGCGTACCGACCATGATCTCCCACGCCGCGGTGCGGCCGCCGCCCACCTTTTTCAGCAGCGCCTGGCTGATCACCGCGCGCAGCGATTCGGACAGCATCGAGCGCACCATCGGCTTCTCGCCGGCCGGGAACACGTCGATGATGCGGTCGATGGTCTTGGCCGCTGAGCTGGTATGCACGGTGGCGAACACCAGATGGCCGGTTTCCGCGGCGGTCAATGCCAGGCGGATGGTTTCAAGATCGCGCAACTCGCCGACCAGAATGTAGTCGGGATCCTCACGCAGCGCCGAGCGCAGCGCCTCGTTGAAGCCGTGCGTGTCGCGGTGGACCTCGCGCTGGTTGATCAGGCATTTCTGCGAGGTGTGGACAAACTCGATCGGGTCCTCGACCGACAGGATGTGGCCGTACTCGGTCTTGTTGATGTGGTCGATCATCGCCGCCAGGGTGGTCGACTTGCCCGAGCCGGTCGGACCGGTCACGAGGATCAGGCCCTGCGGCTGGTCGATCAGGTCCTTGAAGATCCGGGGTGTGGCCAGGTCCTCCAGGGTCAGCACTTCGGAGGGAATGGTGCGGAACACGGCGCCGGCGCCGCGGTTCTGGTTGAACGCGTTGACGCGGAAGCGTGCCAGGCCGGGGATCTCGAACGAGAAGTCGGTCTCGAGGAACTCCTCGAAGTCGCGGCGCTGCTTGTCCGACATGATGTCGTAGACCAGCGCGTGGACCGTCTTGTGGTCCAGCGCGGGAATGTTGATCCGGCGGACGTCGCCGTCGACGCGGATCATCGGTGGCATGCCGGCCGACAGATGCAGATCGGATGCTTTGTTCTTGACTGAAAACGCCAGCAGCTCGGCGATATCCATGCATGTTCCCCTGAACCGTGGATTTCGGAAATCCGCGCCCCGCTCCGCCCGCAGCCGCCGACGGCGCGCAGGCAAATGGTGATACGGATGGCCCCAGCCCGGAGTATAGCCCCGGACAGGCGCTGTCAATCCAGTACCCGATCACAGCCTTCGTTGCCCGCTGCTCCAGCGGCGGGCACGCTCCGGCCCTCGCACTTCCAGCCTTGACCCAGGTGCCCGGGAGGCAGGCAACGGCGCAGGCTCTTACACTGGTCGATCCCGATGCCCTGGCAGGCAATCACCGCAAACCACAGGCAGGTTCCATGAGCGATACAACCCCCTCGACATCCCCATCCGCCCCCGTCGTCGCTTTCATCGGAGGCGGCAACATGGCCCGCAGCCTGATCGGCGGCATGATCGCGCGTGGCGCCGATCCGGCTCACGTCCGCGTCGCCGATCCCGTGGCCGCCGTGCGCGAGGCGCTGTTCGCCGACTTCGGCGTGCAGGTGGGCGCCAGCGCGACCGAGGCGGTCGACCAGGCCAGCGTGTGGGTGCTCGCGGTGAAGCCGCAGGTGATGCGCACCGTGTGCGCCGAGGTCGTGGACATCGCCCGCACGGCACGGCCACTGGCGGTCTCCATCGCCGCCGGGCTGTCCAGCACGCAACTCTCGGCCTGGCTGGGCGGGGATGCGGCGGTGATCCGGGCGATGCCCAACACACCGTCGCTGATCGGCGCGGGCATGACCGGCCTGTTCGCCAACTCCCAGGTGGACCCGACCCAGCGCGGACAGGCGGAACGCCTGCTGGACGCGGTCGGCCCGACGGTCTGGATTGACGATGAAGCGCAGATGGACGCGGTGACGGCGGTGTCGGGCAGTGGCCCGGCCTACGTTTTCCTGTTCGCCGAGGCGCTGCAGGCGGCCGGCGTTCGCCAGGGCCTGTCGGCGGAAACCGCGCGCCTTCTGGCCAACCAGACCCTGTTGGGCGCGAGCCGGATGCTGACCGAGCGCGACGAGGCGGCCGAGGACTTGCGCCGCAACGTGACATCGCCGGGCGGGACCACACACGCGGCGGTGGAGACGTTCGAAAACGGCGGCCTGCGTGAGCTGGTTGACCGCGCGGTGGCCGCCGCCGCCGCACGCGGCCGGGAACTGTCCGCCGCCAACGATGACTGACCGCCCGCAGCCGACCCGACATCCGCTTTCCTGGAGCACGATCTTGCGAACTCCCCTGTTTTCCATGCTGCTGGGCCTCGGCCTGCTGACCGCGTGCAGCGCCGAACCCGCCGCGCCGGTCCCGGCAGCCACACTTGCCGACTCGCAGGACACCGTCGTCACCATCGGTGACGTCACTGCGCGGGCGACGGTGATGCCAACGACGATGCTGGGCAGCCTGGTCGCCGAGAAATACGGCATCCGGCGCGCCGATGACCAGGTGATGCTGCTGGTGGGCCTGCGGCGCGGCGAGGCCAGCGCGGAGATCTCGGTGCCGGCACGGATCGTCGCCACCGCCAGCGACCTGCGCGGCGGACGCCGCCCCATCGAGTTGCGCGAGCTGAGCAGCGGTGAGCTGATGGACTACGTCGGCACCGTGCAGGTGAGCCTGCCGGACACGCTGAAGTTCGAGATCGAGATCACCCTGGAGGATGGCGCGCGCAAGACCATGCAGTTCACCCGCGACTTCCAGCCCCAGTGAGAACGCTTGCGATCGGCCCGCAGCGCATCGTCTGCATGACCGAGGAACCGACCGAGACGCTGTACCTGCTCGGCGAGCAGGACCGGATCGTCGGCATCAGCGGCTTTACCGTGCGCCCGCCGCGCGCGCGTCGTGAGAAACCCAAGGTCAGCGCCTTCACCAGCGCGAAGATCGACCGCATCCTGGACCTCAAGCCGGACATGGTGATCGGCTTCTCCGATATCCAGGCGGATATCGCCGCCGACCTGATCCGCGCCGGCGTGGAGGTCTGGATCAGCAATCACCGCGACGTGGCGGGAATCATCGACTATGTCCGGCGCCTGGGCGCGCTGGTGGGCGCGGGCGGTCGCGCGATGGAGCTCGCTGCAAATCTCGAGAGTCGCCTTGAGGGCGTCCGCAGACGTGCCTCGACGCTGCCACGCCGGCCGAAGGTCTATTTCGAGGAGTGGGACGAACCGCAGATCTCGGCGATCCAGTGGGTGTCCGAGCTGGTCGGTATTGCCGGTGGCGACGACATCTTTCCCGAGCGCGCGGCGATGTCGTTGGGCCGCGACCGTATCCTCGCCGACCCGCTGGAGGTGGTGCGTCGCCAGCCCGACATCATCATCGGCAGTTGGTGCGGGAAGAAATTCCGCCCCGCGCACGTCGCTGCGCGTCCGGGATGGGAGGAGGTGCCGGCGGTGCGCAACGGCGAACTGCACGAGGTGAAATCGCCGCTGATCCTGCAGCCGGGGCCGGCCGCACTCACCGATGGTATCGACGCCCTCGAAGCCATCATCCAGGGCTGGGCGAGTCGACAAGACTCATAAAACGGTCCAGCGGCGTCTTCGCAAGACGTGGACCTTCCACTCAGGCTTGCCCCCTGCGTTGGGTCAGGGGTACAGCATCCGCTTGGTCCAGTTGCCGGCCGGGTCGCACTCGTAGAGGCAACGCTCGTGCAGGCGGAAGTTGCCGCCGTACCAGAACTCGATCGACATCGGCCGTACGCGAAGCCCCGACCACCGCGGAGGACGGGGCACATCGCGCCCGGAAAATTCCTGCTCGACCTGGGCCACGCGTTCATGGAATGTCGACGGGTCGTCCAGGGTCTCCGATTGCAGCGATGCCCAGGCGCCGATCTGGCTCCCGCGCGGGCGCGAGGCGAAATACGCATCGGCCTCCTCGTCGGACACGATCGACACACCGCCCTCGACGCGCACCTGCACGCCGGCATTGACCCGCGGCCAGTGGAACAGCAGCGCAGCGTAGGGGTTGTCCTGCAGCTCCCCGCCTTTGCGCCCATTAAGGTGCGTGTAGAACACGAACCCGCGCTCGTCGTGCTGCTTGAGCAGCACCATGCGTGTGGACGGGCGCGCGCCGAGGGTGGCGGTGGCAACGCTCATCGCGGTCGGATCAGGTTCACCGGCCTGCCGCGCCTGTTCGAACAGCGCGGCAAAGGTGGCGTTGGCTTCGGACAACAGGTCAATGGTAGTCATGCGCCTATTGTGGGCCGGATGCGGCGCTTACCGCACCCGTCCGCATTCGCGAGCGGCGAACTTATTTAACGATGAAGTTGACCTTCATGTTGACCCGCCATTCGGTGATGTTGCCGCTTTCGTCGGTCACGACCTTGACTTCGTTGACCCATGCACCCTTGATGTTCTTGACCGACTCGGCGGCTTTGTTCAGACCACGCTGGACCGCGTCTTCCATGCTCTTTTCCGAGGCGGCGTTGAGTTCGATGACTTTTGCGACTGACATGGTTGATTCTCCTTTTGCACCGGTTTGGCGTTATGCGACCGGAAGCTCCAACCCTAGACAGCCCGCTGTGAAAGACGTGCAACAGCCCGGCATGGGCGGCGCGCGACGACCTACAATCAACGTCATGACCGAGCCTGCCCGTGAACCGCGCAACATCATCCTCGTCGGCCCGATGGCAGCCGGCAAGTCGCGGATCGGGCGCGAACTCGCCGAGCGCTGTCGTCTGCAGCTCGTGGATGCGGATGCGGAGATCGAGCGCGAGGCCGGCGCCAGCATCGCGGCGATTTTCGAGCGCGAAGGCGAGGCGGGCTTCCGCAATCGCGAACGCGCGATGCTGGCCGGGCTTCTGATGCAGACCGGAATGGTGCTGGCCACCGGCGGCGGGGCGGTGCTCGACGCCGGCACCCGCGCACTGCTTTCCAAACGCGGTTTCGTGATCCATCTGCACGCCAGTCCGGCCACGCAGCTGGCCCGCGCGGCGGGAGATACCACTCGTCCGCTGCTGCAACACCCCGATCCGGCTTCTGTGCTGGACGCGCTGGCGACGGAGCGCGATCCGCTGTACGCCGAGGTGGCTGCCCTTCGCATCGATACCGATGACTTTACGCCCTCGCAGGTCTGCGCGCGGATCGTGGCCGGACTGCCGAACTGGCTCCGCACCGGAGCCAACGCATGAGCGCGATCCTCAAGGTCGCCGTCGACGGCGCCCATCCGTACACGATCTCCATTGGCGCAGACCTGCTGGATGACGGCGCGTTGCTGGCCGCGAAGATCCGCGGACGTCACGCCCTGATCGTCAGCGACCGCAACGTTGCGCCGCTGTACGCCGATCGTGTGCAGGCGGCGTTGCAGAGCGCCCGCCCCGGTCTGGCAATCGCGCGGCTGGTCATTCCCCCCGGCGAGCACGAAAAAACCCTGCAGCGCTTCGGCGAGGTGCTCGACGCGCTTGCCGAACTTGGCGCCACGCGCGACGCGGCGGTGATTGCCCTGGGCGGCGGCGTGATCGGCGACCTGGCCGGTTTTGCCGGCGCGTGCTGGATGCGCGGCATCGACGTGGTGCAGATCCCGACGACGCTGCTGGCGATGGTCGACTCCTCGGTGGGAGGCAAGACGGCGGTCGACCTGCCTGCGGGCAAGAACCTGGTCGGCGCGTTCCACCCGCCGCGCGCGGTGATCGCCGACACCAACGTGCTGCTCACGTTGCCGGACCGGGAGCTGCGCGCCGGGCTGGCCGAGGTGGTCAAGTACGGCGCGACAGCCGTCTCGCTGGACCCAGCCGACGCCGGCTTTCTGGAGTGGCTGGAAGCGCACGTCGAGGCGCTGCTGGCGCGCGAGCCGGCGATCACAGCCGAGGCCATTGCGCGCTGCTGCGCCTTCAAGGCTGCTGTCGTGGGCCGCGACCTGCTCGAGCACGGCGACCGCGCCCTGCTCAACTTCGGCCATACCTTCGGCCACGCCATCGAGGTTGAGCAGGGCTACGCCGGAACCCACGGCGGCGGCCTCAACCACGGGGAAGCGGTGGCCGTCGGCATGGTTCTGGCGATGCGCCTGTCCGCGGCACTGGGGCTCGCCCCGGCCAGCGCCGGTGACCGCCTGCAGCGACTGTTGCAGCGTCTCAAACTGCCAACGACGATCCCCGCAGGTCTGGCGGCAGATGCGCTGCTGGCCCGGATGCGCTTGGACAAGAAAGCCGACGCCGCCGGCATCCGCTTCATCCTCGCCGACGGCGCCGGCCGCGCCCGGATCGTGTCCGGGGTCGACGAAGCCTCGGTGCTCGCCGTGCTGGCTGACTGAACAGGCGGGGGCAACGCCCCGGGATCACCGGCTCCCGGCAGCCCAAGCCCGTACAATCAGGCTCATGCGCCTGCTTCTGCAACAACGACCCGACGACGCCGAGGCGCCCCGCTTCGTGCAGCTGATGTTGCAGCCCGACCTGCTCGGCGGCTGGACGCTGGTCCGCGAGACCGGCGTGATGGGCGGTCGCAGCCAGGTCCGCCGAGAGCAGTTCCTGGATCACGACAGCGCGATCGCCGCCTTTGAGCGCGCCCGCGACCAGCAGCTCAAGCGCGGCTTCCAGCAGATGTTTACCCAGGGAGCCGCGGCGCCCCGCTGAACCACGCCCTCCCGCATCGGGTGCCGTCCACTCCACTACGGCACCACCCTCCCGCTTCGCCCTGCCCCGTACCGGGCAACGACTTTTCGAGGAACCACAGCCTTGTCCACCCAGCCCCAGAACGACCGTTTCCTGCGCGCCCTGCGTCGCGAACCCGTTGACCACACACCGGTCTGGCTGATGCGCCAGGCCGGTCGTTACCTGCCCGAATACCGCGCGACCCGCGCGCAGGCGGGCAGTTTCATGGGCCTGGCGACCAATCCCGAGCTGGCCTGCGAGGTCACCCTGCAGCCGCTGCGCCGGTTCCCGTTGGACGCGGCGATCCTGTTCTCCGACATCCTCACGATCCCCGACGCGATGGGCCTGGGCCTGCATTTCGTCGAGGGCGAAGGCCCGAAGTTCGAGCGCCCGGTGCGCACCGCCGCCGACATCGCCAAACTCGGCGTGCCGGACATGGAGAGTGACCTGGGTTACGTGATGGAGGCGATCCGCACCATCCGCCGCGAGCTCGACAACAAGGTGCCACTGATCGGCTTCTCCGGCAGCCCGTGGACGCTGGCCTGCTACATGGTCGAAGGCAGCGGCAGCAAGGACTTCGCCCGGGTCAAGTCGCTGGCGATGAACGATCCGGCCGCCATGCACCAGTTGCTGGAGGTGACCACCGATGCGGTGATCGCCTACCTCTCGGCGCAGCGCGCCGCCGGCGCCCAGGCACTGCAGCTGTTCGACACCTGGGGCGGCGTACTGTCGCCGTCGATGTATCGCGAGTTCTCTTTGCGCTACATGCAGCGCATCGCCGCCGAAATCGAGCGCGGCGACGGCGCCGACCGCACGCCGCTGATCCTGTTCGGCAAGGGCAACGGCGCCTATGTCAAGGAATTGGCCGACACAGGCGCCGAGGGCGTGGGCGTGGACTGGACGATCGACCTGGGGGATGCGGTGCGCCGCACCGGCGGCAAGGTGGCGATCCAGGGCAACCTGGACCCGGTCACCCTGTACGCCGATCCCGAGGCGATCCGCCAACACGTCGGCCGCGCGCTGGACAGCTACCGCGACGGCAACGGCGGTTCGCGCGAAGGGCACGTCTTCAACCTGGGTCACGGAATGTCGCCGGACATGAAGCCGGAGCATGTCGCGGTGATGGTCGAGGCGGTCCACGAGCTCAGCGCGCGCTGAGTTGGTAGGGGCGGGTGCGACTGCCCTTGGGTCCGTCCTGGGGCGATGGCCCCAGCACCGACGCATCCCACAAGCGAGACCGGCAGGCCTTCGTGGCGAAATAAAGGAGGAGGCCCCCGCCGCAGGCGGAGGCCGGAGGACATTCGCCTCGAAGGCCTGCCGGTCTCGCCCCATCGCGCCCAATCGCGCCCATCGCGCCCCATAGCGCCGCCCATCACCGCAATCAGCGCGCCGCGGCGAGCACCTCGCGCAGCATTGCGCCGGTCACCGGCTTGCGCAGGAAGCGATCGAAGCCCGCGGCCATTGCCTGCGGCTCGGCATCCGCGTCAGCACGCGCTGTCACCGCAATCAGCGGCTGACTGTAGCCCTGCGCGCGCAACTGACGCGCCAGCGACAGGCCGTCGAGGCCCGGCAGGTCCAGATCCAGCAACGCGGCGTCGAAGCAGGTCATGCTCGACTCGGCCAGCGCCGCCAGTCCGTGGCCGGCATGGACCACCGCATGCCCCTGGCCGCGCAGCAGGCCGGTAATCACGTCTGCAACGATCGGATCGTCCTCGACCAGCAGCAGCGAAAGACCGGCAGCTCCCGCCGAATCCGGGTCACCGTTCCGCGCAGAGATGCTGACCGGCGTTGGGAGTGTCGGTGACTCTGCCAATGTCGTCGTCGACGCCTGCTCCTCAGCACCCCGCTGGTCCAGGGGCTCATCTGCGATGACCTCCAGCGGCAGGCGGACTTCAAAGCTCGCGCCTTCGCCGGGAGCGCTGGTGACCTCGATCGTGCCGCCCATGGCTGCCGCCAGCTCCTGGCAGATCGCCAGGCCCAAGCCGCTGCCGCCGTAGCGTGCTGCGGTGCGCAAGCCGTCAGCCTGCTCGAAACGACGGAACAAGCGCGAGACCTGCTCCTCGTTGAGCCCCGGCCCGGTGTCGCTGACGCACAGGACCACCCCGCCCGCGTCGGCGGGTGCGATTCCCAGCCGGATGGAGCCACGCTCGGTGAACTTCACCGCGTTGCCGATCAGGTTCAACAGGATCTGCCGGATCCGCACGGCGTCGCCGCGCACCCGGCGCGGGGTCGCAGGATCGCGGTCCACCACGAACTTCAGGCCACGGGCCTCCACCAGGGGCGCGCTCATCTCGGCCAGCTCGTCCATGAGTGCGTGCAGATCAAACTCGTCGGTCGCCAGCTCCAGCTTGCCCGACTCGATGCGGGCCAGATCCAGCGCATCGTTGACCAGTCGCAGCAGGTGCTCGCCGGCGCGATGGATGGACGTCGTATAGCTGCGCTGCCGTGTGTCCAGGTCGGTGCCAAGCAGCAACTCGCTCATGCCCAGCACGCCGGTCATCGGGGTACGGACTTCATGGCCGAGGGTGGCCAGGAAACGGGTCTTCGCCAATGACGCCTCGTGGGCGACCTCGCGCTCGTGCTCGGCGCGCTTCCACGCCTGTCGCCGTTCGATGCGGCGACGTGACTCAAGCACTGCCCACCAGCCCATCAACAGCAGCAGGCAAACCAGAGCCACCCTCGCTGCGCCGGTCTGCCACCACGGCGGCTGGACCTTGATCGGCCAGCTCGTCCATGAGTGCGTGCAGATCAAACTCGTCGGTCGCCAGCTCCAGCTTGCCCGACTCGATGCGGGCCAGATCCAGCGCATCGTTGACCAGTCGCAGCAGGTGCTCGCCGGCGCGATGGATGGACGTCGTATAGCTGCGCTGCCGTGTGTCCAGGTCGGTGCCAAGCAGCAACTCGCTCATGCCCAGCACGCCGGTCATCGGGGTACGGACTTCATGGCCGAGGGTGGCCAGGAAACGGGTCTTCGCCAATGACGCCTCGTGGGCGACCTCGCGCTCGTGCTCGGCGCGCTTCCACGCCTGTCGCCGTTCGATGCGGCGACGTGACTCAAGCACTGCCCACCAGCCCATCAACAGCAGCAGGCAAACCAGAGCCACCCTCGCTGCGCCGGTCTGCCACCACGGCGGCTGGACCTTGAAGTGCAGCACCTGTTCCGCGGCCTCGTTGCCGACGGCATCCTCCGCGCGGGCGCGCAGGGTGTACTGGCCTGGCGCCAGGCCGGCAAGAATGCGCTCGCCCTGGGCACCGTGGTTGACCCAATCCCGGTCGTACCCCTCCAGCATGGTGACGTAGGCGTTGGCCTTCGGCTTGTCGTAGGCCAGCAGGCGCAGCTGCACGCGCAGTTCGCGGTCGCCCGGCGCCAGCGCCAGAGGTCCCTGCAGATCCATCGGCACCCAGCGGCCGTCACGCCGCACCTCGAACCCGTCCCAATGCAGTGGCGAGCGGATCGGAGGCAGGTCGTCGGCAAGACTGTCCACCATCACCACACCGCCATCGGCCAGCGCCGAAACCATCACCCCATCCGGCGTCTGCACCAGCGTGCGATTGACGAACTCCTGGCTGCGCAGGCCATCGAAGAGGCCGAAGTGACGGGTCTGCCCGGTGCCCGGGTCCCAGCGATACAGGCCGCGCGGGGTCGAAAGCCAGACCCGGCCTTGCTGGTCGACCTGCAAGCCCGCTCCCTCGACGGGCGGGATGCCCTGCCTCGCGCCGACAGTGTCCACGGCGAACCAGCCGTCACCGCCGCGCCGATAGTGCTCAAGCCCGGAAAGCCGCTGCAACCACAGGTCATCGGCGCCAGCAAACCCCAGCGCAAATACCCGCCCGTCGCCGCCGATACCCGGCACCGGGTTGAAGCGACCTTGTTCCGCGCTCCATCGCAGCACTCCATCTGCGCCAGCAAACCAGGGCGCGCCACCGGCGTCGAACGCCATCACGTGATGGTCTCCCACCCCCAGCCCGTGCGCGGGCCCCGGAGGCACGGTCAGCAAGACCCGTCCCGTGGTCAGCTCACGTTGCTGTACGCCGGCACCGGCGAACGACATCCACAACGTGCCGTCGGGCGCCAGATCCATCAACGTCAAAGGACCGGGCAGGGTTGCGTCGGGCGAACCATCCTGCCCCCAGCGCCGGACTGCGCCGTGCCTGTCGATCCGCACCAGTTCGCGACGCTGGCCGATCCACAGGCGACCGGCGGGATCTTCGCAAAGCGCGTACGAGCCCATGCCCTGCAACGCTGCGACGGTTTCGGGCTCTGCCGGTATCAGGAGCCCGTCCCGGTCCAGGCGCTCCAGTTCGGCACGCACTCCCCCCAGCCAGACACCGCCGTCCCGGGCCGGTGCAATGGCGCTGTACAGGTCGGCCGACAGGTCATCGTGGTCGCGGCTGAACTGGGCGATCCGGCGCCAGTCCGGCGGCAGGTAGCCGAGCCCGACCCCGGGCACCGGAATCCAGATCGCGCCGCTGTCCTGCTTGACCATCTCGCCGATCGCAATCGCCGGCCCCTTGGCGCCGATCGGCACAGGCACCGGAACCTGACCTTCAACCACGCGCCACAGTTGGCGCTGGCTCGAGATCCACAGCTCGCCGTCCTCGCCCGGCAGCATGTTCAGGATCGCGTTGGGCTGCTCGAACATCGCCGACCAGAGCGGCTGCTCCCATCCGCCATCACCGGTGCGACGGAACACCCCCTCTGCCGCCCCCACCCACAGCCCGCCGTCAAATGCCGTCAGCGAATAGATCA
This sequence comes from Lysobacter sp. A03, assembly GCF_000855665.1. Taxonomy (GTDB): domain Bacteria; phylum Pseudomonadota; class Gammaproteobacteria; order Xanthomonadales; family Xanthomonadaceae; genus Novilysobacter. The sequence goes on from NZ_JXSS01000034.1 coordinate 22,349, forward strand.
ACGGCGTTGCGTGCCCCCCGGGCAGCGCCACGCGCTCGAAATCGGTTCCCGTCCACCGCGCCAGCCCCTTGGTGGTCCCCGCCCAGAGCACGCCCTGCTCGTCCACCACCAGCGTCAGGACGATGTCGGCCGGCAGGCTGCGCGGGTTTTCCCCACTCGCCGTGAATCGGGTGATGGTCCCGTCCGCGGCCATCCGCGATACCCCACCGCCGTAGCCACCCATCCAGAGCGCGCCCTCATGGCTCGCCAACGCCCAGATGTCGTCGCTGCCGATTTCCGGATGAGTGGCCAGGCGGTAGTGGCGGAAGCTTTCATGGGCGCGGTCGAGCACGCTCAGGCCGTGGCCTTCTGGGGCCACCCAGATCCGGCCCTCGGGATCGACGTGGACCAGGGTCACGTAGTTGGCCGACAGCGAGGCGGGATCGGCCGGATCGTGGCGCCATACCTGCATGCCGACGCCGTCATAGCGTGCCAGACCGTCGGTGGTGGCGAGCCAGAGAAAGCCGTCGTCGTCGAACTTCAGGCTCTTGACGGTGCTCGATGGGAGGCCGGCGGCCACGTCGATATGGCGCAGACGCGGAATCTCGGGCACCCGTGCCCCGGCCTCGGATACCGGCAGCAGCCAGCATGCGGCCAACAGCAGCCACGCAATGATGTGTCGCATCCATCCCTCCATGCGGCGTGCGCGAGCCCCCGCGCCGTGCGTCCCATCCCCGGACGCACATTCAATGATTGTGGGCGCCGGGGCAAGTCGCGCGCCACCCCTGCGACGCGCGACCTGTCTAGAATCGGTCGCATGCACGGCAAACAGCCCACGCCAGACCGCATCGACCCGCGTGTGTCCATCAGCGGCGCGCGGGTTCGGCATGCGCGCACCCTGGTGATTGCGCTCGGGCTCTGCAGTGCGCTGACGGTGGCGATGCCGGCAAGCGCGAAAGACGCCCCGAGCTGGGTGCTCGATCCGGTCCACACCCGGGTGATGTTCGCAGTGTCCCACGCGGGCTTTTCGCAGGCACTGGGCACCGTATCGGGCAGCACCGGCACCCTTGTGTTCGATCCCGACGACTGGGCGCGCACCCGGCTGGACGCCACGGTTCCCCTGGAGCGCGTGGACCTGGGTGACCCGTCGTGGAATCGCGCAGCACTTGCGCAGCGCCTGTTGGATACCCAGGCACACCCGCTGGCCAGGTTCACCTCCGAAAGTGCGATCCCGACCGACGACGGCCAGGCCAGCGTGTGCGGCGAATTGACGCTGCGCGGAGGGACAAGGCCGCTGTGCATGGACGTCACCGTCAATGCGGTCAAGCGTCATCCGATGCCCCCGTTCCGCCGCACTGCCGGGTTTTCGGCCACCGCCGTACTGAGCCGCAGCCACTTCGGCATCGTCGCCTGGCCTTCGGTCATTGGCGATGAAGTGACCATCCGGATCGAGGCGGAGGCCGTCCGTTCGCGCCTGGCCGAACCAGAACCCGAACAAGAACAAGAACCCGGAGCTTTGCAATGAGTCTGAGAAACCCCGCCGACCGCTGGGGCGCGGTGAGCCAGTTCCTGCACTGGACCATCGCCGTGCTGTTCCTGACGATGGCGATCATCTGACTGTCGCTGGACAGCCTGCCCAAGTCGCCGAGCTACTTCTGGGTGTTCAACCTGCACAAGTCGCTGGGCCTGACCGTGCTCGCTCTGGCGGTGGTCCGGCTGGCCTGGCGACTCTACGCTGGTGCGCCGATCCCGATGGCAAGCATCCCGAGGTGGCAACTGCTGCTCGCACGGGTCACCCACTGGCTGCTGTATGGGCTGATCATCGCCATGCCGCTGTCGGGCTGGCTGTTCGACTCCGCCAGCGGTCTGCGTCCGCTGCGCTGGTTTGAACTGTTCCAGGTGCCCAAGCTCATCGCCCCCAATACCGGTGTGCGCGAGATCGCCCGCGACGCCCACGGCTGGATCTTCTGGGTACTGGTGCTGTTGATCCTCATGCACGCCGGCGCGGCCCTTTACCACCACTACTTTGTCGGCGATGGCACGCTACGGCGGATGCTGCCCGGCCGCCGGATGCCTCCTCCTTCTTCCAACCGGAATTCCTGATGATCAATGCGTTCCGCCCGAACCAGTCCCGCACTCGTCCAGGATTGCTGCAGCTGTTGTCACTGGCAGCAGGACTGATCCTGGCCAGCAGTTCCGTACTTGCCGCCGATTACGTGCAGGCGCCGGGATCGACGCTGACCTTTGCCTCCAGCTTTGAAGGCGAAGTCTTCACCGGCCATTTCGCCAACTTCACCACCACCATGCGCTTTGACCCGCAGCAGCTGGAGCAGGCGCGACTGGACGTGACCATTCCTTTAGCCAGCGCGACCACCGCCAACCCGGAGCGCGACGACACCCTGCAGAGCAGCGATTTCTTCAGCAGCAAGCTTTTCCCGCAGGCGCGCTTTGTCGCCACCCGGTTCCGCCACCTCGGCGAGGACCGCTACGCCGCCGACGGCACCCTGAGCCTGCGTGACGCCAGTCATCCGGTGACCCTGACGTTCACCTGGAAGGACGGCGCGACGCCGGTGCTCACCGGGCGCGCCAGCGTGGACCGGCTGGCATTCGGCGTCGGCGGCGGTGACTGGTCGGACATCGGCATGATTCCCGCAAAAGTGGCGGTCAGTACCCCGGTCAACCCCGCGCCCGCGCCGTGTACTCCCGCGACCTCCGGGGAACCCCCGCTTGGGGATGCCCCCAGGGACCCCGCCCCCCCGCCAGGTTTGAATGCAGCCATCGCCCGCGGACCGCGGG
>NZ_JXSS01000099.1 GCF_000855665.1 Lysobacter sp. A03
CCTGTGCGTACACGCCGGCCTCGAACGCCGGCCACTCGGCGGCGGCGGTCCGCAGGTCGACGCGCCGGGGCGCATGCAGGGCCACCAGCTTTGCGTCGAGACTGAACCAGCCGCGTGCGCTGCCATCGACGCCAAGGAAGATCGCCGCGCCGGTGCCGCCGGGTCCCTGGCTGATCTGCGCCCCGGTGGGCGCAAACAGGCTGCCGTCGGCTTCGGCGAGCGCGCGGCCGTCATCGTCCAGCAGCAACACGCGCGCATCCGCCCACAGTGCTGCCAGTGCGGCGGGATCGCCACGCAGGCGATCGGCACGGTCCAGCGCCCCGTGGCACTCGGGCTGATCGACATGCGGCAAAAGTCTGCTGTCGCCACGCCGGAACGCGGCGTCTATTTCGGCAAAAGCACCGGTTTCAACGAATGCGAACGGCGCCCCGGCACCCGTCACGCGGCGAAGGAGGAACCGCAGCCGCAGGTGGTCTTCGCATTTGGATTGCGGATCACGAACTGCGCGCCGTGCAGGCTTTCGGTGTAATCGACCACCGCGCCCATCAGGTATTGCAGGCTCAACGGGTCCACCAGCAAGGTCGCGGCGTCGGTTTTCACCGCCAGGTCGTCGTCGGCCTGTTCTTCGTCGAACTCGAAGCCGTACTGGAAGCCCGAGCAACCACCGCCCTGGATGAACACACGCAGCTTGAGCGCGGCGTTGCCCTCCTCGGCCACCAGCTCGGCGGCTTTCGCAGCAGCGGCGGAGGTGAACTGCAACGCATTGTCGAGCGACTGGTAGCCCGGGGCGCTGTCGAGGCCGGGCATCGGAATAAACTGACTGTCCATCCGCTCAGGATGGGGGGTTACCCGCAGGCATTCAAGCTCGCCGCCGCGTTGCGCCCGCTTCAGTCAGCTTCGGCGGGTGGCACACCGCCCTGCGGGCCGTTGCCGATGACCTCCGACCAGTTGAATGACTGGCTGATAGGCGAGCCCGATCGCGGCTGCAGCTTGACCGTCACCCGCACCGGTGAGAACCCGTCGGGCAGGAACACGTCGCCCTTGATCTGCTGGAAGTACTTGAACGAGAACGGGGTACCACCGGCCTCATCACCTTGGCGCAGGTCGCTCCAGACCAGTTCTTCGCGCTTGCCGTCCAGGGTGCCTTCGATGGCCAGGCTGAGCCTCCCGCTGCTGACCGCGCCGCGGTTGAGGTTCTGGGTCAGCGTGGTCTGAAACTCCCAGGCATTGTCGTTCTGCGGCGACATCCGCAAGGCATGCACGGTCAGGCCGCGGCGCTGCGAGGTCGCTCCCACCAGGCGTTCGTAGAAGGCCACGTCGGCGCGCAGGCCGGCGATTTCCTCTTCGCGCTCGGCCAGCGCGCCCTCCAGGTCGCGATTGGCGTCCCGGCTGATCTGGTCGGAGCGGGTCAGGGTGGCGACGTTCTGCTGCATCTCGTCCAGGCGGGCCTGCAATTCATGGTTGGCCTGCTCGCTGGCGCTCAGGCGCGCATGCACGTCACCGCCGCCACCGAGGGTTCGCCACAGCCCCCAGGCGCCAAACAGTACGGCGATCGCCAGCACGCCCCAGAGCACGACCGGCGGCGGCACAGGCCAGCTGGACGACAAGGGCTTGCGCTCCGGGTTTGGCTCGCGCGTGGGCGCGGGTGCCTCCGTCGTCGTGTCGGACGCAACCGGAGGCACGGTATCGGCAGGCTCGGTTGGCGTGGGTTCCGAAGGCGGGTCGGATGAATTCATGGCGGGATATCGGTCAATCCGCCCCGGCTGGGCGTCTGCGGCCAGCCTACCCCGGTGTTGCTTGAGCGTCAGCCGTTCACGGTCGCCAAGCGTGGCATCCCTTCAGCTTCGGCCATGTGGTCCTCGCCGACGTAGGCCTGCTCGGAATCCACGTGCAGCAGTCGGCCGGTCAACACCGAGCCCGCCGCCATCTGCACCACCTTGTAGTGCACGTTGCCGTCCACCCGCGCCTTGGACCCCAGCTCGATGCGTTCGGTAGCGTAAACATTGCCGTTCACCGTGCCGTTGATCACCATCACCGGTGCGCGCACTTCGCCTTCCACAATGCCGTTGTCGGCCAGGGTGAGCACCGCTTTCTCACCGTCGTCAGCGATCAGCTTGCCGATGACGCGCCCCTCCACGTAGAGACCGCCGCTGAAGTGGAAATCCCCCCGGATCACCACCTGGGCACCGATGAGCGTGTCGATCTGGCTGGCGGGAACACTCGCCTTCTTCTTGAGCATGTCAGGTCTCTCCATGTTGCGATGATTGGGTCCACGCCAGCGCCTGGTCGACGTTGGCACTGCCGCCGCGCAATGCGACACGCACCCGTTGCGGCGTGAATCCGGGAGGCAACATGACGCTGCCTTCGAGTTGCTGGAAGTAGCGGAACGCGTAGTCCTGCGGCGGGGCGCCGCTGCTCTGGTGGAGGTCGGCCCAGCCGACGGTGGCCAACTTGCCGTCGCGCACGCCCTCGATGGCGAAGCGCAGCTTGCCGCTGCTGATGGCGCCCTGGGCAAGATTCTGGGTCAGCACCGCTTGGTATCGCCAGGTGCCGGCGCGTTCGGGTTTGAACTCCAGCGAATGCACATTCAGTCCCTTGCGCTGCTTGGCAGCCGGCCCAGCGACGCGCTCATAGAAGGCCAGGTTGGCGCGCAGGCCGCTGATTTCCTCCTCGCGCTGCGACAGTTCTTCCTGCAGCTCCTGATTGGCGACGCGGCTGATCTGATCGGAGCGCTCCAGCGTCGCCGCGCGCTGGCTCAACGCCTGCAGCCGTGCCTTGGCCGCCGCCAGCTCGATTTGCGCGGTAGCCGCGGCGCTCTTCACGCCCGGCAGTTGCGGGGCCGCGTGCAGGCTCGTAGCGGCCCAGACAAGCAGCAGCGATCCCAGCCAGCCGGCGACGAGCGCCGACAGCAACATCGTGCGGCGACCGCGCCGATGCGGCACGATCACATAACGTGTGGTTTCTGTTTTCCCCATACCCGGCCCGGATTCTAGCGAGGTTGCCCGATGTCTGATGCGCACCTGTTCGCAATTGGCGTAGTTCTCGCCTGGTTGGCCGGCGTTCGCGTCTACATGACCGTGTTCGGGATCGGCCTGGCCGGATTCTTCGGCTGGCTGGACCTGCCGCAGGCCCTGGAGGTCACCGCCTCACCCTGGGTGATGGGGATATCGGGCGTGCTGGCGGCAGCGGAATTCCTCACCGACAAGATCCCCGGAGTCGATTCACTCTCGGACCTGCTGCACACGGTGCTGCGCATCCCGGCCGGTGCCTTCCTGGCCGCGGCGGCGATGTCCCCCGACGGCAGCCTCGGGGCGGGCGCACTGGCTACCGGCGCCGGCGTGGCGTTTGCCAGCCACGCGCTCAAATCCGGCTCGCGGGCGGTGCTCAATACCTCACCGGAGCCGGTGACCAACTGGACCGCCAGCCTCACCGAGGATGTCGCCACGGTGGGCGGGCTGGCACTGGTATTCAGCTACCCGTGGGTGGCCTTCGGACTGGTCGTGGTGACGAGCATCGTGCTGGCCCTGGCGCTGTGGTGGGTCTGGCGGATGATCTTCCGGCGCCGCCGATCCGCTTCCACCGCCGTACACCGCTGACCGCACGCGACCCACCCGGCACCGCCGAGCGCGCCCTTGATGGGCGCGCGGGCGTGCGCGTCACTTCTAATCCGGGTTACTTCAATCCGGATTACTTCTCGGTGCGGGTGAGCAGGTAGTTCTGGTCGCCCAGGCGATCCATCAGGCCAAGCTGGGTTTCGATCCAGTCGACGTGCTCTTCCTCGGACTCCAGGATCGATACGAACAGCTCGCGGCTCACGTAGTCGCTGACGCTTTCGCAGTGGGCGATGGCGTCGCGCAGCAGCGGCAGGCCGTCCATCTCCAGGGCGAGGTCGCAATTGAACACCTCGCGCGGGTTCTCACCAATGCGCAGCTTTCCCAACGCCTGGAAGTTTGGCAGCCCATCGAGGAACAGGATCCGCTCCGCCAACTGGTCGGCGTGCTTCATCTCGTCGATGGATTCCTCGTACTCGTGGTCGGCCAGTTCCTTCAGGCCCCAGTTCTTCAGCATCTTGGCGTGCAGGAAGTACTGATTGATCGCGGTCAGCTCGTTGTAGAGCGCCTTGTTAAGGAACTCGATGACCTTGGCGTCGCCCTTCATGGCAATGCTCCGTTATGCGTGGGGATGACACCACTCTAAACGGTCATGCCTCAGAAGGGCGGAACGCGAACCGGGTGCAGCCGCAAGCGCGAACCATTGTCGTTTGGAGGGCGCGCGGGCTGGCTCGTCAGGCGGCGTGTCGAAGCACCGGAAGGGGCAGAACGCGCGCGGCGCGGGTCTCGTCCAGCAGCTCGCTGGCCATATCCACGCAGCTGCCGCAGCAAGAGCCGGCGCCCGTACGCATGGTCAGCTCAGCCATGGAATCGCAGTCCGCCTCGGCGGCCTGGCGGATGTCGTGATCGGTGATGCCGTTGCAGATACAGACGTACACGTTGACTGGACCGGGTTGGCAGCCGGATCGGCTACGACCGCAATCACACTACAAATGAGAATGATTGTCAATCAGCCGTCTGACTCGATTCAGTCTGGAGTGCGGTTCAGACGCCCTTGCCGCCCTGCGCGGGGTGCTGGCGCGTCGGTCGCGACCGGCTGCGATGGCGCGACCATCCGGCCAGGACCGGCCCGGGTGGCGGTACCGCCTGGTCGCCGGCGACGTGGCGGGCAAACGGTGCCAGGTGCTGCAGCGCACTGGCGTAGACGTGACGCTTGAACGTGACCACGTGCTCCAGCGGGTACCAGAAGTCGACCCAGCGCCAATGGTCGAACTCGGGCTTTTCGGTCACGTCCAGTTGCAGGTCGGACTCCTTGCCCGTCAGCCGAAGCAGGAACCACACCTGCTTCTGGCCGATGCACACCAGTCGATCGTTGCGACGGATGGAGCGCTGCGGCAGGCGATAGCGCAGCCAACCGGGAGTGGCGCCGAGCACTTCGACGTGGTCGGGTTGCAGGCCGGTCTCTTCGCGCAGCTCGCGATACATCGCCTCCACCGGCGTCTCGTCGGTGTTCATCCCGCCCTGCGGGAACTGCCAGCCATCACGATGCACCCTCCGCGCCCAGAACAGGCGTCCGTCGGAATGCATCAGCACGATGCCTACATTGGGTCGATAACCGTCCGGATCGATCACGAGACGGACTCCGGATTGGACTGACTCTGACTCTGCCACGCCCCCCGCCATCCGACAAGCGACGGTCCCGAGTCCAGTCAGGTTTGACAATGGCCCGCGGCACGCCCAAAATTCCCGGCTCGCTGCGCTCTTGCGGCGGAAGATCGTCGGCTATGTAGCTCAGCCGGTTAGAGCACAGCACTCATAATGCTGGGGTCGGTGGTTCGAGTCCACCCATAGCCACCACACGACGACAGCTCCTGGCGAATTGCCGGAATGCCAGCCAACCCCGCGGATCTGCGGGGTTTTTTGTGGACGATGACGGGAGATGCTAGCGCTCCATCCGGTGGATGCGGTCCCGGTGCGCAACGCCACCACGCCACGCACGCGCCAGGTAACCGGGATCACGGGCTGGAACGGTGCACAGGCGGCGCGGGTCCGGCCGGATCCCCACCCTCCCCAGGTCCAGCCTGTCCGCGTCCCAGCACGCCATGACGGTCGGATCTGCCAGTTGGTGCCCGTCGCTGTGCCCTTGGCAGGCGGCCACAAGCAAGTCGAGAGCCGGCGCATCAAGCTCAAACCGTCCTTTGGAGCGAAGCCAACAGGCATAGTGCGCCGCCCGGGAACCGTGTTCGGGATCGGTGTACTCGTTCTCGCGCTGCGAGTCATGCAGGAAGGCGAACAACTCGACGACGCGCAGATCCGCGCCCACCGCCCGGCCAACGTACAGGCCATGGCGATAGACGCGCGCCCAGTGCGGGAAGCCATGGTGTCCGGCCCAGTCGAGCCGGAATTGGCGCCGGATCTCGCGCAGCAAGTCCGGCGACACGACCCGTTCGTGCTTCATAACCGCTAGTCCGGATCGTCCTGAGCTTTCCGATCCACCTCATCGAAAGCCACACACGCCGATACGCCGGACCGCCGATCGAGAATCCTCGCTGAGGCCGCTGACCAGGCTCGATCATTGCCCTGCTTGGACTTGTTGAACATCAGCCGGGACGAGAGTTCCACCCCCATGCGCTCCGCATCTTCGAATGCTTGAAGATCAGCGCTGAGGAAAACGAAATCCCAGCCGAGCTTCTTCTTTGCTGCGATCAACTTGGTCACACGGGCCCGATCAAACTCGCGGCTGGCATTCTCCTGCCCATCGGTGACCACCACGAAGATCACTTTGTTGGGCCGCTCATCGTCAGCCATCCCTGCCAAGCCCGCCTCCAGCTCGAGGATGCCCTGTCCCATGGCGTCGTAGAGCGGCGTTGTGCCCCGAGGCACGTACTGCGCCAAGGTCAGCGGGGGCACATCGGAAATGGCGACGCCGCGGTGCAGCACCTCGTACGGATCTTGGGAGTCGAACTGCACCAAGGTAAACGTCGCCGGTTCGGGGCTGGCCTGCTGGGCTGCGAGGAATGCGTTGAATCCCCCGACGACGTCATCGCGAATGTCCTGCATGGACCCCGTGCGGTCCAAGATCACGCTGATGTGGCTGCGGTCGCTCATGTCACTCTCCCCTTGTGGTTGACATCAGGTGCGACGATGCAGCAAAGACGTCTCACACACTGCGACAGGTCCAGGGGGAAATGTCATGACGTTCAATGCGGAAGCGCTCAAGGCCAAACACCGACAAGTCAGGGATAACCAGCCCGAGAACCTGCGGGTGAGGATCCATCGCGCGATCAGCTGGCTGGCGCGGGCCGAGCAGGAAACGGCGGACCTGGACGCGCAGTTCATCTTTCTGTGGATCTCATTGAATGCCGCCTATGCGGCCGACTTCGGCTTCGAACAAAGCGAGCGAGAGCAGACGCGCGGGTTCATCGGCAGAGTTCTGGCCAACGATCACCAAGGCCGACTGCAGGACGCGGCGTTCCAGAAGTTCACTGGTCCGATCCGCACGATGATCGAGAACAGGTTCGTGTTCGAACCCTACTGGCGGGCGATGCGCGAACACGACAGCAGCGATCGATGGGAGACCCAATTCGCCGCCAGCAAGCGAGTCGCCATGAAGGCACTGATGGAACGGCAGACGGATGTGGTGCTCTCCATAGTCCTCGATCGGCTCTACGTCCTGCGCAACCAACTCGTCCATGGCGGTGCAACCTGGAACAGTGGCGCCAACCGCGCCCAGGTCCGTGATGGTGCATCGATCCTCATGACCATGATGCCCATCATCATCGATCTGCTGATTGATGACCCTGCGACCGAGTTCGAAGGTGTTGCTTATCCGCTGGTTCGGGAGTTTTAGCGGAAGACCCTATCTCGATTGAAAATCCAATCGACAGAGGAAATGCAAATCACGTGGCTAGATCAGAAGATGAAATCCTTGATGAGGTTTGCCCGGACGGGTCGCACTCCGATCGAGCGGTCGCCAGACGCAGACCGTTGTGTACGGCCCGCTTGATCGACCTTCATGGGACCGTGAGCGTCGCTCGTTGAGACTCGGTATCCTCTCACTCAGCCAGCCCAAATGTCCGGACATCCCGCGCCCCGTGCGCGGGCACCGGCACTTGGCGCGATACCTTTTCAACTCCCCCGCCTTTGATCCGTGCGCATGAAAACAACCTTCAAACAACGCCTGCAACAGCCGAGCGCCATCCTGACGCCCGGCATCTACGATGCCTTCACCGCCCTGATCGCTGAGCAAACCGGGTTCGAGGCGCTGTACCTTTCCGGCGCCTCCATCGCCTACACGCGGCTGGGTCGCTCCGACATCGGTCTGACCACCGCGACCGAAGTGGCCGACACCCTGGCGCGCATCACCGAGCGCGTAAGCACTCCGGTCATCGTGGATGCCGACACCGGCTTCGGCAACGCGCTCAACACCCAGCGCACCGTGCGCGCCTTTGAACGCGCCGGCGCCGCGATGATCCAGCTGGAAGACCAGACCTTTCCCAAGCGCTGCGGGCACCTGGATGGAAAGGGCGTCGTTCCAGTTGGCGAGATGCGCGGCAAGTTGCGCGCGGCGCTGGACGCGCGCAGCAGCGACCAGACCTTGATCCTCGCCCGCACCGACGCCGTCGCAGTGGAAGGCTTCGAGGCGGCGCTGGACCGTGCCGAGGCGTATCTGGAATGCGGCGTGGACGCGCTGTTTATCGAAGCGGTCCGCAGCCGCGAACAGATGGACATCGTCTGCGCCCGCTTCGCCGATCGCATTCCGCTGCTGGCCAACATGGTCGAAGGCGGCAAGACCCCGGTGCAGAGCTCGGACGTGCTGGGTGAGATTGGTTACCGGATCGTGATCTTTCCCGGCGGCACTGCGCGCGCGGTCGCCCACACCCTTCGCGGCTACTATTCCAGCTTGCACACCCACCGCAGCACGGCGCCATTCAAGGACGCCATGCTGGACTTCGACCAGCTCAATGAGCTGATCGGCACGCCGGAGTTGCTGGCATTGGGGCAGCAATACGAAGGCTGATTACCGACCATGCCGTGATGAGCGGCTCCGGAGAACGACCGGCAGGATGAACAAAATCGTCAGCTTCACCGGACGCTATCGGATCGTCGCCCTGACCCTCCTGGTCGGACTCGTGGCTGGTGCCATCGAGCTGTTCGGGCAGGGTGTCCTGGTCGAACGGAACATCGCCCGCTGGTTGATCAGCGCGTTCGCGCTTGCCATCGCGGCAAGCCAGGCGATAGGGATGTTGCGCAACCTGCTTGCCGGGCGGATGGGCATCGACGTCCTGGCAGTCATGGCGATCATCGCGACCGTGTCGGTCGGCGAGTACTGGGCGAGTCTGGTCATCGTGCTGATGCTGTCCGGCGGCGAGGCGCTGGAGGATTACGCGGCCGGTCGTGCGCGCAGGGAGCTGGGCGCGCTGCTGGATCGTGCCCCGCGCGATGCGCACCGCATGCTGGGCGAGGACGGCCAGGTCGAGGACATCCCGGTCTCCGAGGTGGCCATTGGCGACCGCTTGCTGGTGCGGCCGTCGGAAGTCGTCCCGGTGGATGGGGTGCTGGTTTCCGCAAGCGGCAGCTTCGACGAGTCATCGTTGACCGGCGAGAGTCTCCCGGTCGAGCGCGGCCGGGGGGATGCCGTGCTCAGCGGCTCGCTCAACAGCGAGGTCGCGGTCATCATCGAGGCGACGGCCGCGGCGACGGACAGCCAGTACCAGCGCATCGTTGCCTTGGTTGAGGAAGCCGCCGGAAGCCGGGCTCCGCTGGTACGACTGGCGGACCGGTTCGCCGTGCCCTTCAGCTTCGGCTCGCTGCTGCTTGCCGGGATCGCCTGGTGGGTGTCCGGGGACCCTGTGCGCTTTGCCGAGGTGCTGGTTGTTGCCACGCCCTGCCCGCTGCTGATCGCGGCGCCGGTCGCCTTCATGGGCGGCATGAGCCGGGCGTCACGGCACGGCATCATCGTCAAGGGCGGCGGCACGCTGGAGCAGCTGTCACGTGCGCGCACGGTCGCCTTCGACAAGACCGGCACCCTCACTTACGGCGACCCGACGGTGGTCGCCGTGCAGCCCGCGGCGGACTTCGATGAGGACGAGCTTTTCACCCTCGTCGCCTCGGCTGAACAGTACTCCTCGCACGTGCTGGCCACCGCGATCGTGGAAGCAGCGCACGAGCGCGGCCTGCGCCCGAGCGAAGCCACGGCGGCACGCGAGGAGGCGACCAACGGCGTGGTTGCGACCATCGACGACCGCGAAGTCGTGGTCGGCAAGCTCGCGTTTGTCACATCCTTCGCTCCCGAGGCGCGCGCAGCGTCGATCGCCAGCGGCGAGCTGGCGGTCTACGTCGCCGTCGACGGCCGCTTCGCCGGCACCATCCTGCTCAGCGACCGGGTCCGGGGGAACGCCCGCCTGACCATCGACCGGCTCCTGGCGCTGGGCGTCGAGCGCGTCCTGATGCTTACCGGCGATGCCGATGCCACCGCCCGTCACGTAGGCGGCGGTCTGGCGATCGGCGACATCCAGGCCGAGCTGTTGCCGGAAGACAAGGTCCGGATCGTCCAGGCGATCAAGGAGCGGCCGGTGGTCATGGTCGGCGACGGCGTTAATGACGCGCCCGTACTCGCCGTGGCCGACGTCGGTGTCGCGATGGGCGCCAGGGGCGCAACGGCAGCCAGCGAGTCGGCCGATGTGATCATCACCGTCGATGACGTGTCGAAAACCGCGACCGCGATGGCGATCGCCCAGCGCACCATGCAGGTGGCCCTGCAGAGCATCTGGCTCGGCATTGCCCTGAGCGTTGGATTGATGTTGCTGGCTGCGTTCGGCTTCCTGCCGGCGATCCTGGGCGCGGCGCTGCAGGAAGTGGTCGACCTTGCGACGATCGTGAATGCATCGCGTGCGCTGGGTAATGCGCGAAGCGACCGGCGGCTGGTGTCCCCGACGCGACGGAAGCATGATGGCCCGTGAAGGGAAACACAGCTCGGCGCCGGGCCCGGACGACGGAAGAATCGTCGCCATCCGCGGCAGTGTCGTGGACGTTGCCTTTGCCGGGGTGACCCCACGCATTCAAGAGCTGTTGCGCGCGGGCGATGTCGCGCTGGAAGTGGCATCCCTGGTCGAGGCCGGCGTGGTGCGCTGCATTGCGCTGGGCACGGTGCGCGGTCTTGGACTGGGCGCGCCGGTGCATGCGACCGGTGCGTCGATTCAAGTACCTGTTGGCGACGCAGTACTGGGCCGGATGCTGAACGTTTTTGGTGCGCCGCTGGACGGACTGCCTGCGGTCACCGCCACCGCGCGCCGCCCGATTCACCGCGCCCCTCCGGCACTGGAAGAGCGGGTGCTGCGCGCCGAGGTGCTGGAGACCGGCATCAAGGCCATCGACCTGCTGTCGCCGATCGAGCGCGGCGGCAAGACCGGACTGTTTGGCGGCGCCGGTGTCGGCAAGACCGTGTTGTTGAGCGAGCTGATCCACAACACCGTGGAGCACCATGACGGCGTAAGCCTGTTCTGCGGGATCGGAGAGCGCTCACGCGAGGCAGAGGAGCTCTGGCGCGAGATGGGTGAGGCGGGCGTGCGCGACCGGATGGTGATGTTGTTTGGCCAGATGAACGAGTCACCCGGGGTGCGGCTTCTGGTGGGCGCCTCGGCACTGACGATGGCCGAGTATTTCCGCGACGACCGCGGGCAGGACGTGCTGCTGCTGATCGACAACATCTTCCGCTATGTGCAGGCGGGTTCCGAGGTGTCGGGGCTGCTGGGGCGGATGCCCTCGCGCGTCGGCTATCAGCCCACGCTTGCCACCGAATTGGCGGCCCTGCAGGAGCGCATTGCCTCGACCCACAGGGGCGCGATCACCTCGATCCAGGCGGTGTACGTGCCTGCCGATGATTTCACCGACCCGGCGGCGGCGCAGATCTTCGCGCACCTGTCCGCCTCGGTGGTGCTCTCACGCAAACGCGCCAGCGAAGGACTGTACCCGGCGGTGGACCCGCTGGCCTCCGCTTCGGTCATGCTGACGCCCACCGTCGTGGGACAACGCCACTACGACGTAGCACGCGCGGTGCGCCGGACACTTGCCGAATACGAGGAACTGCGCGACATCATCGCGATGCTGGGGATCGAGGAGCTCTCGGCCCATGACCGCGCTACCGTGGCACAGGCCCGACGGCTGGAACGATTCCTGACCCAGCCTTTCGCCACCGTGGCGGGTGCGACCGGAACCGCCGGCAAACTGGTGCCGATCGACAAGACACTGGAAGGCTGCGAGCGGATCCTGGAGCAGGCCACATTCGACCTGCCGGAAAGCGCCTACTACATGATCGGCGCGCTGGACGAAGCCGAGGGCAACGCATGAGCATGAACGCCCAGATGCAGGTCCACCTTCGCCTGCCGTCACAGGTGTTGTTTCAAGGCGCGGCCATCCAGCTGAACGCGGTCGCGGCCGATGGCGGGTTCGGCATCCTGCCCAACCATGTGGATTTCGTGACCGCGCTGGTACCTTCGATCCTGCTGGTGACCACGCCCGACGGCGGCGAGCGGATCTTCGGCATCGACGAGGGTCTGCTGGTCAAAAAAGGCCATCAGGTCGATATCGCGGTGCGCCGCGGAGTGGAAAGCGCCGATCTGGCCAGCCTGCGCGAGACCGTGCAGGATACGTTTCACCAGATGGAGGATGAGGAGCGCGTCGCGCGTGCGGCACTGGCGCGTCTGGAAGCGGAAATGGTGCGCGGCTTTGCCAACCTGAGAAACCCCCGCCGATGACCGGCAAGCGTGGTGGGCCCGTCGACGAAATCGGCGAGCGTGCGCGGCGCATGCAGGCCACGCGCGACAACCCGGGACCGAGTCCGCTGCGCGGTATCGGCACCTTCGGCATGATCGGCTGGTCGATCGCTGTGCCGACAGTAGGCGGCGCGTTTTTGGGCCTGTGGCTGGATCGCGTGGCACCCCAGGCGTTCTCATGGACGATTGCGCTGATCCTTGGCGGTGTGGCGCTGGGCGGAATGCTTGCGTGGGCCTGGGTCGGCCGGGAGGGCGGCGAACCATGAACGGTATCGACTGGGGTGCATTCGGGCTGGGGACCGTGGCGGGCGCCATCGCAGGGACGATTTTCTTTGCCGGACTGGCGTTTGGTCTGCGGCTGGCGCTGCGCGGTTCCCGGCCGATGCCGGTTCTGGCGCTGAGTGCGCTGCTGCGAATCACCGCGCTGCTGGCGGCGGGCTGGCTGGTGGCACGGGCGGGTGGAGCGGCGGCCCTGGCGGGCTATGCACTGGGGTTTCTGGCGACCCGATTTGCCGCTGTCGCCCTGGCACGGCCGACAGCGCCGCAGAGGGACCGGAAGTGCAACTGAGCCCCGACCAGACCATCATTTTCATGCTGGGTAGCATCCCCATCAACGCCACGATCTTCTACACCTGGATCGTCATGGCGTTGCTGACCGGCACCTCGATACTGGTGACCCGCAAGTTGCGGCCCGACGTGCCGCCCAACCGCTGGCGAACGACGCTGGAGGTGATCGTGCAGGGCATCCAGGGACAGATCGACGAAATATCGGTGCGCCATGACCGCCGGCTGCTGTATTTCAGCGGCACGCTGTTCCTGTTCATCGTCACCTCGAACCTGCTGATGGTGATACCGGGTTTCCGTCCGCCGACGGCATCGCTGTCGACCACCACGGCATTGGCACTATCGGTGCTGGTGGCGGTACCCATCTTCGGGATCGGCAACCAGGGTATCGGCGGATACCTGAAAACCTGGGTCCAGCCATCGGTCATCATGCTGCCCTTCAACATCGTCGGCGAGTTCTCGCGTGGCGTCTCGCTGGCGATCCGTCTTTACGGCAACATCATGAGCGGCGCGGTGATTGCCGGCATCCTGCTGGGCGTCGCACCGTTCTTCTTCCCCGTGGTGATGGACATGCTCGGCCTGCTCACCGGAGTGATCCAGGCCTATATCTTCGCCATCCTCGCCACGGTGTATATCTCCTCGGCCACCGCCCCGCCGTCCGACACCCCACAAACCGACAAGGACCCGCCATGACCGATCTGTCCATCATCGCCATCGTATCGATCTTCACCGCTGGCCTGACCGTGTCCTTCGGTGCGCTGGGTCCCGCGCTGGGTGAGGGCTACGCGGCGGCAACCGCGCTCAATGCCATCGCGCAACAGCCCGACGCAGCGCCGACCCTGTCGCGCACGCTGTTTGTCAGTCTGGCCATGATCGAATCCACCGCGATCTACTGCTTCGTGGTCGCCATGATCCTGCTGTTTGCCAACCCGTTCTGGAACGCGGCGCTGGAAGCGGCGGCACAGGCCAGCGGCGGCTAGACGATGTCGATCGACTGGATCACCGTCGCGGCGCAGATCGTCAACTTTCTTGTTCTGGTCTGGCTGCTGAAGCGGTTTCTGTATCGCCCCATCCTCGACGGAATCGACGCGCGCGAAAAGGAAATCGCGCAGCGCATGGGTGAGGCCGCGCAGATCCGGGCGGCCGCGGAAACTGCCGAGGCGGACTACAGGGCGCAGGTGGACAGGCTGCGCGCCGGACGTGAGGGCATGCTGGAGGAGGCCCGCGCGGTCGCCGAGGCCGAACGTAACGCGCTCCTGGCCGAGAGTCGCCAGCGCATGGCGCACGAACAGGCCGAAATGGCAGAACAGCGCGTGCAAGAGATACGGCGCTACCGTGACGACCTCCACCGCGACGGTGCAAAAGCGCTGCTGTCATTGACCCGCAAGGCGCTGATGGATCTGGCCGACGAGACTCTGGAGGCGCGCATCGTCGCGCATGCGGGCGGTCGCCTGGTCGAGATGGCGGACGATCTGCGCAAGGCCGGCGGTGAATCGCTGCAGGCGCTCGCCCTGACCCGCGACCCGCTGCCGGAGGCGGCGCGCGAGAACCTGCGCAAAGAGCTTGCCCAGCTGATTCCCGGCATCACGGTGACGTTCCGCAACGAGCCCGCGCAGAGTCCGGGACTGACCCTGCGGATGGGCGGAGCACAGGTGGAGTGGACCGTGGACAGCTATATCGACGGACTCGATGCGCTGCTGGCCGATGCCGGCCACGGGCACCTCAGGCCCCAGGACTGAAACGATGCAGGCTGATCGGCACGCACCCAGTACGCTGGACATGGTGCAGGCCCTGCTGGATGGTCCTGCGCCCGCCCCCCAGCTGAGCGAGATCGGCAAGGTAACCCAGGTGGGTGACGGCGTGGCGATCGTCACCGGACTGGCACGCGCGCTATCGTACGAGGTCCTGGAGTTCGCCGGCGGAGAACGCGGCATCGTCTTCGACATGGAGCCGGGAAACCTGGGTGTGGTGCTGCTGGGGCCTTCGGAAAACATCACACTGGGCGAAGAAGTGCGCCGCACCGGTCGCGTGGTCAGCGTACCCACGGGGCCGACACTGCTGGGCCGGGTTGTCGATGCTCTGGGCCGTCCCCGCGACGGCATGGAACCGTTGGATGCCGCGCCGCTGCGCCCGGTCGAGGCGGAAGCTCCCGGGATCCTCGAGCGCGCGGCGGTATCGCGCCCGCTGGCCACGGGACTGAAGGCCGTGGACGCCGCGGTGCCGGTGGGACGTGGCCAACGCCAGTTGATCATCGGCGACCGCCAGACCGGCAAGACCTCGATCGCGGTCGACACGATCCTGAACCAGAAAGACAGCGGCGTGCTGTGTGTCTATTGTGCCGTCGGCCAGCGCGGCGACGCGGTCGCCAAGGTCATCGGTGCGCTGCGCGACGGCGGCATGATGGACCGCTCGGTGGTGTTGTTCGCCGGCGACGAGGAGGCACCGGGACTGGCCCACATCACGCCCTACGCGGCCATGTCGATTGCCGAAAGCCTCGCCGCAAACGGGCGCGACGTGCTGGTCGTCATCGACGACCTGACCCGTCACGCGCACGCCTACCGCGAGTTGTCGCTGTTGCTGCGCCGGCCACCGGGACGCGAGGCGTTTCCCGGCGACATCTTCTATGTCCACGCCCGGCTGCTGGAGCGCGCGGGGCAGTTCACCCAGGCCATCGGTGGCGGTTCGATCACGGTTCTGCCGGTGGTCGAGACGCAGGCGGAGAACCTGTCGGCCTATATCCCCACGAACCTGATCTCGATCACCGACGGGCAGATCTATCTGTCGCCACGCCTGGTGCGCCGCAACCAGTTTCCCGCAGTGGATCTGGGCATCTCGGTATCGCGCGTAGGCGGCAAGGCACAGAAGCGTGCATTCCGCGAAGTGGCCGGCAACCTGCGGGTAACCCTGTCGCAATTCGAGGAGCTGGAAGAGTTCGCCCGCTTTGGCACACGGCTCGATGCAGCTACCAGGATGCGTCTGGCCCGCGGCACGGCGATACGCGCGGCGCTGCGCCAGCGCGAGCGGGATCCAATGCCGGCGCCCGAACAGCTTGCAGTACTGGTGTGCGCCATGCAGGGACTTCTGGACGGAATGGACGAGCGCGCGAGCACTGCGGCCATGGATGCGATCCGTGCGGCGGTACGGGCTGACGATGGTGGTCTGGCCGAACGTATCGCCTCCAACCAGGCGCTGGATGAGGACAGCCAGGCACAGATCATTGAAACGGGGCGCACGGCGCTGGCTGCTGCGGATGGAACCGGGGGCGCCCGTGGCTGACACGCTTGAGATCCTCAACCGCCGAAGCGAAACGCTGCGCAGCATCGGTGGCATCGTGCGCACGATGAAGACCATGTCGGTGATCAATGCCAATCCGTACGAACAGGCAGCACATGCGATAGACGCCTACCGCGCCACGGTTCTGGAGGGCCTGCATGCCTTCGTACACCAGCATGGACCGCTGGCGTCCGCGCCCCGCGTTGCCGCCGGTCATGTGATCGTGGTGTTCGGCTCCGATCATGGGCTGTGTGGAAACTACAACGAGGTGATCGCCGCCGAGGTCGGACGCCACGCGGCCGAGACGGGCGATCCGGACGGGGTGCGGATCATCTGCGTGGGTGCACAGATGGAAGACGCACTGGGCGGGCTGGGGATGGTGCCCGAGGTGACCCTGCTTTCCCCCGGCAGCACCGACGGCCTGGGCCGATTGGCCGGGGCACTGGTGACGCGGCTGGACGGAATCCGGCACGGGGGCGATTCCGACGCGCTCGCAGTAACGCTGGTGTTTTCCCGTCGTGGCGACCACGGCCTGCAGGTACCGGTGACCCAGTCCCTGCTGCCACTCGATCCGGAATTGGCACGCAGCCTGGCCACCCGGCCATGGCAATCACGCAGCCTCCCGCGATCCACCCTGCCTGCGCCCGCCCTGCTGGCGGCGCTGATCCGCGGTTACCTGTTTGCCAGCCTGTTTCGCGCCGGCGCCGAGGCGCTGGTTACCGAGAATGCAGCCCGTCTGGCGCGCATGCAGCAGGCCGAGCAGTCGGTGACGGACCGGCTGGAGGAACTGACGGCGGAAACCCGCGCCGTGCGACAGGACGAGATCACCACCGAACTGCTGGATGTGATCATCGGTTTCGAGGCGTTGAAGGAACGTGAGAAGCGCAAACAGGTGGTTGCCGCTGCCACCAACGCTCACCTGCATGACGTGAGGTCGCCTCGTGACCTACATCGGCCTGCGTAGCGGATTCGGGCGAGTGTCCGCGCTTGGCATCGCCCCTTGCCAAACTTGTGGGCCGGCATGGCCACGGAACAAAGCTCAGCGGGATCTCCGCAACTCCCGCATGAACAATCGCTGGTCCACGACGCCGGGAGTGCGCTCGATCGCAACCATCTGCTGGCCCAGGTCGATCCGGTAGGTCAGGTAATACGCCAGCGCGGCGTCGGACAGCGGCGCGGCCCGGAACGCTGCCAAGCACTCGCCGTCCGGCCAGCGCGCCGAAGGGTAAACAAGGCCGGCCAAGCCCTGATGGGCGGCATACCGGCCGATCGGCTGGGTCGGCGCGTAGTCGTCACCGACCAGCGCGGGAAATGCGTCCTCCTTGCCGCGAAGGTCGGCAAACAGTCCCCGCGCCCGCACCGTGTAAACCGCGCGGTAACGCACGAACACGGTTTCCGGCGGATCGATCAGGTCGTTGCCCTGCCGCAGGGCATGCCAGCACGTCTCGGCGCGGGCGGTCGCGTCGTCGAACGCGCCGTACCAGACGCGGATGGTGCCGTCGCCGAAGCGCGAGCCCACCACGGAGTCGCTGGCGAAGGGGTAGTCGATGGCCTGCGAGTAGGACAGGCCGCGGTCGATAATCCCCGGCGGTGACTTGCGCACCGCCATCTCGGCCGCGATCGCCGCATCCTGCCCGGCCCGATCGGGCACCAGGTCGTCAAACAGGTTTTCGCTGAGTCGCAGCGAGGTGATGTTCCGGAACAGCTGCGCGTCCACGCGGGACAGCGTGTCCAGAACCTCCACTACTGGCCCCGCTGGAAATCGATGAACCGTGCGATCCGGGCGACGCCCAGCAGGCCGTCGGTCAACATGACTTCCAGCGGCGTGTGGCCTTCCAGCACCCGGTTGCGCAGCTTCACCCAGCCGAAGCGCAGGGCCTCGCTTTCCGGGAAGAGCAGGCGCAGGCCCTTGTGGATGCCCAGCAGGTAACCGACCCGGGCAAGTGTGTCAGGTGCGTTGGGTAGCGCCCGTTCACCGCGGCGGTATTGCGGCAGTACCTTGCGGCTTTCCGGGCTCATGCCGAGCAGGAGCAACTGCTCCTCCGCCGAGAGTCCCCATTTCTCGAACAGCGCCGCCACCGTGCGCGCCAGATCCTTGCGGGTCTGGTCGGACTGAAGATTCAAAACCTGGTTGGCGGGGACGCTCACGGACTTCTCCTGTGTATGCGTCACCTATACTCGGGGATGCGTCCCCGTTCCGTCAAGTTCGACCGCACGGAAGCCGGCGGCCAGTGGCGCGGCGAGCGGCGCCGAACGATTGGTTCGTGGGCTTCCCCGACCATTGTTGCTCGCATTAAGCTGGGGCGATCATGCAATTACCTCGCCACCCAGCAAGCGAAGCGTCGACAGGCAACCCCAATCCTTCCAGCTCCAGGCCTCTGTTGCGGGCCCTTGGGTTGCGATTTGCCATCGCTGATCGACTTCTATGGCAAGACCTTGATCTGATGCTGGCACCTGGCGAACGGCTGGCGATTGCCGGGCCCTCAGGCAGCGGCAAGACCCTGTTGTTGCGCACGCTGGCGGCGCTGGAGCTGATACAACGCGGAGAGATCATCTTTCAGGGTCGCCCGCTGGGCGAGTGGTCGATGCCCGTTTACCGTGGCCACGTGGTCTACCTGCCACAGCGGCCGGCATTGCCTGAAGGCACCGTGGATGCAGCACTACGGGCGCCGTTCCATTTCCAGGTGCGCCAACACCGTCATTTCCCGGATGAGCAGGCGCGACACTTGCTGCAGATGCTGGGTCGGGATGAGACCTTTCTGCAGCAACACAGCGAACGTCTGTCCGGCGGCGAGGCCCAGATGGTGGCGATGACGCGTGCCTTGCTGACGGCCCCGGATGTATTGCTGCTGGACGAACCGACCGCGTCGCTGGATGCCGGAGCGGTGGCTGCGATTGAACAGCTCATCGCCAACTGGCTGCAGGAAAAGCCCCAGCGCGCCTGTGTGTGGACCAGCCACGATCGTGAGCAGCTGGAGCGCAACAGCGATCGGATACTGTCGTTGGCGTCTGCCGCATGAACAGTCAGTACATCGATCTGGACAACTGGCAGCTCGCGGTTGCCGCGCTGTTGATTCTGCTCAACGTGGCGATCTCACTATGGCTTCGGCTGGGACTGGCGCGCAGTCTGCTGGTCGCCAGCGTGCGCATGGCGGTGCAACTGCTGCTGGTCGGATTCATCTTGGAATGGATATTCGCGCTGAGCACGCCGTTGCCGGTTGTCGGCATCGGCCTGGTGATGGCAGCGCTGGCCAGCGTCTCTGCTGTCCGACGTACCCGTCGAAGATTTCCAGGGATCTACTGGAACAGCCTGCTGTCGATCCTGGGCGCAGCCTTCCTCGTCACCGGCGCGGCGCTGGCCGGCATCATCAATGTGCATCCGTGGTTCGCGCCGCAGTATGCGATCCCGCTGTTGGGCATGGTGCTGGGCAATCTGCTGACCGGCGTATCGCTGTCGCTGGATCGGTTCATGCAAGGGGTCGCCCGCGAGTCGGGCTTGATTGAAAGCGACCTTGCGCTGGGCGCGACCCGGTGGGAAGCGGCACGACCGCTGATCGGTGACGCGCTGCGCACCGGGATGATCCCCACCATCAACGCGATGATGGTCATGGGCGTGGTGAGCCTGCCGGGCATGATGACCGGTCAAATGCTGGCCGGAGCCGCACCCACCGCAGCCGTGCGCTATCAGATCGTGATCATGTTCATGATCGCCGCGGCGACGACACTGGGCACGCTGGCCGTGATCCTGCTGGCGTTCCGCACCCTGTTCAACCGGCAACATCAGCTGTGCCGGACACGCCTGAAAACCATCGAGGGAACCCAAGGGTGACGCTTGCCAGGCCCACACGGCGAACCATTGCGCTGCCGGGAGAACTTTCGATCGCACGGCGGGTCGCCGACGCCGGTGTCATACCAGGACGGGCATCATTTTGATGCAAGGCGCCAAGGCTTCTCAGATGCCGCTGACACCCTCCACCGCCGCCTTCATCCGTCCAATCACTTCGGCGTAATCGGGGGCATTGAAGATCGCCGAGCCGGCGACAAACGTATCGGCGCCGGCTTTGGCGATCTCGGCGATGTTGTCGGGCTTTACCCCGCCGTCGATTTCCAGGCGGATCGGCTTGCCGATCGCGTCGATGCGCTGGCGGGCCTCGCGCAGCTTCTCCAGCGTGGCGGGGATGAACGACTGGCCGCCAAACCCCGGGTTGACCGACATCAGCAACACCATGTCGAGGTCCTCCAGCACCCAGTCCAGCACGTCCAGCGACGTTGCCGGGTTCAGCACCACGCCGGCCTGGCAGCCGTGCGACTTGATGATCTGGATGGTGCGGTGGACGTGACGGCTGGCTTCGGGATGGAAGCTGATCATGCTGGCGCCGGCCTTGGCGAAGTCCGGCACGAGGCGATCCACCGGCTCGACCATCAGGTGGACGTCGATCGGCGCGGTGACGCCGTGCTTGCGCAGTGCCTCGCACACCATCGGGCCGATGGTCAGGTTGGGCACGTAATGGTTGTCCATCACATCGAAATGGACCCAGTCCGCGCCGGCCTTGAGGACGTTGTCGACTTCCTCGCCAAGACGGGCGAAATCGGCCGAGAGGATGGACGGTGCGATGACGGTAGGCTGCATGGCGGGACTCGTGGAAGACTAGGCGCGCGGACGCTTGGATTTGATCTGCTTGTAGGCGCGGTTGATCTCGCCGGCCCTGGCCTCGGCCTGCTTGCGAAGTTCATCGGCGACGCCGGGCATCCGATCAGGGTGGTATTGGGAGATCAAGCGGCGATAGGCCTGCTCGACCTCGGCCTGGGTGGCCTCCGGGGTCAGGCCCAGCACGGCATACGGATTGTCCCGACGCAACTGGAACCAGTCGGTGTCGAACGCGTGGCCGATCAGCAGCCCCACCAGGCCACCCAGCAAGGGGTTGAACCGCAGCAATGCGGCTCCGGCAAACAGGCCCAGCAGTTTTCCGTACCAGCGTTTCATCGCGCCCCGGTGACAGTGGTGGATCGGTCGCCAGTGTACCTGCACGCTGCCCCGACCCGGCGTACACTGGCCGGCCCTGTCGCGCCGGCGCGCGTACCCAGCGGCGCTCCGCGGCAGGTTCTGCAATGCTGTGCGTGACACCGAGGGGCTCCATTTGTCCACGACCATGCTGCGACGTTCGCTATCCGAATCCGATCTGCCCGGCCTGCCGCTGCGCCACCGCGGCAAGGTCCGCGATGTGTTCGGCCTGCCGTCCACGTCCCTGCCCGCCGACACTCCGCCGGGTGACTACCTGCTGATCGTCGCCACCGACCGGCTGAGCGCGTTCGACGTGGTCCTGCCCGACCCGATCCCGGGCAAGGGCGAGATGCTCTGCCAGATCAGCAATTTCTGGTTCGAGAAGACCGAGCACATCGCCCGCAACCACCTGACCGGCATCGATGTCGCCTCGGTGCTGCCCGACGGCGTCGACCCGTCGCTGTACGTGCGCCGCTCTGTGGTCGCCAAGCGCCTGAAGCCGGTGCCGATCGAATGCATCGCCCGCGGTTACGTGATCGGCAGTGGCTGGAAGGATTACCAGCGCACCGGTCGCATCAGCGGCATCGAGCTGCCCGACGGCCTGCGCCAGGCGGAAAAACTGGCCAAGCCGATCTTCACTCCCTCCACCAAGGCCGCCGCCGGCGAGCACGACGAGAACATCGACTTCGACACCGCTGTGCGCCTGTGCGGCGCGGAGCTGGCCGAAGCGGTGCGCGACGCGACGCTGCGCCTGTACCGCTTCGCGGCGGACTTCGCCGCCGAGCGCGGGATCCTGTTGGCCGACACCAAGTTCGAGTTCGGCACCGACGCCGACGGCCATCTGTATGTGATGGACGAGATGCTGACGCCGGACTCCTCGCGTTACTGGCCGGCCGACGAGTACCAGGTCGGCACCAGCCCGCCGAGCTACGACAAGCAGATCGTGCGCGACTATCTGGAAACACTGGACTGGAACAAAATGCCGCCAGGACCGGTATTGCCGGCGGAAGTGATCGAACGCACCCGCGCGCGCTATGCGGATGCGCTGCAGAAGCTGGCCGGCATAAGCATTGACTGATGACCGGCGGGGAACCATCGCAGGGGGCAGGCAACATGGACGCACGCACGCGAAAGATCGACCGCTGGTTTGCCAGCTACTCCGATGACCATCGCAACGACACCAATCAGTGGATCCACGTGGTCTGCGTACCGGCGATTGCGTGGAGCGTGGTGGCACTGCTGTGGTGCATCCCGGCCCCCGGCACCTTGTTCCGGCCCGGGTTCTGGGCCGGGCTGGCGATAGTTGCCGCAACACTGTTCTATTACCGCCAGTCACGCCGGCTGGGCCTGGGCATGCTGGGAATGTTCCTGCTGATGGCGTTGCTGTCGGGCGTCATTTTCGAGACCCATGGCATGCGCGCACTGCTGTGGAGCGCCATAACCGTGTTCGTGATCGCCTGGATCGGACAGTTCGTGGGCCACAAGATCGAGGGCCGCAAGCCCAGCTTCCTCACCGACCTGACCTACCTGCTGATCGGCCCGGCTTGGGTGCTGTCCAAGCTCTACCGCAAGATGGGCCTGTGCTACTGAGCGCTGCCGCGCAATCCCGCACGTTTTCCCGCAGAAACCATTCCCTGCCCGCCTCGCGGGTGCAAATCGCTGAGTCCGCATGTCCCCGCGCGATATTTCCCTGGTCCTGCTGATCTGTTTCGCATGGGCCGGCAACTTCCTCACCTCGGCCATCGCGCTGCAGGAAATCCCGCCGTTCCTGTTCACCGCCCTGCGCTTTGCCGCACTCGGCGCCGTTCTCGTGTTCTGGACCAAACGACCGCCGCCGGGGCAGTGGCCGCGGCTGATCAGTGTGTGCCTGTGCATCGGCGTGGCCCACTTCGGCCTGAGCTTTGTCGCCCTGAAGATGTCCGGCGACCTGTCCTCGCCGGCGATCGTGGTGCAAAGCTATATCCCGATGACCGCGATCCTGGCGTGGCTGGTGCTGGGGGAGCGCTTCGCCTGGCGCACCGGTCTGGCGATCGCGGTGAGTTTCGCCGGCGTGCTGGTGCTGGGACTTGATCCGTCCGTGCTGGGCAACTGGATGGCGGTGCTGCTGATGCTGGCCGCCGCATTGTTCCTGGCGACCGGCACGGTGCTGATGAAGGGTCTGCAGGGACTGGACACCTTCAGCATGCAGGGCTGGACCTCGATCATCGCGATCTTCCCGTTGCTGGCGATCAGTGCGGCGATCGAGCCGGGCGGCTTCGCGACGCTGCCGTCGGCGAGCTGGGTGGCCTGGGCGTGCGTGGTCTACGCAGCGCTGGTGTCCTCGCTGCTGGGTCACGGCCTCTACTACGTGTTGATGCAGCGCTACCCGGTCGCGCAGGTCACGCCGTGGCTGCTGCTGACGCCGGTGATCGCGGTGGGTCTGGGCATCGCGTTCTGGGGTGACCGTCCGGGGCCGCGACTGTTCATCGGTGGCGCGATGGTGCTCGGCGGCGTGCTGGGCGTGGCGCTGCGGGCGCTGCGCAAGGCGCGCACAATGCCCTTGGCGCGCGATATCTAGGGACGTCGGAACATCGCATCGACCGGTTCGAACGGCCGCGGACAGTAGCCGAAGTCGCGCTGCGCGGGACCGGAGTCGAAAACAAGATCCTGCTGCATCCGCGCGATGGCGGCATCACCGAGTCCGCTGGCACGACCGCTGATCCGGGCCGCGTGCAGGGCCAAGGCAAACAGGGGACGCGGCAGCTCGAGCAGGCGTGCCGGCGGCTGCAGACAGGCCAGCACGCGGGCGACCATGTCGCGGTAGCTCAGTGACTCCCCGCCCGGCACCGCGTAGGCGTGGCCGTGGCTGGCCGGGCGGTCGAAACACCCCAGCGCGGCTTCGGCCAGGTCGGCCACGTGCACGGGCTGGCGCAATCCGGTGGCGCCGCGTGGCAGCGGGAATCGGCCCCAGCGTCGCGCCAACCCGGCGATCCGGGTCAGGTTGGCGTCGCGGCCCACCCCGTACACGAGGGTCGGGCGCAGGACGGTCAATGCCGCGCCGCGATCCTGCGCTCGGGCAAACAGCGCACGCTCGGCGCTGGCCAAGCGCTCCGCCAGGTCACGCTCGAACGGG
>NZ_JXSS01000047.1 GCF_000855665.1 Lysobacter sp. A03
CCCGGGTCGGCGGGGGGCGGGGCGGGGGGGGGGGGGGGGCGGCCGCGCGCGGGGTGTGGCTTCCGCGGGGGGCTGGGCGGCCGGGGTGGCGTTGCGGGCGGCGCCCGCCATTGCACAGGACGCGGTGGTGATCTACCGCTGCACCGATGCCAGCGGCGCGGTCAGCGTGCAGAACGACATCCCCTGCCCCAAGGGCAGCGAGCAACAGCGCCGGGTGATGGAAACGGCCGCACCGGCCTCCAGCCCTGCTATGGCAACGCCGCCGACAGCACGGTCGCCAGCGCCAACGTCACCGCGAACGTCGACCGGTCCCGTCTTGCCGGCTTTGGTCGCGATGCCCGCGGTGCCGGAGTCCTTTCCTGACGGCATGTCGCCCGGCGCCGATTCGGCCGGCGCGTTGCCTGACCCAACGGATGGCAACGTCGCGGCCAATTACAGCGGCACGCCCGGGGCCGCCGGTGAGGTCGCCGATGCCACGCCCGCCGAACCACCGCCCGCACTCTTCAGTTGCCGCACCTGGGACCGCCAGGAGTATTTCAGTGATGACCCGGTCCCGACCCGGCGTTGCGCGCCGCTGCGCGTGTCCGGGCTGGACGGCAGTGCCGGTGGTGGCCAGGCGGCGGCCTGCGAGTACGTAACCGACACCTGCGCTCCGGTTCCCGACGCCAGCCTGTGCAAGCAGTGGCACCAGCACGCGCATGACACCCGGGCCAGGTTGCTGTTCGGTCGCGCCGAGGACCCGGGGGCGACCCGCCTCGACCTGGAGCGGATCGAGGCGCTCATCCACGCCAGCACCTGTGCAGGCGCGGAGTGAAGGCGGCGCAGCCTCACTCGCCGAGGTAGGTCCTCGGCACGCGCTTGAGGCCGCACAACAGCCGGTACGCACTGGTCGCACCGCGCTCGGTGAGGTCACTGGCACGCACGTTGTTGCCCCACAGCTCGACCCGGCTGCCCATGCCGGCGCCCGGATGACCCTCCAGGTCGACGGTCAGCATGTCCATCGAAACCCGGCCGATCACCTGACCGGGCTGACCGTCGATCCACACCGGGGTGCCGTTGGGAGCGAACTGCGGGTAGCCGTCCGCATAGCCGATGGCCACCACGCCAACGCGGGTCGGGCGTTCGGTGACGAAGCGCGCGCCGTAACCGACCGGCTCGCCGGCCGCAAGCTCGCGCACGGCGATGATCTCCGACTCCAGCGTCATCACCGGTCTCAGCCGGTCGGCTGCCGGATGCGGGTTGGCGAAGGGCGTGGCGCCGTACAGCATCAGGCCGGGGCGGGCGAACTGGGCGCGGGGCGCCGGCCAGCCGAGCAGGGGCGGCGAGTTGGGGACACTCGCGGTCAGCTCCCCGCCGCCGACGCCCTGGCCCGCGATGACCCGCTGGAACGTCGCGAGCTGCTCCGCGGTACGCGCACTGTCGAGCTCGTCGGCGCGCGCGAAGTGGGTCATCGCCACGACTTCGGCTACCTGCGGCAGGGCCTGCAGCCGGTGCAGGCAGGCGCGGTACTCCTCCGGCGCGAGGCCGAGCCGGTGCATTCCGGTGTCCAGCTTCAGCCATACCGTCAGCGGCCGGGTCAGGCGGGCACGTTCGATAGCGTCAATCTGCCACGTCGCCTGGACGACGCACCACAGATCGTGGCGGTCAATCAGCCCAAGCTCATCGGCGGCGAAGAATCCCTCCAGCAGCAGGATCGGCGCACGGATGCCGGCCTCGCGCAGCTCCAGCGCCTCCTCGATGCAGGCCACGCCGAAGCCGTCGGCCTCCGGCTCCAAAGCGCGCGCGCAACGCACCGCGCCGTGCCCGTAGGCATCCGCCTTTACCACGGCAAGCACCTTGTGCCCGCCAAGCTCGCGCGCCAGCCGGTAGTTGTGGCGCAGTGCATCCAGGTCGATGAAGGCACGGGCCGGACGCATCAGGCCCGCGCTCCGGAAAGGGCCGCCCGGCTGCGACCGTAGCGGGAAATGTCCAGACCCTCGCTGCTGATCCGCGGCGCCTGGTCGGCCATCAGGTCGGCAAGGTATCGCCCCGAACCGCAGGCCATCGTCCAGCCCAGCGTGCCGTGTCCGGTGTTGAGGTAGAGATTGTCCAGTGCGCTCGGGCCAACCACCGGGGTGCCGTCGGGCGTCGCCGGGCGCAGACCGGTCCAGAACTCCGCCCTGGCCAGGTCGCCGCCATGCGGGTAGAGATCGTTGACGACTTTCTCCAGGGTCTGCCGGCGGCGCGGATTGAGATTCAGGTCGAACCCGGAGAGCTCCGCCATGCCGCCGACCCGGATGCGCTCATCAAAACGAGTGATAGCGACCTTGTAGCTCTCGTCCAGCACGGTCGAGGTCGGTGCCATGGCCGCATCAGTGATCGGCAAGGTCAGCGAGTAACCCTTCAGCGGGTACACCGGCAGGCTGATCCCCAGCGGCGCCAGCATTGGCGTCGAGTAGCTGCCCATCGCCACGACGTAGCGATCCGCGCGCTCGATGTGGCCGTCGATACTCACCCCCGTGACCGTCCCGCCGGATGCCTCGATGCGGTCCACCGTCGCGCCGAAACGGAACTCCACCCCGGCGTCCTGGGCCATTGCCGCGAGGCGGCGGGTGAACAGCTCGCAGTCGCCGGTCTCGTCATGCGGCAGGCGCAGCGCGCCGACCAGCGAGTCCACCACGCCAGCCAGCGCAGGCTCCACGCGCACAATGCCCTCGCGGTCGAGCAACTCGTAGGGCACGCCGTATTCCTCCAGCACCGCAATGTCCTTGGCGGCGTCATCGAGCTGCGCCTGCTTGCGGAACAGCTGCACAGTGCCAAGCTGGCGACCTTCGTAGTCGATGCCGGTGCTGGCGCGCAGCTCGTCCAGGCAATCGCGGCTGTACTCCGACAGCCGCACCATTCGCGCCTTGTTGACCGCGTACCGATCGGCCGTGCAGTTGCGCAGCATCTGCAGCATCCATACGTACTGGTGCGGATCCAGGCCGGGCCTGATCGCCAACGGCGCGTGGCGCGAGAACAGCCATTTGAACGCCTTCAGCGGAATGCCCGGCGCGGCCCACGGCGAGGCGTAGCCCGGCGAGATCTGGCCCGCGTTGGCGAAGCTGGTTTCCTGCGCCGGTGCGGGCTCGCGATCGACCACCGTCACTTCGAAACCCGCCTGCGCGAGGTACCACGCGCTGCATGTCCCGATGACGCCACTGCCCAGAATCAGTACCCGCATGTCCGCTCGTCCACCCAGCCGGCTGCCCGCCGACGGGGGCGGGATCCCAGGCGGGGAGTATAGGAACGAAGCGCCGGGCATGTTGCCTGTAATTTTGGAAAACTGCAGGCAGAATCACTGCCACTAATGCTTTGGACGGGAAGCTCATGGCCGCAGACGCGCGACAACTGGACAAAATCGACCGCAAGATCCTGCGCGTGCTGCAACAGGACGGGCGGATCTCCTTCACCGAGCTGGGCGAGCGCGTCGGGTTGTCGACCAGTCCGTGCACCGAGCGCGTCCGCCGGCTGGAGCGCGACGGCGTCATCACCGGTTACCACGCGCGCCTGAACCCGCATCTGGTGGGGGCCGATCTGCTGGTGTTCGTGGAGATCAGCCTGGCCTACAAGTCCGGCGACGTTTTCGAGGAATTCCGCAACGCCGCGCTGCGCCTGCCCAACGTGCTGGAGTGCCACCTGGTGTCAGGCGACTTCGACTACCTGATCAAGGCGCGCATATCGGAGATGGCGTCCTATCGGAAACTGCTGGGCAGCACCCTGCTGACCATGCCGCACGTGCGCGACTCCAAGAGCTACATCGTCATGGAGGAGGTCAAGGAGACCCTGACCCTTCCGCTGGACGGCTGAGTCAAATCCACTGCTTCCCCGACTCAGAAGCCGTAGCGCAGGAACCCGCCGTCGACCGCGATGCACTCACCGGTGACGTAGCTGGCCGCCGGCAGGCACAGGAACGCGACGGCGGCGGCGACCTCCTCGGGCTCGCCGATCCGGCCCAGTGGGGTGCGTTCCAGCACCTCGTCCAGGTAGTCGGCATCGGCCAGCGCACCCGAGGTGCGGCGGGTGCGGATGTACCAGGGCGCGACCGCGTTGACCCGGATCCCGTCCTCGGCCCACTCCACCGCCAGGTTGCGGGTCATCTGGTGCATCGCCGCCTTGCTCATGCCGTAGGGCGCGCCGGTGCGCACATGGGTCAGGCCCGACACGCTGCCCACGTTGACGATGCTGGACGCGGCGTGCCGGGTCAGCAGCGGGTGCAGGTGGCGCGAGAGCTCGAAGGCGGCGAACACGTTGACCTCGAAGATCGCCCGCCACTCCGCGTCGTCGTAATCGGCGGCCAGTCGGCTGACGTTGGCGCCGGCGTTGTTGACCAGGATGTGCAGGCCGCCATCGCCTTCCTGCTCGACCCACTCCAGCAGCTCACGGCGCTCCTCGTCGATGCCTACGTCAGCGGCAAAGACCTGGACGTCGCGCTGCGGAAAGTCCTCCAGCAACTCGCTGCGGGCATCGTCCAGGGCGCCGCCATCGCGCGCCGCGAGCAACACGTCGGCGCCCAGACCCAGCAGCTCACGGGCGATCGCCCGGCCGATGCCGGCGCTGCCGCCGGTGACCAATGCCAGTTGCCCGTCAAGGCGCCATCGCTTGGGATCCATCTGTGCTCCTTTGGTCGCCAGCGGCGACGCTCGACCCGGCGCGCTAGGATAACCCCCGGACCTCAGGAGGACACCACGATGCGGGTCAACCCGACCATCCTGCTTTCAAGCTGCGCGGCAATCGTGCTCCTGGCCGCGTGCAACCGGCCGCCGGTTCCGGAACCCGACCAGCCGCCGGTGCCGAAGGCAGCCGGTCAGAGCGCCGCCAGCCGCGCCCTGCACGAGCCGCTGGACAGGGCCAAGGCGGTCGAGGACGCCACGCTCAAGGCCGCCGAAGCCCAGCGTCAGGCGATCGAGGCGGCCGGGGGCTGATCAGACGACGCGGCGTCTGCTACTCCAGCGCGCAGAAGCAGTAGGCCAGCGCCTTCACCGGCACGCCCGCGGTCGGGGTGATGGCGTCTTCCAACAGCTTCAGATCAGCCTGGGTGGCCGGCAGCGCGCGCGCCACCAGTCCGCGGGCGAGGTCGGAATCGCGCAGGAGCAGGCTTCCCATCCGGCCTTCGGCGAAACCAGCGAACCACTGCTGGAACGGCGTGCCGGTCTTCTCGACGTAGGTGACCGCGTAGTCACCCTCACCCAGCTCGACCCGTTTGGCCGCGTCCACGATGGCCGACTTCAGGTCGCCCAGCTCGTCGACCAGGCCACGGTCCTTGGCTTGAGCACCGCTCCAGACGCGGCCACGGGCGATCTCGTCGACCCCATCGACCGGCTTGCCACGCGCGTCGGCCACCTTGCCGATGAAGTCGCGATAGCCCTTGTCGATCACCGACTGGATGACCTGACCGACCGCCGGGTCCAGCGGGCGGCTGATATCGAATGCACCCGCCAGCGGCGTGGTGCCGACGCCGTCGGTGTGGATGCCGATCTTGTCCAGCGCGCGCGGGATGGTCGGGATCA
Source organism: Lysobacter sp. A03 (assembly GCF_000855665.1). GTDB lineage: Bacteria > Pseudomonadota > Gammaproteobacteria > Xanthomonadales > Xanthomonadaceae > Novilysobacter. The sequence continues at coordinate 5,529 of NZ_JXSS01000047.1, forward strand.
TGCCGAAGATGCCGATCGAGCCGCTGATGGTGGAGGCGTCGGCGTAGATCCGGTCGGCGTTCATGCTGATCCAGTAGCCGCCGGACGCGGCCAGATCGCCCATCGACACCACCACCGGTTTGCCGGCGGCCTGCAGGGCCACCACCTCGCGACGGATCTGCTCGGAGGCGAACACCTCGCCACCGGGCGAGTTCACCCGCAGCACGACCGACTTCACCTCATCGTCGTCGCGCGCCTGGCGCAGCAGGGCGGAGGTCGAATCGCCACCGATCGTTCCCGGCGGCTGGTCGCCACCGGTGATCGAACCGGCGGCCACGACCACGGCAACCTTGGGGCGGCGGTCGGGCGAGAGCTTGCGCGCGGTATCCAGATGGCTCAGGTAGCCCTCCATCGAGACGCGGCGAAAGCCGCCCTCGGCGTCCGCGTCGGCGACGCCGCGCTCGACCAGTTCATCCTGCACCTGCTCGCGCGTCTTCAGGCCGTCCACCAGCTTGTGTTGCAACGCGTACTCGGCCAGATCACCGTTCACCGCGGCAATGCCCTCGGGCAACAGGTTGATGTCCGCCGCGATCACCGCCGGGTCCTGCTTGCGCGCGCGGCCGACGTCGGCCAGAAAGCGCTGCCAGAGGTCGTTCATCCAGTACAGGTCGGCTTCCTTGGACTCCGGCGACGCGGCGTCCAGTACATAGGGCTCGGCGGCTGACTTGAACTCGCCGACCTTGAACAGGTGGATGTCCACGCCAAGCTTGTCCTGGAGCCCTTCGCGGTAGTACTGGCGGTAGCGTCCCAGTCCCTCCAGCAACAGCCCGCCCATCGGGTCCAGGTAGATCTCGTCGGCCTCGGCGGCGATCAGGTAGTTCGACTGGTCCATGCCTTCGGAGAAGGCGACGACCTGCTTGCCGCCGGCGCGCACGCGTGCCACCGCGGCGGCAATTTCGCGGCGCGAGGCCATGCCGCCGCCGAACAGACGGTCCAGTTGGAGGACGACACGCTCGATGCGCTTGTCCTCCCCGGCCTTGTCCAGGGTCCGGACCACGTCACGCAGCTGGATCTCGCCGCCCTTGGAGCCCATCGCCTTCATCAACGCGCGCGTGGCCTGGTCAGCGCTGAACTGCTCCACGAGCCGGCCTTCGGGCGCGATCACCAGGGTGGTGCGCTCCAGCAGCGGGTCAGTGCGGTCACCGCTGCCGATCGCCGCCAGGATGATGAACAGCAAGGCGAAAAAAATCAGGTTGAAGATCAACCGGCGGGTGAAATTCATCGCGTCCCACAAGCCGATGAAGAAACGCGCGATCGGGCCGCGGCGCTGGACCTGGTTCATTGCAGACACTCCATGACGATTTTGCGAGGGTAACCGCTGGGGCGACGGTATACATCCACCATTGGTCACCCCGGCAACGTGCTTGCGACCGGCAACAGGGTGCGCAGGTGACGGTCGCGGCTGGACCGCCAGAACCGCCAGCCCATCAGCACCGAGGCCACGCAGAGCCCGCCGATCAGGCCGAGCCACATGCCGCGTGGACCCATCGCCGGGGTGAACCCCCCGACGCCAAGACCCAGCGCCGCACCCAGCGGCATGCCCACGCCCCAGTACGCGAAAGCCGCGATCAGCATTGGCACCCGGGTGTCACGCAGTCCGCGCAGGGCGCCGGCGGCAATGACCTGGATGCCGTCGGGAAACTGGAATGCCGCCGCATACAGCAACAGCGCGGCCGCCAGCGCCGCGACCTGCGCATCGCCGGTATAGAAGCCCACCACCACCTGGTTGCCCAGCAGGAGAGCGAGCGCCGACAGCGCCTGGGTGCCCAGCACGATGATGAAACCCGCCCAGGCCGCTCGGCGCACGGCAGTCGGATCGCCGCGGCCCACGGCGTGCCCGACCCGGACGGTGGTCGCCTCCGCCAGACCCAGCGGGATCATGTAGCAGAGGCTGGCGACGTTGATCGCGATCTGGTGCGCCGCCACCGGCACCTCGCCGAGTCGGCCGATCAGCAGCGCGGTGGTGATGAACAGGCCGCCTTCCATAGCCACGGTGACTCCGATCGGCAGGCCCGTGTGCAGCAGGCTGCGGATCGGTACCCACTGCGGGCCGTCCCAGCGGGCGAACAGGCGCAGGCCGGTGAATCGGCGCGGGCGCCGCAGGTAGAGCAGGAACGCCAGCGCTTGGGCCCACATCATCAGGGCCGATGCCACTCCCAGCCCACCCGCCCCGCGACCCGGCATGCTGCCCACTCCGTAGGCCAGAGCGAAGCCCAGCGGCACCAGCAGAACCAATCCGCCGAACCCGAACAGCATCGTCGGCAGGGTCCAGTGCAGGCCGTCGCAGAGGTAGCGCATGCACAGGTAGAACGTCAGCGCGGGCACGCCCCAGCGGATCCCATGGAGGAAGTCGCGTGCGCCATCACGGATGCCCGGGGCGATCCCCATCGGCTCCAGGGCCAGTCCCGCGACGCTGAGAAAAGCGAACAGCGCCAAGCCCAGACCCAGGGCCAGCCACAGGGCCTGGCGGAACAGCGCGCCAATCTCGTCACGGCGCCCGCTGCCGTCCAGCTGCGAGACCGCCGGTGGCAGCGACATCAAGGTCCCCATCGGCACCATCATGGGCAGCCAGAACAGCGCCGTGCCGACCGAGACCGCGGCGAGAGTGGCGGTGCCGTGGTGGCCGGCGATCACGCTGTCAACGAAGCCGATCAGGCCGGTGGAGACGTGGCCCAGCACCAGCGGCGCGGCCAACAGGCCGGTGCGGCCCACCTCGGTTGCAAGGCGCGCCGAGGGCAGGGCCGCAAGCGGGACCGCATCGGAAGAGGAGGACACCGGGATCAGGCCTCAGCGGTCGAGCCGCTCCCACAGCCACGCGGCAATGCCGGCCGGTTCCAGAGTCGCCAACTCACTGCGCAGGCGCTCGCGCTCCTGCGGCGAACTGCGCTGCACCAGCACGGCCAGGTCACGGCGTTGCTGGGCGGTCATCGCGCGCAACGCCGCCAGCAGCGCGGCGTGCTCTTCGATCGGCACCTGCGCCAGCAAGGGCTGCAGGGCCGGATAGTCGCTCCCCAGGACGGGTCCCAACATCCATCCGCGACGCTCGCTGCCATCCAGCGCCTCGTAGGCATCGCGCAGGGCCAGGCGCTCCTCGGCTGGCAACGCCTGGTAGCGGCTGGCGGCGGCCGCGATGCTGGCGCGCTCGCTGGTCGGCAGCTCGTGCCACGCCAGGTAGCCCTCGCGGATGGCGTCGCGCTCGCCGCGCGGCAGGTCGTCCCACGCCTGCATGCGCTGCTGGAACGATTCGCGCTCGTCGGGATTCCAGTCTGTCCACTGCCCGGCGCGGCGCTCCAGCTCTGCGCGTGCCTGGGGCTGCAGTCGTGGCAGCAGATCGGAGACCTCATCGAGCGCCGGGTTCGCAGCCTGCACCGTGAATACCGCCAGGACGAGAACACACCACCAACCACGACGGCTACTCGATGTCATCGGAGGTCTCCCCACCAGCCGTCTCGATCACGTCGTCGACCGCCACGTCGGCGCCTGTCTCAGCTTGCGCCGACTCCACGCTGGACAGTTGCTCCGAGTGCGCGGCAAGCCAGGCGTGGAACGGAAGGTCAACCGCCGCCGCAACACCCTGCGGATCGGCCAGCAGGTCAAAATCCCGGTGCATTACCGCCGCCGCCTCCTCGCTGTAGCGCGACGCGGGTGGCTGCTCATCGAGTGCTCCGCTTGCATCGACCGCGCGCGCTGCGCCGCCGGGATTTCCCGACGAAGGAAGAAAGGTCAGCGCCATCGCAAGAACACACAAGGCAAGAAGGGTCCACAGCAGCGGCATCAGCCAAGCGGGACGGGCGCGTATTGCTGATGACCTATCGATGCTGGAAGCGGCGGCGGTCGCGGTCGAACCGCCGCTCAGTGCGGCCTCGCGGGCTGTCGCAAGGCGATCCAGCCGTCCGCCCGGAAGCGTCTTGATGCGGCGGTGCACCTGCTCGCGCAGCGCCTGCCAGGCGTGCGGATCGGCGCGACCATCAGGGTGATGAGGGAGTCCGCGCTGCAGGGCCAGCCGGTAGGTCTGGGTGCGAACACCCAGAACCGCAGCCGCGCCCGCCTCATCCAGCCCGGCCGCCAGGCGCAGCAGCAGTGCCGCCCGCGGGCCACTGCCCAGCTCACCGAGACGATCGGTCGCGTCGACCGCGATGGCGACGGGGGTGCGTTGCTTCAGCGCCGGCTGGGCCAGTAACACCGCCCAGAACTGGCGCGGCCAGTCGTCCATGACGGTCGCCCCGGCCTCCTGGCGGAACTGGCGCATCGCGGCGGCCAGCGCGGCATCGCCGGTGGTGGCGTCGCCGCACTGCAACTCTGCCAGCACGGCGCCGCGCCGCTCGACACCACGCAGGAAGGCAGCCAGCGCCGCCGGAGCACGGGCTCCCGGCGCCACTGCGGAGGATGAACGGGCACTCGGGACGGCGCTCGGATTTGTCATCGAAAGGGCCTTGGCATGGCGCCATGATAACGATCCGCGCCCCCTCTCCGAACGCTTGACAATTCGATAAACAGCCGGTGAACAAAGCGTGACGCGGGTTGCGGGTCGAATCGGTTGTGCACAGCAGCGCGACGGCGGGCCGGTGGCGGGATTTGGCTGCCACAACCAGCGTGGCCATTGCAATGTTTCACGGCCAAGAGTTTGATTTATATCGCTTTTTAACGTTTGGTACTTTTTTGACCAACGCAAGGCGAGTGCTTGTGGGGTCAGCCTCACGCACGTTTGCCAAGCGTCCATGCACAGACTTATCCACAGCAGATGTGGATAACGGTCAATCTCCTGCAAAAACCGGGACTTGCGCACACTTCGTGATTTTCCGGGCAGCAATGGCCTGCAACTCGACCTGAGCTTTCCGGGACCACGGTCGGGGTCGCCCGATAGACTGGCCCGATGCCCCATCGCCGTCCCGAAAACCGCCTTTTGCGCGTTGCCGTTCCCGTGCCGCTGCCGCGCCTGTTCGACTACCTGCCAGCCGGCCACGGCGAAGAGGCCATGGTCGGGAGCCGGGTCCGGGTGCCATTCGGCTCACGGGAGTTGGTGGGAGTGGTGGTGGAACTCCCGGCGATCGCCGATATCGATACCGCGAGCCTGAAGCCGGCGCTGCACACCCTTGATGATCGGCCGCTGTTTGCCGGGGAGCTGTTCGACTCTCTGCAATGGCTGGGCCGCTATACCCATGCACCGCTGGGCGAGATCTTCGCGACGGCGCTGCCCGGACCGCTGCGTCGCGGCGAACCCCTGCCCGCCACCCACGACTGGGCGTGGCGGCTGACCGCTGCCGGCCACGCCGGGCTCGCGGACATGCGCGCGGGCCGACCGCGCGTGTTGGCCGAACGCCTGCAGGTTGGCGCGGTGAACGAGGCCCATCTCGATCCGGACGAGGCGGAAGCCGCGACCACCGGCGCCGGCGCTTGGCGCGCTGCCGCGCGAAGCCTCGCGCAGCGCGGTCTGGCCGAGCGGATCGCTGTGCCGCCGTCGCAGTCCGCCCCTGCCCACCGTCAGGGCCCACAGCTGAACGCGGAACAGCAGGTCTCGGTAGATGCGATCCTGGCAGCGCGGGACCACTTCGCCCCCTTCCTTCTCAACGGCGTGACCGGCAGCGGCAAGACCGAGGTCTACCTGCACGCGATCGCGGACTGCCTGGCCCGCGGCAAGCAGGCGCTCGTGCTGGTGCCGGAGATCGGCCTGACGCCGCAGTTGCTCGCGCGTTTCCGTGCCCGCCTCGGGGTGCCCGTGCACGCGCTGCATTCCGGCCTGTCGGATGGCGAACGCACGCGGACCTGGGCGGCCTGCCTGCGCGGCGAGGCACGGGTCGTGGTCGGTACGCGTTCCGCGGTTTTCCTGCCCCTGCCCGACGCCGGCCTGCTCGTCATCGACGAGGAACACGACGGCAGCTTCAAGCAGCTGGACGGCATCCGCTACCACGCCCGGGATTTCGCCCTGGTACGTGCGCGGGCGCTGGACGTGCCCATCGTGCTCGGCAGTGCGACGCCTTCGCTGGAGTCCCTGCACAACGCGGTCTCCGGCCGCTACACGCACCTGCGTCTGACGCGGCGTGCCGGCAACGCCCGTCCGCCGGCCGTGCGCGTTCTCGACGTGCGCAAGCGGCCGCTGCAGGCGGGACTGTCACCGGAGTTGCTCGACGCCGTGGACGCCGCGCTGGCTGCCGATGGCCAGGTGCTGGTGTTCAAGAATCGCCGCGGCTACGCGCCCGTACTGCTCTGCCACGACTGCGGCTGGAGCGCGCAGTGCCGCCAGTGCGATGCGGCGATGACCGTCCACGCCGGCGGTAGGCGGCTGCAGTGCCACCACTGCGGCGCGCGCCGGCCGACGCCCAACGCCTGCCCCGACTGCGGCGGGTTGGCCCTGCAGTCCCAGGGCGCGGGCACCGAGCGCATCGAAGAGCTTCTTCGCGAGCGCTTTCCCGACGTCCCGGTGCTGCGCATCGACCGCGGCACCACCAGCCGGCGCGACGCGCTGGAAACGCACCTGGCAAAGTTCGGCGATACCCGCGGCATCCTGGTGGGCACCCAGATGCTCGCCAAGGGCCACGACCTGCCCAACCTGACCTTGGTCGCGGTGGTGGGCATCGACGAGGGCCTGTTCAGCGCGGACTTCCGCGCACCGGAGAAACTCGCCCAGCTGTTGATCCAGGTCGCCGGCCGGGCCGGCCGCGCGGACCGCCCCGGCCAGGTCGTGCTGCAGACCCACCACCCCGAACACCCGCTGCTGGACAGCTTGTTGAACGGCGGCTATGGCGCCTTCGCCGCGATCGAACTGGCGCAGCGCGAGGCCGCGGTGTTTCCGCCCTTCGCCCACCTGGCGATGTTCCGCGCCGAAGCCAAACAGGTGGAACTGGCCGATGCTTTCCTGCTGGTGGTGCGCCGCGCACTGGAGGATGCCGACCGCGCCCTGCGTGCGGACGCGCCGGCGCTGGAACTCAGCGGCCCGCTGCCGGCGCCGATGCCGCGGCGCGCGGGCTACCAGCGCAGCCAACTGCTTCTGTCAGCAACCGCGCGCGGTCGCCGCCACCGGGTCCTGCAAGAGGCCTTGCCGGTCATTCGCGCGAGCCCCGAAGCGCGCAAGGTGCGCTGGTCACTGGACGTGGATCCGGTGGACCTTTACTGAGCCACCGCTCCAATCGGACGCGCGCGGCAAGCCCGATGAGTCAGGTCCGCCCGTTTGCCGGTTTGCCGCCGCCGCTGGGCAGCGCGCGCACATACAGGGTCAGCCCTTCCTTCTTGACCTCGAACAGGTCGGTCGCCGCCACCAGCTCGCTCAATTTGGAGTAACCATAGTTGCGCGGGTCAAACGATGCCTGGTTGTTGATCTGGCTGCCCACCGGGCCCAGATGCGCCCAGCCGTCTTCGCCAGCGACCGCACTGACCGCGCTGCGGAGCATCTGCACCAGGCGGGTGTCCTGGCGCAGCTCCGCGCGGTCCTTGCGGGCGCGCACGGGCTGGTCGTCGGCATCGGCGGCATCGTCCTGCGGCCCGAGCGCTTCGACGTAGGTGAACACCGAGCAGGCGTTGACGAAGGGCAGCGGGGTCTTCTTCTCGCCGAAGCCGTACACCTTTACTCCGTCGGTCAGAAGGCGCATCACCAGCGGGGTGAAGTCGGCATCCGAGGAGACGATCGCGAACCCGTCCAGGTTGCCCGCGTACAGCAGGTCCATGGCGTCGATGACCATCGCCATGTCGGACGCATTCTTGCCGGTGGAATACGCGAACTGCTGGATCGGCCGGATCGCGTATTCGTGCAGGCAGGCTTCCCAGCCCTTCAGGTGCGGACTCTTCCAGTTGCCGTAGGCGCGGCGCACGTTGGCCGCACCATGGCGGGCGACCTCGGCCAGGATGACGTCGATTTTCGCCGCCGGCGCATTGTCGGCGTCCACCAGCAGCGCGATACGCCGCTCATCGGAAATCATCGCCATGGCTTGCTCCAGGAAAGTCTGCTGCAAGCGTAGCGCAGCTGCGGTGCCGAAGGCTGCCGCGCGCTGGCCCCACGCATACGCGCCATGCCTCTGTCACGAATGAATGGTTTGCGACGCGAACGGCCCGGTTTCCCGGGCCGTTGCAATAAGGCTATTCGTCGGCTGCGGCGCGTTATGCGGCGAACAGCACCCGCATCTTCTTCAGCGCATTCGCCTCGATCTGGCGGATGCGCTCGGCGGACACGCCGTACTCGTTGGCCAGCTCCTGCAGCGTGACCTTGTTCTCGTTGCCGAGCCAGCGGCGCGCAACGATATCGCGCGAGCGTTCGTCCAGCTTGGCCAGGCCTTCGTGCAGCAGGCCAACCTGATGGTCTTCCACGCTCTCGCGCTCGTAGATCTGCGAGGGGTCCTCGTCGTGCGTGCGCAGGTAGGCGACCGGCGAAGGCGGTGCGCGATCGTCGTCATCGCCCTCGGGCGCGTCGAAGCCGATATCGCGACCGGACAGGCGCGACTCCATTTCCAGCACCTCACGCTCGGACACGTTCAGGTCCGCCGCGACCACGCGGACCTCCTCGGCGTTCATCCAGCCCAGGCGCTTCTTGCTGCGACGCAGGTTGAAGAACAGCTTGCGCTGCGCTTTGGTGGTGGCGACCTTGACGATGCGCCAGTTCTTGAGGATGAACTCGTGCATCTCGGCACGGATCCAGTGCACGGCGAAGCTGACCAGGCGCACGCCCTGATCGGGGTCAAATCGCTTGACCGCCTTCATCAGGCCGATGTTGCCTTCCTGGATAAGGTCGCCCAGCGGGAGCCCGTAACCGTTGTAGCCGCGGGCCACGTGCACCACGAACCGCAGGTGCGAATGCACCAGCTCACGGGCGGCATTGAGGTCTTCCTCGGCGAGGTAACGGCGTGCCAGTGCCTGCTCGTCTTCCACGCTGAGCACCGGGATGCGGTAAACCGCCCCGATATAGGCATCAAGCGATCCCAGCGCGCTGGGAACCGGCAGGCTGTTGGGAATAAGTGCGTTGGCAGTGGTCATCTGGGTCATGGCGCCTATTTTAGCAGTTGCAAGGTAGGACAACTAAACCGCCGTTAAGTTCGCAGCATCCTGCTGGCAGGATAGTGATCCGTTGCTTGATACGGCTTTATACGGTCAATCCGCCCGTTCGGATGCGCCGAAGGACGCGACCTCGGGCAGCGACCAGTCGAGCGGCTTCCCGCCGCGGCGGATCAGGTACTGGTTGGCCGCGGAAAAATGGCCGCAGCCGATGAATCCACGATGGGCCGACAGCGGCGACGGGTGCGGTGCGCGCAGGACCTTGTGGCGCTGGCGGTCGATGATCGCACCTTTCTTCTGCGCGTAGGCACCCCAGAGAAGGAACACCAGCCCGTCCCGCTCGCGGTCCAGGGTGGCCACCACGTGATCGGTAAAGCCCTCCCAACCCTTGCCCACGTGGGCCCCGGCGCTCGCCTCCTCGACGCTCAACACAGCGTTGAGCAGCAGCACGCCTTGGTTCGCCCACGGCAGCAGGCAGCCGTGGGTCGGCATCGCCAGGCCCAGGTCACGCTCCAGCTCCTTGTAGATGTTGCGCAGCGAGGGCGGCACCGCGACGCCCGGGCGGACGGAGAAGCTCAGGCCGTGGGCCTGGCCGGGACCGTGGTAGGGATCCTGTCCCAGGATCACGACGCGGACGGCGTCGAACGGCGTGGCCTGGAAGGCGGCGAACATCTCCCGCGCGGGCGGATGGATTCGCGCGCCAGCGGTCTGCCGCTCGCGCAGGAAGCGCGCCAGCGCCTGCATGTCTTCTCGCAACAGGTAGTCGCCGACGCGCTCGCGCCACGAGGCCTCCAGCCTGATCGGATTGTCCTGTGCCATGCCTTGAGTGGGTTACATCATCGCCAGTTCGGTGTTGGTCAGGGTGCGCTTGTACTGATCGCGCAGCCGCACCTTGCGCTCCAGATCTTCGATGATATAGCCGCTGAAGTCCGCGCCGGTCAGTTCCTCGGCCATGTTGATGCCGCCGGGCGTATCGACATTCACTTCCATCATCTTGTCGCCAACGATGTCCAGGCCGACCAGGTACATGCCGTCGCGCATCAGCTTGGGGCCGACGATCTCGGCCAGCCGCAAGGCCTCTGCGTCGGGCACGGCCATCTCGATCTTGCCACCGGCGCTGATATTGCTGCGCGCGTCGCCGCTGTCGTTGAAGCGGCGGAAACAGGCGTAGTGGCCATCAACCTGCAGCGGCCGGCCATTGAGGGTCAGCAGGCGCAGGTCGCCGTCCACCGCCTTGGGCAGGTACTCCTGCACGATCGCGTAGCCGTCGCGGGTCACCGCATCGATCATCTGGTTGAGGTTGCCGGCGCTCTCTGGGGTCACCACGAACACGCTCTGGCCACCGGAGCCCTGCAGCGGCTTGATCACCCCGTAACCATCGTGGGCGGCAATGAAGGCCTTGATCTCGTCGGCGTCCAGGGTGATGCAGGTGACCGGGCGGACCTCTTCGGGAAAATGCTGGAAATAGGTCTTGTTGGACGCGTCGGTCAGGTGGGCCGGATCGTTGAGCACGATCACGTGGCGCAGGGTGACCAGCTGGGCGAACAGCAGGCCGCTGTTGGGTGCCCACGGGCGGTCCGTGAGCTCCTCGGCGGGGTCGCTGCGCAGAAGCAGGACGTCCAGCTCTTCCACCGAGATGCGCTCGGTCTGCGCGTCCGGACCCTGCAGATCGGCCAGCAGCGCGTCGTCGTCTTCGTAGTGCTTGTGCTGCGGCACGTGGGCGATGGCGCGGATGGTGCCGTTGGCGTCGTAGATGAAATTGCCCAGACCGATCAGGGCGACCTCGTGGCCGCGGTTGATCGCGGTGCGGGCCAGGCGGATGGTCGTGTAGTTGTTCTGTTCGGTGGCCACGTCGTTGACCACGAAGCCAAGCTTGATCTGGTTGAGCGGGGGAGTCATGCGGCGGGTTCCTTTTGGAAAAGCTGGTTGACGGGGAGTTTTCGACAGCGCACCAGGCGCGCTTCTGCGTCGGGCCACGTGGTGTAACGGGGCAGCAGGTCCGGCGCGCACGCCCATTCCGCGTCGACCAGCTGGTCCAGCACCACCCGGTGCGAGAGTGCGAATTTGCCGATGAAAAGGGGCTCGAAGGCGCCGTCGTCGTGGAGGTAGTCAAGCAGGTCGCGCAGCCCACCCAGGTACACCGCGTCCTTGGTCAGGCCGCCGCCACGCAACGCGCGCACGGCCACGTCGAAGGCATCGTCGGTGGGCATTTCGTGGGTATTGTGGAGCAGGTCGAAAATCGCCGGCACGCCCTCGCCGCGGATGGCCATATCGGTGGCGACGACGCGCGCGGCCAGCACCCGCAGGCGCTCGGCGGGCAGGTAGCCGGCCAGGTATTCGGCCAGCACGCCGAGGCCTTCCTGCAGCGGGTCGTACTGGGCCAGACCGACCTCCAGCTGTTTCAGCGGCTGCCGGTGGCCGTTGTGGCGGGTGACCACGTGAGTGCCGATCTCGTGCTGGATCAACGGCTGGATGCGGGCACGCGGGATACGCAGGTTGCCGTCGATGTAGAAGGTGCCGTGGGACACCATCATCAGCGAGTTGAGGTCGGTATCGACGACCACGTCGGCGTGGAAATCCGGCGACTGTTCGGCATACCAGGCCAGCTCGTCCTCGACTGCCGCCATGACCTCGTCGATGCCGGCGTCCGCCTGCAGGCCCTCGCCCAGCTCGACCTCCTCGAGGATCTGGTTGGCCAGATTGAGCAGGCGCGGCTCCACGCCGCCGAACAGGTCCAGGCTGGCGTTGATGAAGCCGTCGGTGCCGCGCAGGCGGACCAGTTCGATCTGCCGCTCCAGCTCGCGTTGTTTTTCCGCCAGCAGGCCAGACAGCAGCGGCGACTCGATGTCGTGCACCGGCAGCGCCTGCAGCCGCGCGCGCGCGGCAGCCAGGTTGGTTTCCAGATCGATGTACTGCAGCGGCTGGATTTCCGTGCGACCGCTGTCCTGGAAAGCCTCCCACAGCGCATCGTTGCCGATTGGCGATAACGCCAAAAGCCAGTCGACCTCGCCGTCCATGCGCGCCAGCGCGGCGTCCACGTGGGCGGCGATCGGCGGCAGCGGTCGCATCCGCACCGGGCCGGGCTGGGCGGATGCTCGACTCACCGGCACGCCAGGAACTCCGGCCGCACCGCGGCGACGGCACTGGCGAGGCCGCGGCGGCACTGCTCCAGCACGCCGATATCGACCTGGCCGGTCCACTCGTCCATGTAGTGCTTCTTGTACTCCGGCGAGATGGTGCAGACCCGCTCACCCCAGGTGGCATACACCCACTCGGGGAAATGTCCGCCGGTGGGGAAGCGCACGTTTTCACGTATGTCCGGTTCGCGCCCGGCGATCGGATGCTCCCGCAGCACCCCGGCGAAGCGGTCGGCAACGTGGCTCCAGCGGTCGGGGTCCAGGGTGGTCACGCCGAGCTCGATGTCCGGATTTCCGGCCTGCGGCGCGGGCGGCGCGTCGGCGCCATCGCGGCGGTGGTTGTAGCTGTGGATGTCGATGAGCAGCAGCGATTGCCAGCGCTCCAGCATGCGGTTGATCAGCTCGGTGACGGTCGCGTAGAACTCATCATGACCGGCCAGCGAGCGCTCCATTTCGTGCGTCGGCAAAGGCGCGTGCCAGACCTGCAGCCCCCATGTATCGGCCGGGTCTCTCGATACCGCCTTGTCGCGCGGGCGGTTGAGGTCGACCTGGAAGCGCGAGGTGTCCACCCGGATGCGCACGTCGCCGACCGAGGTCAATACGCCGGTGAGTGGGTCTTCTTCCCGCCGCCGGTCCTCGGCGCCGAGCGCCAGGTGCGTTTCCAGCGAGGGCCGCATCGCGTGGCCGTCATGGATCGCGGTGGCGATCACCGGGCCGTCGCCGATGAGGATGTCCCAGCCCGGGTGTGGTTGCTGGATCGTCAGGCGTTCGCGGTGGACGAATCTTGGCTGTGCGGACTTCGATTTCTGCATGCCAGAAATCCTTGCACCGCTGGCATGATTCGATCGTGATTTCGCTGAACCTGAGCCGAAGCCTCAGGCCAGTTTCGCCAACCGCAACTGGAACAGGGTCTTGGTGATCAGCAGGCGCTCCTCGATGGGCTTGAGCACCAGGTCGTTCGCGCCGGCACGCAGCAGCGCGCTCTGGTTGTCGGCATTCGCATCGCCGGTCATGACCAGCACCGGCAGCCGCCGCTTGCCGTATCCGAAGTCGTTGCGGACCCGATCGAGCAGGTCGCTGCCCTCCAGCTCTCCCTTGAGATAGACGTCGGTCAGCACCAGGTTGGTGCCCGGGTCGGCCTGGCCGCGGTGCGCCTCCAGATACTCCAGCGCCTCCTCGACGCCGGTGAAATGGGTCACTTCGAGTTGCTGGCGCTCGAGCATGCGCTTGGTCGCCAGCGCAACCACGCGGCTGTCCTCGACGTAGAGGACGCGGGCGCCGGGTACCGGTTCGGGCTGCACGTAGCCGCGGATGAACGTCGCCAGCGCCGCGTGGCCCAGGGACTTGTCAAAGTAGTCGGTGACGTCCTCGGTGAACTGGCGTGACTCCAGATGGGACTGGGCGTCGCCGGACACCACGATCACCGGGACGTAGCGCTGCCCGGCGGCATCCCGGACCGCGCGGGCCAGGTCGATGCCGTCGCCGTCGGGCAACGCGAGCGACGTGGTGACCAGGTCCACGGGGCCTTCAGTCAGCGCCCGGCTCGCCTCGGCGATGCCCGCACACGGCACCAACTGGACGTCCGGCAACTCTCGGCGCACGACATCGCCAATCAGGCGGCGGACGACCCGCGAGCCGTCGACCACCATGACGCGCGGCGAGGCGCTCACCATGTGGCGCAGCTTGTCGGGCAGGGCCAGGGCAGGCGAGTCGGTCATGTATCGGTCGGCCGGGTCTGGCGCAGGTAGTGGCCGGTCACCAGCCAAGCGCCCAGCCAACCCAGGATGGCGGCGCAGACCAGCACCCCGCCCGCCTCGAGGGCAGTGAAGCCGCGCAGGGCGAAGTCGCTGCCGTAGCTGCGCGCCAGCTCCGCCAGTGGCGGGCGCAGGGCGGCGTCGGCGGCGGTGAGCAATGCCAGGGCGAATGCGCCGGCCAACAGGCCGTAGCCCAGGCCCAGGTAGAGGAACGGACGGCGGATGAAGCCATCCGTCGCGCCGAGCAGTTGCAGGATGCCGATCTCGCCGGTGCGTTGCTGGATATCCAGCCGCACGGTGTTGCCGACGACGAGCAGCGCGCCCAGCCCGAGCATGGCCGCCAGCACCCACGCCAGTCGTCCGCCAAAGCGGAGCCAGCCATCCAGCCGCTCGCGCCAGGCCGCGTCGTGCTGGACCAGGTCGGTCTGCGGCATCTGCGCCAGCGCCGAGGCCAGCGCGACTTCGTCATGGGACGGGGTGATCACCAGCAGGTGTGGCAGCGGGTTGGCGTCCAGCGCATCGATGGTCTCGCCCAGGCCGGGCACGCCACGAAGCTCCGTCAGGCCCTGATCGGGACTGCGCCATTCCACCGCGGCCACGTCGGCGCGTGAGCGCAGGGTTTCGGCCAGCGCGCCGGCATCCGCCTCGCTGGTACCGGTGTTGAGGAAAACGCTGATCTGCCGCGCTTCCTGCACATCGCCGGCGAAACGCTCGACGTTGGACAAGGCCGACCACAGCCCCAGCGGCAGGGCGAGGGCCAGCGCCATCACGCCGATGGTCAGCGCGGTCGACCACGGCTTGCGCGCCATGCGGCCGAGACTGGCCAGCAGGCTGTAGATGTGATGGTCGAACCAGGCACCCAGGCCGCTGCGGCGCACGGGAACGGGCACGGGGGTAGCGATCGACGTGCTCATTCGGCCAGGTCCTCCGGATCGATGTCGTCCACCAGCCGGCCCTGGTTTAGGACCAGCACGCGCTTGCGCATCCGCTTGACCAGGGCCAGGTCGTGGCTGGCGACCAGCACGCTGGTACCGCGCTCGGGCAGCGACTCGAACAGGGTCATGATTTCCGCCGACAGGGTCGGATCCAGATTGCCGGTCGGCTCATCGGCCACCAGCAGGGGCGGCTCTCCGACGATGGCGCGGGCGATGCCGACGCGCTGCTGCTCGCCGGCGGACAGCTGCGACGGCAGCGCCTGCGCCCTGGCGCCCAGGCTCACCCGATCGAGGACGGCGCGCACACGCTTGACGATTTCCTGCCGGCGCAGTCCCTGCAGCAACAGTGGCAGGGCGACGTTGTCGGCGACGCTGCGATCGGCCAGCAGCCGGTGGTCCTGGAAGACGACACCGACGCCGCGGCGATGCAGCGCCACCTTGCTGCCGCGCACGCGCTGCAGGTTGCGCTCGCCGAACAGGACGGTCCCGCGGGTGGGCCTCTCGGCCAGATGGATCAGTTTCAGCAGGGTACTTTTGCCGGCGCCGGAGTGGCCGGTGAGGAACAGCATCTCGCCTTCGGCAACCTCGAAGCTGACGTCCTCCAGCGCCTTGCGGCCGCCTTCGTAGTGCTTGCTGACATTGTCGAAGCGCAGAACGCTCATCGCGGCCCCATCCGGTTCATCGTTGGCAAGTATCGACGCCGCACTCCGCGATGGCCAGCGCCGGGCGGTGTCCGCGCCCGAATCTGCGCGCGCGTTCAAACGCCACGCGCAGGCCGGTGATCAGTTTCAGCTCAGGAGTCGCCGCCGACCAGGGACTTCAGGCGCTTGCCGAGCCGGCCCAACAGTCCCGGCTTGGACGCGTTGCCTACGGCGGAGCCCGCCCTTGGTGCAGCCTTGTTGGCCGGCACCTGATGCAGCTTCCGCTCGCCGTTGGTCACTGGTGGCTTGGCCTGCGGCAGTAGGGACGGCTGGGCGGCAGCGTTCGCCGATGACTGCGTCGGTGCGCGCGGCGCTTTGGAGTGGCCAGTGGAAACGGGCGCCTGCTGGCCCCCGTCGGCGTTCTGGCCTTCGATCTTGTGGCCCCCGCGACGCCGGCGACGCTTGCGCGGCGGACGCGCGGGATCGCTGCCAGTGCCTTGGCCCTGAGCGGGCACGTTCGCCGGCGCAGCGGAAGCTGCCGTCGTATCGTCCGTCACGGCTGCAGCGGCGTTGTCGTCAGCGGCTGGAGCCTGCATTGCGCCAGCGCCCTGCGGATGCTCCTTGCGCGGACGACGGGGCGTCGCCGGACCGCCTTCGCGACGCCCGCCAGCGGTGCGCCCGCCGACGGCGCCGCTGCGGCTGCGACCGCCGCCACGACGCTCTTCCTCGGCCGCGCGCGCCTCGCGGGCTTCCTTGAAGATCGCCCCGACGCTTTCCTCTTCCTCACCGGCGACCTTTTCACGCACCGGCCGCGGCAGCGGTATCAGCAGCTCGGGCTCGACCCGGGCGCTGGGGATCTTCTGTTCAATATAGGCCTCGATGTCCGGCAGGCCGATCGCGTAGCGCTCGCAGGCGAAGCTGATCGCGTCGCCCTCCTCGCCCAGCCGCGCCGTACGGCCGATGCGGTGGACATAGTCCTCGGCATCAAACGGCAGGTCGTAGTTGTAGACGTACTTGATGCCATCGATGTGGAGCCCGCGCGCCGCCACGTCGGTGGCGACGAGCACTTCCAGCTGGCCCTTCTGGAACTTGGCCAGCAGCGACTCGCGCTTCTTCTGCGGCACGTCGCCCGACAGCACGCCGACCCGGTATCCGCCCTTCTCCAGGGCGCGGGCCACGCGCTCGACCCACACCTTGGTGTTGACGAACACCATCGTGCGCGCGCCTTCGCTGCGCGACAGCAGGCCCAGCAGCAGCGGGATCTTCTCCTCGTCGGCGGGGAAGTAGAGCAACTGGCGGACCTGGGATGCGGTGATGTATTCCGACTCCACCACGAGCTTTTCCGGCTCGTTCATGTGCTCGTACGCCAGCTCCAGCACGCGGTGGCTGAGCGTGGCCGAGAACAGCAGGGTCTGGCGCACGGTGCAGGCCGGCATTCGCCGCAGCAGGAAACGGATGTCCTTGATGAAGCCCAGGTCGAACATCCGGTCGGCTTCGTCCAGCACGCATACCTCGCACGCGTGCAGGCTCACCACCTTGTGCTGCTTGACGTAGTCGATCAGGCGTCCCGGGGTGGCGATGATCACGTCCACGCCCTTCTGCAGCAGCTCGCGCTGCTTGTCGTAGTCCACGCCGCCATAGACCAGGGCGAAGGTCAGCCCGACCTCCGGGCCCAGCTTGACCGCGTCCTTGTGGATCTGGATCGCCAGCTCGCGGGTCGGCGCGAGGATCAGCGCGCGCGGGTCGCCCGGGTTGCGGTCGGCCAGGGCCGGTTTGGTCAGCAGGCGGTTGATCGTGGCGACCAGGAAGGCAAGCGTCTTGCCGGTGCCGGTCTGCGCCTGGCCGGCCACGTCGCCGCCCTTGAGCGCGACCGGCAGGCTCATCGCCTGGATCGGGGTGCAACGGGTGAATCCCGCCAGCTCCAGTCCGGCCAGCAGGCGCGGATGGAGGTCGAATGAATCAAAGGTGATATCGGTAAGTGGCTTGTCGCTCGGGCGGTCAGTCATAGGGGTCCGGGAGATCGCGCGCAGGAGAGGTGCGCTTGCGTGGATGGCAGCTGGCTTGCAGACTGCCGGGGTCGGCCAGTTTCATCCCTGACCGCAGCGTGCGGGGCTTGATAGCGCCCGCCAAACACCCCAGTTTAACGCATGCACGCTGACAACAGCGTCGCGCGCCCCGGGCTACCCTTGCCGGACGTGCTTCCTTCACGCGCCACCGTCAGCCCGGCCGCCGATGCGCCGGCATCCACCCCACCCAGGAGTCATCCGTGAGCGAGAAAACCATCCAGGTCGGCGACGCCGACTTCGAATCCGTCGTACTGCAGTCCGCCGAACCGGTCCTGGTCGACTTCTGGGCCGAATGGTGCGGCCCGTGCAAGATGATCGCCCCCGCGCTGGACGAGTTGGCCGAAACCTATGCCGGCCGGGTCAAGATCGCCAAGATCAATGTCGACCACAATCAGGCCACCGCGCTCAAGTACCACGTACGCTCGATCCCGATGCTGCTGCTGTTCAAGGACGGCCAGATCCAGGAAACGCAGATCGGCGCAGTGGGCAAGGGCCAGCTTGCGCAGATGATCGACAAGGCGCTCTGACCGCCTTTGCGCGGGCGGTCACCAGGTCGGGGCCGCCCGCAGCTGAACCAATGGGCCGCGGTATTTGCCGGCAATAGTTGCAGCCGGGCCCGTCGCAATGCTAGTTTCGCAGGACCCGGTGCCTGAACGACCTCCGCCTGCCAGTCATCATGGCGTGCTGTAGTCGGCTCCCCGCCGCACCTGTTTACTGAATCCAACGTCCCTGACGCTTCGCCCGCCTTTCGCGGGCGCTCGCCGCTTAGCGAGGAATACCCGCTTGTCCGAAAACACCCCCGACGCCGGCGACATCGCCGAAAAGCGCGTGCGCAAGACGCGCGTGAGCAAAACCACGGCCGCCAAGGCCGATTCGCCGCAGAGCGAACTGCCGATGACGCCGGCCGCCAAATCCGAGCCGGCCAAGCCGGCACCAGCGGCACCCTCATCCGCGCCGGCAGCGGCACCCAAGTCCGATGCCGCGCCCGTCGCGCAGGCAGCCAAGCCTGCGCCCAAGGCCGCGGAAAAGCCTGAAACCGCCCCGTCCGGCGGCGAACCCGCGCCGGCGAGCAAGCCCAAGGATTCCGCCCCGACCGCGGCGCCCGCGTCCGGCGGCGGCGATACAGCCCGCCAGGACAGCGGCGACCAGCACGGCAAGAACCAGGAAAGCG
>NZ_JXSS01000082.1 GCF_000855665.1 Lysobacter sp. A03
TCCACAGCTACATCGACTTCTACAACCACCGGCGCTTACACTCGGCACTGGGATATAAATCACCCGCCGAGTTTGAACGAGAATGCGCCTAACCATCAGGTGTCCACTTTAACGAAGGAAGTCCCACACCAATTCACCTTGTACGGAGATATATTTCATGGATGCACGAAAGGTTGCTGCTTCTTCACTTGTGATGCTTCTGGCTTCTTGTGCCTCTAGCCCAAGCTTGCCCTCTGACAGCTATGAAGCCGCTCGCCAGGCCGACGGTTCAATCGCGCTATCTGTCACAGCAAAGTCCGAACGGCTCGCTTCTTCGGCTGGCTCTTTTTCCATCGGCCTCACCGATATGCTGGAGAAGGCCGCGGCCGAAGAGTGTGGCGGAGAATTTGACCTGAAGCAGGACGCGACGCCAACCACAGCTGTGGAGAACGGTCGCCTAATAGCCACGCTGAACGGCGTTGCCCAGTGCAAATAGCCGGTTTGCTGCTCGCAACAGCGCGTAACAGGTCCGTAAGGAGCTTCCCGTCAACCCCGAATGCATGATGTCCTAACCTTGAGCTTGAGGTGGTTGCTATTGCTCTTGTTGTGCGTCTTGCAGTGCCACTCGCCAGAGTGATTGGGTGATCAAAGCGTTGCCAGACTGCATTTCCGTAATCGGTCTTGTTGGATCGGCGTTACTGATCCGGACCAAGGTAAAAACCGCACCCGAAGGCCTCTCTCATTCATCGGATTCGCCCATGCACGGGGATCAACCGTGTCATGCGATGGCGCCACCTTGTTAGTCAGGCTCTCTCCGGGGCGGTCTGACCGCTTGCTACCTGTTCGCTCTGGCGTTGAACATCGTGGGCTGTGCTGCCGTCAGGCAGCCACGGTCTGTTTTCTGGAGGTGGCCGGCCGCTGCACCATCGGGTGTTTAAGCCAGGCCTCAGCGTCGTAATCCTCGTCGCGGGCCAACATCGCCCACAGCTGTCGTGCATGTTTGTTGGCAATCGCGACCAGCACCTTGCCGAAGGGCAAGCGCTGCGCCAGGCCGCGGATCCAGATCTGCTCGGCGGTGGCCTTCTCCAGGGCAACCGCATTGGCGCGCTGCAAACTGCTTCTTGCACCTTGTATCAACAAGGTACGCAGGTAACTGTCGCCGCGGCGGCTGATCTCGCCCAGCCGCTGCTTGCCGCCGCTGGAATGTTGAGTCGGGGTCAGTCCCAGCCACGCCGAAAGCTGCCGGCCGTGCGTGAACTCGCGACCATCGCCGATCGTGGCGACCAGCGCATCGGCGGTCAGCGGACCGACGCAAATCAGTCGCTGGACACGAACGCTTCGTGTGTCCGCCTTGGCATGGGCGGCAATGGTGGTATCGCAAGCGGCAATCCGCTCGCGAACCTGTTGCCAATGTTGCTGAAGCTCATCCAGCAGCGGGTGCAGCATCGTCGGCAGCTGCTGGCGCACCACGTCGTCGACCAGCGCTCGCCGCAGTGCGTGGTCACTGCGTGCCACCACCACCCCGAACTCGGCCATCAGGCCTCGGATGCGGTTGCTGACCGCTAGGCCTTCCGCCTTGTAGCCCTCGCGGACCCGGTGCCAGCTCAGCCGCGCCTGCTGATCCACCGTCTCCACTGCTACAAAGCGCATGTTGCCTTGACGCGCCGCTGTGGCGATCGCTTCGGCATCGTTGCGGTCGTTCTTGCTGCCTTGCGACTTACGGAACGGTTTGACGAACTGCGCCGCCATCAGTCGCGGTACCAGTCCGTACTCGATACAGCGACGCGCCCAGTGGTGTGCGCCGCTGCATGCTTCCATCGCCACCACGGTCCCTGGCGGAAGCTGGACCAGCCATATGGCAAACGAATCGCGCTTCAAATCCTTCCGCTGACTCACCCGACCGGCACCGTCGAGCTCGCACACCGAGAACACCTGCTTTGCCAGATCCACACCCATGGTTATAGTGCTCATTGGAGACTTCCCCTTCGTTTGATTGTTGATTCGAACCACAATCATGGCACTCGATGCCGAGCGGCTTGCCGCTGAAGTGGGAAGTCTCCTTTTTACTCATTCAAGCCGCACCCGCGAAGTGTCATTTCGAGGCAGGCTCGTGATTTTGTCTTTATCAGCCACCGCCCCACGCGTTGCGGACCGGCTTAATCCCGGTGTTAGACAACTTTGGAGATCGCTGTGGGCTGGCTAATTACCAAATACATGTTCACCGCGGCCGTAGTCGTCCTGGTGTCTGAGGTAGCAAAGCGAAGCGACAAGATTGGCGGCTTCATAGCTGCGCTACCACTGGTGACCTTCCTGGCGCTTATCTGGCTCTACGTCGAGAAGCAGCCGGAAGCGAAAATTGCGAACCACGCGTGGTACACATTCTGGTATGTGGTTCCGACACTGCCGATGTTCCTGGCATTTCCAGTATTACTTCCCCGTATCGGATTCTGGCTCAGCATGCTGTCCAGCATCGGGATAACTGTTGTTTGCTTCGGCTTATTTGCTCTCGTTGTGCGCCACTTCGGCATCGAGTTGCTGCCGTGAGCTACTTAAAAAAAACTGGTTATTCAAACGGAGACAGCGTCGCCCCTTCTTAAAGTTTCGGGCGCTAGCCGCCTGGGAGCTCCGCGAGCCGGAATCGGTGTGATCGCGGAGACTTCCCACGACAGCGCGGTCACGCGCGATTTGCTCAGATGCCTCAGTAGCGTGCTGGTCACCCGCTTGCCATGTGTCGGGCAAGCCAATGCGTTGGAGCAATCCGGCGAGTGGCGGCACGATCCACCAAAGAGGCTCACCATGAAAATTCTTGCTCCTGTTGCTTTCGCATCCGTTCTTCTGCTTTCTGCGTGCGCGACCGCGCCGCAGACTCCCACTGGTTCGGCGTCGACCACCCACAACTACCGCTGCGAAAGCGGCCAGACGATCGCCGCCAGCTACCCCACCACCGACTCGGCCACCGTCCAGTACAAGGGCGAAAGCCACAACATGGCGATCGCGGTGTCCGCCAGTGGCTCGCGCTACGTGGGCGGCGAGATGGAGTGGTGGACCAAGGGGTCGGGCACCGGCTCCGAGGGCACGCTCTTCCGCCACATGGCGGACAGCACGACGGGCGAGGTCATCGAGCGCTGCACCGCCATCTGATCCAGACCGGATCGCTCTAGTGATGTGACCCCGGGCGCCGCAGTCCATGCGCAGCGGCGCCCGGGACGCGGTTACCCGCCGTGGCTCAGCGTCCGAGGACGCCGGGGTTCATCAGACCCTTCGGGTCGAGTTGCTGCTTGATCGCATCCAGCATCGCCAGCGCGGCCGGGTCGCGACCTTCGCGGTACGTGTAGAACTTGCCGATCTGGAAGCTCGCCGCACCGTGCGCGCGCATGGTGTCAGCGATCTTGCGCTTGAGTGCGTCGGTGGCTGCGCGCGCCGGCAGGTTCTCACCGGGGCAGCCGATCTTGGCACGGTGCTCCGGGTCCACGGTGCGGACGTGGAAGGCGTTGTGCGAGTCGGGCCAATAGATGCACGGTTCGATCAAGGTCGCCTGTGCGCCCACGGTGGTCATCAGGGTGCCGATGAACAGGCCGTGCTCATCCATCACCGCCTTCTCGGCAGCGAACAGCTCCTGCAGGGCGTTGAACAGATCGGTGCTGCGCGAGTGCGGCACGATGCCGTGGATAGGTGCCCAGCGCTCCCCGGCGGATCCGAGCATGGCGTTCTTGGCCGCGAACGGGTTGGCCGCCATCACCTTGGGCACACTGTTCTCAACCTCCTTGCCGAAGGCCGCGACCGCCTTGCGGGCCGCCGCCACGCGCGCGCTGATCTCGCCCTCCGAGTCGCCCTCCAGGGTGATGTGCAGGGTGAACAGGTCGGGGTCGAGGAAGTCGCGGCCCTTGGTGACCAGCTTCAGGCCCTGCATGAGCCCGCCCTTCTTGATCACGTTGCCAAGGCTTTTGACATCGCTGCTCAGGCTGGCCCGGCGCATGCGGATCTGCGAGAGGCTGGGATCGAACGCGGCAATCTCCGACGCCAGACCGGCGCGGGCCAGTGCACCCATCGCGTCCATCAACTGGTCGGCGCGTTCGAACTGCCACGACAGGTAATCGATGTGCGAATGCCTGGGCAACAGACGCAGGCTGGCGCGGACCTTGATGCCGAGCAGGCCGCAGTCGCCCAGGAACACGCCGGTCAGATCCGGGCCGTGCCAGCGGAAGAACGGCGTGGCATTGCCCGAGGCCGCCGAGCCGGTGCGCAGGATCTCGCCATTGGCGGTGACCACTTCCAGTCCCAGCACGGAGTCGGCCGAGGAACCGTAACGCGCGGAGCCATGGAACACGCTGCCCTGGGACAACGCCCCGCCGACGGTCGCGTGCGATCCGGACATCGGACCGAAGTACGGCGTCCGCACGCCCTTGGCTTGCAGCGCCTTCTGCAGGGCTTCCCAGGTGACGCCCGCCTCGACCACCACGTAGGCATCCTGGACGTTGATTTCCACCACCTTGTCCAGGCCGCCGGTGTCGATCAACACCGTGGGCTGGCGGGTGGCGAGGTAGCCGCCGGTGTAGCTCATGCCGCCGCCACGGGCAATCAGGGTGACCCCGGCCGCCGTCAACTCGGCTACGGCAGCGGCGATCTGCTCCGCGCTGGTGGGGCGCAGGACCGCCAACAGCGGTTTGCCCTGCGAGTAGACGTCGGTGCCGAAATACTCGAGCTCGGTGGGATCGGTGATGACGCCGTCGCCCCAGCGGGTCTTAAGTTCGGCGATGACGTGATCGGGGGAGAGCGTGGTGCTCATGGGGAAGTCCTCGTAGGTCGTTGAGTCGCTCCGCGCGTTGCGCGGTTGACGGGCGAGTGGGTCAGGAGCTGCGGAAGGAACTGGATCAGGAATGGGATGTGGCGGGTTGCTGGTTCAGCAGCGTGGCGGCGCGGCCCAGATAGTCGTCCGCGCTGGCTGATCTACCGGCTGCCAGCGGCACACACAGCGCGCTAAGACGACCGGCCAAGCCGGGCGCGGCGGCCTCGCGGAACATCGGCTTGCAG
This sequence comes from Lysobacter sp. A03, assembly GCF_000855665.1. GTDB lineage: Bacteria > Pseudomonadota > Gammaproteobacteria > Xanthomonadales > Xanthomonadaceae > Novilysobacter. The sequence continues at coordinate 5,011 of NZ_JXSS01000082.1, forward strand.
CGCTCGCCGAGACGCAACAGTTCCACCACGTTCTCGTTGACCTGAGCCGGCGTCGGTGCGGCGACGGTACGGCGGGCGGCGGCGGACGGTGCGAGCCACGGCCACATCAGGTGACGTTCGCGCTCCCACTGCCATGCCTCATCAAGGTGGCCACCGGCGCGCAGCAGCCGCGGATCGGGCAGTTGTGCCAGCAGGGTCGCGGTCTCATCGCCCTCCAGCAGCCACGGCCGGTGCAGCACGATCCGCTGCAGGCGTTCACCCAGCGCCACCGCCAGCGCCAGCACGTAGCCTGCGGCCGCGCCATGGCTCTCGATCGTCACCGGGAGCCGTCCCGGGACCGTACCCAGCGTCGCCAGGATCGCGCTCACCATGGTCCGGACATCCAGGTCCGCGTCGATCTCCGACGAGCCGCCGTGTCCCGGAAGGTCCGGCGCGACCACCGCTGCCGTGCCCGCTGCCAGCGCCGCCGGCCCCAGCGGCCGCTCGCCGGGGGCATGCAGCACCAGCCGCAACGAATCCACACCGTCGCGGGACCAGAGCGCGACGTCCCCCACCGCACAGGCGACGATGCAACGCGACCAACCGGAGCCGTCAGGACCTCCGGAAGGATCACGGCCGCCATCGCCGTCTGCGTCGGAGGATGCGCCGCTGCCCGTCACGCTGGCCGGCGCTTCAGTTGCCAAGGCGTCGCCAAGCAGCGCGTCCATGCGTGCGTGCATACCCGCGATGCCGTTCTCCTCGACCGTGGCCTGCACGTGCGCAGGCAGCGCCGGCAGGCGCGGCAGGTGGGCCAGCAGAGGGTCGCCGCGGCGGAACACCAGCAGCGACGGCGGCTGCAGGGTGGAGAGGAACCCGTGTTCGACGTGCCGGAAGGCGGCACCGTAACCGGCCCGGTACGCATCACCGACCTCCAGCACGTCCATCACCGCCTCGTGGGTGCTGGCGGTGGTATGCGGGTCGATTGCCATCGCGGCTTCGGCGCGGTCGTCGTACCAGGGGAAGAAGTACTTCTGCTCGCGCATCCGCGACCACAGCCAGCGCAGGTGTGAGCCATCCCATGCGGGCACGAACGGCGGCAGGTAGCGGTCGCCGTAGATCGCGCTTTCCTCCCGAGTGAAGGCGGCATAGCCATCCACCACCAGCGCGCTGACCCGCTCCGGATAGGCGGCCGCGACCTGGGCGGCGACCAGCCCGCCGGTGTGCATGCCAAACACCGCGAAGCGATCGATGCCCAGCGCGTCCAGCACTGCGACGGTGGCCGTGGCGAGATCGGCGATGGACGGCTCAGCGATCTCCAGCGGATCGGAATAGCCGAAGCCAGGCGTGTCCGGCGCGATCACGGTATAGCGATCGGCGAAGCGCGCGATCATGTCCAGCCACATCCGCGAGTTCTGCGGGGACTGGTGCAGCAGGACCAGCGCCGGGCCGTGGCCGGCATGGCGCAGGTGCACGTGCCGCTGGCCGATGCGAACGAAGCGACGATGGATGCACACGCTCATGACGCCAACCTCACCAGTGACTTGCCCAGATTCTGCCCCGACATCGTCGCGACGAAGGCGGCCGGCGCGGCGGCCAGGCCGTCGCTGATCGACTCGCGATACTGCACGCTGCCGTCGCGCACGAGCGGGGCGACCTCGGCGGTGAACTCGTCGAACCGCGCCAGATGGTCGAATACCACCAGGCCCTGCAAGGTCGCGCGGGCACCGATCACCGGGCCCAGATTGGGGCCGGGTGGACGCTCCGCTTGGTTGTACTGCGCGCTCAAGCCGCACAGCACAACGCGCGCGTGCGGTCGCAGCAGCGACAGCGCCGCTTCCAGCACCGGCCCGCCGACGTTATCGAAATACACGTCGATTCCTTCCGGACACGCCGTGCGCAGGTCCTCGTTGAACGTCGGGCTGAGGTGGCTGACGCACTCATCAAACCCGTACGCATCACGCGCGATGGCGCATTTCTCCGGCAGCCCGGCGATGCCGACGGTGCGGCAACCGGCAAGGCGCGCCAGTTGCCCGGCCACGCTGCCCACGGCGCCGGCGGCGGTGGAGACCAGCACGGTGTCGCCCGGCTGCGGCCGGCCGATGGTCTTCAAGCCGGCCCAGGCGGTAAGGCCCGGAATACCCAGCACGCCGAGCGCTGTGGACAGCGGAGCCAGGTCCGGATCCACCCGGCGCAGGGTATCGACCGCGGCGACCGCGTAGTCGCACCAACCCGTATCACCGACCACCCAGTCGCCCACGGCGAAGCGGTCACTGGTGCTTTGGACGACCTGCGACACCGCCCCACCGGGAACCATCGCGCCCAGAGCCGGGCGCGGCACGGCGTACCGGCCGGCCAGCAGCGGGCGCAGATACGGGTCGATCGAAAGCCACTGCGTACGCAACAGCACCTCGCCTGCGCGAAGTGCCGGCAACGGCCGCTGGTCGAGGCCGAAATCTGCCTCTCGCGGCAGGCCGTCGGGGTAGCGCAGTACCTGCACCACCTGCCGCTCATGGGGTATCGCCATGCACCACTCCTGATCGTTCCGACGTGACACTTCGCAGCTGTATCGGGTTCCTGGGGGCCGCGCCAGACCTACTTTGCGACGCTGGACAGGGAGGATATTCAGCTGCCGTTGATTGTCCGGACATTTATCAAGATACTCGGATTGACTTCCCTCGCCAACGGTGATTCCTCGATGGTCCACAACTCCTGGTACGCATTCCGAGCTCGCCCGGTCGCGCTTGCCCTGTCGGTAGCGCTGGTGGCCACGTTGGCGGGGTGCTCCACCTCGACCGATCATCCCGCCGCGCCAGCCAATGACGTGCTGGACGCTGCGCCGCTGGTGCATACCGTCGGCGGCGACGTGCGAGGGTTCGTCGACGAAGGCATCAGCGTGTTCCGCGGCATTCCGTTTGCCGGCGACGTCAGTGGCGAAGGTCGCTGGCGCCCACCCGGTCCGGCACCGCGGTGGCAGGGTGTACGTGACGGCACCCGCCACGGCCCGATCTGTGCGCAATCGAAGCGCGAGAAGGATGGTGTCTCCGAGCCATGGCTGGCGGAGTTCGACATGCAGGAGGACTGCCTCAACCTCACTGTCTACAGCCCGCGCGTTCAGCCGGACGCCAAGGCGCCGGTGATGGTCTGGATCCACGGCGGCTTCGCCCGTATCGGCAGCGGGTCGCGTTACGACGGCAAGTCGTTGGCGAAACACGACACGGTGGTGGTCACCATCAACTACCGCCTCGACCGCCTCGGCCTGTTTGCCCACCCGGCGCTCAGTGCCACCCAGCCCGACGAGCCGCTGGCCAACTACGGTTTGATGGACATGACGGCCGCCCTGCATTGGGTGCAGGACAATATCCAGGCGTTTGGCGGCGACCCGGACAATGTGACGATCTTCGGCCAGTCTTCCGGCGGCGTGGCGGTGACCGCGCTGATGGCCTCGCCGATGACACGCGGGCTCTACCACCGTGCCATTGCACATAGTGGCGCGATGGCCAACCTGGAGCAGGAGCGTCACGTGTCACGTGATTACCCTGACTCGCCGTCGCTGGAAAAAGATGGCGTGGCGACCGCACAGGCACTCGGGATCAACCCGGCCGGCGACGTCCCCGCCCAGCTGCGGGCGCTGCCGTGGGAGTCGATCATCGCGTACTCCGACACGCAGGCCGCAGGCGCCCTGGTACCGGTCACCGATGGCCGGTTCCTTACCGGCAACGTCGACCGTACCTTCGCCGAGGGTCGCCAGAACCCCACGCCGCTGATGATCGGTTCCACCAGCTGGGAAGAAAGCCTGGTGGTCCCCTTCAACCTGCCGTTGCAGGCCATCTTGCGCGCCGTCCCGGCAGACACGGTGCGCGCTGCCCATCCGGGCGTCGACGACAAGACCCTGGTCGGCGAGTGGTTTGCCGATACGGCCTTCCATGCCCCAGCGCATTTCCTCGCGCGCCAGGTGGCCGCGCACGGCGAACCGGCGTGGGTCTACCGCTTCGCCCACGTCAGCGACGGAAGCGAAAACAGGAACGCAGGCGCGGCGCATAGCGAAGACCTCCCCTACCTGTTCGAGCGGGTCGCACAGCCCTCGCTGACCGGCGACGAGACCGGCCAGGAGATGGCACGCATCATGACCGGCTACTGGACCAACTTTGCCCGCAGCGGCAATCCCAACGGCCCCGGGCTGCCGGAGTGGACCCCCGCCGGTGACGACAACCTCGAGCTGATGGTGCTGGACGTTCCGCCAGTGATGCAGAAAGACCCGTTTTCCGATCGGATGAATTACCACCTGCAACGCTACGAGAAGATCCTGGCTGCGCCGCCTCGCTAACCGTTGCTCTCCTGGCCTCCCCACATAGAAGGTGATCCATGCACATGACCGGTGGCTTCGATATCCCCGGGCTCGGCATGGCCGCCGCCTACATGAACGTCCCGCGCACCTACGACATCGATTTCCGCTACCGCATGCGCTGAGCGCAGACAAACCGGCGCACGCGCGAGCGCTGCGTCGGTCCGGAGGGGGTGAACGGGTCGCAGGACATCCATTCCCGCCGCCCCTACTTGTCTGGCCGGCAACGCTTTATACTGCCCCGCGGCCGCTTGATTGCGGATTTTCGTTGGACGTCGACGCGAGCCCCATCGAGGGGAGCGCCCAAAAGGTGGGACCGTGCGCAATTACGACCTTGATTTCCTGAAAAGATTTTCGTTGGTGATCGGCTTCCTGATCCTGCTCAGCCTTGGCCTGGTGGTCGGCTCGCGCATCATCAGCAACTCGCTTCCCTACGACGAGCCGGACAATTTCGCGCAACGCACCGTGGAGCGCATCGCTCCCGTGGGCGGCGTGTATGCCGGCAGCACCGGTGCGGCCGCAGCAGCAGCGGCGGCATCCGCGGCGCTCGCTTCGGCATCGGCACAGGTCGCCTATGGCGGCACCCTGGACGGCTCGGTGATCTTTGACGGCCTGTGCGCCGGCTGCCATGCCTCCGGCGCGGGTGGCGCCCCGACGATGGACCAGACCCACTGGTCGGCGCGCATCGCGCAGGGCATGGACACCCTGCACAAGCACGCCATCGAGGGCTACACCGGCAGCGCCGGCCTGATGCCCGCCAAGGGCGGCAACCCGGCCCTGACCGACGAGCAGGTCATCGCCACGGTCGACTGGATGGTCGAGAACCTCAAGTAACGGGCTACCGGTCTGCTCGTCCGCTGACAGAGGCGCCCTTGGGCGGCTTTGTCGTTTCCGGGCTCCGCCCATTCGCAAGGTTTATCATAGGCGGATGGACAACCCCGCATTTCCCAACGACCTGGAATTCCAGTCCGGAAAGCCGGTCAGCGTCACCCTGCACGGGCCGACCGGCCAAGTGGAAGCCATCGTGGAAGGCCCGGAGGCCGACGTCGACCCGCGGCCGGTGGTAATGGTGATCTGCCACCCGCTGCCCACCGAGGGCGGCACCATGCACAACAAGGTCGTCACCATGACCGCGCGCGGCCTGCACCAGTCCGGCGCCACCACCGTGCGCTTCAACTTTCGTGGCGTGGGCGGCTCTGAGGGGCGCTTCGACAATGGTGACGGGGAAGCCGATGACCTGCGTGCCGTCATCGCCTGGGTGCGCGAGCAGCGTCCGGACCACCAGCTCTGGCTGGGGGGTTTCAGTTTCGGCTCCTATGTCGCCTTCCAGGTCGCCAGCGAGGTCGATGCCGGCCTGCTGCTGATGATCGCCCCGCCCGCCGGTCGCCGCGGCTACCGCTTCGACAGCATCCCGGCCTTTGACGGCCCCTGGGTGGTGATCCAGGGCGAGACGGACGATGTCGTCGATCCCGAGAAGGTCTATGAGTGGGCAGACGGCTTTGACCAGCCGCCCGAGCTGGTCCGCATTCCCGATGCCAGCCACTTCTTCCACCGCAAGCTGATTGACCTCCGCGGCGCGGTGAAACACGGCATCCGTCCGTACCTCCCAGCGGCGAAGCCTGCCGCCGATGCTTGATGCCGTGGTGACGGCTGACGCCGGCGCCCTGCCCGGCGTGCGCTACCGGGCCGGCGTCGCCCGTGGCGAGTGGGATGCAGACCCCGCCCAGTTGCCCGCGCTGGCCGAGCTCGACCGCATCCACGCGGCGCTGCTGGAGCCGCCGTCGCGCAGGCTGCTGCAACGCCTGCGCAAGCAGCCGTCGACGCCGGTGCCGGGGCTGTACCTGTGGGGCGGCGTCGGCCGCGGCAAAACCTTCCTCGTCGACCTGTTCTACGACGGCCTGCCGATCGAGGCCAAGCACCGCACCCATTTCCACCGTTTCATGCGCGACGTGCATGCGCGCCTGCGTGAGCACGCCGGCGAGCGCGATCCGCTGGCCTCCATCGCCCACGCCGCCGGGCGCCGGTGGCGGGTGCTGGTGCTGGATGAGTTCTTCGTCACCGATATCGGCGATGCGATGCTGCTGGGCCGTTTCATGGAGCAGCTGTTTGCCAACGGCGTGGCCCTGGTGACGACGTCCAACACGGCTCCGCAGAACCTGTTCAAGGACGGCCTGCAGCGCGAGAGCTTCCTGCCGGCGATCGCCCAGATCCAGAAGCATTGCCACGTGCTGGAGCTGGTCAGCGACCAGGACTACCGGCTGCGCGCGCTGACCCGCTCGCCGGTGTACCGCGCGCCGCTGGATGCCGCGGCCGACGCCTGGCTGGCGACGCGCTGGGAAGAGATCACCGGCGACGCGCCGCGCGAGGACGGTCCGTTGCACATCGAAGGCCGCGACATCCCGGTGCGCGGCATCGCCGAGGGCCACATCTGGTTCGACTTCGACGCCCTGTGCGACGGCCCGCGCGCCACCGGCGACTACATCGGCATCGCGACCCGGTTCCACACCGTGCTGCTGGGCCGCATCCCGGTATTCGATGGCGGCAACGACGACCCCGGGCGCCGCTTCGTCAACCTGATCGACGAACTCTACGACCGCAACGTCAACCTGGTCTGCACCGCCGATGCCGACCCGGTCGGCCTGTACACCGGCCACCGCCTGGCCGGTCCCTTCGAGCGCACCACCTCGCGCCTGATCGAGATGCGCTCCACCGAGTACCTGACCAACCCGCACCGCGGTGGAACGGGCGGATAATGATGCGATGACCGCCTCCGATCCCACCGCGGCTGCGCGCGCCGGCAGCGACCTCCCGCTGGGCCGCAGCGTGGCCTACCCGCGCTCGTATGACGCATCGCTGCTGTTCCCGATCGCCCGCGCCCTGGGCCGGACCCCGCTGGGCGTGCACGCCGACGCGCTCCTGTTCGTCGGCAACGACCGCTGGCACGCCTACGAGCTGGGCTGGCTGGACGGTCGCGGCAAGCCACGCGTCGCGACCGCCACCATCACCGTGCCGGCCAGCTCGCCGCACCTGATCGAATCCAAGTCGCTGAAGCTCTACCTGAACTCCTTCAACGCGACCGCGTTCACCAGCGACGAAGCCGTGCTCACCCGCATGGTGGCGGACCTGTCGCGTGTTGCCGGGAGCCCCGTCGAGGTCGCCTTCGGCCTGCCCGCAATGGATGAAGCGCACGACGGCGCGATCCTGATCGACACGCTGGACATCGCCATCGACCATTACGGACCGCCGGAACCGGCCTTCATCGCCGCCGATCCTGCGCAACTCGTTACCGAGACACTGACCAGCGAGCTGCTGAAGTCCAATTGCCCCGTGACCGGCCAGCCCGACTGGGCGCGCCTGGTCGTCCGCTACCACGGCCCGCAGCTGGATCGCGCCGGCCTGCTGCGCTACCTGGTCTCCTTCCGCGACCACGCCGGCTTCCACGAGCAGTGCGTGGAGCAGGTGTTCTGCGACCTGATGCGCCACGCCTGCCCCACGCAGCTCTCGGTGGAGGCGCGCTACACCCGCCGCGGTGGCCTGGACATCAACCCGTGGCGGGCGACGCCCGGTTGCCCGGCGCCGCAACCCGGACGCGACCTGCGCCAGTAGGGGCAAGCGGCGCGTCCGCCGACGTGCGCAATGGATGCGCCTTCGCAACAACATCACCCACCGGCGATCTGGATTTAACAAGCTGCGTGCCATCGTTCCCCTGCCCCGATGGCAGGAGTCCGATGCAATGAGCCACCCAGACAAGAAAGCCGATTTCTCCGGCGTCACCAGCAGTGTCGATACCACCGCCGACAAGGTGGAAAAGGCGGACTTTTCCGGCGTCACCTCCAGTGTGGACACGACCGCCAAAAAAGTAGACCAGCCCTCGCCCGAGCTCTACACGGTGAAGGCCGGCGACACGCTGTCACACATCGCCAAGCACTTCTATGGCAAGGCGAGCGCCTGGAACTCCATCTACGACGCGAACCGCGACCAGCTCGACAACCCGGATCGCATCCAGCCCGGCCAGGTCCTGCGCGTGCCCGCGCGGGACGATCACTGACCCCGGCTGACCCCACCCCCTCAAGGAGAATCACCCATGACCGCACCCACCCTGCGTTACGCCGTCGCGACCGCCCTGATGGCTTCGCTGGCCCTGGCCGGCTGCAAGAAGGACAAACCCGCCGATAACGCGGTCACGCCGCCGCCGATGAGCACCCCGGCGCCGACCCAGCCGGCCACGCCGCCGCCGATGAGCAGCGCTGTCAGCATCACCTCGGTGACGCTGGGCAAAAAGGCCGGCGCCGACAAGATGATCGAGTCGGCAACCACCGAGTTCGCGACCAAGGATCCGATCATCGTGTCGGTCTCCACCACCGGCAACAGCGGCAGCACGAAGGTCCACACTCGCCTTGTATTTGAGGATGGGGAGGTCGCCGAAGAGTCGCAGTCGATTGCCACCGAAGGCATGGAAACCACCAACTTCACCTTCAACAATGCCAACGGTTGGCCGGCCGGCACCCACACCGCCGAAGTCTCCGTGGATGATGCACCCCCACGCAGCACCAAGTTCACGGTGAAATAATCCTCCTGCCAGGAGCGATCGACCCGACGGGCGCGCCGCAAGGTGCGCCCGTCGCCGTTTGAGCACGCTCGGCCGCGCCGGGCAACCGTTACCATGGCCCATCCCTGCCCGCCGTGACCTTCCCCCATGACCGCATCCGCCTATCTGTCCGACGACCAGATCGAACGCCTCGCCAACCTGCTCGAGCAGCGTGCGGTGCCGTTCCGCGGCTTCAACCTGGAGGCGCTGGATGGCTATTTCACCGCGCTTGCCGTCTCGCCCGCCGAGCTCGCCATGGACCAGTGGGAGCCCACCATCTGGGGCAAGACCCCGCGCTGGGACGACGCTGCGGAGCGCGTGGGCATCGAAGACCTGCTCCTCACCCATCGCAATATGGCGCTGGCCCGCGTGCGCCACGGAAACGAGACCCTGCCCGACCACCTGGCGCCGCTGCTGTGGCTGCCCGAGGATCCCGAGCACCCGACCGAAGGCGCGCAGGCAGCACAGGAGGACGACCTGGATGTCGGCCGCGACTGGGCGCTGGGCTTCTTCACCGCCGTGGAGCTGCAGGAAGACGCGTGGGATGCATGGCTGGAACAGAACGACTGGATGGAGGAGGTCTTCGAGCAGTTCGACCGCCTCGCCAGCGGCGAGGTCATCGGCGAAGACCCGGCCCAGCCCGGCACCCCGATCGACTACCCCGAGCGACTGGGCATCATCGCCATGCTCCCCGACATGCTGGCCGACCTGCACCACCACCGTATCGAGGCGCTGACCCCGCGCGAGCCCATCCGCGCACTCGACACGCCCGAGCGTAACGAGCCGTGCCCCTGCGGCAGCGGCAAGAAATACAAGAAGTGCTGCGGCGCGTAGGCCACACTGGCGGCTACCAAACGGCCTAAAGTGGGATAGCAATGAGCAAGCACAACGAAGCACTTGATCCGGAGTTCATCCAGAAACAGAAGCAGCGACTGGAGGAGTTGCAGGCCGAGCTGCAGTCCTCGCTCGACTTCCGCCTCGAGGACGAGATGGAGATGCAGGACACCCGCACGAACCAGAGCCACACCAGCGGCAGCGACGCGCAGAACAGTGCCCAGCAGGACAACAACCGCGCCGTGCGTGCCCACGACCGGATGCGCCTGCAAGCGGTGCGCCGGGCGCTGGAGAAGATCGAGGAAGGCACTTACGGCCAGTCCGAGCAGAGCGGCGATCCGATCCCGCGCGCGCGCCTGGAAGCCGCGCCATCCGCCCTCTACACCGTGGCCGAAGAGGAAGTGCGCGAGCGCGAACAGGACGTCTAGGCGACAATGGTCGGCCCGATGGCGACGACGAGAGCTCAATGTCCGATACCCCCAAGATCATCTACACCCTCACCGACGAAGCGCCGATGCTGGCGACCCAGTCGCTGCTGCCGATCGTGCAGGCGTTTACCGGCACCGCGGGCATCGCGGTGGAAACCCGCGACATCTCGCTGGCCGCGCGCATCCTGGCGCAGTTCCCCGACGTGTTGGGCGATGCCGCCGTCAGCGATGACCTGGCCGAGCTGGGCAACCTGGCGACCACGCCGGAAGCCAACATCATCAAGCTGCCCAACATCAGCGCGTCCGAGCCGCAGCTGAAGGCCGCGATCCGCGAGCTGCAGCAGCACGGCTACAAGCTGCCCGAATACCCCGACGAGCCCGCCTCCGACGCCGAGCGCGAGACCCGCAAGCGCTACGACCGCGCCACAGGCAGCGCGGTGAACCCGGTCCTGCGCGAAGGCAACTCCGATCGCCGGGCCCCCGCTTCGGTGAAGAACTACGTCCGCAAGCACCCGCACCGCATGGGCGCGTGGAGCGCGAACAGCCAGTCGCACGTGGCCCACATGGAAGACGGCGACTTCTACGGCAGCGAAAAATCGGTGCTGATCGACCAGCCCGGCGCGGTTCGTATCGAACTGGTCGGCACTGACGGCAAGACCACCGTACTCAAGGAAAAGACCGCCTTGCTGGCCGGCGAGTTGATCGACGCATCGGTGATGAGCCGCTCCAAGCTGGCCGACTTCGTCGATGCCCAGATCGAGGACGCCCGCGCCCGCGACGTGCTGTTCTCGGTACACCTGAAGGCGACGATGATGAAGGTCTCCGACCCGATCATCTTCGGCGTCGTGGTCAGCCGCTTCTACCGCGACGTGCTGGCCAAGTACGCCGACGAGCTGCGCGAGATCGGCTTCGACCCCGACAACGGCATCGGCGACCTGTACGCCAGCATCAAGTCGCTGCCGGCCGAGCGCCAGGCGGCGATCCAAGCCGACATCACCGCGGAGTACGCGAAGCGTCCCCAGCTGGCGATGGTCGATTCCGACAAGGGCATCACCAACCTGCACGTGCCCAGCGATGTGATCGTCGACGCCTCGATGCCGGCGATGATCCGCGACTCGGGCAAGATGTGGAATGCTGCCGGCGAGCGCCAGGACGCCAAGGCGCTGATCCCGGACCGCTGCTATGCGGCCGTGTTCCAGACCGCGATCGAGGACTGCAAGGCCAACGGCGCGTTCGATCCGGCGACCATGGGCACGGTCCCCAACGTCGGCCTGATGGCGCAGAAAGCCGAGGAATACGGTAGCCACGACAAGACCTTCCAGATTCCCGCGGCCGGCACGGTGCGGGTGGTCGATGACCGCGGCACCGTGCTGATGGAGCACGCCGTGGAAGCCGGCGACATCTGGCGCATGTGCCAGACCAAGGACGCGCCGATCCGCGACTGGGTCAAGCTGGCCGTCACCCGCGCGCGCCTGAGCAAGACCCCGGCCGTCTTCTGGCTGGACCCGCAGCGCGCCCACGACCGCCAGGTGATCGCCAAGGTCGAGGCGTACCTCAAGGACCACGACACCGCCGGCCTGGACATCCGCATCATGGACCCGGTGTCGGCCATGAAGTTTTCGCTGGAGCGCATCCGCAAGGGCGAAGACACCATCTCGGTCACAGGCAACGTGCTGCGCGACTACCTGACCGACCTGTTCCCGATCATGGAGCTGGGCACCAGCGCGAAGATGCTGTCGATTGTTCCGTTGATGGCCGGCGGTGGCCTGTTCGAGACCGGCGCCGGCGGCAGCGCGCCCAAGCATGTGCAGCAGTTCAGCAAGGAAAATCACCTGCGCTGGGATTCGCTGGGTGAGTTCCTCGCCCTGGCCGCGTCCCTGGAGCACCTGGCCGAGCGCTATGACAACGCTCAGGCGCGTGTTCTCGCCAGCACGCTGGACGAGGCCACCGGCACGTTCCTGGACAACAACCGCTCACCCTCGCGCAAGGTCGGCGAGCTGGACAATCGCGGCAGCCACTTCTACCTCGCGTTGTACTGGGCACAGGCCCTGGCCGCGCAGGACGAGGATGCCGCGCTGAAGGCGACGTTCGCGCCGCTCGCGCAGTCGCTGGCCCGCGATGAGGCGACGATCGTCGGTGAGCTCAACGCCGCGCAGGGCAAGCCGGTCGACATGGGCGGTTACTACCAGCCCGATCTGGACCTGCTGGGCCAAGAGATGCGACCCAGCCGCGCGTTCAACGATGCACTGGCGAGCTTGCCGGCCGCCTGATCGCGTTGCCATACCACCTGGACCGCGTCTGGTTTGCGCTAGGCTGCGGTCTGCCCTGTCCCCACTGGAGCCGCCCCATGAACCACCGCATCTCTCTTACCGTGCTCGGCTGCGCGCTTGCGCCTTTCCTGTTGATGGGTTGTAGCGGCGAGCCGGCGACCGGCAATCTCGACAGCGCGGACGCACAGCGCGCCGACTCCGCCGCCGAAAGCGAGTCGCGTGCAGCGGCGACCGACCAGGCCAGGCTGCGCGACGCCGTCGGCGGCGACTGGCGCAGTGCGGATGACGTCGCCCGCGATGCCCATCGCCATCCGCTGGAGACCCTGCAGTTCTTCGGCCTGCAGCCGGACCAGACGGTGGTGGAAATCACCCCCGGTGCGGGCTGGTATGCGCAGATCCTCGCGCCTTACCTGCACCAGGACGGCAACTACATCGCTGCGGTAGTGGATCCGGCCACGCTGCCTGAGGGCGGCGCGCGGGACTACCAGCAGAAGGCCAAGGACCAGCTGGAGGCGACCTTCGCCGCGGCCCCGGCGCAGTTCGACCGCGCCAACATGGTTGCCTACGATCCGACCGCACCGGTGCTGGGTAGCCCGGGCACCGCAGACGTCGTACTGACCTTCCGCAACGTGCACAACTGGCGCAAATCCGGCCAGGCGCCGGGCATGTTCGAGGGCTTCTACAAGGTGCTCAAACCCGGCGGCACGCTGGGCGTGGTGGAGCACCGCGCTGCTGCGGACGTTGCCGATGACGACGGCAGCGGGTATGTCGGCCAGGCGCAGATGATCGCGCTCGCCCAGGCCGCCGGCTTCACCTTCGAGGAGGCCAGCGAGATCAACGCCAATCCGCGCGACACCCGCGACCACCCCAACGGCGTATGGACCCTGCCGCCCAGCAACAGCGTCAGCGAAGGTGACGATGGCGCCAAGTACCAGGCCATCGGCGAAAGCGACCGCATGACCCTGCGCTTCCGAAAGCCCGGCTGAGCGATCATTGCTGATCGCGTTCAACAAGCCATTCCGCGTCCTGTGCCAGTTCACCGACAGCGCCGCGGACGGGCCTGCGCGGGCGACATTGGCGGGGTTCGGGCTGCCGGCTGACGTCTACCCCGCCGGGCGCCTGGACTACGACAGCGAGGGGTTGCTGCTGCTTACCGACGACGGCCGTCTCGCCCACCGGCTTACCGACCCCCGCCACAAAGCGCTCAAGACCTATTGGGTTCAGGTGGAGGGCACGCCCGATGAGCGGCAACTGGCTGCGTTGCGGGTCGGCGTGAAACTGAAGGACGGGCCGACCTTGCCCGCGCAGGCGCGGAGCATTCCCGCGCCTGCGATGTGGCCGCGCGATCCGCCGGTGCGCTTTCGCAAGACCGTTGCCGATGCCTGGCTGGAAATCCAGATCCGCGAGGGTCGCAACCGCCAGGTCCGGCGAATGACGGCGGCGGTCGGCCTGCCAACCCTTCGCCTGGTGCGCGCCGCCGTCGGTCCGCATCAATTGGGCGCGTTGAAGCCCGGACAGTGGCATGATCTGTCTGCGGACGCTCGTCACAGCTGAACTGTTAAGGCGGTTGCGTGCCGCATTCAGCTTTTCGTGGTTTGCTATTGCGCCATGGGCAGGCCTTGTCCCGGGGCGGACTTGGCATCAGGAACCGACATGACACCTACCCAGACCAGTCTTGGCAGTATTCTGGTCGTCGACGATCAGTCGGCGAACCGCCGCGTGGTCAGCACGCTGCTCACTCGTGAGGGTTACCACGTGCTGTCCGCCGGGACGGGCGAGGAAGCGCTGGTCCTGTGCGAGCAGTCACAGCCAGACCTGATCCTGCTCGACGTCATGATGCCGGGCATGGACGGCTTCGAGGTCATGACTGCGCTCAAAGAGCGCGGAATTGGCGTACCGGTGGTGTTCGTCACCGCCGCGCACGATCGCGACCTGCTGCTGCGCGCCTTCGACGCCGGTGTCGTGGACTACGTCACCAAGCCATTCCTGCCTGAGGAACTGATTGCGCGCGTCAACGCCCACGTCGGGCTCAAGCTGACCCGTGACCGGCTGGAGCGCGTCGCCCGCGAGCGCCAGGAACTGGTCAACCTGGTCGCCCATGATCTGAAAAACCCGCTTTCGAGCGTGCTGTTTGCCAGTGACATCCTTCGCAACGAGGCGGTTCGGGCGGAGCGGATACCGCGTTATCTGGACATGATCTACGAGAGCGCCAACGACGCGATCGGCTACATCCGCCACTACCTTGAAACCCAAGCCGGTTCGTCACGCGAGAAATGCGAGGGCGCCGACTGCGCGGACCTGTGCGACACCCTGGAGTGGCTGGCGAAGCGTTACGAGTACCAGCTGGATGCGCAAGGGATCACGCTCACTGTCACCTCACCGCCCCTGGGAACCAAGGTTGCCATCGATGGCCGCGTGCTCCGCCAGGTGGCCGAAAACCTTGTCAGCAACGCAATGAAGTACGCGCCCAACGGCGAACTGCTGCTGTCGGGACGCCCCGGCGCGCCCGGCTACTGGCAGCTGGTCGCCGCCGACCGCGGGCCGGGCATTCCGGCCCATCAGCAGCGTGAGCTGTTCAAGCCGTTCAGCCGCCTCGGCACGGCCGAAGATGACGGCGTCTCCAGCGGCTTGGGCCTATCGCTGGCCAAGCAGATC
Source organism: Lysobacter sp. A03 (assembly GCF_000855665.1). GTDB lineage: Bacteria > Pseudomonadota > Gammaproteobacteria > Xanthomonadales > Xanthomonadaceae > Novilysobacter. The sequence goes on from NZ_JXSS01000082.1 coordinate 20,107, forward strand.
ATCTCCAACGCCGGTGGTCAGCTCTGGTATGAGGATCGCGACGGCGGCGGATCGGTGTTCGTGATCGAGTTGCCGGCGGCCGTAAACGCGCCGACGCCCGTGCCCGCCTGAGCCCCACGTAGAGTTGTACGGAGCCTGGCCGCGCCAACGGCGGGCCAGGCTGGTTTCAGGCCACGCCGGGGCTGCCGCTGCCGGTATCGTCGCGCGTCTCGCTGTGCCGCTCCGAGATCGGCTCATCGGCTACCGCAGTGACATCGACGCGGCGCGACCGGCCTTCAATCAGGCCACGTTCCGCCTTCTGCGCACGGCGATGGGCGGCGTACCAGAGCAGCCCTGCACCGGCGAGGGCCGCGACCGCGATGGTCGGGTTGCGGCGCACGAACACGGTCGCCGTGCGGCCTGCGGTCTTCAACGCGCCCAACGCCACACCGGCCTCGAGCAGGCCGCCAGCACGTGATGGCAGCGCACCGCGGACGCGCTTGCCAACGTTGGACGGCATGACATCACGGATCCGGTCGCCGACGTTGGACGGTATCGCGTGACGGATGCGATCGCCGACATCGTTGGCCAGGTCCATTGCGCGGTCGGGAAGTCGGTCGAATTTGCTCATTGTGAACGCCTGGAAGTGGGTGAGATCCCGAGTGTCGGCGAGCGACCGTCGAAAGCACGTGATACCCGGCAGGGCCGGCGCAGTGCGGTTCAGGTCCCGCGTGGCTTGGCGCGATGGGTGGCAGTGGCGCTCCAGGGATCCTCCGGCCAGGGATGGCGCGGGTAACGCCCCTTCATTTCCTTGCGCACCTCCGGGTAGGTGCGCTCCCAAAACCCGCGCAGGTCGCCGGTGACCTGCAGCGGACGCCCGCCCGGTGAGAGCAGGTGCAGGGTCAGCGGCACGCGGCCGTTGGCGATGACCGGGGTGTCGGCCAGCCCAAACAGCTCCTGCAGCTTGACCGCGAGCACCGGCGGCAGCGGCTCGCCCGCGGCGTCGTCAAATGCATAGTGGATGGGCCTTTGCAGCCCGGACGGCACCGCGATGCGCACCGGCGCCGCCTCGTCGATGCGGCTGCGCTGCGACCACGACACGTGGCTTTTGAGCGAGTCGGCAAGCTCACCTTCGCTCAAGGCATCCAGCCGGCTCTTGCCGGCCAGTGCCGGCAAGAGCCAGCTATCGATGCCGGCGATCAAGGCCTCATCGGCAAGGTCGGGCAGCTCCAGCTCCGGGCACCACGCGCGCAGGCAGCGGGTGCGCGCTCGCCACTGCCGGAGAGCTTCGGTCCAGGGAAGCGAGGCAATCCCGAGCTGGCGCACCGCGTCGGCCAGCGCGGCCGGATACTGCGAGCGGTCCGGGTTCGCCAAGGGCCGGCTGTCCAGCACGATGCGATCAAAGCGGCGCTCACGTACGGCGCTGATCCGGCGCGCGCTATCGTCCCAGAACACCCTGTCGGTTTCATCGAAATGCGCCGCCCAGTCGCGCTCCAGGCGCTGAGCGTCCAACGGCGCAGCGCGCAGTACCCGTGCATCGCGTCCCTCATCGAGCCGCTCGGCGATCACCAGCCAGGGCTCGCCGAACAACACGCTGTCGTCCATCAACCGCGCGCTGCGCCCGTTGGCGAGCTGGTAGCGCCACGGGTCGGTCGGATGCTGGTGGGCGATGCGGTCCGGGTAGGCATGGGCGAGCAGGTCGCCCAGCAGATGCGTGGGGACATCCAGCGGCGGCTTGGCGTTGCAGCGCAGGCGCCGACGCCATTGCCGGGCGACCTGGTCGATGGCGGCCAGCGCGCTGCGCGAGGCATCGCCGATGAGTCGATTGCGGCGGAATGCCGAGAGCGCCTGCCAGCGGTCGCCAACTGCATCGCTGCGCGAGCGCAGCGGATCGCGCGACTCCAGCAACGCAGCGAGGTCGCACGCTACGGTACGCTCAGTGTCATCGGCGGCCGCCAGCAGCATCGCCGCAACGCGCGGGTGGGTGCCCAGCTGCAGCATCCGACGACCGCGGCCGGTGATGGTTGCCGCCTCCAGCGCCCCCAGCACATGCAGCAGTTCGCGGGCCGACGCCAATGCGCCGGCCGGTGGCGGATCGGGAAAGCGCAGGTCCGGGTCGCCCCAGGCCGCCAGTTCCAGCGCGAGTCCGGCCAGTTCGACCTGGCTGATCTCAGCTCGACGCTGCGGTTCCAGACGCTGCGACTGCGGCCACAGCCGGTAGGTCCAACCGGACGCCACTCGCCCCGCCCGGCCGGCGCGCTGATCGGCGGACGCCTGCGAGACCAGGACCACGTCCAGGCGCGGGAAGCCGCTGTTGGGATCGAATCGAGGCTCGCGGGCGAGGCCGGAATCGATCACCACCCGCACCCCCGGCAGGGTCACGCTGGACTCGGCGACGTTGGTGGCCAGCACCACCCTCCGCCGCGCGCCCGCATCGGGCTGCATGACGCGCGACTGCTCCTCCACCGGCAGCTCCCCGTGCAGGGCGAGCACGTCGACACCCGAATCGTCGATCTGCCGATCCAGCAGCTGACGCACCCGCGCGATCTCGCGCTGGCCGGGCAGGAACACCAGCAGGTCGCCCGGATGCGACGCCAGCGCATGGGCGACCGCACGGACGACCTGGTGCTGAAGGCGCTCCTCACGGCGGGCCGGAAAATAGCCGATGTCCACCGGGAAGCTGCGCCCGGCGCTGGACAGCCGCGGGGCGTCGAGGAATCCCGCCAGCCGCTCGCCATCCAGCGTCGCGGACATCACCACGATGCGCAGGTCCTCGCGCAATGCCGACTGCACATCCAGCGCCAGCGCAAGGCCGAGGTCGGCTGACAGGTGGCGTTCGTGGAACTCGTCGAAGATCACCGCGCCCACTCCGTCCAGGCTCGGATCGTCCTGGATCATCCGGGTCAGGATGCCCTCGGTGACCACTTCGATCCGGGTGGCCGCGGAGACCTGGTTGTCGAAGCGGATCCGGTAGCCGACCGTGGCGCCGACGGCCTCGTCGCGCTGGGTGGCGATGAACCGCGCCGCGGCGCGCGCGGCGACCCGACGTGGTTCGAGCATGATGATCCGTCGCCCCTGCAGCCATGGCTCGTCCAGCAACGCCGGCGGCACCCGGGTGGTCTTGCCGGCGCCCGGTGGCGCTTCCAGCACGAGCCGCGGATGCTGGGCGAGGCTGTCGCGGATCTGCGGCAACAGGACATCGATTGGGAATTCGGTGCGGCTCATCTCGGCACAAGGATATGGGGGACGGGCGCGGAGTGCGCACGGCAGTCCAGCCCACAAGCGGTGCGTGGATGTACTAGGTAGCGCCTGCCGGGTGCGGGCGCGGCCTGCAGACCTTCCAGGCGAATGTCCCCCGCCCTCCGCCTGCGGCGGAGGCCTCCTCCTTTATTTCGCCCGGAAGGCCCGCAGGCCACGCCGGTCCTATCGGATCGCATACGCACAGCGCACCAGCCGAGTTTGCGTCGCTGGAACCGCCGCGACACTGTGGCAACGGGGGGGAGTGCCCTTGGGTGCGAAATAAAGGAGGAGGCACCGGCTTCATCGGTGCCGGGGGAC
>NZ_JXSS01000050.1 GCF_000855665.1 Lysobacter sp. A03
TCAAACCACAATTGCAGCACCGGGTTGCCGGCGGCGTCGGTCAGCGACATGGCGAGACCTCCACCGCGAGGCAATCGTGCAGCTTGCGCAGCTGGGCCTGCAAACCCTCGCCCGAGCGCTGGCCTTCCACGTTCATGCGCAGGTGCCAGTGCTCGCCGTCGGACTGGAGCCCGCCATCGACGCCGATGGGCTGGAAGCCGCGGCGTTCGGCGGTGCCGATCACCCGGGCCAGCGCGCCCTCCGCGCGCCGCATGATGAGGTCAATCTGGTAGCGCATGTGCGTTCTCCGGGTGGGATGAGGGGGGTTGGGGTACGGGCGCCGGGGCGGCCGCGGGTGGAGTGGCGACGGTCGCGGGCGAGGTCGCACCCGCAGTCGCGGATTCGTGGAGCATCTGTGCGTTGTTGTGGTTGGGTGGCACCAGCGGCCAGACGTTGGCGTGAGCGTCTATGGAGACGTGCAGCAGCGCCGGTCCGGGCGCTGCGATCAAACGCTGCAGGGCGGCTTCGCAGTCGTCCGCGCGGTCCAACGCGAAGGCCTGGATCCCGAACGCTGCGGCGACCGCGACGAAGTCGGGGTTGTCGGACAGGTCGGTTTCCGAATAGCGGTGCTCGAAGAACAGCTCCTGCCACTGCCGGACCATGCCCAGGCGCTGGTTGTCCAGCAGCACGATCTTCACCGGCAGCCGATAGCGCACGATGGTCGCCAGCTCCTGCACGTTCATCAGGAAGGACCCATCGCCGCTGACGCAGAACACCTGCGCCTGCGGGTCGGCCATCTGCGCACCGATCGCCGCCGGCAGGCCGAAGCCCATCGCGCCCAGTCCACCGCTGGTCAGGTGCTTGCGTGGATCGTTGAATCCCCAGTGCTGGGCGACCCACATCTGGTGCTGGCCGACATCGCAACTGACCACGGCCGCCGGCGCGAGCTCCGACAGCCGCCGCAGCAGTGCCGGGGCGTACACGGTGGCGGTGGGGGCGTCGTAGCGCGCCGCATACTGGCGTTTGCGCGACTGGCAGGTGGTCCGCCAGGTCGAACACTCCGGCATCGCGGTGGCCAGCTGGTTGAGGCTGTGCTGCAGCTCGCCGTGCAACACCGCATCGCAGTGACGCAGCTTGTTGAACTCGGCCGGGTCCACGTCCAGGTGGATGACCTTGGCGATCGGCGCGAACTGGTCCAGGCGTCCGGTGGCGCGGTCATCGAAGCGGGCACCGACCACCACCAGCAGGTCGGCCTCCTGCACGGCCATGTTGGCCGCCCGCGTGCCGTGCATGCCGAGCATGCCCAGATTCAGCGGATGCGCGTCGGGCAGGGCACCCAGCCCGCGCAGGGTCAGCACCGTAGGCACCTGCACGGATTCCACGAAGGTGCGGAACTCGGCCACCGCGTCGCCCAGGGCGATGCCACCGCCGCCATAGATGACCGGACGGCGCGCCTTGGACAGCAGCTCCAGCGCCGTCACCAGGTCGACGTTGGTTGCCGGCGCGTTGGGGTCCACCGGAGCGGGTACGTGGGCCGGCAAATGCGCCGCCCCTGCCAGCTGCACATCCTTGGGCAGGTCGATCAGCACCGGTCCCGGCCGGCCGCTGCGGGCCAGCCGGAACGCTTCGCGCACCACCTCGGGCAGCTGGTCGACGCTGCGCGGGATGAAGCTGTGCTTCACCACTGGCAGGGTCATGCCGAACACGTCGACTTCCTGGAACGCGTCGGTGCCCATCAACGTGGTGGCCACCTGGCCGGTGATCACCACCATCGGCACCGAATCGAGCATCGCATCGGCGATTCCGGTCACCAGGTTGGTCGCCCCGGGACCGGAGGTGGCGATGCACACCCCGACCCGGCCGCTGGCGCGGGCGTACCCATTTGCCGCGAACGCCGCGCCCTGCTCGTGGCGGACCAGGACGTGCTTCAGCGGGCAGCCGTACAACGCATCGTAGAACGGCATGATCGCGCCACCCGGGTAGCCGAACAGCGTGTCCACGCCTTCCGCGGACAGTGCCTCCACCAGCCAGCGCGCGCCGTTCATGCCGAGGCCGGCTCGGCGCGCTCGCCCACCGCCTTGGGAGCGTTTGCCGACGCAGCGGCATCGGCCTGCGCCGCATCGCCCAACCACGGCATCGCCGCGCGCAGCTTGCGGCCGGTCACCTCGATCGGGTGATCCAGGTCGGCCTGCTTCAACGCCTGGTAGTTGGCGTTGCCCGACTTGTACTCGGCGATCCACTGGCGCGCGAACGTGCCGTCCTGGATCTCGGTCAGCACCTTGCGCATCTGTGCGCGCGTGTTGTCATCGACCACGTAGGAGCCGCGGGTCAGCGCGCCGTACTGCGCTGTCTCGCTGATGAACTCGTGCATGCGGGTGACGCCACCCTCGTAGAACAGGTCGACGATCAGCTTCAGCTCGTGCAGACACTCGTAGTAGGCGACTTCGGGCTGGTAACCGGCCTCGACCAAAGTCTCGAAACCGGCCTGGACCAGCTTGGTCGCGCCGCCGCACAGGACCGCCTGCTCGCCGAACAGGTCGGTTTCGGTCTCTTCCTTGAAGGTGGTCTTGATCGCGTTCTGGCGCGCCCCGCCGATGCCGGCGCAATAGGTCAGCGCGAGCTTCTCGGCATTGCCGCTGCGGTCCTGATGGACGGCATACACCGCCGGCACGCCGCGGCCGATCTCGAACTCGCGCCGAACCAGTGCGCCCGGGCCCTTGGGCGCGACCAGCACCACGTCCAGATCCGCGCGCGGGGTGACCTGGCCGTAATGGACGTTGAAGCCGTGGGCGAACAGCAGGCACGCGCCCTGGGTGATGTTGGGCTCGATCACCTGGGTGTAGAGGTCCGCCTGGACCATGTCCGGGGTCAGCACCGCGACGATCTCGGCGCCGGCAACCGCCTCGGCCGGCGTGCTCACGCTGAAGCCGTCGGCCATCGCCTTGATCGAGGTCGGGCCACCCGGGCGCAGGCCGATGGTGACGTCAAAGCCGGAGTCGCGCAGGTTCAGTGCGTGGGCGCGGCCCTGGCTGCCGTAACCGATGACGGCGACGCGGGGACGATGGGCGGTGGTGTCGGTGTTGCTCATGGGGATGATTCCTGTGGAGTGGGTTGAAGATGGAAGGAAGGGGGGAGGTTGATCGGTTCGCGCCGGGACTCAGGTCGTGGCGAGAGTGGCTTCGGGTTCTCCGGCCGAATCGCCGGTGACGAGGGTTGCCGGAATGCCGCGGCCGCTCAGTGGGCCGGGTGCGGTGACCGCGCCCAGCGAGGCCGAGCTGACCAGCTGCGCGTACTTCGCCAGCACGCCGGTGGTCACGCGCGGGGCGATCCGGGCAGGCGTCCGCGTGGCGAGGTCGGCATCGACGTCGATGCGGCGGGTGGCGACGTCGATGCGGATCACGTCGCCGTCGCGGATCTTCGCGATCGGGCCGCCGTGGGCGGCTTCCGGCGACACGTGGCCGACCATGAAACCGCGGGTGGCGCCGCTGAAGCGGCCGTCGGTGATCAGGGCGACGTCATCGCTGAGGCCCTGGCCGACCAGTGCGGCGGTGACCGCCAGCATCTCGCGCATGCCGGGGCCGCCGGCGGGTCCTTCGAAGCGGATCACCACCACGTCGCCGGCCTTGACCGTGCGCTCCTGCACCGCCGCGAAGCAGCTTTCCTCGGAGTTGAACACCCGCGCCGGGCCTTCAAAATGGTTCTGGCCGTGACCGGCCAACTTGACGATGCAGCCTTCGGGGGCGAGGTCGCCGTACAGGATCGAGAATCCGCCGGTCGGCTTGATCGGATCGGACACCGGCCGCACCGCATCCTGCTGGCCGGCCGCGGGCAACGCGTCCAGCTCCTCGAACAGGCTGCGGCCGGTGACCGTGGGCATGTCGTCGATCAGGCCGGCGGCGCGCAGCTCATCGGCGACCAGCGCCACGCCGCCGAAGGTGAACAGCTCCGCGGCGGTATAGCGTCCACCGGGCTTGAGATCGGCGATGACCGGGACCGCCGACGCCTGCTGGAACTCCTCCAGGTCGAAGGCCACGCCGGCCTCGTGGGCGATCGCCAGCAGGTGCATCGCACAGTTGGTCGAGCCGGCAGTGGCCGACACCGCGCGGGCGGCGTTGCGCAGCGAGACCGGGCTCAGCAACTGCCGCGGCAGCGGTCCACCCCGGCCCAGCTGCTCCATCACCATCCGGCCGCAGGCATGCGCCGCGCGAGGCTTGTCGTCATGCGTGGCCGGGATGTCGTTGAGCTGCAGCGGCGACAGGCCCAGGAAGGTCAGCACCATCGCCATCGTGTTGGCGGTGAACTGGCCGCCGCAGGCGCCAGCGCCGGGGCAGGCGTGGCGCTCGACATCCGCCAGCTCGGCGTCGTTGATGTGGCCGGCCGCGTGCGCGCCGACCGCTTCGAACACGTCCTGCACCGTCAGCGACTTCTCCCCGGTCGGGCACTTGCCCGGCATGATCGTGCCGCCGTAGAGGATCACGGTGGGGATATCCAGTCGCGCGGCCGCCATCGCCGCTGCCGGGATCGTCTTGTCGCAACCGACCAGCAGCACCATCGCGTCCAGGCAATGGCCCATCACCGCCAGCTCGATCGAATCGGCGATCGTCTCGCGCGAGGCCAGCGAGGCACGCATGCCGTCGCTGCCCATCGCGATGCCGTCGGTGACCGCGATGGTGTTGAACTCCACCGGCGTGCCGCCACCTTCGCGCACGCCGTCCGCTGCGTGCCGGGCCAGATCGCGCAGATTGATGTTGCACGGCGAGACATCTGTCCACGTGTGCACGATCGCAACCAGCGGCTTGGCGATCGCCGCATCGTCCATTCCGGTGGCGCGCAGCATGGCGCGGGCCGGGGCATGGGCGGGACCTGACTTGATGGCGTTGCTTCTCACGTTGGGTTTCCTTGGTGGTGCCGGAGGTCTGGCTGGGTGGGTGGATGGAATCGAGAGTCCTGAAACGAAAAACCCCGCGCCTTTTGGGGGCGCGGGGTCCGGTTCCTGTTACTGGGTTTGTGTGGTCTACACGTACCCGAACCCCGCGCCTGTAAGGACGGTAATAAGGAGGGTTACGAGAATGAGGAGACCGGGGGTCAGCGCGGTGCTGCCGCGGTCGACCGCAGGGGCCGGTGCCGTGGTCGGGGCTGTCATGGTTTTGCTGCGATGGATGCTGCGCTGCGTCATGGATCGACCTAACCACGACGTCGGCGAGGAAGTCAACTATTTTATCCGCGCCGTTTCCCTGACGCCCGACACGCAAGGCGAACCGGGTCTCCGGCGCCTTTGTCCGGACAGCTTCCAGGGGTCGGATTGCGCCAGATTGAGCGCGACTCTGGTCGCTGGCGGCCGTCCATGCTCCAATGCGGCCACAAGCGGGGGTACCGTGCGCCAGATCCACTGCGCGGTTGAGAAACACCCTTCGAACCTGACGCGGTTGATACCGCCGTAGGGAGCTTTGCCGGACGCCTCGGGTCCGTGCGCCTCCGCTTTGTGTGCCTGCGAACCCTTCGCATCAGTCCGCCTCGTGCGGTCTGCCACATTCAGCGGAAGAATCACGATGACTGCAATGTCCCCCAACCCCTCCGGCGCGCCGGCTTCCCAGCCGGCCGACCGGCTGCCCACCAGTGCCCTGGTCAAAGAGACAGACAGACTGTCCTCGGACGTGGTCCGGCCCATGCCGGGCTCGCGCAAGGTCCATCTTCCCGGTTCCCGCCCCGACCTTCGTGTCGCGATGCGCGAAGTCGTACTGGACCGCACGCCGACCGTTTTCGGCGGTGAGGACAATGCGCCGCTGGCGATCTACGACACCTCGGGCCCCTACACCGATCCCGACGCCCGCATCGACCTGTCGGCCGGCCTCGCGCCGCTGCGCGCGCCCTGGATTGCCGAGCGCGGCGATACCGAAGTGCTGACCGGTTTGAGCTCCAGCTTCGGCCGCGTGCGTGCAGGTGATACGCGCCTGGACGCGGTCCGCTTCGGCAACCGTCCACTGCCACGCCGCGCGGTTGCCGGCGCCAACGTCACCCAGATGCACTATGCGCGCCGCGGCATGGTCACCCCGGAGATGGAATACATCGCCATACGCGAAAACCAGCGGATGGACGCGATCACCGAGGCGCACCTGCTTGACCAGCACCCCGGGCACAGCTTCGGCGCCAACATCCAGAAGCGGATCACCCCGGAGTTCGTGCGCGACGAGGTCGCCCGCGGCCGCGCGATCATCCCGTGCAACATCAACCATCCCGAAAGCGAGCCGATGATCATCGGCCGCAACTTCCTGACCAAGGTCAACGCCAACATCGGCAATTCGGCGGTGTCCTCGGGCATCGCCGAAGAAGTCGAGAAGCTGGTGTGGGCGATCCGCTGGGGCGCCGACAATGTCATGGACCTGTCCACTGGCAAACACATCCACGAGACCCGCGAGTGGATCATCCGCAACTCGCCGGTGCCGATCGGTACGGTGCCGATCTACCAGGCACTGGAGAAGGTCGACGGCCGCGCCGAGGAGCTGACCTGGGAGATCTTCCGCGACACCCTGATCGAGCAGGCAGAGCAGGGCGTGGACTACTTCACCATCCACGCCGGCGTATTGCTGCGCTACGTGCCGCTGACCGCGAAACGCGTCACCGGCATCGTCTCCCGCGGCGGTTCGATCATGGCCAAGTGGTGCCTGGCCCACCACAAGGAGAGCTTCCTCTACGAGCACTTCGAGGACATCTGCGAGATCATGAAGTCCTACGACGTCGCCTTCAGCCTGGGCGATGGCCTGCGGCCCGGCTCGATCGCCGATGCCAACGACGCCGCCCAGTTTGCCGAGCTGGGGACCCTTGGCGAGCTGACGCAGATCGCCTGGAAGCACGATGTGCAGACCATGGTCGAGGGGCCCGGCCACGTGCCGATGCACCTGATCAAGGAAAACATGGACAAGCAGCTGGAGTCGTGCGGCGAGGCGCCGTTCTACACGCTGGGCCCGCTGACCACTGACATCGCGCCCGGCTACGACCACATTACTTCGGCGATCGGGGCGGCCATGATCGGCTGGTACGGCTGCGCGATGCTCTGCTACGTCACGCCGAAGGAGCACCTGGGCTTGCCCAACAAGCAGGATGTGCGCGAGGGCCTGATGGCCTACAGGATCGCCGCCCACGCCGCCGACCTGGCCAAGGGCCATCCGGGTGCTCAGGCGCGGGACAACGCCCTGTCCAAGGCGCGGTTCGAGTTCCGCTGGCAGGACCAGTTCAATCTGGGCCTGGATCCGGAGCGCGCGACCGAGTACCACGACGAGACCCTGCCCAAGGATGCCCACAAGTCCGCGCACTTCTGTTCCATGTGCGGGCCGAGCTTCTGCTCGATGAAGATCACCCAGGACGTGCGCAACGAATTCGGCGGCAAGGCTTCGGTCCCCGACGAGGACCCCGGCGCACTGATGGACAGCCGGGCGATTGCCGAAGGCATGGCGGAGAAGGCGGCCGAGTTCCGCGCAGCCGGCGCGGAGATCTACTCCAAGGTGTGACCGCAGGGCCGGGCAGCCGCGCCGGGCGGTTGTCCGGCACGCGTACGTAGGCAAAGCGTCGGCGGGCAGCGGGTGCTATCGTTTGCTGGATGAAGTCCCGTGATTTGCCGACCCTGCCGGTAGTGGACTTTGGGCATATGGTGAGATGGCTTCGCACCCGGATAATCGTGCGTATTCATGTTGCCGCCTGACGCGTCCCCCTCGCCTGAAAGACTGCGCATTGGTCAATGCACGGTCGACGTCCTGTCGCGCGAAATCCACGCTCCGGGTGCGCGGCGCCCGTTCCGGGTTACGCCCAAGGCGATGGCGGTCCTGCTGGTGCTGGTGGAAAGCGCCGACCGCGTGGTCAGCCGCGAGGCACTTCTGGAGCAGGTCTGGCCCGACACCCTCCCCAGCGATGACGTGCTGACCCAGGCGGTGACCCAGCTGCGCAAGGCCTTCCAGGAGGTGCGTGGTGATCCCCGCTACATCGAAACGATCGCCAAGGGCGGCTATCGGCTGCTCGCCAGCGTTGAAAACCTTGCCCAGCCGACTTCGGTCAGGCCAGCGGGCGACGAGGCTGTCGCCGGACCGGTGCCCGAACCGGAACCGGGGGTCGAATCGTCTGTCGCGCCGCAGACGCCGACCCCGACCGTTACGGACACCGCCAAGGCACCGCCAAGCGCTGCGCCCGAAGCGATGGGTGCCAAAGACAGGCCGCAGCCACGCTCGGCATGGCGCGGCTGGCGGCTCCTGGCAGCGGCACTGCTGATACTCGCATTGGCCCTTATCGCTGTGTGGTGGCTGATCGGCCGGCAGGCAACTTCAACGCTCGAGGGGACTTCGGCAGGCGGGCAACTGAAGGACGCCGAGCGGATCGAGCCGTTCCTGATCACCTCCGCGCCCGGATTCGAGCTGGCCCCCACGCTCAGTCCCGGTGGCGGGCTGGTGGCCTACATGGCCATCCCGCAGGGCCAGCGCAACATCGCAATAATGATGCAGACCACGGCCCCGGTGGCGCCGCGCCAATTGACCTTTCCCGAAGGCATGGCCGAGGACTCCTCCCCCCAGTGGTCGCCCGAAGGCCGTGACATCGCCTTCCTGCGGATCACTCCGGGCAAGGAGTGCCGTTTCATGGTGGTACGAGCGACGGGGCGCGGTGAGCGCACCGTTGGTACCTGTGACCCCGACAGGCAGCCCGGTTTCAGCTGGACCCCCGAAGGCGATGGTTTCATCCTGGACCACGGCAACGGCCCCGGATTGCAGGTGCTTGATCTGGCCAGCGGCGAACTCCGCCCGCTCGAGTACGACGCCGACCCCGATCGCCTTGACTTGACCCCGCGCTACTCGCCGGATGGACGGTGGATCGTATTCCTGCGCAATTCCCCATTGGCTGACTTCTGGCGCATTCCGGCTGCCGGGGGGAGCGCCGAACGACTGACCCGGATTGGCGGCGAAATCCTCGGGTGGGGGTGGCTCCCCGACAACAGCGGGTTCGTGTATGCGCGCCGCAGCGAAGGCGTCAGTCATCTTTTCCACTTCGATATCGCCAGCGGCAAGCACGTCGACCTGGGTGTCGAGGACGGCGAGCAGCCGGCCGTCGCCCGCAACGTGGCGTCCATCGCCTACGTTCTCCGCCACGCCCGCTTCGGCATCTATCGCTTCAGCGGCACCGGCGAGCAAATAGGTGGGCGCCTGTTCGCCTCGTCAGGGCGTGACCGCGTGCCATCGATCGCCCCTGACGGTCGCCAGCTGGTGTTCGCCTCAGATCGCGCCGGTCCCTTTGGTTTGTGGTGGGGCGATGTGGACGACCCCGCATCGCTGCGGATGCTGGAAGGCATACAGCCCGACTCACGTCAGCCGGCTGCGTGGTCCAGCGACAGCAAGCGCGTCGTGCTGGTCGGCAGCCAGCGCGGGGCGCTGCCGGGCTCGGGAGACTCCGGCGTGTTCGAGGTGTTTACCGACAGTGGCCGCATCACCCGCCTGCCCGTGCCGGTCCGCGAACCCGTCCAGGTGGCGTTTGCCCCCGGGCCTGACGGGCCGGATCAGCGCCTCCTGGTCCTGGCCGACCGCGGCGACGGCCGGCTGCGCCTCAGCCTGTTCGCTGACCCGAATCAGCCGGATGCGCCGCTGGCCAGCGTGGATGACGTAACGCGGATACATGTGGATGCATCCCGTGAGCGCATCATTTTCTCGCGTCTGGGCGATTCCGGCCTGTGGCAGGTGGATCTCGACCTTCGCCAGGAAAGCATCCGGCCTGTGCAGTTGAAGGAGGGATTGACGCGGTGGCAGCACGCCTGGGCGGCCGCCGGCGACGGTGGCACCTATCTGGTCAGGCGTACTCCCGGCTGCCAGTCGCTGTTGATCCACGACCATGGCGGTGACGGAAGCGAGATCTGTCTGGACGCTGATCGTCGTGCCGCGACCCGCGCCTTTACCTTCAACCCGCGCAGCGGCCAGTTGTTCATCACCCTGGCCGAGGTGGACGGCGGCGATATCGGCTTCGCCACGCTGGACGGGGCCGAATAGAAGAACGTTCGCCGTTCAGCAAACCATTGAAATTAAATGGTAAATTCCTTTCGGAGTTTTGTCGTCAGCTGATTCGGCACAATTTCGTGCAAGTTTTTGCAAACCCACGGAACTCTTCGGGCTGATCAGGCAAACATGCCGGCCTTGTTAGGCACGATGTCCAGGAGTTCAAGATGGAAAGTCTGATGTGGGCTGACCGCGGTCAGCAGTTGCAGGTAGAGCCGTCCGATAACGAAGCACAGGTCCGTTGCATGGGCGCGTCGCGTCTGGGCAGCCTGCAACTGCCGCCCACCATCTATTCCATCTGGGTCCAGGTGCGCGGGACGTCATGGGTCGAAGCGCGGGAAGGCAAGTTCCGCCTTCGCCGCGGCGACTGGATCGCCTTTGAGCGCGACTCCCGTCCCAGCATCCAGTCCGATCGCCATGGGGTGTGCATCGGACTGGGACTTGGGGCGGAGATGCTGCAGGCCGCCAGCGAGCTGGCCGAGCCGGGTCTCTACCCTGGCCGCGGCCACCTGCAGCTCCCTGAGGCGCGTATGTTCCTCGACCTGTGGCGCTCCGCCGCCCGTCGCCTGGATGCGGCACCCGCGCTGAACACGGCAACCAAGGTCGGAGCCATGCGGCCGTTGCTGCTCAAGCTGGCGTCCATGCAGAGCGAGATGAGCGCGAGCATCCCCTTGTGTCCGGGCCGTTCACGCCGACGCAAGCGCCAGGTATTCGGCCGCCTGCAGCGCGCACACATGTACCTGTACGGCAACCGTGACCGCGTGGTGCGAATCAGCGAGCTGGCCGAACTCACCAGCTTCTCCAGCTGGTATTTCTCCAAGACCTTCCACGGCCTGTATGGCGAAAGCCCGCAGTCAGCGTCGGCCCGGATGCGCCTTGAACAGGCGGCAGAGTTGCTGCGCAACAGCCAGATGATGGTCGGCGAGGTCGCTGCCGCGTCCGGCTTCGACAACTGTTGCAGCTTTGCCCGCGCCTTCCGGGCACGCTTCCAGACTTCGGCCACCAACTACCGGAAAGCAGCCACGATTTCCGGGAGGGCAGACTCGGCAAAGTCATAGAGCGTCTTGCGCAAAGCAGGAACGGGGTTTGGGTCGTAGCGTGTTCGGGGCGTTTAACACGCCCATAACGTTATTGGAGATAGACCCCGATGAATTACCGCAATTTGCGCCCCGCGCTGCGTCTCGGCATGTTGCCGGCCGCTGTCGCCGTGGCACTTGTGCCGGCCATTGCCGGCGCTCAGGAAGCCCCGGCTTCCCAGGCCACCACCCTTGACCGCATTGAAGTCACCGGCTCGCGTATCCGTCAGGTGGACGTCGAGACCGCACAGCCGGTCCTGATGATTTCGCGTGCCGACATCGAGAACCAGGGCTTCAACTCTGTCGCCGATATCCTGCAGAACATCTCCGCCGCTGGTTCGCCGTCGTTCAGTCGCGCCTCGCCGCTGACCGCCAACGTCGAAGCCGGCGGTTCGTACATCGACCTGCGCAACTTGGGGCCGCAGCGCACGCTCGTGCTGGTCAATGGCAAGCGTCTGGGCATCAGTGCCGACGGTTTCCAGGACGTCTCCACTATCCCGTCTGCGGTCGTCGAGCGCATTGAAGTCCTGAAGGACGGTGCCTCCTCGATCTACGGTTCGGACGCGATGGCCGGCGTGATCAACATCATCACCCGCAAGGACTTCGACGGCGCGGAAGTGAACGCGTACTACGGTCAGTTCAGCCAGGGTGATGGCACCGTCCAGAACTACGACTTCGTCACCGGCTTCTCCGGCGACCGCGGTTCGGTCACCATCGGTGCCGAGCAGCACAAGGAAGACGCAGTCTGGGCGAAGAATCGCTGGTTCTCCGAGGACAGCTACCCGGGCTACCCGCAGTACAGCAACACGGTCGTGGGTCAGTGGGGCAACTGGCGTCCGGTAGGCAGCACCGGTCCGTGGCAGGCCCCGAACCGTGGCGGCACCGCCATCGGCGCCGACCAGTTCCATGACCAGCAGGACCCGGGCGATACCAGCCGCGCATCCGACCAGATGCACCTGCGCACCCCGATGGAGCGTCGTTCGCTCTTCGCCAGCGCCAACTGGGAAATCACCGACAACGTCCGCTTCACCAGCGACCTGGCGTACAACCAGCGTGACTCGTTCCGCCAGATCGCCGGCTACCCGACGCAGTCCACGGCGATCAACGCCCCGATGTCCCCCGACAGCGCGTTCAATCCGCTGCCCGGCACGGCTGTCAACTGGCGTCGTCGTGGCTGGGAGCAGCCGCGTACCACTGCGAGCGATTCGACCACGTGGCGCTTCACCGCTGCTCTGGAAGGCTCCTTCCAGCTGGCCGACCGTTACTTCGACTGGGATGTCGGCACTCTGTACAACGAGACCAACGTCGCCATCACCAACAACGGCAACTTCTTCATTCCGTCTGTGCGGAATGCGGTCGGGCCGTCGTTCACCAACGCTCAGGGCCAGGTTGTCTGCGGTACCCCCGGCAACGAGATCGCCGGCTGCGTGCCATGGAACCCGTTTGCGGGCTTCGGCACCGGCGCGGTAGCCAACTCGCTGGATGACCCGCGCGTCGTGGACTACCTGTTCAAGGAAGAGCACGGCACCGGCACCACCGAGACCACCAGCTACTTCGCCAACCTGGCGGGTTCGCTGTTCACCCTGCCGGCCGGTGATCTGGGCTTCGCGATCGGTTACGAAACCCGCAAGGAATCGGGTGGCTACGCTCCCGACGCGATCGCGCAGTCCGGCGACTCGACCAACCTGGCATCCGGCAACACCTACGGTCAGTACTCGCTGGACGAGTTCTACGGCGAGCTGAGCATTCCGCTGCTGGCCGATGTGGCTTTCGCCAAAGAGCTGACCCTGAGCGTCGCCAGCCGTTACTCGGACTACGACACGTTTGGTGACACCACCAACAACAAGTTCGGCTTCAAGTGGCGTCCGATCGACGACCTGCTCGTCCGTGGCACCTGGTCCGAGGGCTTCCGCGCTCCGACCATTGGTAACCTCTACGGCGGTGGCTCGCAGACCTTCACCACCGGCTTCCGCGATCCTTGCGACACGGTGTACGGCAACGCTGCCGGCAGCGCCCGCTGCTTGCAGGATGTGGCTGCCGGTTACCGTCAGCTGCAGCAGGGCTTCGTTCCGACGACCGCCCCCGGCCAGCAGACTCCGGTTCCGTTCACCAGCGGCTCGAATATCAACCTGCAGCCTGAGACTTCCGAGTCGAAGACGGTGGGTTTTGTGTACAGCCCGGGCTACGTCCAGGGCCTGAGCATCGGTCTGGACTGGTGGAACATCCGCATCGAGAACACGATGGTGTCCGACAGCCCGAACGCGATCCTCAGCGACTGCTACATCGCCGGCATCGAGTCTCGCTGCAATAACTTCACCCGTGATCCCGTGCTGGGTATCGTCAATGACCTGACCTACGGCCTTCGCAACGCCGGCTATGCGGAAACCGAAGGCTTCGACCTGGCCGTCGGCTACCGCTTCGACACCGATTACGGTCGTTTCGCGTTGAACTGGGATACCACCTACGTCAGCAAGTACGTGACCAAGTCGACCGACGACGCGGATACCCCGGAAGCGGTGGGCAATGGCTTCAGCGGTCAGTTCCGGGTTCGCTCGAACGCCAACCTGAACTGGAGCAAGGGTGACTTTGCTGCGAACTGGGGCGTGCGTTACTCCTCCGGCGTGAAGGAAGAGTGCTACTTCGATGAGCGTTGCACCTACCCTGACTATCAGGCTCCCGACACGCGCGGCAACGTCGTTCCGATGAACCGTATCGGTGCGAACACGTTCCACGACGTCCAGCTGTCCTGGAAGGCGCCTTGGAATGCGAAGATCGCCGTAGGTGCGAACAACGTATTCGCCCACTACGGCGCGGCCGAGTTCGACCAGCCGTCGTCGAACTACTCGTACTACGGTGGCAACGACATCGGTCGCTTCGTGTACATGAAGTACCAGCAGAACTTCTGATCGATACATCGATTGGTTGAGTAACAAGAAAGACGGCCCCGGAAACGGGGCCGTTTTTCGTTGGTCGTTCAATTGCGCCGCCTGTCCGGATAAGCGCGCGACTTACCATGCGGTCCACCGCTGTGGTGCGTTTGATGTAATGGCCGTCTCATCTCCCGACAACAAAAAAGCCGCCCTGAGGCGGCTTTTCATTTGCGTCAGAGCGTGTGGATCAGCGTGCAGCCTTGCCTGCCACGTCCGCCTCGTGACGCTTCATCGCATCCACCAATACCGCCTTCGCCTCGGCGGCATTGCCCCAGCCGTCCAGCTTGACCCACTTGTCCTTCTCCAGATCCTTGTAGTGCTCGAAGAAGTGGCCGATGCGCTCGCACCAGTGCGGGCTCACCTGGTCTATGTCATGGATGTGGGCGTAACCGGCAAATACCGCGGCCACCGGCACCGCGAGGATCTTCTCGTCCTTGCCGGCCTCGTCGCTCATATTCAGCACGCCCACCGGGCGGCAGCGGATGACCGAACCGGGGATAAGCGGCAGCGGCAGGATCACCATCACGTCGGCGGGGTCACCATCGCCGCACAGGGTGTTGGGCACGTAGCCGTAGTTGCATGGGTAGCGCATCGGCGTGGACAGGATGCGGTCAACGAAGATCGCTCCCGACTCCTTGTCGACCTCGTACTTCACCGGCTCGGCATCCTTCGGGATCTCGATGATGACGTTGATTTCTTCCGGTGGATTGTCGCCGGTGGTGACGTGGTCCAGACCCATGACTGCTCCAGGATGTAGGGCGTCATCAGCGACGCCGGGAAAGCCGATCATTTTACCCCTCCCACTGCTGCGATGCAGCAAGCCGCGATTTGCCCCTGATGTGGATGTTTCCGGCACGTTGCGTGGGCCGCCCTCGGGTATGCCCCAGCTTGGCGCCGTCCGTACCAGTGCGTATCTATATGGCAAGTCCACTGAACCGGTACCTGTCATGTCCCTGTCGCTCAACCCCTCCGCCACCCAGTCCAGCGTCGATCCGCGCCTGCAGGCGAACGATTATTGGAACAACCCCGCCGCGCGCGAATCCGCGCCGCCGACCTGCGTCTCCACGGCAGATCCGGTGGGCGAAGGAAGCGGCAAGTCGGCCGACGCGGTGGAGATCCAGGGCAGCTCGCGCGGCAAGCCGCTCCCACCGGATAGCACGCCGGACGGCAAGACCGTCGAGCGTGCCGAGATCCACAAGGGCGAGCAGGTCGATATCACCCGTGAGCAGACGATGGCCGATGCCGGCTACGGTCGCACCTACGTCAGCAGTGATCAGCTGGTGCTCACCACCGGTGCAGGCGATGACCGTGTCAACGTCGGCCAGCGCGACGATGGCACGCTGGATGTCACGGTGAACGGCGAGCAGTACGAGATGCGCCTGGGCGAAAGTCAGGAGCTGACAATCCGCGCCGGTGCCGGCGACGACGTGATCTGCGTCGCGCCCAACGTCAAGGTCAACATCGTGGTCGACGGCGGTGATGGCAACGACTTCATCCAGACCGGCTCGGGCGATGACCGCATCGACGGTGGTGCCGGTGAAGACACCATCATTACCACGGGCGGCCGCAACGACATCTTCGGCAACAGTGGCAATGACACCATCCACGGCGGCGGTTCGGTGGACGTCATCCACGGCGGCGATGGAGATGACACCATCCACGGGGGCGCCGGCGACAATTTCATCGAAGGTGGCGCGGGCAATGATGTCATCCATGGCGGCAATGGCAACAACATCATCTCCGGTGGACGCGGCGACGACATGATCCGCAGCGGCACCGGAAATGACGTGATCTACACCGGCTCGGGCCGTAACCAGGTCGAGACGGCGGGTGGCAACAATGTCATCCACGCGCAGTCGGTCGGTGACCTGATCAATTCGGCCACGGCAGCCAACGATACGGTGGTGAACGTGGAGATCGACCCGTCGCTGGGCCAGACCATCAAGGTCGAGGGCTCGGACGCCTTCACCCAACGCATCGGCGCTGAACTGGACATGCTGCGCGCCTCGCCCGTCGGCCAGAAGATGTTGGCGGAGTTCGACGCAGCGGCCGAGAAGAAGGGCAACGTCGTCACCATTCGCGAGCTGGCCGCCGAGCAGAACGGTTATGCCCAAACCTTCAGCCGCGACGCGGACATCGTCAACGGTCGCCCGGGAGCGGGCGGTGACGTGACCATCAGCTACAACCCGAGCTTCCACATGGACGCGTTCCCGACCCCGATCGGCGTGCTCTACCACGAGATGTCGCACGCCTACAACGGCGTCAACGGCACGTTCCAGCCCGGCACCTATCGCGGTGAAGGACCGGATTCGGGCAGCGTTCCGAATGCCGAGCGGCAGGCGGTTGGCCTGGAGACCAGCGCTCCCGCCTTCGACTTTGACGGCGATCCGTCCACGCCGCCCACCACTGCCAACCCCGACCATCTGACCGAGAACGGTTTCCGCGAAGAGCTCGGCTTGCCCGACCGGCCGAATTACACCCTGTAAGATCGGGCTAAACGCGGAGTCTGCATGACCAACCTTCGTAACGGCCGACCCTTGCCACGATCGACCACTGCGGCGGCCCTCGCCGCAGTGGTCGTATTGGCAACGGGTTGTGCCTCCGCAGCGGCGCCGGCAGTATCGGGTGTTGCCGGACCGACCCAACAGGCCGGCGCGGCCGACCCATCCCTGAGCGTTCCGGAGCCTGATTCGATGTCCACAAGCCGCGCCCTCAGTACCGAAACCACTGGAACGCTCGCGGCTGTGAAAGCCAGCTTCGACTATTCGCCATCGGAGCGTTTGTTGAAGGTGGCGTACCGGATCGAGAACGCCAGCGATGGACCGGTGGCCGTGTTCGATCGCGGCGATCGCCACGCGGTGCTGTCTCGGCAGCACGCCGCGGGCGCGGTGCCGGCGCCGTTCTTCGCCGTGGACGAGGAGGGCGGTGTGACCCTCAGCCATGAGGCCTTGCCCTTGCCGACGCCGGCGCCAACCTCTCCGCCAACGCCGTTGGCGGCCAAGGTGGCCCCTGGGGCCAGCATCGAGGGCAGCTTCGAGTTTGCACTGCCGATGTCGCTTGAGGGTGACCGCCTGCGTTGGTGCGTGGGTGTCGCGCCTTTCACCGAGGCCGATTTCAGCGCGGGCGAGAAGGTTGCCGGCGTTGACCTGTGGCGCGCCTCGTTTGCCGTGGTGGAGAGCCAGCAACGCCTGTGCACGGCGTGGTTCGATCTGGAGCGTGGCGCGTTTACGGAGTCCACGCCCTGACAGGCCAGGCTGCAAGCCCGTGAACGTCGCGCAAGAAAAAGCCCCGCCGAAGCGGGGCTTTTCAATGAGCCCCCACCATCAAGGGCGACCGCCCATCAAAGCAGCGGCACCATCAGCAAGGCCACGATGTTGATGATCTTGATCAGCGGGTTGATCGCAGGTCCGGCGGTGTCCTTGTAGGGATCGCCGACGGTATCGCCGGTCACCGCGGCCATATGGGCGTCGCTGCCCTTGCCGCCGAAGTTGCCGTCCTCGATGTACTTCTTGGCGTTGTCCCAGGCGCCGCCGCCGGTGGTCATCGAGATCGCGACGAACAGGCCGGTGACGATGGTTCCGATCAGTACTCCGCCCAGTGCCACCGGACCCAGTACCAGTCCCACCACGATCGGCACCGCGACCGGCAGCAGCGACGGCAGGATCATTTCCTTGATGGCCGATTTGGTCAGCATGTCGACCGCGCGCGAATAATCGGGCTTCGCCGTGCCCGCCATGATCCCGGGTATCTCACGGAACTGGCGGCGGACTTCCTCGACCACTGCACCCGCGGCACGGCCAACAGCCTCCATCGCCATCGCCCCGAACAGATACGGGATCAACCCACCGATCAGCAATCCGATGATTACCCGGTAGTCCGACAGGTCGAAGGTGAAAATCTCCCCCGGATTATTGGCCTGCAGGTTGTGGGTGTAGTCGGCGAACAGCACGAGCGCCGCCAGTGCGGCCGATCCGATCGCATAGCCCTTGGTCACCGCTTTGGTGGTGTTGCCGACCGCATCCAGTGGATCGGTGATGGCACGCACTTCGGGCGGCAGGTCCGCCATCTCCGCGATGCCGCCGGCGTTGTCGGTGATCGGCCCGTACGCGTCCAGTGCGACGATCATGCCCGCCATCGACAGCATCGCGGTGGCCGCAATGGCAATGCCGTACAGGCCGGCCAGCTCGTGGCAGGCCCAGATCGCGGCACAGACCGCGAGCACCGGCCAGGCAGTCGACTTCATCGAAATCCCGAGCCCGGCGATGATGTTGGTACCGTGTCCCGTGGTGGACGCCCGGGCGATGTGCTGCACCGGCTTGTACTGGGTGCCAGTGTAGTACTCGGTGATCCAGACAATCGCACCGGTGAGTACCAGACCGACCAGTGCGCACAGGTAGAGGTTCATTGTGCCGCCACTGAAGTCGGCCATCAGCATCGTGGTCACCGGGTAGAAAGCGATCGCCGACAGCACTGCCGACACGATCACGCCCTTGTACAGCGCGCCCATGATCGAACCGCCCGCTTTCACCTTTACGAAGAACGTCCCGATGATCGACGCGATGATCGATACACCGCCCAGCACCAGCGGATACAGCGCACCATTGGCGCCGACTTCCGCCACCATCAGGTAGCCCAGCAGCATCGTGGCGATCACGGTCACCGCGTAAGTCTCGAACAGGTCCGCCGCCATGCCCGCGCAATCACCGACGTTGTCGCCCACGTTGTCGGCAATCACCGCCGGATTGCGCGGATCATCCTCGGGAATTCCGGCCTCGACCTTGCCGACCAGGTCCGCACCCACATCCGCGCCCTTGGTGAAAATGCCGCCGCCCAGACGGGCAAAGATCGAAATCAGCGATGAGCCGAAGGCCAGCCCGATCAGCGCATGCAGTGCCGGCTCGCCGACGATCCCCATCTTCTCCAGCACCAGCCAGTAACCGGCCACACCGAGCAGGCCGAGGCCGACGACCAGCATGCCGGTGATTGCGCCGCCGCGGAATGCCACATCCATCGCGGGACCGATACCGCGCCTGGCTGCCTCGGCGGTGCGCACATTGGCCCGCACCGATACGTTCATGCCGATATAGCCGGCCGCACCCGAAAGGAGCGCCCCCAATGCGAACCCCGCAGCCGTGGCCCAGCCAAGGAATACGCCGATCAACACGTACAGCACCGCGCCGGCCACCGAGATGGTCAGGTATTGCCGGTTGAGATAGGCGCGTGCGCCTACCTGGATCGCGCCGGCGATCTCCTGCATGCGTTCGTTGCCGGCGGGTTGCGCGTTGATCCAACGCGTCGAGATGATCCCGTACAGGATCGCGATGACGGCGCAGCCAAGCGCCAGGTACAGACCGTAATGCTCCAGCATGAACTCCTCCCCAGAGTGAAGTGGACTACGTGGAATTTCCGATTGCCCCGCGACTATGGCACAGCGTGAAACCCGTTATTCGTGCCAGGGCGTAAGCAATGCGGGTACGGCAACATTTTTCAGCGTGACGTACCTGGGTAGCCCGTCTGCGCCGTACGGCGGCGGCGCTTCGCCATGGATCAGGGGGCCGAGGTAGGCCCGCCCCTTGGCGGTGATTCCATAGCCATCGCGACGGATGAAGCCGGCCGGCAGGGTTTTCTCCTTGTTGGCTATTTTCGACAACGGCGCGGCTTCGACTTTCCAGCGGTAGGGTGCGTCGCCGGTGCGCACGATCACCGGCATCATCGCGTTCATTCCATCCAGCGCGTATTCCACCGCGGCGGTGCCAACGGCCTGTGCGTGCTCCAGATCGGTCCTGGACGCCAGGTGCCGCGCCGAGCGTTGCAGGTAGTCCGGCAACGCCCAGTGGACCTTGTATCCCAGCTCGTCCTGGACGCGCCCGGCCAGGTGCGAGGCGACGCCGCCAAGCTGCTTGTGCCCGAACGAGTCGGTGCGTCCGCCCGCGTCGGCGATGAACCTGCCATCAGCATTGCGGATGCCTTCGCTGGCGACCACGACGCAATAGCCGACGCGCTCGACGGTGGCTTTCACCCTGGCCAGGAAATCGGCCTCGTCAAAGGTCCGTTCCGGCAGCAGGATGAGGTGGGGCGCCTGGTCGGGACCTTCCCCGGCCAGCCCGGCTGATGCGGCCAGCCAGCCCGCGTGACGACCCATCGCCTCGTAGATGAAGACCTTGGTAGAGGTCTCGGCCATCGCCACGACGTCCAGTGCTGCCTCGCGCACCGAAACCGCGGTGTACTTCGCCGCCGAACCGAAGCCCGGGCTGCAGTCGGTCAGCGCGAGGTCGTTGTCGATCGTTTTTGGCACGCCGATGCAGTGCAGCGGGTAGTCGTACTCGGCGGCCAGACTGGAGACCTTCAATGCGGTGTCCGCCGAATCGTTGCCGCCGTTATAGAGGAACCAGCGCACGTCGTGGGCGCGGAAGACCTCGAGCAATCGCTCGTACTTGGAACGGTCCTCCTCCAGCGACTTGAGTTTGAGTCGGCACGAACCAAACGCGCCGCCGGGGGTGTGGGCGAGGGCGCGGATGTCGGCAATCGACTCCCTGGAGGTGTCAATGAGCTCCTCGCGCAACACGCCAAGGATGCCGTCGCGCGCGGCCAGCACCTTGACCTTGCGCTTGCGCGCGGTCTGGATGACCGCCGAGGCAGTGGCATTGATGACGGCCGTGACGCCGCCGGACTGGGCGTAGAGCAGTGTTCCAGAAGACATGGGGATTCCAGGAATATGAATGCCGGCGGCCGGCAAGGATGCGTTAAGCTGATTGCCGTTTGCCGGGCTGGTTGAGAGGCTGCTGCGAGTGTAGCGCCGGCCCCGTGTGGCCCAGGTACACATCCCTGGCCAGCGCCATATTCAGACACAGGAGACAGCGATGCGATTGGTACTTCTCGGCCCCCCCGGTTCGGGCAAGGGCACCCAGGCCGTGCGCCTGAAGGAACACCTGCAGGTCCCGCACATTTCCACCGGCGACCTGCTGCGCGCCGAAGTCGCTGCCGAAAGCAAACTGGGCGTCGAGGCCAGGGAAGTGATGGCCCGCGGTGAGCTGGTCTCCGACGAGATCCTGCTGGGCATGCTGGAGAACCGGTTCTCCCAGGAGGACACCCGGGGCGGTTTCATCCTGGACGGCTATCCGCGCAACCTGGCCCAGGCCGATGCGCTGACCGCGCTGCTGGAGCGGATCGGGCAGCCGATGGACGCTGCCGTGCAACTGGACGTGCCTTCCGAGCTGCTGGTCGAGCGCATCGCCGGCCGCGCCAAGGCCGAAGGCCGCGCCGATGACACGCCCGAGTCGGTCCGCACGCGCCTGAAGGTCTACTCGGACCAGACCGAGCCGGTCGTGGACTTCTTCCGCCAGCGCGGCAAGCTCAGCGTCGTCGATGGCGTCGGCTCGCTGGACGACGTGTTCGCACGGATCATCTCGGCGTTGAAGCCGGTCCCCGAGGTCGGCTGATCGCGCGATGAAACTGCATATCCTTGGTGTCGCCGGTACGTTCATGGGCGGCGTGGCAACGCTCGCCCGCGAATTGGGCCATCAGGTGGAAGGCAGCGACCAGGCGGTCTATCCGCCGATGTCCACGCTGCTGGAAACGCTGGGCATCGAGCTGCGCCAAGGGTACGAGCCGGACAATCTCTCCGATGACTGCGACCAGATCGTGGTCGGCAACGCGCTCTCGCGGGGCAATCCGGCGGTCGAGCAGGTGCTCGATGACGGCCGCGACTACACCTCCGGCGCGCAGTGGCTGGCGGAAAACGTGCTGCCGGGGCGGGACGTTCTGGCGGTCGCCGGCACCCACGGCAAGACCACCACGACATCGATCCTCATGTGGCTGCTGGAGGCTGCAGGTCGTGGGCCGGGCTTCCTGATCGGCGGCGTGGCCGAGGACTTCGGTGTCTCGGCGCGCGTCGGCACGGGCCGTGAGTTCGTGGTCGAAGCGGACGAGTACGACACCGCCTTCTTCGACAAGCGCAGCAAGTTCGTCCACTACCGCCCGCTGGTCGCGATCCTCAACAATCTGGAGTTCGACCACGCCGACATTTTCCCCGACGTGGCCGCGATCCAACGCCAGTTCCACCATCTGGTGCGAACGGTGCCGCGCCGCGGCTGCCTGGTTGTCAACGGCGAGGACGCGCATCTGGCCGAAGTGCTGGCGATGGGTTGCTGGACGCCGGTGCAGACCTTCGGCCTGGATGCCGCAGCGGCGATCGC
Source organism: Lysobacter sp. A03 (assembly GCF_000855665.1). Lineage (GTDB taxonomy): Bacteria > Pseudomonadota > Gammaproteobacteria > Xanthomonadales > Xanthomonadaceae > Novilysobacter. The sequence goes on from NZ_JXSS01000050.1 coordinate 22,200, forward strand.
TCCGGTGTCGCCGGCGTTTGCGTTCAACTGGACCGCCCGACTGCTGCCCAACGATGGCAGCCGCTTTGTCGTCCTCCACCACGGCGTAGAGGTGAGCCAGGTCGATTGGCCGTTGCTGGGCCGGCACAATGTCATGAACGCACTGGCGGCTTTGGCGACCGCGCACCGGTTTGGCGTCGAGCTGCCAGGCGTGCTCGGCGCGCTGGCCGGGTTCAACAG
>NZ_JXSS01000092.1 GCF_000855665.1 Lysobacter sp. A03
GGAGTAGATGAGGATTTCGGGGGTCGCGGTGGCATTCAATTCGTATCTCCTGCGGTGAACTCGGGGGGGCGATTGGCGGTCAAACGACACTGTTGACGATGCGCCGTAGGATGGATGCCGGTTCCGACCTGGGCGGCTGTCCGCCTACATGGGTCCGCCGCCGGCCAGATTCCAGTCTAATGCGCGCAGCGCAGATCCCGGGGTGCGCAGCTTGTCCGGTTAACCCGCAATTAACCCGCCGCGGCACCGCAGCGACCATCCTCAACCATTCGCAACACCCCGCAGCACCGGCACCAGGAGCCTCACTTGCGCCGCATCGTCTTGCTCACCACCGCCATCACCTTTGCCCTGGCGAGCGTCTGCGCGCCCGCGCAGGACTCGCTGCCCGACATCGGCTCGTCCGCCGGCGAGCTGCTCACGCCGGGCCAGCAGGAGGAATACGGGGCGATGCTGCTTGCGCAGTTGCGTCATTACGACTACATCCTGGAAGACCCATTGATCGACAGCTGGCTGGATGCGCTGGGCAGCCGGTTGGGTGCGAGCAGCGATCGCCCGACGCAGCCGTTCACCTTCTTCATGCTGCGCGAGCGCCAGATCAACGCCTTTGCCACCCTCGGCGGGTATATCGGGGTGAACGCCGGCCTGGTGCTGGCGGCCGATCGCGAGGACGAGGTCGCGGGGGTGATGGCCCACGAGATATCCCACGTCACCCAGCAGCACGTGCTGCGCGGCGCCGAGCGCGCTCAAAAAGACCAGCTCCCACTCCTGCTGGGCATGCTGGGCGCCATCGTGGCGGCACAGGCCGCCGGCGGCAGCTCGGCGGGTGAGGCCACCCAGGCGGCAATCATGTCAGCGATGGGCCTGGCCCAGCAGCGCCAGATCAACTACACCCGCTCCAACGAGCACGAAGCCGACCGCATCGGCATGCAAACCCTCGCCCGGGCCGGCTACGACCCAGGCGCCATGGCCGAGTTCTTCCTGGTCATGCAGGCGCGCTCCCGGGCCAACGCCGCCGGTGCGTACGACATTCCCGACTACCTGATGACCCACCCGGTCACCACGACCCGTATCAGCGAGGCCAAGGAGCGGGCGGAGCGGCTGGGTGCGGGCGGGCGCTCCTTCCGGGCCGGCTCCATTGCGACCGACAACCCGCTGCTCCCCGACGGCCTGACCATCCAGGCCAGTGACACGAAGGGCACCGGATATTTCGACCTGGCCCGCGAGCGCCTGCGCGTGTTCAGTGCCGAATCGCCTACCGCTGCCATTCGCGAGTACGAGCAGATCGCGGGCCGTGGCCAGCTCGATGAGGCACAGCGCTACGGGTTGGCGATCGCACGCCTTCGCGCGGGACAGGCGCCCGCTGCGGTGAAGCTGTTACAGGAGCTGATGAAGGATCGTCCGGCAGACCTGTGGATCAACCTCGGACTGGCGGAGGCGGAGTCGCGCAGCGGTCGGAAGGCGACCGCCGATACGCGATTCGAGGCGCTGGTGCAGCGGCTGCCACGCAATCGCGCCGTGGTCCTGACCTACGCCTCGGCGCTGCTGGAACGCGATGACGTGGAATCAGGCAGGCGCGCCCAGGCAGTGCTGCGGCCGCTGGCTGGCCAATCCGGAAGTGACCCGGAGTTCCAGCGCAGTTTTGCGCGTGCCAGCGAAATTGCCGGCGAGCCGATCCGTGCCGGTGAGGCCTACGCCGAGGCGGCGTTCCTCAGCGGCCGGGCCGAACAGGCATTGGTCCAGTTGAACGTGCTGAAGAAGCGGCCCGAGGTCGACTATTACGCGCGGGCCCGGATCGAGGCGCGGATCGCCCGGATCACGCCGACGGTGCTGGAGCTGCATCGCCAGGGCATCCGCGACGAGGTGCTTGAACGGCGCTAGTCTGCGCGGCGATCGTCAACGGCGTCGGCGCTGTCATCAATCGGTCATGAAGCCGTGGTGTACTTCCGGGATCGGACGCGGCCGCATCGCGCGGCGGCTCCGACCCGACCCCTCCGAGGCACTCGAGCATTCCTTGCAAAAACGCATCCTGATTGTCGAAGACGAGCCCGCCATTCGCGACATGGTCGCCTTCGCCGTATCGCGCAGCGACTACGAGCCGGTGACGGCCGGCGATGCGCACGAGGCGGAGCTCGCAATTGCCGACCGCGTGCCCGACCTGATCCTGCTGGACTGGATGCTGCCCGGCACCAGCGGCATCGAACTGGCCCGGCGGTGGCGGCGGCAAGCGCTGACCCGCGGCATCCCGATCATCATGCTGACCGCGCGCGGGGAGGAGGACGACAGGGTCGGCGGCCTGGAAGCCGGCGTGGATGATTACGTGGTCAAGCCGTTCTCCGCCCGCGAGCTGCTGGCGCGGATTCGCGCGGTGCTGCGCCGCGCGCGCGATGACGATGAAGACGGCAGCATCCGGATCGGCGCGCTGCGCATGGATGGCGCCGCCCACCGGGTATTCGCCGGTGATCCGGGCAATGAGCAGCCGGTCGCGATCGGACCTGCCGAGTACCGCTTGCTGCATTTCTTCATGACCCACGCGGACCGCGTGTACACCCGTGCGCAGTTGCTCGATCACGTCTGGGGAGGCAGCGTTTACGTGGAGGAGCGGACCGTGGACGTGCATGTGCGCAGGGTTCGACGGGCGTTGGAGCCGTTCGACCTGGACGGCATGATCCAGACCGTGCGCGGCGTGGGTTACCGCTTCTCCGCCGCCCCCACCACCTGATCCACGCCGGATCTGTTGGATACTGGGCCATGACTCCTGCCGCCCGCTCCGCCTGGCTGCGTACCCTTGGCTTGACCGTCGTTGGGCTGGCGATCACGGGCGCGCTCGGCGTCGCCGTCGGACAGTTCTGGCCCGTGCTGGCGCTGGGAGCTGTGGCCATGCTGGGATGGCAACACTGGCGACTGGGCCGTGTACTGCACCGCCTCGGCGGACGACGCTGGCCGACACTGACTGCCAAACCCGGGGCCTGGAGCGAACTGGACCGGCTGCACGACCGCGACCAGCGCGAGCGTCGGGTGCGCAAGCGGCGCCTGCTGGAGATGCTGCGCGCCTACCGGGCAGCCGCAGCTGCGCTGCCCGATGCGGTCGTGGTGGTGGAGCGCAACAGCCAGCGGATCCGCTGGTTCAACCAGGCCGCCGCCACGCTGCTCGGGCTGCGTTATCCGGCCGATGTCGGCGCGCCGCTGGTGCCGCGTCTGCGGCCGTTGCCACTGGCGCAGTGGCTCGCCAGCGGCCGCCACGCCGATACCCTCGAGGTTGCGTCGCCCGTCAACCCGGCCACCCGCCTGAGCCTGCGCCTGATCCCCTACTCCGAGAACCTGTGGCTGCTGGTCGCACGTGATGTCACCCGCCTGCTGCAGCTGGAACAGATGCGCCGGGACTTCGTGGCCAATGTCTCCCACGAACTGCGCACGCCGCTGACGGTCATCCACGGGTATCTGGACATGATCGACCCCGACGAGCACAGCGGGCTGGCGCCTGTGCTGGGCGAGATGCAGCGCCAGTCGCAACGCATGGCCCGGCTGGTCGAGGACCTGCTGGCGTTGTCGCGACTGGAGGCCGCCGATGGCGCGCCATTGGAGGAGCGGGTGGCGATGGACGCGATGCTCGACACGCTGCGCCGTGAAGGCCTTGCGCTCGGCCAGGACAGGCACCGGATCCGAGTGGAAAACACGGCGGACGTGGATCTGTGGGGATCGGTCACCGAGTTGCACAGCGCGTTCTCCAACCTCGTCGCCAACGCGGTACGGCATACGCCGGAGGGCGGTGAGGTGCTGATCCGTTTCCGCCGCGAGGACCCCCGCGGCGATGGGCAGGCCGGAGAACCGGGCGGTGCCGTGCTTGAGGTCATCGACAGCGGCATTGGCATCGCCGCCGAGCACCTGCCGCGAATCACCGAGCGTTTCTACCGCGTATCAAACAGCCGCTCACGCACGAGCGGCGGTACCGGGCTGGGCCTTGCCATCGTCAAACACGTGCTGCAACGGCACCACGCGCGTCTTGAGGTGCGCAGCCGGATCGGGGATGGCAGCATGTTCTCCTGTCACTTCACGGCTGCGCGGGTACGTCCACGTGAGCGCGACGCCAGCCACACTGCTCCCAGCGAGGCCATGCCATGAATGCCCCACAACGGCCGTCCTCACCGTCGCCGCCCGCTCTGCAGGTCGAGCTGGAGCAGATGCTGCCCGCCGATGCGCCGCTGGACGTCGGCCTGTACAGCGACAACAAGGCCGATGGTCCGCTGCACGATCCATCGCTGTACTTCAACCGCGAACTCTCCCAGCTGGCCTTCAACGTGCGTGTCCTGGCGCAGGCGCAGGATCCCGAGGTGCCACTGCTGGAGCGGCTGAAATTCCTCTGTATCAGCTGCACCAACCTGGACGAGTTTTTCGAGATCCGCGCCGGCGCCGTCCAGCACGCCCTCGACGTCGGCGGCCCGCTGGCACCCGATGGCCTGTCAACGTCCGCGCTGCTGAGCCGCATACACGACGAGGCCGCGGCGCTGGTCGAGGCGCAATACGAATGCTGGAACACAGTGCTTCGCCCGGCGATGGCCGAGGCGGGAGTGCGCGTTCTGGCCCGTGGCAGCTGGAGCAAACGCCAGACCCGCTGGCTGCGCGCGTATTTCCGCGACGAGATCATGCCGGTGTTGTCGCCACTGGGGCTGGACCCCGCGCACCCGTTCCCGAAGATCCTCAACAAGTCGCTCAACATCGTCGTCGTGTTGAAGGGACGCGACGCGTTCGGTCGCAGCGGCGGGCTGGCGATCGTGCGGGCGCCGCGCTCACTGTCGCGCATCATCCAGGTTCCGGAGCGGGTCAGCGGCGGCCCCAGCGATTTCGTTTTCCTGTCCGCCGTGCTGTCGAGCTTCGTCGATGAGCTGTTTCCCGGGATGGAGGTCCAGGGCGCCTACCAGTTCCGGGTGACCCGCAACTCGGAGTTGTTCGTCGATGAGGAAGAAGTCGACAACATCGCTCTGGCACTGCGCGATGAACTGGCCGGTCGCGGCTACCTGCGCGCGGTCCGTCTGGAGATCGCAAACGCGTGCCCGGAACCGATCGTCAACCTGCTGCTGGAGAAGTTCGCCCTCGCCCCGGAGGCGGTGTATCGGATCAAGGGGCCGGTCAACCTGAACCGGGTGATCCAGGTGTACGACCTGGTCGATCGCGCGGACCTGAAGTTCCCGCCATTCCAGCCCCGCGTGCTGCCCGACATGGACCGGATGTTTGAGACGATCGCCGCCGGCGACGTGCTGCTGCACCACCCCTTCGATGCCTTCACGCCGGTGCTGGAGCTGCTGCGCCAGGCCGCGGAGGACCCGGCGGTGCTGGCGATCAAGCAGACGCTGTACCGGTCGGGCAAGGACTCGGCGATCGTCGCGGCCCTGATCCACGCCGCCCGCAATGGCAAGGACGTCACCGCAGTGGTCGAGCTGCGCGCACGCTTCGACGAGGAGGCCAACCTGGGCTTTGCCGACCGCATGCAGGAGGCCGGGGTGCAGGTCGTCTACGGCGTGGTCGGCTACAAGACCCACGCCAAGATGATGCTGGTGGTGCGCCGCGAGGGGCGCAAGCTGCGTCGATACGTGCACATGGGCACCGGCAACTACCATGCAGGCACCGCGCGGCTGTATACCGACCTGGGCCTGATGACGGCCCACCCGGAGATCGGCAACGACGTCCACCTGATCTTCCAGCAATTGTCCGGCCTGGCGCCATCGATGACGCTCAAGCGCCTGCTGCAATCACCGTTCACCCTGCACGCGGGGATGCTCCGGCGGATCGACCGCGAGCGGGCCCATGCCGAGGCCGGACGCCCGGCCCGGATCGTGGCACGGATGAATGCGCTCAACGAGCCGCAGGTGATCCGCGCGCTGTACCGGGCTTCGCAGGCGGGCGTGGAGATCGACCTGATTGTGCGCGGCGCCTGCGCCTTGCGCCCGGGCGTACCCGGGGTCAGCGGGAACATCCGGGGGCGCTCCATCGTGGGCCGCTTCCTGGAGCACAGTCGCGCGTACTGGTTCGCCAACGACGGTGCCCCGGAGCTGTTCTGCGCGAGTGCCGACTGGCTGGAGCGCAACCTGCTGCGCCGGGTCGAGACCTGCTTCCCGATCCTCGATCCCGCGCTGGCCAGGCGGGTGTTCGACGAGGCGCTGGGGAACTACCTGGACGACAACCTCAACGCCTGGGAACTGCAGCCCGGCGGCGAATACCGCACCGTTGAACGCGCAGATGGCGCCCTGCCCCATTCGGCCCAGGCGTCATTGTTGGCCAAACTGTGCGGATGATCGAAACTACCCCGATGACCGACCTCCACCCCGCCCCGCTGCCGCTGCAGGAGGGCGAAATGCTGGCCGCCATCGACCTGGGGTCCAACAGTTTCCACATGGTGGTGGCGCAGTACCTGCTCGGCCAGCTGCGCGTGGTGGACCGCCTGCGCGAGACCGTGCGACTGGCCGACGGACTGGATGCGCGCGGTGGGCTGTCGGCAGAGGCACGCCAACGTGCCTACGCGTGCCTGGCGCGCTTTGGCCAACGCATCCGCGACATTCCGCCGCAACGGGTCCGCGCGATCGCCACCAACACGGTGCGTAAGCTGGCCTCCCCGCAGGCCTTCCTGATGCCGGCCGAAAGCGCACTGGGCCATGCCATCGAAGTGGTCGCCGGCCGCGAGGAAGCGCGTTTGATCTACCTCGGCGTGGCCCACACGCAGCCGTCCAAACGCGGGCGCCTGCGGCTGGTGCTCGACATCGGCGGCGGATCGACCGAATGCATCATCGGCAGCGGATTGGAGACCATCGAGCGCGAGAGTATCCAGTTGGGGTGCGTGGCGACCACGCGCAGGTATTTCAGTGACGGCAAACTCAGCCGCAAACGCTGGAATGCCGCCCTGACCGACGTCGCCACCACGTTCCAGCCGTTCGCCGCGCGCTACCGGGAGTTGGGCTGGGACGATGCCATCGGCACCTCCGGCACCAACAAGGCCATCGGCGATGTCTGCGCAGCGATGAAGCTGACCAAGGGCTCAGTGCTCGCCGACGCGCTGCCACAGGTGCGTGATCGTCTGCTGCGTGCGCGCAGCATCGACACCATCGACCTGCCCAGCCTGCCCGAGGATCGGCGACCGGTCATCGCCGGCGGGCTGCTGGTGCTGGAGGCGGCCTTCCACGCGTTGGGTCTTGAGCGGATGGCAGTGAGCAAGGCGGCGCTACGCGAAGGCGTGCTCTACGACATGCTCGAGCGTGGCGGCGATGACGATCCGCGAGACAGCTCCGTGCTTGCCTTGATGAAGCGCTACGGAATCGACGCGCTGCAGGCCGACCGGGTCGAGGCAACCGCGCTGCGCCTGTTTGACCAGGTGGCCGGGCCGTGGCATCTGGAAATCGACGACCGCCTGATGCTGAGTCGGGCAGCCCGGCTGCACGAACTCGGCCTGACCATCGCCCACAGCCAGTACCACGTGCACGGTGCCTACGTGGTCGAGCACACCGACATCGCCGGCTTCTCGCGCCAGCAGCAGCAGTTCCTCGCCGCGGTGATCCGCAGCCAGCGCCGCAAGATTCCCAAACACGTCTTCGATGCCCTGCCCGACCGCCTGCTGCCGGCGGCACGGCATACCGCCGCGTTGTTGCGCCTGGCAGTACTGATCCATCGCGCCCACGAGGCCGACCCGATCCCGCGACTGGACGCCCAGGTTGACGGTGATCGACTCACGCTGACGCTCGACGAGCGCTGGTTCGACGCCCGTCCGCTATTGAAGGCCGACCTGGACGACGAGCCGGCCAAAATCGCGCCGCTGGGAATCAGCCTGCGGTTGCAGACGCGATAACGCCGCTACTCGCCTCGTGCTCGGTCTCGACTGCCGGTCGCGCGAGGCCGCTGCGCAGGCCTTGCACCCGGGTCAGGATCGGCGGCGGCGAGACTTCTTCGGGGGTGAGGAAGATGCCCCAGCGACGCAACCTGCTGCCGGCTTCCGGGGCCGCCGTCAGAGCCACCACCGGCATCGACAGCACCAGACCCAGCAACACCGGCGACATCCACAGCATCAGCGATGGCGACACCGCAAAGCTCCAGGCGGCCGCGACCACGCCGCACACGGTGACGCCGCCGTAGCGCTGCCACAGCTCGGCACGGGTCAGCGTGCCGTCATCGCGGCGCTGACTCTCCCAGCCCGAATCGCGACCGGCCAGCACCTCGATCACCCCGCGCGACTGCACGTACATCGTCACCGGCGCCATCAGCGTGGTCAGCAGCGTCTCGACGACCACCCCTGCGCTCAGGCGCAGTGCGCCACCGCAGCTTCGTCGCGCCCACGGATCGGCCAGGGCAAGGATGAAGCCCAGCAACTTCGGTCCCAGCAGCAGGGACATGGTGAGCATGAACACCCAGAAGAAGCGCTCCATGCCCTTGGGTCCGGTCCAATCCGACGCCGAGCCGAGGCCGGGAAACACCAGCGAGTCCCACTGCAGGCCGGAGCTGGCCATCGTCATCACCAGGCCGATCAGCATCAGGGCGCCCCATAGCGGCGCGGTGATGTAGTGGCCGATGCCGGTGAGCAGGTGCCAACGACTCACCCAGTGCAATCCCCTGGCCGGAATCACGCCACCGTGCTGCAGGTTGCCCTGGCACCAGCGCCGGTCCCGAACCAGCATGTCGGTCAGCGACGGCGGGCCTTCCTCATAACTTCCACCCAGCGCAGGCACCAGATGCACCTCCCAGCCGCCACGACGCAACAGGGCGGCCTCGACAAAATCGTGGCTGAGGATGCTGCCACCGAACGGGCGCGATCCCGGCAACTCGGGTAGTCCGGCGCAGGAGGCGAATGCGGTGGTGCGGATGATCGCGTTGTGGCCCCAGTAGTTGCCCTCGGTGCCATGCCACCACGCGTTGCCATGGGCCAGAACCGGACCGTACACACGGCCGGCAAACTGCTGCATGCGGCCGAAGACAGTGCTGCCGTTGACCACCACCGGCAGGGTCTGGATGAGTCCGACTTCCGGATGCCGCTCCATGGCAGCGGCAAGCCGATTGATCGCTTTGCCGGTCATCAGGCTGTCGGCGTCCAGGATCAGCATCTGCGGGTAGGCCGCGCCGAAGCGCCGCACCCATTCGGCGATATTGCCGGCCTTGCGATCGATGTTTTCCGGACGATGCCGGTAATACAGGCGCACCTGGCCATCGAGCCCGTCACGCAGGCGATGGAATGCGGCCAGTTCGCGCTGCTGCAACTCGGGCCGGGTGGTGTCGCTGAGTACGAAGAAGTCGTACGCGTCGGCGCGGCCGGTTTTCAGCACCGACTCGCAGATCGACTGCAGACCCGCCATCAGCCGCTCGGGATCCTCGTTGTAGGTGGGCATCAGCAGCGCGGTCCGGGTGGTCAGCGCGGGCAAGGGGCCGGCATCGACCACACCGAGCCGGCCGCGGCGGCGGTAGCCGTTGACGATCAACCCAAATCCGGCGAGCGCGCTCATGAAGCCCTGTGCCACCCAGACGAACAGCGCCGCGAACAGCACCAGGCTCAGCCACTCCAGCGCGCTGTGACCGCCCCCGCGCATGGCCCACCACAGCTGGTAGGTGGCGAGCAGGGTCAGCCCCGCGGTACCCCCAAGCACGATCAGGCGGCGCCACACGATGTCCAGCGGCGTACCGGACAGACGCGCGGCCGCAGGCTCGGCCTCGTCGAACGACTGCACGGGCATTTCCAGCGGGGCTTCCACAGGGAGCATCGCTGCGTCCGCGGACCCGGGATGGCTGTCGCCCGCCTCCGTTCGGGGCACGGTGTGCGGGTCTTTGTGGGAGTAAACCTTGCTCATGCGGTCCATCGATACAACCAGGTTTCAGAAAGCGGGGATCCGTCCGTGGCCAGCAAACGCGCGCGCAGCTCGATAACCGGGTCGCTGCGGGGATCAAGCTCGAAGGCGATGCGCCAGGTGCCAGCCACGGCGCCGGGCTGGGCCACGACGTTGGCGACGCGCCCTGCGCTGGCTTCCACTTCAGCGCGCGGCTCGCGCGCAGCCGCAGCATCCTGAAGGCTGCCGCCGCCAAGATCAATGACGAACCGACGCGCGCCGACTCCGGCGCCGGCAGCTGGCGGCAGGTCCGGCGCGGGCACCACGGCGCCGACCCGGGTGGCCTCCACCCGGGCCAGGGCCGGGTTCCAGGGGTGCCGGTCGCACCAGTGCAGGCGGTAGTCGAAGCGATGCTCGCGACCGGCGTCCAGCGTCTGCCGCGGGCGCCAGAAGGCGACGATGTTGTCGTGGTACTCGTCAGCGGTGGGGATCTCGAACAGGTGCACGGTGCCTTCGCCCCAGTCGCCCTGCGGCTCCACCCACGCGCTGGGTCGCAGGTCGTAGCGCGCTTCGCTGTCACCAAAATCGTTGAATGTGCGCTTGCGCTGCATCAGGCCGAACCCGCGGGGCTGGCGGTCCAGGAACAGGCTTTCCTGCACGGTCGCGGGATTACGCAGCGGTCGCCAGAGCTGCTCGCCGGCACCGTTCAACACGGCCAAGCCATCGGAGTCGTGCACTGCCGCCCGGTAGTCGTCGATCCCCACACGGTCGCCGGCGTCGAACTGGAACATGCTGGTCAACGGCGCGATGCCCGCCTGGGCCAGATCGACCCTCGGGTACAGCCGCATGCTGACGTCGAAGAACGTGTCGGCGCCCGGGTGGATGACAAAGGCAAATGCAGCCGCCGCGCTCGGACTGTCCATCAAGGCGTGGACACGGATCTGCGCGGCGCCCGGCGCCGGCCGTTCCAGCCAGAACGCCTTGAAAAACGGGAACTCCTCACCCGCCGGGTCGGCCGTGCGCAGTGCCAGTCCGCGGGCAGACAGGCCGTAGAGCTGGCCGCGCCCGACCGCACGGAAATAGCTCGCGCCAAGGAACGCACAGACCTCATCGAAGTAATCGGGCCGGTTGATCGGGGCGTGCAGGCGGAAGCCGGCAAAGCCCAGGTCGGTGGCCGCGGGCTTCGCTGCGGCGCCAAAGGTGAACATGTCCGGGCTGTAGGCCAGGGGTCGGGCAGCGCCGCCGACCACTTCGTTGATTTCCACACGTTGCGCGTGCAGGAACCCACGGTGGAAGAACTGGGCCTGGTATGGCCGTCCCTCGCCGCGCCACAGTGAATGCGCCGGATCAAAGCGGATATCGCGGTACTCGTCGTAGGCAATGCTCCGCAGCGCCTCTGGCAAGTCGCCGGCAGGCGGGCGGAACGTCTGCGCCGCCAGCTCGCGCGCCAAGGCGGGTACGGTCTCGGCGCCGAACGCCGTGCCTGCCGATTGCGCAGCCGTCTGCACGCCCTCGTCCAGCAGCAGTGACAAAGGCGATCCCAGCACCGGACGCCCGAGGGCGGCCAGCGGCAGCGACAAACCAGCGATCAGAAGTTCACGACGATCCACACGGACACCGGAAACGGGAAAAGCGACCAGCCTAGGCGCTCCCCCATTAATGTTCGGCAACAGCGCGTATACGAGCCGGCGGAATCAGCTTCCTGCTGCGGGTTGCAAGGTGCGGCTGTGAGCCAGGACCGCCTCTTTTCCAGAGGGAAGAACGCTTGTCGGGGTCTAGTAGCCGCGTTCCAGCGGCCGCGTCCATGCGACCTGGCGCGCTGCCGGAAAACCCGCGCTTTCCGGCCTCGCCGGCGGCGGGAAGGTCAATGCCTCATTGCGCGTGTAGCCGCGCCGCCTCCAGAACGCCTCGTTGCTGCGGCCGAACGGTGGACGCCGCGGATCGTTGTCATCGCGCTCGAGCGACGCGAAAACCGCGCTCTCGAACCCTCCCAGCGAGCGCGCATGATTCTCGCGCTCGCTGAAAAAGCGGTGTCCCAGCTGCCTGCCGCGGTAGGCGGGCAACAGGACGGAGCCCGCGAGCAAGAACGCGGTCGTGGTATCACGCCCGGCAAGTTCGAACGCCTGGCGCATCGCACCGTGGTCGTCCTCCAGCGGCAAGCCCAGGGCCGCACCGACGGTCTGGGCCCCGTCCATCACCACAACGGCGATGCTGCGCCACGACCGCGCGCACGGTTCAAGCCGCGCCCGCTCGGCGGACGCGTCGCCATCGTGCAGGTCCGGCCAGGCCTGCAGCACGGACGCGCGCAATCGCGCGATGTCATCCAGCACCGTGCCCATCGCTGAGCCGGTGAGGCAATGCACCACAAGCTTGCGCTGGCTGGGGTGGCCCTCGTGGCGGGAGCGGGATTCCGTTAGAGGTGTCATGCCGGACATGTGGCCGTCCCCGCGGGTGATGAACAAGGCCGAGTGTAGGTCACGAAAAGCGCTTTTGGTGCGGCGCACCTGTGGTCCACGGAACCCGAGGTCCGGGCTCGCCAGGTACAACCGCGCGCAGTCAGCACCGCCGCCGGGATACCCTGTGCGGATGAACTATCGCCACGCCTTCCATGCCGGCAACCACGCCGACGTCCTCAAGCACATCACCACACTGGCCGTGTGCGATGCGCTGCTGGCCAAACCATCGTCGTTGTTCGCCCTGGACACCCACGGCGGGCGCGGCCTCTACGCGCTGGACAGCAACTCCGCGCAGCGCACCGGTGAAGCCGAGGCCGGCATTGGCCGCCTGATTGCCGAAGCACCGCGCCATCCGGCAATCAGCCGCTATCTGGCCGCGGTCAAGGCGTGCAGGGCGCAGCACGGCCCCACAAGTTATCCGGGCTCGCCATGGCTGCTCGCGCACGCGCTGCGGGATGAGGACCGGATCGCGGTGTGCGAGCTGTTGCCCGAGGAAGCCGCACAACTGAAGACCAACTTTGCCGGCGATTCCCGTGTCGCCACCCACACCCGGGACGGCTACGAGGCGATGAAGGCCCTGTTGCCACCTCGTCTGGGCGAGCTGCGCTACAACCGGGGACTGGTGCTGATCGACCCGCCCTACGAGGCGCAGCTGCTGGAGTTCGACACCATCATCGCCGCGTTGCGCGATGCGCTGGTGCGCTGGCCCAACGCCTGCTACGCGGTCTGGTATCCGATCAAGCTGCGGCGGTCGCTGAACCAGTTCTTCCGCCGCGCCGCCACGCTGCCGGTGAAATCATCGCTTCTGGCCGAGCTCATGATCCATCCGGACGACTCGCCACTGCGCATGAATGGCAGTGGCATGCTCATCGTCAACCCGCCGTGGCAGTTCGACACCACGATGCGCGAAGTGCTGCCGCTGCTGCAGAAGGCGCTGGCCGGAAGCGACGGGTTGTGGCGGATGGAGTGGCTGAAACAGGCCGACTGAGGCCACCCGCCCTCATACCCCCGCGCGCACGTCGGGCTCGAAAAAGCTCCAGCGCACCTCCGGAAACGCCTCTTTCATGGCCTGCTCGATCGTATTGATCTGATCCACCAGCAGCGGCACGTCCTTCTCTTCGCGCATCTGCGCCTGCACCGAGACCATCGCCTCGTTGCCCAGCTGCATGGTGATCAGGCTGATCACCCGCACGATCTCGGAGCGGCCGTCCAGGAACTGGCGGATCTGGCGCTGACGCGCCGGATCCACGCTCTGCCCGATCAGCATTGCCTTCACCTCGACGGCAACCAGCACCGCGATCACTATGAGCAGCACGCCAATGCCGAGGGTACCGATCGCATCCCACATCGGATTGCCCGTAACGATGGTGGCCAGCACCGCCAGCAGTGCGAACACAAGACCCACCAGCGCGGCCAGGTCCTCACCGAAGATCACGACCAGCTCGGCCTGCCGGCTCTCCCGGAACCACCTCCACAGACTCCGATCGCCACGCGACTTGTCAACTTCCTGCAGACAGGCCCGCATCGAAATGCCTTCGGCGACGATCGCAAACGCCAGTACCGCGACGGCCCACCACAGGCTGCTGCCGGGCTCGGACTCGCCCGCCCGCAGTTTGTGGATGCCTTCATACAGCGAGAACATCCCGCCCATCGTGAACAACATCACTGCCACGAGGAACGACCAGAAGTAGACCGCGCGCCCGTGGCCAAGTGGGTACTCCGGTGAAGCGGGCGTGCGCGCCTGCTTCAGGCCCAGCAGCAACATTCCCTGGTTGCCGCAATCGGCAAGGGAGTGGACGGTCTCGGCCAGCATCGCGCTCGAGCCGGTGAAGAACGCCGCCGCGCCCTTGGCCACCGCAATGGCGAAGTTGGCGCCCAGGGCGAACAGGATCGCGCGGGTAGAATCACTTCCGGCCATGGCGTCATTTCCTTTGAAGGAGCGCGAGTCTAGCATCGGCAAATGTATGCGCAGTGTGGGTTTGAGGGGACTGGATCAAGTTGCGCGCCGGCGCCCGCGCGATGAATGCGGCGTTTACATCCGGTGTGCCACCATCTGCACATGAGTAGCCGTGAACGACTCCCGCCGTGGCATGAACGCCAGCGCCTGCCCAACGGGCGGGAACTGCTGATCCGGCCCATCCGTCCCGAGGACGCCGAACCGCTTCGTGCCGGCTTCTCGTTGCTACAGCCCAATGAAATACGTCAGCGCTTCCTGCACTCCATGAAGGAGCTCTCGCAGGAGTCTGTGGATCGCTTCACCCGGATCCAGCCAAAAACCGAATTTGCCCTGGTCGCTGCCGAGCCGCTGCCGCCGGGCGAGGCACTGGTAGGCGCTGTCGCACGGATTTCGATCGACCCCAACGGGCGCGACGCGGAGTTTGCCATCCTGGTCAGCCACTTCATCGCCGGGATGGGCCTGGGACGCTACCTGATGACGCGTCTGGTCAAGTGGGCGCGCGGCAAGCAGCTCGAGCGGGTCTACGGCGATGTGTTCGAGCACAACCTGCCGATGCTCTCGCTGGCCGATTCGCTGGGATTCGTGCGTGAGTGGCAGCAGGACGGGCTGGTCCGGGTCACCCTGCAGCTGAACCCCACAGACGGGGCGAGCTGACGTCCGATCCCGTACGTGATCAGGCGCCATCGGCTAAAATGGCCGGCTGATGCCTGCCTCCCCCTCTCCAACACCGCCGCTGCCGAAAGCGGGCCATCTGCGTGCCTGGTGGCGCGCGCCGGCTTCACTCTCGGCGCTCGCCTTCCATATTGCCCGCGCCGCCGCCGCCCATCCGGGTCCGCTGCTGGCTATCGTGCGCGACAACCAGTCCGCCCAGCAGCTGGAAGCGGATCTGCACACCTTGCTGGGTACCGGCGCGTCTGCCGGCGACGCCGCGCCTCCAGGCAGCGACGCGGCATCGCTGCCGGTGCTTCACTTCCCGGATTGGGAAACGCTGCCGTACGACCATTTCAGCCCGCATCCCGAAATTATCAGTCAGCGCCTGGCCACGCTGAACCGGTTGCCCCGGTTGCAGCGCGGCATAGTCGTCGTGCCGGTGCAAACCCTGCTGCAACGACTGGCACCGCTGCGCCACGTCGTCGGTGGCAGTTTCGATGTCACCGTCGGCCAGCGCCTCGACCTGGATGCCGAGCAGCGCCGGCTGCAATCGGCCGGCTACCACCACGTGCCACAGGTGCTCGACCCGGGTGACTTCGCGGTTCGCGGCGGACTGCTGGACGTCTATCCGATGGGTGCGTCGCAGCCGTTCCGGGTTGAGCTGCTGGACGACCAGATCGACACGATCCGCGGCTTTGACCCGGAGACCCAGCGCTCCGAGGACAAGATCGATGCGGTCAAGCTCCTTCCCGGGCGCGAACTGCCACTGGACGAGGTCTCCCTGAAGCGCGCGCTGGACGCGCTGCGTGAACGCTTCGATCTGGATACCCGTCGCAGCGGCCTCTACCAGGACCTCAAGGCCGGCACGGCGCCGTCGGGCATCGAGTACTACCTGCCACTGTTTTTCGACCAGACCGCGACCCTGTTCGACTACCTGGATGAGGCGACGCTGCCGCTGCTGGGCGAAGGCGTCAACGAGGCCGCCGACGCGTTCTGGCGCCAGACCGGTGAGCGCTACGAGCAGCGCCGGCACGATCTGGAGCGGCCGCTGCTGCCGCCTGACGCGCTCTACCTGTCGCCGGACGCGCTGCGCGAACGGCTGAACCAGGTCGCGCGGATCGAGGTCTGCGGCGAGTCGCATCCGCAGAACGCGCGCGCCGAAGTGCTGGCCAGCCAGCCCGCCCCCGCCCTGCCTATCAGCGCGCGTGACCAGGTCCCTGCCGGCGAGCTGAAATCCTTCCTCGACCACTATCCGGGCCGGGTCCTGATCGCCGCCGATTCGGCCGGACGCCGCGAGGCCCTGCTGGAGATCCTCCGCGCCGCGGAACTGGATCCGGAGGTGCTGCCGGACTTCCAGGCCTTCCTGGGCAACAACCGGATCACCGCCAACGCAACGACGGGCGCTGCCGGCGCCACCCGGTTCGCCATCGCCGTCGCGCCGCTGGAAGACGGCTTCGCCCTGACCGCACCCGCGCTGGCGGTGCTGACGGAGCGGCAGTTGTTCCCCGAGCGCGCCACCCAGCCGCGTCGTCCGCGTCGCGCCGGACGTGAGCCCGAAGCGATCGTCCGCGACCTGGGCGAGCTGTCGGAAGGCGCGCCGATCGTCCACGAGGACCACGGCGTTGGTCGCTACCGCGGGCTGGTCACGCTGGAGGCCGGTGGCGAGAAAAACGAGTACCTGGAAATCGAGTACGCCAAGGGCGACCGTCTGTACGTGCCGGTCGGCCAGCTGCACCTGATCAACCGCTACTCGGGCGCATCGGTGGAAACCGCGCCGCTGCATTCGCTGGGCGGGGAGCAATGGAGCAAGGCCAAGCGCAAGGCCCAGGAAAAGGTCCGCGACGTCGCCGCTGAGCTCCTCGAAATCCAGGCCAAGCGGCGCGCCCGCGCCGGACTGGCGATCGATTTGGACCGGGCGATGTACGAGCCGTTTGCGGCCGCATTCCCGTTCGAGGAAACCCCCGACCAGCACGCCGCGATCGAGGCGGTGCTGCGCGACCTGCAATCCAGCCAGCCGATGGACCGGGTCGTGTGCGGAGACGTCGGCTTCGGCAAGACCGAGGTCGCCGTGCGTGCCGCGTTCGCCACCGCCGCGGCGGGCAAGCAGGTCGCGGTGCTGGTGCCGACCACGCTGCTGGCCGAACAGCATTACCGCAACTTCAGTGACCGCTTCGCCGACTGGCCGCTGAAGGTGGAAGTGCTGTCGCGCTTCAAGACACCCAAGCAGATCAAGGCGGAGCTGGAAAAGGCGGCCGATGGCACGATCGATGTGATCGTCGGCACCCACCGGCTGCTGCAAAAGGATGTGCGCTTCAAGGACCTGGGTCTGGTCATCGTGGACGAGGAACAGCGCTTCGGCGTGCGCCAGAAGGAGGCGCTGAAGGCGCTGCGCGCGAACGTCCACCTGCTCACCCTGACCGCCACGCCCATCCCGCGCACCCTCAACATGGCGATGGCGGGACTTCGCGACCTGTCGATCATCGCCACCGCGCCAGCCCACCGCATGGCGGTGCAGACCTTCGTGGTGCCGTGGGACGACAGCCAGTTGCGCGAGGCGTTCCAGCGCGAGATCTCCCGCGGGGGCCAGGCGTACTTCCTGCACAACGACGTGGAAAGCATCGGCCGCATGCAGCGCGAACTGGAGGCGCTCGTGCCGGAAGCACGCATCGGCATCGCCCACGGCCAGATGCCCGAGCGCGAGCTTGAGCGGGTGATGCTCGACTTCCAGAAGCAGCGCTTCAACGTGCTGCTGTGCTCGACCATCATCGAGTCGGGCATCGACATCCCCAATGCCAACACCATCATCATCAACCGCGCCGACAAGTTCGGCCTGGCCCAGCTGCACCAGCTGCGCGGGCGCGTCGGGCGTTCGCACCATCGCGCCTACGCCTACCTGGTCGTGCCGGACACGCGCTCGATCAGCGCCGATGCGAAGAAACGCCTGGATGCGATCGCGGCGATGGACGAACTGGGCGCCGGTTTCACCCTGGCCACCCACGACCTGGAGATCCGCGGGGCCGGCGAATTGCTCGGCGAGGACCAGAGCGGGCAGATGGCCGAGGTCGGCTTCAGTCTGTACACCGAACTGCTGGAGCGGGCGGTGCGCAGCATCCGCCAGGGCAAGTTGCCCGATATGGATGCACCCGAAGAACGCGGCGCGGAGGTCGAGCTGCACGTTCCGGCGCTGATCCCGGAGGACTACCTGCCCGACGTGCACACGCGGCTGACGCTGTACAAGCGGATCTCCGGCGCGCGCGACGCGCACGATCTGCGCGAACTGCAGGTGGAGATGATCGATCGCTTCGGCCTGCTGCCCGACCCGGCCAAGTACCTGTTCGCCATCGCCGAACTGAAGCTGCAGGCCACCGAACTGGGCGTGCGCAAGCTGGACATCGGTCCCACCAGCGGTCGCTTGCAGTTCGTCGAGAAGCCCAAGGTCGACCCGATGGCGGTGATCCGCATGATCCAGGGCCAGCCGAACCTGTACCGCATGGACGGCCCTGACAAGCTGCGCCTAAGCCTGGAGCTGCCCGAGCCCTCGGCGCGCATTGCTGCGGCGCGCGCGCTGCTGATTGCGCTGACACCGTCGTGATTCGCGAGGCTAAATCACGCCATCGCAATCGCCGAAGCAATTCCACCGGCAATTGTCAATCCCCGCAACGTGCTTTAAGGTCGGTAAAGCCGTGCCCTGTGATGCATTGCACGGTGCGACGCGGAGCGTTTTCCGCAACCAGGGGGAATACCAATGAACAAGACGGCATTTTTATTGCCGCTGCTACTGGTCGCCGGTGGCGCCCACGCACAGCAGGCCAGTGGCTGCCCGCAGCTGGACGCAAGTACCGGCCTGACATGGGAGTACCGCGGCGGCAACGGCGCGGATTTCTGCCGCGCCCTGCGCGCCGACGGGTCCGAAGCGTTTGGCATGTACATAAGCAAGAAGCCGACCTTCTCGCCGCAGCGCAGCAACCGGGTGGAAAACGGCAGCATCGGCGGGCGCGATGTCCACTGGTACCGGGCCGAACTGGCCGGGCAGCCGGGGATCGAGGCACGCGAGACGCTGCTCAAGCTCGACGATGGCCGCAGCGCGCACGTGTGGACGCAGGCGCCATCGCAGGATCAGCTGCAGCAGGCTTTCGAGTTGACCCGCGACATCGACTTCTCGACCCGTCATACCGCAAAGGCGATCGCCGGCCAGTAACCGCGGGTCGGGTTGGCATTACGTCTGCCCCGGACCAGCCGGCGTGGGCTAGTTGGCTTGGGCTATCGCTCGTGCGCGAGCAGTCCGGCGACGGTCTGGCGATAGCGTGCGGCGATTGCGTCGGCATCGGTGTGGCGGCCCCCATCGACCACACAACGACCGTCCACCCACGCCTGCCGAACAAGCGGGCGGTTGCCGCTGAAGATCCACCGATCCACCACGTCCGCTTCGGTGGCGCCGGCAAATTGCGGCGCGTCGCCGTCCAGCACAAGCATGTCAGGGCCGACCGGATCCAGCCGATGGCCGGTGGAGTCCGATGCACTGGCCAACACCCCTTGCAATAGTGTCTCGCCGACACTGGGCGTCTCCGCGCTCACCGCGATGTTGCGCCGGCGGGTGACCAGACGCTGTCCGTACTCGAGCCAGCGCAGTTCCTCCACCGGCGATACCGACGAATTGGAGTCCGAGCCGACACCCCAGCGGCCACCGGCCTCCAGGTAGTCGCGCAGCCGGAACAGGCCATCGCCGAGGTTGGCTTCCGTGGTCGGGCAGATCGCCACCGTCGCGCCGGACCTGGCCACGGCGGCAAGTTCCGCGTCGTCCAGGTGTGTGGCGTGGACCAGCGTCCACCGCTCATCGACATCCGCGTGGTCCAGCAACCACTGCACCGGGCGTGACCCACGCAGCCGCAGGCATTCCTCGACCTCGGGAAGCTGCTCGGCGATATGGATGTGGACGCGGCTGTCCGTCGGCAGCGCCGCAAGCACCTCGCGCATCGCCTGCGCGGGTACCGCCCGCAGGCTATGCAGCGCACAGCCGATGCGCAGCCGCCCGTTTTCTTTTGTCCGCAACGTGTCCAGCAGCCGCAGATAGCCATCCACGGTGTGGCCGAAGCGCTGCTGCCGCGGCTCCAGTGGCCGGCCGTCGAAGCCGCCGGTCATGTACAGCACCGGCAACAGGGTCATGCGGATGCCGACGTCGGCCGCGGCCTCGACCAGCGCTGAGGACATCGCCGCGGGATTCGGCCACGGCTTGCCACCGGGGCCGTGATGCAGGTAGTGGAACTCACACACGGTGGTGAAGCCGGCTTCCAGCATCTCGGCATACAACTGCGCGGCAACGGAGTAGAGCGACTCGGGGGTGAAGCGGTCAGCGAAGCGGTACATCGTCTCGCGCCAGGTCCAGAACGAATCCTCCCGATTGGTCTGGGACTCGGCCATGCCTGCCATCGCGCGCTGGAAGGCGTGCGAATGCAGGTTCGCGATTCCGGGTACCACACGCTGCGGCGTACGCGAATCACCGCCCACTGCCGGCTCGTCCACACGGGGGTCGGTCTGCGGCAGCGGTCCATTGCGC
This sequence comes from Lysobacter sp. A03, assembly GCF_000855665.1. Classification (GTDB taxonomy): domain Bacteria; phylum Pseudomonadota; class Gammaproteobacteria; order Xanthomonadales; family Xanthomonadaceae; genus Novilysobacter. The sequence goes on from NZ_JXSS01000092.1 coordinate 20,407, forward strand.
CAACCATCGAGGTGCCAGATCCTGCCGATCGCCTTGCTGTTCATCGCCTGATTGTCGCCTGCCGCGACGACGCTGGCGAACTCTCCTGGCGAGCTGCGCTGGCGACCCGGTGTGGCGGGCGTGGACGGGTTCCCTACAATGACCGGATGACCATTTCCGCTGGAACAAACGACACCCGCACCTCGGCTCCTGTCCACACTGCCCCCCCGGAGGCTGTCGGCGGGCGCTGGGATGGCCTGATTCTTGGCGCATCGCTGGCCACTTTGGACGTCCCCGACGGTTACGGCGAGATCAGCGAGGGTGCGCTGGGCTGGCGCGACGGAGTGATCACCTACGCCGGCACGCGCGACGGCTTGCCTGGTGAGCCCGAAACGCTGGCGCGCGAGGTCACCACCACCGACGGCTGGATCACCCCCGGCCTGGTCGATTGCCACACCCACCTGGTGTTTGCCGGCGATCGCGCGCGCGAGTTCGAGTTGCGCCTGCAAGGCGCCAGCTACGAGGAAATCGCCCGCGCCGGCGGCGGGATCCTGTCCACGGG
>NZ_JXSS01000094.1 GCF_000855665.1 Lysobacter sp. A03
CTGCAAGGAAGTCCCGGCGCTCAACGCGTGGTTCGATGGCGACAAGCTGGTGCGCACGATGCATCCGCATGTCGACATCGGCATCGCCGTGGATACCGACGATGGGCTCTTCGTGCCCGCACTGCGCAATGCGGACGTGCTCGACGGCAACGGCATCCGTTCGGCGATCAAGCGTCTGCGCGTCCAGGTGGAGGACCGTTCGATCCCGGCCAGCGAGCTGTCGGGATACACCATCAGCCTGTCCAACTTCGGCATGTTCGCCGGTCGCTACGCCACCCCAGTGGTCGTACCGCCAACTGTTGCGATCGTGGGCGCCGGCAAGCTGTCCCACGACGTGGTCGCGGTGATCGGTGGCATCGAGGTGCACCGGCGGATGCCGATCTCGCTGACCTTCGACCATCGCGCCGCCACAGGTGGCGAGGCCGCGCGTTTCCTCAAGGCGCTGCTGGACGACCTGGCGCTGCCCAACTGACCGGCGGCTCCGGCCTTCGGCAACCGCTGTAACGCATGAAGCCGGGGCAACCCGGCTTCATGCTGTGTGGGTCAACATTCCCAGACGGCGTCGTGCGGGCGGGCGCCACCCCGGCGCGGCAACGTGCGCCAGGCCGTACCGAGCTCCAGGCCCTAGCGAGCGCCCGCGGCCTTGTGCGCCTTGCGCGCATCCTCCTCGGCTAGGGAGGACAATGCGGTGCGCACTTCGTCCGCACCAATACCTTCTCCAAGAGTGATCGCCGGACCTGCCTTCGCGTAACCCTCGCGACGCAGCAACGCGATGTGCTGGCCGGCATCGCGCGGCGAATCGAAACCGCCGCTCTGCAGCAGCACGCGTTCGCCGGCCATCAGCTTGAAATAGAACCGCCCGTTGTCCTCGCGGTACTGCTTGAACACCGGCAGCGATGGCTTCCCGTGGGCGACATCGGCATCGGCCGCGCCGGCCTGTGACAACGGACGCAGACCGACGGCCTCGCGCAGCGCCGCCAGGCGCGGGGCCGCCAGCTGGCGACGCAGCCTGGAGGCGCCATCACGCAGGATCGCCTCGATTTCCCCGGGCCGCGCCATCAGCGACTCGTACTTCTCGCGCAGCGGCGAGATCTCCGCATCGATGCGCTCAAACAGCGCCTCTTTGGCCTCACCCCACGCGATGCCGTCTGCAAACGCCTGCCGCATCGATGCGGTTTCGCCGGCATCGGCAAAGGCCTGGTAGAGCTGGAAAACGTTGGAGGAGTCCGCGTCCTTCGCCTCGCCCGGCGCCAGCGAGTCGGTCACGATCGAATAGATCAGCTTCTTCAGCTCCGGGCGCGCGCAAAACAGGGGGATGGTGTTGTCGTAACTCTTGCTCATCTTGCGGCCATCCAGGCCCGGCAGAGTGGCCACCTGCTCCTCGATCACCGCCTCGGGCAACACGAAGTGCTCGTTGCCGGCGCCGCCATACAGATGGTTGAAGCGCTGGGCAAAATCGCGTGCCATTTCGATGTGCTGGATCTGGTCGCGTCCCACCGGCACTTTCTGTGCGTTGAACAGCAGGATGTCGGCCGCCATCAGCACCGGATACATGAACAGCCCCGCGGAGATCCCGGCGTCATCGTCCTCGCCGGCCTCGCGGTTCCTGTCTACCGAGGCTTTGTAGGCGTGCGCGCGGTTGAGCACGCCCTTGCCGGCGACGCAGGTCAGCAGCCAGTTCAGCTCCGCTATTTCGGGTACATCGGACTGGCGATAGAACCAGACCTTCTCCGGCGCCAGTCCACACGCCAGCCACGTCGCGGCGATTTCCAGGGTGGAGCGCTGCACGCGCACCGGGTCCTGGACCTTGATAAGGGCGTGGTAGTCGGCAAGGAAATAGAACGCCTCCACGTCCGCGTGAAGGCTGCTCGCGACCGCCGGCCGGATCGCGCCGACGTAGTTGCCTAGATGCGGTGTGCCGGAGGTGGTGATGCCAGTGAGGACGCGGGTCTGCTGCATTGGTGCACGGGATTGGCGGCGGGCCAGTGTACCCGGCCGATGCAGCGCAGCAGAATGAGCCGGGTGGGCGGGCTCCACACAATAAAAAAACGGGCCGGTTTCCCGGCCCGCTGGCTATGCGACATCCGACGTCGACCGACGGATGTCAGCACGGCTGTTCACGCCCGCCGTGGGCTCAGTCAAGCGTGCGACCGAATTTCGACACTTCTTCCTCGGCGCGCTCGCGGGTCCAGCCGTACTGTTCCTGCAGCTTGCCTGCCAGGTACTCCGAGTTGCCTTCGGCGACATCGAATACGTCGTCGGTCAGGTCGCCCCACTTGGCCTTCGCCTTGCCTTTTACCTGGGTCCACTTGCCGGCAATGATGTCCTTGTTCATGGTGTCTAACCTCGTTTATCTGTGGGGGAATATGCGGTTCGTTGACCACGTGTCCACGTTCGCAGAGTGCATGTTCAGGGAGAGTCATCGCCGCGTCACGAGCCCCTTCATCATGCTGAACACCGTCGTTTCCGGGACAACAAAAAGCCGGGTTGCCCCGGCTTTTTGTCAAGCTCGAGCCGCCATGCAGCGGCTCGATTGGTCAAATCGAAATCAGCAGCGACCGTCCTTGCAGTCCTCGGCCTTCTTCTCAACCTTCTCGCCAGCCTTCTGCACGTCCTGGCCGGCACCGGCCATGGTGTTGCATGCGGTCAGCATTCCCAGCGAAAACATGGACACCATCATCAGGGCAATAACACGCTTCATCGCTTTCTCCTTTTAGCCGGGGCCGACCAGAATGGCCGGCTCACCTGGGTGGAATGGATCGGGTCGCTTATGTCTGCGACCTTGGCGACATCATCGCGTGACCGGATGTGAAGTCAGCGTGCACCACCGTGCGATCAAGGGAAAAAAGCGTGCCGCGTTCAGGCTCGCATCAGCGTGGATTTACCGAACAGGCTTTCCACCAGATCGACCGCCACCAGCGCCGTCATGTTGTCGCGGTCGAGGATGGGATTGAGCTCCATGATGTCCAGCGATGCCATCCGGCCGCTGTCGGCAATCATCTCCATCACCAGTTGCGCTTCACGGTAGTTGGGACCGCCCGGTACCGTCGTGCCGACTCCTGGAGCCACGCTGGGGTCGAGGAAGTCGACGTCGAAGCTGACGTGAAGGTGGGTGTCATCGTCCATCCCGGCCAAGGCCTCCTCCATGACCCGCTTCATCCCGACCTCGTCGATGTAGCGCATGTCGTACACGTCCAGACCATGTTCCTTGATAAGTCTTTTCTCGCCGTCATCGACCGAACGGATGCCCACCTGGCGCACTGCGGAGGGGTCCATCGCCGGCGCGGCGCCGCCCAGGTGGGTCAATTGACGCGGGCCGAGACCGCACAGGCAGGCCACCGGCATGCCGTGGATATTGCCCGACGGAGTCACATCACTGGTGTTGAAGTCGGCGTGCGCATCCAGCCACAGCAGGCGCAGCTTCTTGCCCGTTTCGCGGCAGTGGCGTGCGACGGCAGTCACGGAGCCGATGCCCAGGCAGTGGTCGCCACCGAGCAGGATCGGCATGCGACCGGCGGACAGCTCCGCATACACCGCTTCCATCGCCAGACGATTCCACTCGGTGACTTCGTCGATGTGGCGGTAGCCATCGACCGGACCGGTCCAGGGGTTGCGAGGTCCGTCAAGATTGCCGCGATCGACGACATCCACGCCGCGCGCCTGCAGGGCCTCGCCAAGACCGGCGATACGAAGCGCCTCCGGCCCCAGGCGTCCGCCCTGGTGACCGGCGCCCACGTCGGTGGGTGCGCCGATGATCGAGACGGGTGAGTAGCTGCGCTTCATGCTGACCTCCATGCCTTGGTGCCGGCTGTCAGAGTCGAACTGACGACCTACCGCTTACAAGGCGGTTGCTCTACCAACTGAGCTAAGCCGGCGAAACTCCCATTCTACCGCGCCGCGGGATTATCCCCCACATCCAACGGCGCGGGTCCGGCAGGCGAAGCCAGACTTTCGCAATCGATCGGCTGCGTGCGCGCGGCACCCAGTTGAGTTCGAACCGCCTCAGCCTTGAACGCCGCATCGGCGCCCAGGTCCAGCCAGTGCTCTTCCGGGCCGGCTCCCACCGGGTCGACAGCGGCGTCAAACCCCGCCTTTTGCAACGCTTCCGCGCGTGCCCGCGCCGCCTGCTCATTGCGAAACAGGCCCAGCGCAATAGCGTTCGCGTCGACGCCTTCGCGGATCACGTAGTAGTCCTTGAAGCCGGCCGCAACAATGCGCTTGGCCACGATGTCTGTCTGGGCCGCGCTGGGCAAAGGCGGCAGCAGGACCCGCCAGCTGCGCGGCGCGCGCCCCGGCTCCGCGCGGACCGCGGTCTTGAGCACACCCACGGGGGCTTCGTCCTCAACCAGGCTCTCAAGCTCAATCCGCTTCCCCACGGCCGACGCTACGCCGGCAGTTTCGTAAGGACCGAAAGCCGCGCACTGGACGATAGTGAGCGGGATCGTTGGCTCCCCCGCAGGCGCCGGCTTGATCGGCTCGGCGAGCTCCGTCACCAGTTGCAGGCGCTCCACACCCGGTGGTATATCGGCCGGCGCGGCAGTTGGCGCCGGCCCGGCCGCCAACGCCCCCCACAGCGCGACGCCCAGGTTGAGTGCAAGCAGCAGGATGACCAGGGCGCGTATCAGCATGGCGGCGATTGTAGCCGTCGGTTCCGGTCAGGCGGGCTCAAGCGGTTTTCTCGATCGCCGCCCATTGCGCGAGGCCTTCCAGGACCAGGCGTGGCGACCAGCGGGCCTGCGGCAACAACGACCGCAGCTCCTCCCCGCCACCGCCATGCAGATACAGCACTGGCGCTGTGCCCAGGCGCGACCCGGCATCCGACAGGCTGCGCTGGATCAGGCCCAGCGCTGCTCCGACGCATCCGGAAGCCAGTGCGTCGGGCGTGTCGACCGCGAACTCCACGTAACTGCCACCGCGGGAGGACAGCTGCGCCACCTGCTGGTTGAGCGCCTGGCGCATCAAAGTGGGCGATGGCGCGATGCGCCCGCCAAGGTGTCGCCCCTGCGCATCGACCAGGTCCAGTGTCAGGGCCGTGCCAACGCCGCATACCAGCACCGGGGCACCCGGCTCGACTCGCGTGGCATGAGCACGGGCAGCGATAATCGCAAGAAAACGGTCGACGCCCAGCCGCGCCGGATCGGCGTAGGCGATCCGCAGATCGCCCCAACGCCGTTGCGTGCGGGCCAGCGAAATGCGTTGGCAGCGCGCCGCCAGCACGTCCAGCAGCGCGACCCGCAAACCTTCATCGGTGACACTGGCGAGATAGGCGACCTCCATCCGCGGCGGCAGACCGGCCGCCAGCGCGTCCAAGTCGGCACCGCGGTGCTCCATGGCGATCGACTCTCCCACTTCGCCGCTCTCCTGCAGTGGAGCGATTTTCAGACGCGTGTTGCCGAGGTCCAGTACCCAGCGCTGCAAACTCATGAATCCGCCTCGACCCTGCGCACGCTCACCTCGCCGGCGTGGAAACAACGCTCTGCGCCGTCACCCGTCCGTACGCGCAGGGAGCCGTCTCCCGCCAGTCCAAGGGCAACCCCGTCGACGCAGCTGGTTTCGCTGCTGATCCGCACCGGCTGTCCGGCGATCGCGTCCATTGCCGCGTAGCGAGTCAGAAATCCGGACAGCCCGATCCGGTCGAACTCATCCAGCGCCGGCACCCAGCGCGCGATGATCGCCGCCGCGATGGCACTGCGCGAGGGCGTGGGAACCGGTAGCTGCGCCAGATCACACCAGGGCTGGTCGATCAGGAAACCAAAGCGCTCCGGCATGCGCACGTTCAAGCCCAGCCCGATCACCGCACGCGCCGTTCCCGCGTGATCGCCGCCGCCATCCACCAGGAGCCCACCCAGCTTGCGCAGGCCTCCATCCGACACCGGGACGACCAGATCGTTCGGCCATTTCAGCCGCACCATCCCGTAACCGAGCGCGTGCAGCGCCTCAACGGTAGCCACTCCGGCCACCAGGCTCAGCCCGCCCAGGCGCGTCCAGTCACCACTTAGCGTACGCGCCAGCGACAGGTACACATGGGCTCCCAGTGGCGAACTCCACTCCTTGCCTCGCCGCCCGCGACCACCGGTCTGGCGTTCGGCGAGCAGAACGCTGGCCGCGCCATCGGCAGCGGCGGGACGACGTTGCAGCTCGCTGTTCGTGGAGTCCTGTATCCAGGCGACTTCCAGCGAGGCCATCCGCGCCCGAACCGACGCCGGCAGGGCGCCGACAATGGCGTTGTTGTCCAGGAGGTCGAAGGGCTGCGTCAGCCGATAGCCGCCGTCCATCTCTTCGTCGATCGGAACCCCGGCTCGCTGCAGGTCCTGGACACGTTGCCAGAGGGTGGCCCCCTCCGGACCGTCATTCCCGGCCAGCGTGTCGGCCCGGATCGGTCCCTCAATGAGACGGGCAAGCAGTGCACGCTCGTTGGCTGGCTCGTTGGGTGAACTTTCCGCGCGCGATGCGCCGACAGGAGTGGATGGGACTGACATGCGACCGATTATGCGCGAGTGACGCGCCGGGCTGCTGGCGCACGCTTCTGGTCCAAGCGGGTACTGCGGCAATGCACAGCTCCCATCCATATGACGTTGGGTCATATTCGTCAAGTCGTTTCGCGTTATAGTCAAGCACTGGCTGGGACCTGCCCGGCCGACCGAGGTGCCAATGCTCCGGATCTCCCTGTTCCTGACGATCGCCTTGATGAGCTCAGCGGCAGCGGCCGGCGAGGGCAGCATGAGTGCACCCGATGGCGCCGACTGTCCCCCGGGCAGCAGCGCAGAGCGCGAAACGCCGGCAGCCTCTGCGGCCGACCGCACGGCCCCTTCGCGCGAGAGCAAGCTGACCCCTGACATCCACGGCGAACTGCCGACCAACCGGTCCCAGTCGACCCGCTGGCACAGTTTCCTGCCGGGAATGTTCCGCTAGAACGCGTCCCTTGCGCCCGGTTGGGTTCCGCCGGACGCATCGCTCCAGACTGCGTTGATCGAAATCCCGTGATCCGTCTGTTGCGCCGCTGGTGGCGCCCTCCGGCGCCCATCGATGCGTCCGTTTGGGCCGAAGTGCGCAGCTCGCTTCCGTGGGTTGCCGCGCTGGATGGCGAACGGGACCAGCGCCTGCACTCACTCGCCTCCCTCTTCGTCAACGTCAAGACCATCACGCCGGTGGCCGGACTTGTGCTTGATCCGACGCAGCGCACGATGCTTGCTGCCCTGTGCTGCCTCCCGTTACTGGAGTTCGGCGAGGAGGGATTGCACGGCTGGTCGCAGCTGATCGTCTACCCGGAGGCATTCCGGGTCGAGCGCAGCCACATGGACGCCGCCGGTGTGCTGCACGAAGGCAGCGACGAGTTGATCGGCGAGGCCTGGGAGGCGGGCCCGGTGATCCTGTCCTGGGCGGACGTCATGGCGGACTGCGCCGATCCGCGTGCCGGATTCTGCGTGGCAGCCCACGAAATCGCACACAAGCTGGACGCGCTTGACGGCGTGCTCGATGGCACTCCGCCGCTGCCGCGCGACTGGCAGCTGGAATGGGCGCGCGATTTCCAGCGTGCCTACCAGGGGCTGGTGGCAAAAGTAGAAGCGGGGCTGCCAAGCGCGATCGATCCCTACGCTGCCGAGGCACCGGAGGAATTCTTCGCGGTGGCCACCGAATACCACTTCAGCGATCCGGCCACGCTGCAGGAGGCCATGCCGGACATCGCCGCGCACTTGGCCCGCCTGTACGGCCCTGCGCCATTCGGCACGGATTGATGCGGCTCAGATCCGGGGCGGCAGACGCACCTCGAACCTGGCGCCACCGAGCTCTTCCGAGGCCCCGACGTCGAGCGTGCCGCGATAGCTGCGGATGATGTCCTGCACGATCGCCAGGCCGATGCCGTGACCCTGCACACGCTCGTCGCCGCGCACCCCGCGTTGCAACACCAGGGCGACCTTTTCGGGGGCGATGCCCGGTCCATCGTCCTCGACGGTGATCAACAGACCGGGGCGGCGGTTGGGGGCAACCTCGCCGGGCTTGACCGTCAACAACACGCGCGAGCGCGCCCACTTGAACGCGTTCTCCAGCAGGTTGCCCAGCAGCTCCTGAAGGTCGCCGACTTCGCCGTGGAACTGCACGCCCGGTACAAGATCAAACTCGCACAGCGCGCCCTTGGCGGCGTAGACCTTCTCCAGGCTCTGCACCAGCGCTTCGGCGTGGGGCTCAACATCCACCGGCGCGGAAAACAGCGCATGGCCGCCGGACGCCGCGCGCGCCAGCTGGTAGGACACCAGGTCGCTCATGCGCTGCAACTGGGTCGCGACGTCCTCGCGCAGTTCCGTCTCCGGCGCGTCGTCATCCAAGCGGGTGCGCAGCACGGCCAACGGCGTCTTGAGGCTGTGGGCCAGATCGGCCAGGGTGTTGCGCTGCTGGTCCAGGTTCTCGCGCTCGCTTTCGATGAACGCGTTGATGCTCTCGGCCAGCGGCTCCAGCTCGCGCGGATGGCGCTCGCTCATGCGCGAGGTTACACCGCGCTGGACCTGCTTGAGCTCCTCGATCACCCGCCGCAGCGGATGCAGGCTCCAGCGCAGGATCAGGCCCTGCAGCAGCAGCAGCACCAGTCCCGCGCCGCCCAGGTAGCGCCACAACGCACGACGGAAGACCTCCACCTGGCGGCTCAGCGCGGCGGTGTCCTCCAGGATGTAGATCGTGTACGGAAATTCCGCGTCGGGATCGTCCCCGCTGGCGTAGATCAATCCGCGTCCGTAGCGGTACGCCTGGCCCGGCTCGCCGCTGATCTCGGTGATTTCCAGCGGACCTTCGAAGATCTCCGAACGGGCTTCCAGCAGCCTGCCTTCGGGCAACAACGGACCCACCGACGATGACGAATTCCATTCCAGGCCCTTGGGCAGCACGACCTCGGCATACAGGCCGCTGCCGGGCCGGTCGAAGCGAGGATCGGGTGGCATGTAGGGCGGAATGAAGGTGCCGTCGCGGGCAAAATCGCTGTCCGCGTAGGCCAGCGCGTAGCTGCGCATGCGCTGGTAGAGATTGCTCTCGGCGGTATCCAGAAACGCCCTGTCCAGAGCGACGCCGGCCAGTGCCAGGAACGCCACAAGGCCAAGACTGGCGGCGAGCAGTTGGCGCGCCTGCAGGGAGCTGGGCTGGGCCCGGCTCATGCGTGCGGCGTGCCCGGAAGGGAGCTACTCGCCGCTGCGCGGCAGGGCAAAGCGGTAACCACGGCCACGCACCGTCTCGATCGGCTTCAGGGTGCCTTCGGGATCCAGCTTTTTGCGCAGGCGGCCGATGAAGACCTCCAGCACGTTGGAGTCACGGTCGAAGTCCTGCTGGTAGATGTGCTCGGTGAGGTCGGCCTTGGAGACCAGTTCACCGGCGTGCATCATCAGGTATTCCAGCACCTTGTACTCGTAGCTGGTGAGGTCGACGTTGGCATCGTCCACACTGACGGTCTGCGCCGCCAGGTCCAGGGTGACCGGACCGCATTCCAGGGTCGGCTTGCTCCAGCCGGCCGCGCGACGGACCAGCGCGTTGATCCGCGCCAGCAATTCCTCGACGTGGAACGGCTTGACCAGGTAGTCGTCTGCGCCGTGCTTCAGGCCTTCCACCTTGTCCTGCCAGCTGGAACGCGCGGTCAGGATCAGGATGGGAAATTTCTTGCCCTCGTCGCGCAGGGCCTGGATCAGTTCCATCCCCGACATCTTGGGCAGGCCCAGATCGATGATGCCGAGATCGAACGGAACTTCGCGGCCCATGTACAGGCCCTCTTCGCCGTCCTGGGCGGCATCCACTGCATACCCTTCGCGCTTGAGGCGGGCCGCGAGGGTCTCGCGCAACGGCGCTTCGTCTTCCACCAGCAGGATTCGCATGGATACTCCTTCAGACTTGTGTGTCGTCCCACCTGAACAGGCAGGTAAGGCAATCAAGATGATGCCTCAGTTGTCGGCGCGGCGTGTAGAGAGCGGACGCTGCGATGCCCGGGTCGGTCCGCCGCGGGTCGCTGGGTCGTTGCCGCCACGCGCCGGATCGTCCACGTAGACGCGAACGCGACCGCTGGAGTCAACGATCTTGACCCGGCTGACGTCGCGCCCGTCGTACGGCACCCGCTCGGCGCTGAGCACCTGGCCGCCGGTACGACGCTCCACCCGGCGCACCGCATCCGACAGCGCGCGATGACTCTCGTTGCCGCGCCCGCCGCGCCCTTGATCGCGGTCGACGCGCTCCCGATCCGGCTCGCGTGCCTTGTCCCGGGTCTGCGCCACTGCAACGCCGGCAACCGAGGCGGTGGCCGCGAGAAGCATCATGCAAATTGCAGCACGGGCAGAAGAGCTGGGCATGTTGAGCGGACGGAGCACGTCGGGAGATTCGGATTTCAGCGATTCATTCTCGGGACGAGGCGGTGAATCCGGTCTGAACTTTTTTTTTACATGGACAGGCCATTCAGACTGCCCCGCCCGTGCGCGATCCGTCAATCAGAACACCTCTCCGATGCAGCAACGCAACGAGCCGCCGCCGGCCTCGATCGCATCCAGTTCGACGGTGTCGACCGTGAAGCCGGCGGCCGCGAACGCCTCACGGGTGCTCGGCTGAAGCGTGCGTCCGGCCTGTGCGCTCATCCACACGCGGTCGCCAGACAGGGCGATGCAGTTGCCGGCAAAAGCCGCGTGCTCTTCAGGCGCAAGCTTGATCGCGTGCGGGCCATACAGCGAAGCGAGCGCGTCGATCACCGTTGGATCGGCGAACCCACGCGGGCAGATCACCGCCGCGCGCCCGGCCAGCACCGCCAGCACGACGTTGGTGTGGTATTCGCCCGGTGCGAGGTCGAACATCAGGGTGGCGCGCAGCCCGAACGCCTCGTGCATCAGGCGCGCGCCCTCCTCGTCGCAGCGCTCCGACAGGCCGGCGAATCCCAGTCCGCGGGCGCGATCGATGACCAATGCACCGGTCAGCTCGCATGCGTGCGGCTGACCCGACAGGTCGACGGGCGCGTAGCCAAGCACGTCACCGAAGAACCCGCGGATGTCCGCACGTTCGGCTTCACGCTGGCGCACCGGATGGCGCATGCGGCCGATCACGTAGCGTGCCTGCCCGTCCACCCGCGCCGTACCGAAGACATTGTTGGGAAACAGCGCGTCCGGGGTTTCCGGATCGCCGGCAAAGCACACCGTCGGCACCACCTGGGAGATCGCACGCTGCAGATCGCGGTGCTGGGCCGACGCGCGCGCGGCATCGAAACCGTCAGCCTGCGCCATGTAGCGGTTGTCGGCGGCGGATTGCTCGGCCAGCTGGAAGCCGTCGGGGGCGACCATGAAGGCCGCACGCGCGGTCGGCGGACCGAAGTCCGGCGCGGCGTCGGTGGCGGTTTGCAGGAAGCTGGGGATGTCTCGTGTGATCATGGGCGGTCCGCGGGGGAAGAAGGAGTGGAAGCGGCGGCATCGTAGGCAAAGGACTCGGTGATGGCCAACGCGCGCTCGACCAGCGACCAGTCCGCGCCCGGTTTGTGCGCGCCTTCGCTGAGTACCTGCCGGAATGCGCGGCCGCCGTGCTGGCCGGCGAACAGTACGAGCACGTGGCGGACGATGTGCTTGAGGTACACCCCGCGCGCCAGTTGCGCCTCCACATACGGTCGGTAGGCGCGCAACAGCGCAGCGCGGGAGCGCAGCTCACCGCCGAACCAGGCCACGTCGAGCCGGTGCAACAGGTAGGGGTCGTGGTAGGCGGCGCGACCGAGCATCGCGCCATCCACGTGATCCAGATGCGCGGTGGCTTCGTCGGCGTCGTTGATGCCGCCGTTGACGATCACCTGCAGCTCCGGGCGCTCGGCCTTCAGCCGGTACGCCCAGTCGTAGCGCAGCGGCGGCACCTCGCGGTTCTCCTTCGGCGACAGGCCCTTCAGCCAGGCGTTGCGCGCGTGCACGACGAACATTGTGCAGCCCGCATCGGCGACCTCGTCGATGAACGCGCGGAATCGGTTGTAATCGTGGTCATCGTCGACGCCGAGGCGGCACTTGACCGTGACCGGGATGTCGCAGCCGCCGATCATCGCCTTGACTGAGGCGGCAACCAGCGCAGGCTCACGCATCAGGCAGGCGCCAAATCGACCGGCCTGGACCCGGTCGGAGGGGCAGCCGCAGTTGAGGTTGATCTCGTCGAAGCCCGCATCGGCACCGATGCGGGCGGCGTGCGCCAACAGCTCCGGCTCGCTGCCGCCGAGCTGCAGCGCGACCGGGTGCTCGACCGGATCCATCGCCAGCAGTCGCCCGCGATCGCCATGGATCACCGCATTGGCGTGGACCATCTCCGAGTACAGGCGCGCATTGGGCGCCAGCAGGCGATGGAAGACGCGGCAGTGGGAATCGGTCCAATCCATCATCGGGGCGACGGACAGGCGGATCGATGCCTGGTAGCGGGACTGCTTGGACGCAACGGATGTACGACCGGCGACGTCGCGATGTTGGGCGGGGCTCATAGCCGCTCATTTTCGACGATTTTTGCCTACCCCACACGATCCGGCCTGAACGCGGGGAGCGCGGGGCAGCCGCGTGCACTCCCAACGCAACGGTTCTTGTCACCGCAACCAACGGAATCGGCAACGCGTCGGGCGCCCCGTTGCAGCCTCAGCAGACGAGGCTACGCCAGCATCCGGACCTTCTTCTCGCGCTCCCACTGCCGGGTCTTGGCGGCCTTGATGAATGCTTCGACGTCGTGGGCCGCGACGATACCGGGGTCATTCTCCACCCCCGCGCGGTCCAGCAGCTTCTGCGCGCCAGCATCGGCGGCAATCGCCTTGAGATGGCCGAAGGCGTCGCGGACGAAGTCGATCGCGGCGCTTTCCGACAGGAGCATGTCGCCGCCCTCTTCCGACAGGATCACCGCCACCGCGTCGAACACCATCGACGGGGTGCCGGCCAATTGGCCATCGGCAACAAGTTTGCTGCCGTCGTCCAGAGTCGCGCCACCGACCTTGGGTGCGACGATCTTGACCATCGCGCCGGCGTTCTCCGCCGCCTGGCGGATGGACTGAATGGTCGCCGCCGCGCTGCCATCGTTGATCAGGATCCCCACGCTGCGACCGTCGAGGGTGTCTTTCATCTTGCCGATGATCTGCAGCGCCGGCGATTCGGGCATGTCGCGCGCCGGGACGGCGGTCGGCGGTGCATCGGGCAGCGTCTCCATCCCCAGTCCGTCGGCGACGCGTCGGGCCAGGTCCTCGTCGATGTGGCGCAGGTGACCGACCACGCGCTCACGGATGTGGAGGGTTTCGACCTTGGAGTTCTCGAACACGAACGCCGAGGCGATATGGGCCTGCTCGTATGTCGTCTGGCTGCGGTAGAACTGGCGCGCCTGGCTGTAGTGGTCGGCGAAGCTTTCAGCGCGGATCCGGCCTTTCGCCGCATCGTCCGCATCACCGGCGCCGACGCGCTCGGCGAAGCTGCGGAAGCCTTGCGGGGTGGCGCGTGCCGACGTCGGATCCAGCGAGCTGGGCTCGTAGTTCACCCGGCCCTTGGGGATCTGCATCTGCATGTGGCCATCGCGCTGCTGGTTGGCAAACGGACACTTGGGCGCGTTGATCGGCAACTGGTGGAAGTTGACCGACCCCAGTCGCGACAGCTGGGTGTCAGGGTAGGAGAACAGCCGGCCCTGCAGCAGCGGATCGTTGCTGAAGTCCATGCCCGGAACGAGATGCGAGGGGCAGAAAGCAACCTGCTCGGTCTCGGCGAAGAAGTTGTCCGGCCAGCGGTCCAGCGTCATGGTGCCGATGACCGTCAGCGGCACGAGCTCCTCGGGGATCAGCTTGGTCGAGTCGAGGTGGTCGAACGGGAACCCGCCCGCTTCCTCCTGGGTAAACAGCTGCACCGCCAACTCCCACTGTGGGTGGTTGCCGGCCTGGATGGCTTCAAACAGGTCCCGGCGCAGGAAGTCGTTGTCGGCGGCCTGCAGCTTGGCCGACTCGTCCCACACCGTGGATTGCAGGCCCAGCAACGGACGCCAGTGGAACTTGACGAAAGTGCTCTTTCCCGCCGTGTTGATCAGGCGGAAGGAGTGGATGCCAAAACCTTCCACCATCCGGAACGAGCGCGGGATGGCGCGGTCGCTCATCGCCCAGATCACCGTGTGGAAGGTCTCCGGGGTCAGGGAAACGAAATCCCAGAACGTGTCGTGGGCACTGGCGGCCTGCGGATAGCCCCGGTCGGGCTCCATCTTCACCGCGTGGACAAGGTCGGGGAACTTCAACCCGTCCTGGATGAAAAACACCGGGATGTTGTTGCCGACCAGGTCCCAGTTGCCTTCCTTGGTGTAGAACTTCACCGCGAAGCCACGAACGTCACGCGGAGTGTCGACCGAGCCGCTGCCGCCGGCGACCGTGGAGAATCGGGTGAACAGTGGGGTTTCCTGGCCGACTTCGGTAAGGATTTTCGCGGTGGTGTAGTCGGCCAGCGAGCGGGTCAGCTTGAAGTGGCCGTGCGCGGCGGACCCGCGGGCGTGGACGATGCGCTCGGGAATGCGCTCGTGGTCGAAGTGCTGGATCTTCTCGCGCAGGATGAAGTCTTCCAGCAGCACCGGACCCCGCGGACTGGTCTTCAACGAATTCTGGTTGTCGCTGATGTCCAGGCCCTGGTTGGTGGTCATCGTGGCGTGCTGGCCCGCGACCATCTGCTGGGGCTCGTCGCCGTTGCCGCGCTGGTGGTCGGCGGCGTCATCCGTTGTATTTGCGTCAGGATTCGGCGGCGTGCGGGAAGCGTCGTCGGGGGTGGGTTTGCGGGCCATGGCCGGATCCTGCGTGATGGGGAATGGTCCCCGATCATTCGCCCCTTTCCGTGATGCTGCTGTCAGAAGGCGTCGCGGAAGCGATCAGGCAGCCGGCGTGTCCCGGCCGATCACGCTCAGCGTTCCATCCGGCTCCAGGATCACCGACCGGACCTCGTGAAGTCGCTGGAACCCGTGGTTGCGAAGCGCCTGCATCACCTCGTCCGGCGCGACCCGTTCTGCGCGCAGTGCCGAGGAGAGCAGCTCGCCGTCATGGGCAAGCAGGCGCGGCTCACTGGCGATAATTTTCCTCACCCGGCTTGAGCGGGCCGCGAGCCAACTGAACGCAAACTGCCAGGACATAAGCACCACCAGTGCGGTGACACCTTCCAGCAGCGACACCGACTTGCTCAGCAGGATCGTGGCCAGGATCGACCCCAAGGCAATGGTCACGACAAAGTCGAAGGCGTTGATCTTGCTGAGGGTGCGCTTGCCGTATCCGCGCAGCAGGACTACCAGCGCCAGATAGGCGCAACTGCCGACCACGATCACGCGGAGGAGGTCCGACCAGTCAGCCAAGAAATTCATCACGATTCCTACCGGGGAATGGACGACAACGGTAGGGTATGGCGGCGCTGTGAGACGTGAGACGTGCTGTCACTACCTTATGATCACTGCGTCAAAGCCACGCTGGGAACTCTCGCGTCGGGTATCAACGCATGGAACTTGGGTGGCATGAATTCCAGCCGTACGTAGCACTGGTGGCATCGCTGGTACTGGCGTTTCCGGTCGCATGGAACCGGGAGCGGCACAGTGATCTGGTGGGGGTGCGAACGTTCCCGCTGGTTGCGGTCGGTGCATGCGCCTATATGTTGCTGGGGCTTTTCTTTATCGACGGGGCGGGGCCGGAGGCTAAGGCGCGTCTGTTGCAGGGACTGATGACGGGGATTGGTTTTGTCGGTGGCGGAGCGATCCTCAAACACGACGACACGGTGTCGGGGACGGCTTCGGCGGCGAGCATCTGGATCGTCGGCGCGATCGGCGCGGCTGCTGCCATGAGCGCCTGGGGTTTCGCAATCACGTTGGCGGTGATCAACTGGCTGGTTTTCCGCGTCTTCATGCGGCTAAAGGCCCGCTCCGAGCGCAGCCTGGATAAATGACTATCAGGCGCGCATTGCGCGCGCGGCACGAGCAATCCAGCGGTTCTGGCATTGATGTTCGCGCCGGGCAGGAGCTCAGTCGGCGGCACCGAAAAGGCGGTCGAGGTCATCGGAACCCAGCAGCCGCCACTCACCCTCGGCCAGACCATCCAGCGCCAGTCCACCGACCTGGCTGCGATGCAGCGCGTCGACGTGGTTGCCGACGGCGGCGAACATCCGCCGGACCTGGTGGTAGCGCCCTTCAGTCAATGTCAGCCGGGCCTGGCGCGGGCCATCGACGACCAGGGGCGCGGGAGCGAGCGGCGTGTTTTCCGACTCCAGCATCAAGGTGCCGCTGGCGAACACCGCCGCCTCGTCGCCGCGCAGATCATCAGCCAACGTGGCCTCGTAGATTTTCGCCAGTCCGGTCTTGGGTGAGGTGATCCGGTGCAGCAGCTGGCCGTCATCGGTCATCAGCAGCAGGCCGCTGGTCTCGCGATCCAGCCGCCCGACCGGTGACAGCAGGGGCGAGCGCAGACGGAACCGTGGTGGCAGCAGGTCGTAGATCACCCGACCCGGATCCTTGGTCGAGCAGGTGTAGCCGGTGGGCTTGTGCAGCATCAAGACCAGGCCGGCGGGCGGGTCTAGCGGCTCGTCGTCGATCCGGATCGCGGCGTGGGGAAGCTTGTCGTCCGCGTACAGCACCTCGCCGTCGGCGTCGGTGATGCGGCCCTCGCGGAACATCAGCGCGACCTGTTTGCGGCTGCCGTAGCCCAGGTTGGCGATCAGCTTGACCAGCTTCAAAGCGAACGGCCTCCCGGCCTTGTGCGAACGAACGGCCGCTCCGGAGGGGTCGGGCGCGACGCTGCTGCCTTGATCGCCTCGATGATCTTGAAGCCGTCGTGCTGGGCCACCGTGCGCACGCTGCCGAAACTGTCGGTCAACACCGCTTCGTAGGGTAGGTGGCGGTTGGCTACCATCCAGAGCCGTCCACCGGGCTTGAGCGCTTCGGCGGCCACGGCGATGAACCGGCGACCGATGTCCGGACGGTAGCTGCTGCCCTGGGTGTGGAACGGCGGATTGCTGATGATCACGTCGTACTGCCTGGGCAGGCCGCTGGTCACGTCGTGCCAGTGGTAGTCGAGCGTGGCCGTGGTGGTGACCGCGCCCAGATTGGTGCGCGCAAGCTCCAGCGCCCGCGCCTCGGCCTCGTAGAGATCCAGCGCGGTGAGCGCCGGACAGCGGGCCAGCAATTCGGCGGACAGGTAGCCGAAGCCCGCGCCCAGATCGGCGGCGACGCCGGCAAGATCGGCGGGCAGCTGGGCCGCCAACAGGGCCGAGGCCGGGTCTATGCGGTCCCAGGCGAACACGCCGGGACGACTGATGAACCGCCCTCCCGCCACCGGTCGCGGCGCATCCAGCTGCCGCCACTGCGCCTGCAGCGTGGTGTCCAGCGAGGCCGCGCTGTCATCGACATGCAACGGCGCGCTCCAGAACACCCGGCACTTGTTCTTGGTGAGATCGCCGACCGCACCGGTGAGCTTGCGCAGGTCGTCCTGTGCGGAGCGGGCGCCCTCGTTGTTGCTCACGCAGGCGACCACCCGGCCGCCCGGGGCAACCCGCTCGACGGCGCGGGCATACAGCGCGCGGGATTCCTCTCGTTGGCGCGGCGGCAGGACCAGTACCAGTGCGTAGCGGCTCGTGTCCTCGGGGGCGACCAGCGCCAGGCCCGCACGGGTCAGGGCGTCCGCGTCCGGCTTGAAGCTCTGTTCGCACACCAGGCCGGGAAGGGGTCGCTGATGCAGCGGCCAGCCGTCACGCGCGCGCAGGAACAGGACACCGCCTTCGCCGGGCCACGGCAGAAGGCCGCGTTCAAACGGCAGCATCAGGGTTTCCAGCGCGAGGTCGTCAGTGGCCACGGTGTGCATCGGTAGGGAGATGCGCGCAGTTTAACGTGGCGGCAGGACCGCCCCGCCGTAAGTGCCATGCCCGCGCCGGTTTCATCGCCAGTCAACGGCGAGTGCGACAGTCTGGCGCCAACCCGGGACCGGAGATGAACCACCCTGCGAGCGCTCTTCAGATGAACGTTTCAGGCAATAACCTGCGCCATGCCGCGCTGCTTCAGCTCTGCAGTTCGCGCAGCGTCTGCGACGGCGGCGCGTCCAGCACCTTGCGCGTGGCAAACATGCCGGCAACCAGCGCGGCGAGCATGCCGAGCACCGCGCCGGCGAGCGCCATTGACCAGTTGGGCTGCCAGGGAAGATCGAACACGCGCACCGCCACCACGCCCGCCAGCGCCGAGGCGGCGACGGCGGCAACCACGCCGGACAACAGGCCGACGACGGCGAATTCCGACGCTTGCGCCAGCCGCAACTGACGCCGGCTGCCGCCCAGCACCCGCATCACCCCGCCTTCCAGCAGACGCTCGTCCTGACTCGCGCTGACGGCTGCCAGCAGCACCAGCACGCCGGTGGCCAGCGAGAACCAGAACACCACCTCAACCACCACCGACACTTGGTCAGCCGTCGCCCGGACCTGTGAGAGGACCGCGTCGATGTCGATCACGGTCAGGTTGGGGAATTGGCCGACGAGTCCCGCGGTGAAGCGGGTCTGGTCCGGCGGCACGCTGACCGCGGTGATGTGGCTGGCCGGGAACCCGTCCAGTGAGCCCGGGGATGCGACCACGAAGAAGTTCGGCCGGAAGCTGGTCCAGTCGACCTCACGCAGGCTGGTGATCGTGGCCGTGAACGGCTGGCCGGCGATATCGAACGACGCCGTATCGCCCAGTTTCCACTGCAGTGATTTGGCATAGCCGGACTCGACCGAAATCTCCGGGGTCGCCGGCACGCCGTCCCAGAAGTGGCCGGCAACCACGCGGTTGTCGTCGTCCAGCGTCGCGGCCATGGACAGGTTGAATTCGCGCTCGGTGCGACGGCGGTCGGGACTGTCGGTTGAATCGTCCGCAGCGGCGTCGGGCGATCGGACCACCGGCTCGCCGTTGTGGGCCACCAGCCGGGCGCGGATCATCGGATACAGGGTCGGAGCGGCAATGCCTTGGTCAGCGATGAAGGCCGCCACCGGATCGATCTGGTCATCCTGCACGTTGATGATGAAACGGTTGGGCGCATCGGCGGCCAACTGCAGCTGCCAGCGGTCCAGCAGGTCGGTGCGCACGAAGGTCAGCAGCAGCAAGGCCATCAGGCCAAGACCCAGGGAGGCGATCTGGGCGATGCTGGTCGCCGGGCGCCGGCTGACGTTGGCCAGCCCGTAGCGCAGGCTGCCGCGCAGGTGCGGACGCAGGCGCCGCAGCAGCGCGATCATGCCCCAGCCCAGCGCGCCGAGCACCACCGCCGTGGCGACCAGTCCGCCCAGCATGGCGATGCCCAACGTGGCCGAGCCAGCCTTCCACCACAGCAGCGCGGCCAGGCCGGCCAGGCCGGCGACGGCCACCAGCCAGGCGCTGGGCTCGGTGGGATCCAGGTCGCGGCGCAGCACCCGCAGTGCGGGAACACGGCGCAGGGCCAGCACCGGCGGCGCACCAAACGCCATCAGCACGACCAGTCCGACCGCAAATCCGTGCAGCGCCGGAGCCCAGCCCGCGGGCGGAATGGTCATGCCCAGCACCGGGGCCAGCCACAGGCCGATGCCCCATTGCAGCGCGAACGCCAAGCCGACCCCGACCGTGCTGGCCATCAGTCCCAGCATCAACAACTCGCCGATATGGATGCCTGCCAGAGTGGCCTGGCTCGCGCCCAGACAGCGCATCACCGCGGTGCCGGAGAGATGACGCTGGCTGTGTTGCCGCGCCGCCATGGCCACGGCGACCGCCGCCATCACCACCGAGACCAGCGCGGCAAGACCGAGGAATCGTCCGGCACGGTCCAACGCCGCACGGATCTCCGGACGCGCATCGCCCGCGGTTTCCAGGCGCTGGCCGCGGGCGAGCGCAGGCTTGACCATGCTGACGAACCGGTCCACCGCCCCGGCCTGCCCGGCAACGACCAGCCGGTAACCGATCCGGCTGCCTTCCTGCACCAACCCGGTCCCGGTCAGGTCCGCCAGATTGATGAACACCTTCGGCGCGATGTTGAAATAGTCCAGCGCGGCGTCCGGCTCGGCAGCGACCAGCGCGGCCAGTGTGAAGCGGGATTCGCCGACGACAATCGTGTCGCCGACCCGCGCATCCAGCGTGGTGGCCCCGGCGCGGCTCAGCCAGGCAGTCCCGGGCGCGGGAATGGCCGCAGCATCGCGCTCCACACCGTCCGCGTCGACGATGCGGAACACGCCCCGCAGCGGGAATCCGGTTCCCAGCGCGCGCAGGTCGCCCAACTGCAGGCGGGCATCCGCGCCACCGCCGACGCTGATCATGGTGTTGAGCTCGACGGTCGTGGTCTGTTGCAGGTCCAGCGATGCAGCGGTGTCGACGATGCCCGAAGCGATCGGCGAATCGCCGCGTACCACCGCATCACCGCCGAGCAGGCGGTTGGCTTCGATCGCCAGCGCGCGCTCCGCGCGGTCGGTGACAAAGCCCCCGGCGGTCACCGCCAGCACCGCCCGCACCAGCGCGGCCAGCAGGATGCGGAACTCGCCCGCCCTGAGGTCGCCGCGCCGCTGGCGCCCCGCCACAGCGGGCACTTTGACTGCGCCGGCGCGAGGCCTCTCCGCCC
>NZ_JXSS01000056.1 GCF_000855665.1 Lysobacter sp. A03
ATCCCGCTGCGTGCCTTCTTCGCCTCGGGCATCGACACCGGCAGCGGTGGCGAGGCGTCCAGCATCGCCATCCAGTCGATGATCCGCGAGCTCATCCAGGCCGAGAACCCGCGCAAGCCATTGTCGGATGCGCGCCTGGCCGAAACGCTCAAGGCAACCGGGATCCCGGTTGCCCGCCGCACCGTCGCCAAGTACCGCGAGGCGATGGGGATCGTGTCCTCCCAGGACCGGGTGCGCATGGCCTGAACGGGCCGATTCATGGAGCTCAGGCTGGGCTATGCTGGTCTCCCGTCGCCAGGTAAAGGAGTCTTTCCATGCGGATTGAAATCTACGGCCAGCAGCTTGACGTCACCCCCGCCCTGCGCGAGTACGTGGAGACCAAGTTCAGCCGCCTGCAGCGACATTTCGAGCAGCCCTTCGAGGTGCGCGCGCAGCTGGGACTGGACAAGCCCGACCATCGCGCCGAGGCGAACATCATCTGTGCCGGCCGCACGCTCCACGCCGATGCGGCAGCACCCGACATGTACTCGGCGATCGACCTGCTCGTGGACAAACTCGACCGCCTGCTGCTCAAGCACAAGGGCAAGCAGGTGGACCAGTCGCGCCGAGCCGAAAGCCTCTCCCGAATCGGTGAAACCGGTTAGCCAAGATGCCCCTGATTGATCTTTTGAGCGCCGGACGTGTCGCCATCGTGTCCGGCAGCCGGGACCGTGCCGCGGTGATCGAGACCGCGGCGCGCCTGCTGGCCACGCCAGCGGGCGATGAAACGACGCCGGAGGGCGTGCCCACCCCCGATTACGACCTGATCGGTGACAGCCTGCATGCGCGCGAGCGCCTCGCCAGCACCGCCATCGGCCACGGCGTCGCCATCCCCCACGGCCGCCTGGATTCCATCGACGACAGCCGTGGCGCCTTCCTGCGCCTGGCCGAGCCGGTCGACTTCGGCGCCGCCGACGGCATTCCGGTCGACCTGGTCATGGCCATGGTCGTACCGCTGCACTCGAACATCAAGCACCTGGAGCAACTGGCGGAGCTTGCCGAATACTTCTCCGATCCCGCGTTCCGATTGCGCCTGCGCGAGGCCGGCGACACCATCGAGCTGACCCGCTGCCTGCTTGCCGCTCCCGCCTGCCCCAGCGTGGCCTGAGATGCCGATGTCCAGTGCCCGCATCAGCGCCGAGGACCTGTTTGAACGGCAGCGCGAACGGCTTCAATTGCGCTGGTATGCCGGCCAGGCGGGCCGCGGGCGCGTGCTCGAAGCAGTGGACACGCTGGACCGGCGCCCATCGCTGGCGGGCTACCTCAACGCCATCTATCCCAACAAGGTGCAGATCCTTGGCGCCGAGGAACTGGCCTGGCTGGACTCGCTGGACTCGCGTCACCGCTGGGAGACCATCGAGAGGATCATCCAGTTCCGGCCACTGGCGATGGTCATCAGCAAGGCGCAGGACTGCCCGGCCGACCTGCTGGAGGCCGCCGAGGAATCGATGACGCCGTTGTGGGGATCACCGTTGCGCGGCCATGAACTGCTCAACCACCTCCAGTACCAGCTGGCGCGTACGCTCGCGCCGCGCGTCACCCTGCATGGCGTTTTCATGGAGATCTATTCGATCGGTGTGCTGATCACGGGGGATTCGGGTGTCGGTAAAAGCGAGCTCGCGCTGGAGCTGATCACCCGGGGCCACCGGCTGGTTGCCGACGATGCGCCCGAGTTCACCCAGATCGCGCCGGACGTGCTCGATGGGACCTGTCCGGAGCTGCTGCAGGACCTGCTGGAGGTGCGCGGCCTGGGCGTGTTGAACATCCGCCAGATGTTTGGCGACACCGCGGTGAAGAGCAACAAGTACCTGCGCCTGATCACCCACCTGACGCGGCCCGGTGACGTCTCCGAAGACTCCGACGGACTTGAGCGATTGACCGGCGACAATTCGGCGCGCCGGGTGCTCGATCTGGACGTGCCAATGACCACCCTGCCGGTCATGCCCGGGCGCAACCTGGCGGTGCTCGCCGAGGCCGCGGCCCGCCTGCACAGCCTGCGCATGAAGGGCATGGACCCCGCCGCCGCGTTCATCGCGCGGCACAGCAATTTTCTGGAACGCGGTAGCCCCTGACCCATGGACAAGACCGAAAACGAGCTCCCCACGCCCCCCGCCGATGACAAGCCGGTCGCCGAAGCGTCACTGGTTGTCGTCAGCGGCATGTCCGGCTCGGGCAAGTCCGTCGCCCTGAAGACCTTCGAGGATCTGGGCTACTACTGCGTCGACAACCTGCCCGCCGAGCTGCTGCCTGCGTTCGTGCGCGCGGCCACCGCCAACCTGGCCGAGACCGAAACCGCGAAACTGGCCGTCGGCATCGACGTACGCACCAGCCACCGCGACCTGGCCAGCATCCCCGGCTGGCTCGCCGAGTTGGGCAAGATGGGCATGGACCCACGGGTGATCTTCCTGGAGACCCGCGACGACATCCTGATCAAGCGCTACGCCGACACCCGCCGCCGCCATCCGCTCAGCCACCTGGGCCTGGCGCTGGCGGATGCGATCGCGCTGGAGCGCCAGGTGCTGCGGCCGCTGCGCCAGCTGGCCGATTCCCAGCTCGATACCAGCGAGCTCAACGTCCATCAGATGCGGCGCCACATCATCACCCGCTTCGCGTTGGGCGACACCAGCACCGTCTCGCTGCTGTTCGAGTCCTTTGCCTACCGCCACGGCGTGCCCGCGGATGCCGACTTCGTGTTCGACGCGCGCTGCCTGCCCAATCCGCACTGGGATCCGGGACTGCGCCCCTTGTCGGGGCGCGATGCGCCGGTGGCGGAGTTCTTCGCCAACCAGCCGCTGGTGAATGAGTTCGCCGATCAGGTTGGCGCACTGCTGGAAACCTGGTTGCCGCGCCTGCACTCCGATACCAGCCGCAGCTACATCACCGTCGCCTTCGGTTGCACCGGCGGACGTCACCGCTCCGTCTATCTGGCCGAGCGCATGGCGCAGCGTGCCCGCGAACAGGGCTGGGACGAGGTCGCGGTGCATCACCGCGAACTGGACTAGAGCGCAATTCCGCCGCATCGCGATGACGCCGGCTATCTGCACCGGACCGGCGTCTGTTAACTTTGCCGCATGTCTGTCGGTATTCTCCTGCTCACCCACGAAGGTATCGGCAGCGCCATTCTCGCGGTCGCGTCGGGCCTGCTCAATCCACTCCCATTGCGGGTGGAGGTGCTGGAGGTCGGCTTCGACAGTGACCCCGATGCGATGTTGCCAAAGGCCAGTGCGGCGATGCGCCGCGCGGACGATGGTGATGGCGTGCTGGTGCTGACCGATATGTATGGTGCGACCCCGAGCAACCTGGCGGCCGCTCTGGCGCGCCTGGGCACGCGCGTTCACCGCGTCTCCGGGCTGAGCCTGCCCATGTTGCTGCGGGTGTTGAACTACGCCGAGCTGGGATTGGACGAACTGCCGGCGGTTGCAGCGGCCGGGGCGCGCAACGGCGTGCGCCAGGACGACGCATGAGCCCGCCCACCCGCACCCGCTTTTCTTGATGACGGTTTCCGGAACACTGCCATGATTGAACGCGAATTGACCGTCTCCAACCGCCTGGGCCTGCATGCCCGCGCGACCGCCAAGCTGGTCCAGCTGCTGTCTGGCTACCAGTCCAACGCGACCCTGATCGCCAAGGGACGTGAGGTGAACGCCAAGAGCATCATGGGCGTCATGCTGCTGGCTGCCGGCCAGGGCACCCAGGTCCGGCTCCGGGTGGAAGGCGAGGACGAGACCAGCGTCGCCGACGCAGTGGCGGCGCTGTTCGAGCGCCGCTTCGACGAGGAGCAGTAACCCGGCATGCGGCAGGAACTGTCAGGGCTGGCGGCATCGCGTGGCAGCGCCCTCGGCCGCGCCCGCGTGCGCCTGCCGCACGTGGTCGATGTCGTCGCCGAGTACATCGACCCGGCGGGTGTGGATGCCGAGCTGGCACGCCTGCATGACGCCATCGACCGGGTGCGGACCGAAATGCACGCCATGCGCGACCGCCTCCAGGGCGCGCTGGCCCACGAGGTCGGCGAGTTCCTCGACCTGCACGCGCTCCTTCTTGACGACCCGGAGCTGCTGCACGGCTTGGACGAGCTGATCCGTACCGACCACAGCAGTGCCGACTACGCGCTGCGCCAGCAACGCGACCGCATCGCGGCGGTGTTCGCGCGGATGGACGACGATTACTTCCGCAGCCGCATGGATGACATCGATCAGGTCATCGCGCGCGTCCACGCCAGCCTGCATCGTCGCCTGCACGACACCACCGGGGTCGCCGGGGAAATCCTGGTAACCGACAACGTCGCCCCCGCCGAGCTGGCCCAGCTGCAGGAGCAGGGCGTGGTCGCCATCGTGACCTCCTCGGGCAGCGTGCTCTCGCACAGCGCGATCCTCGCCCGCAGCCTGCACCTGCCGATGGTGGTCGGCGTGCCCGGGCTGCTGCAGCGGGTCAACGACGGCGATGCGCTGATCGTGGACGGTGGCGCGGGCACTGTGGTCATCGAACCGCGTGCGCCGGACCTACGCAACCACCGGGCGCAGCTGCGCGCGCAATCGCGCGACCAGCGCGAGCTCAACCGCCTGCGCAGCCAGCCCAACCGCAGCCGCGACGATGTCAGTATCGAGGTGCACGCCAACGCCGAATCGCGCGAGGACGTGGCCGAAGCCCACGCCCTGGGTGCGACCGGCATCGGCCTGTACCGCACTGAGTTCCTGTTCCTGCGCAGCAACGAGCTTCCCGACGAACAGGAGCAGTTCCACGCCTATCGGGATGTCGTGCTGGGCATGAGCGGTCGCCCGGTCACGATCCGCACCCTGGACCTGGGCGCGGACAAGGCCGACCGCACCGGCCTGGCACTGCGCGATGAGCCCAACCCGGCGATGGGCGTGCGCGGCATCCGCCTGTCGCTGGCGCGAACGGGCCTGCTGGAAACCCAACTGCGCGCGATCCTGCGCGCCTCCGGCTACGGACCGGTCCGCATCCTGCTGCCGATGGTCACCACGCGCGAGGAGGTCCGCACCGTGCGCGCCGAGCTGGAGCGCATCAGCGCCGCGCTGCGCAGCGAAGGCCACGAGATCGCCCCGCATGTCCCCCTGGGCACGATGATCGAGGTGCCGGCCGCGGCGATCGCCCTGTCGGGTTTCATCAGCGAAATCGATTTCGTCGCCATTGGCACCAACGACCTGATCCAGTACCTGCTCGCCGCCGACCGCAACAACGACGCGCTCGGCGAGCTGCACACCCTGCTCCACCCGGCGGTGCTGCGGGTGATGCGCGATGTGTTGCTGCTGGCGAAGAAACACGCGATCCCGGCCTCGGTATGCGGCGAGATCGCCGGGGACGCACGCTTCAGCCCACTGTTGCTGGCCCTGGGGCTGGAGCAGTTCAGCGTGCACCCCAGCAGCCTGCTGGAAGTGCGTCGGACGATCCGATCATGCGATGTGCAGGCACTGCGCGCCCGAGCGCCCGCCCTGATGCGCGCCCGTGATCGCGCCCAGATCGAACAGTGGATGGCGCGCCAGGCGGCCGGCTAGTCGCCGATCGCCTCCACCACGGGTGCGCTGCAGTTGCCCGGTCCGGCCTTCACTGCCGCCAGCACCATCTTCGTATCCCGATCGACCATCACGAACAGCGTGCCGTCGCGGACCCAGTCCCCGGTCTCGTCGCTGCCGGTGGAATCGTTGCTGCGGGCGAAAATCCCCGCACGGTCGTCGCCCACCTGCACCTCGATCTTGGACGACATGGACGGCGGAACGTCCCAGCTGACCTTGGCCCGGTAAGCGCCATCGGCCGTGCACCCGGTTCCCACCTGGTTCACGGTGAACTCCACGCCCGGCTCGAAGAACGGCAACTGCTCGGGCGTGGATGGTGCGCTGCAGGCAGCCAACACAAGAGCCAATGCCAGGGAGGTCGCAACGGGAATGAAACGTGAGGCCATGTCGGAAGTCCGGTGGTGAATGCGGCATACCAATACCATGAAGCACCCGTGGGTGTGCAGCGCCGGCCGCAGCGCGGATAATCAGCCCTCCACCGACAACACTGATCGCATCCATCTCGGATGCGGCTTCCGCACAAGGAGCACGCATGGCCGAGACCGTCCGCCAGGACAAGACGTCGCATCAGTTGCGCCTGCTCGCCGACGCGCTCGACAGCGGTCGGCTGGGCCCGATCCGGCGTCTGGTCAACACCCTGTCGCCGGCGGAAATCGGCAACCTGCTCGAGTCGCTCCCTTTGGACGAGCGCGTCGTGGTCTGGGGCCTGGTCGATCCCGAGGACGACGGCGAGGTGTTGCTGCATGTCGGTGACGAGGTCCGCGAAAGCCTGCTGGCGGACATGGACGCGGATGAAATCGTCGCCGCGGTGGAAGACCTCGACATCGACGACCTCGCCGACCTGGTCGGTGACCTGCCCGCCACGGTGCTCGACGAGGTCCTCAAGTCGATGGACCGCGAGCACCGCGAGCGGCTGGAACAGGCACTGTCCTACCCCGAGGACACCGCCGGGCGCCTGATGAACCCGGACGTGGTCACCGTCCGCGCCGACGCCACGGTAGACGTGGTGCTGCGCTTCCTGCGCCTGCGCGGCGAACTGCCCGAGCACACCGACTATCTCTACGTCGTCAGCCGCCGGCACCAGTACCGCGGCCGGCTCGGCCTGGCCACCCTGCTGACCCACGACCCGTCCACGCCCATCAACCGGCTGCTGGATTCCGAGCAGCCGGCGTTCGACGTCGAGGATTCCAGCGACGAGGTCGCGCGCCAGTTCTCCGATCACGACTGGCTCAGCGCCCCGGTCGTGGACAACAACCACACCCTGCTGGGCCGGATCACGATCGATGACGTGGTCGACATCATCCGCGACCGCGCCGATCACCAGGCGCTCAGCGCCGCCGGTCTGGCCGAGGACGAGGACATGTTCAGCCCGGCCCGGCGCGCCTTCCGCCGCCGGCTGGTGTGGCTGGGCGTGAACCTGTGCACCGCCTTCCTCGCCGCCGGTGTCATCGGCCAGTTCGAAGGCTCCATAGACAAGATCGTGGCGCTGGCGATCCTGATGCCGATCGTTGCCGGCATGGGCGGCAATGCCGGCACCCAGGTGCTCGCACTGATGATCCGCGCGCTGGCCCTGGACCAGATCGGCTCCTCCAACATCGGCGCACTGCTGCGCAAGGAACTGCGCGTCGCCCTGATCAACGGGGTGTGCCTGGGTATCGGGCTGGGCCTGATCGTGCTGCTGTGGTTCCGTGACCCACTGCTGTCGGCGGTCATCGGTACCGCGCTGACCATCAACCTGCTCACCGCCGCCGCCGGCGGAGTGATGGTGCCGGTGACACTGAAGCGCATGGGCTTCGACCCGGCCCTGGCCGGCGGCGTCGTGCTGACCACCATCACCGACGTGATGGGGTTCCTGAGCTTCCTCGGTCTGGCGACGCTGGTGCTGCTGCGTTGAGCGTTTGTAGATAGTGGCAGCCGTGGCTGGCCGCATCCGTTACGATCGAGCGGTTGTAACCCATCCATCCACAGAAGAAAGGAAGCTTTTGCCATGGGATATATGAGTGCTGCTCTGATGCTGGTGTACATGATCGGCGTGCCGATTGTGATCATCTATGCGCTGGTACTCGCAACCCGTCTGGTGGGTGCGCAGCTGCGCGCCGCAAAGGCGCTGGAAACTCTCGCCGCGCGTCCACCCGACACCCGGATCTTGTAACGGTCGGAGCCGATCATGTTTTCGCGCTTGCAGTGGCTGGTCCTTCAACTCTCCCGGCAGATGTGGGTGCGGGCCACGGCGTTTTCGCTGCTCGGAATCGTTACCGCGCTGGCCGCGATACTGCTCAAGCGCTTCATTCCCGACGAGCTCACCACCCAGATCGGCGCGACTGCGGTCGGCAGCCTGCTCAACATCATCGCCAGCAGCATGCTGGCGGTGACCATCTTCTCGCTGAGCACCATGGTCGCCGCGTTTGCCTCCTCGACCAACAACGTCACCCCGCGCGCCACCCGCCTGCTGAGCGCCGACAGCACCGCGCAGAACGCGCTGGCGACCTTCGTTGGCTCCTTCCTTTTCAGCGTCGTTGGCATCATCTGCCTGCACACCGGCCTGTACGGCGACAGCGGCCGGGTGATCCTGTACGCGGTGACGCTCGGCGTGCTCGTGATCATCGTGATCACCCTGCTGCGCTGGATCGACTATGTGCTTGAGCTCGGCCGGGTCGGTCCCACCAGCGAGCGCGTGGAGAAGGAAGCCACCGCGTCAATACACGCACGCTACAAGCTCCCCTACCTGGGCGGGGCGCCGCTGCACGGGGACAGCGACGCGGCCGACAGCCCCGGAATGCCGGTGACTGCGCAGAAGATCGGCTACGTCCAGTACATCGACATGGGCGCGCTGCAGGAGCTGGCCGAGGACGCGGACCTGCACGTGGTGGTCCACCTGCTGCCCGGTGACCTGGCGGGACCGGGCCGACCCGTGGCATCGGTCACCGGCACCCACGATGAAGAGATCGCCCGCAAGCTGGCCAAGGCGTTCAATATCTCGGCCGAGCGCTCGTTCGACCAGGATCCGCGACTGGGGCTGTGCGTCATGGCGGAAATCGCCTCGCGCGCGCTGTCCCCAGCGGTGAACGACCCCGGCACCGCCATTGAGATCCTGAGCCGCGGGGCGCGGGTACTGGCCCAATGGTCCGCGCCCTACACCGACGAGTTGGACAAGGATGAGGAAGTCCGGTTTTCCCGCATCCGCGTACCGGGCGTGAAGCTGGACGATCTGTTCGATGACTTCTTCGTGGCCATCGCCCGCGATGGCGCCACCACCGTGGAGGTGGCGATCCAGCTGCAGAAAGTGCTGCACATGCTGGCCAGTATCGACCAGCCCCGCTACCGGCAGGCGGCGTTGGAACAGTCCCGCAGCGCGCTGGCACGCTGCGAAACCGCGCTCACCCTGCCCGATGACCTGCAGCGCGTGCGTGCCGCCGCCGAGCGGGTGGCTCAGGCGGCGGGCGGCGTGTCGGCTATCGCCTGAGCGACATCAGTTGACGTCGAACTTGCCCTCCACGTCGTATATCTCGTGGGTGCTGTCGATGTTGGTCCGCTGCAACTTCCCGATGAAGTGTCCCGCAGCGCGTTTCCCGTCCTCGAAGGTCTCCATCACGATGCGCATAGGCTGCTTCTCGCCCTTGGAGGAGAACGCCATCGACGGACCCTGCTGACGATCGGTGCCGGCATCGGTATCAAAGTTGAAGGTCGCCTCCGAGACGCCAGCGGACTCGGTGGACTCGCCCACTCCCGCCGGCTGCGTGCCGAGGATCACCCCGGTCAGAACATGCTTGCCATCGGTCGAGCGCAGGCGGTCGTTGGGCGACACCGTCAGGCTGAACATGCTGTCGGACAGATAGGTGCGCAGCTCACGCGTATCGCCCGGGACCTCGAATGTCGCCGGCTCCGGAAACAGGGGCCCGCTGATCGTGAAGGTCAGCCCGTCCACCGACTGTGCCGCGGCCGGTGCGCTGTCGCTGGCGCTCGCGTTGGCCGCCTCCGCGCCGGGGTCCGCGCAGGCCGCCAGCAGACCGACACACACCACCATTCCCACCTTGCCCAAAATGTTCTTCATCAAGCGCGTCATTGTTTAGCTCCCTGTGTGGTTCCGGTCGTCGTGATCGACGCCGCTGCGGACTTGCAGTGCACGGAGCATAGCCGGACGTGATCGGGATCACCCCTCAGGCGGCCCCTTGAGCTCGACCCGGTTGCCTTCCGGATCGAGTACGTACTGCGACGGCCCCTGCCCCAGCGCCCCATAGCGCGACCCGAACTCGCCCATCTCCACGCCGTGCGCGCGTAGATGCGCCTCGATGACCGCGCGATCAAACGGCAGCACCTGCACACACAGGTGGTCCATGTTGTGGCCCTCCGCACCGGGCGCCGCGCCACCCTCACGACCCAGCTCGCCGGCGACATCGACCAGATCGATCAGCGAATCCCCCGCCCGCAGCTGCACCAGCCCGATCTCGTCCTGCCGCCGCTCGACCGTGCAGCCGAGCACGTCGCAATAGAACGCCTGCATCGCGGCCATGTCGCGCACGCGCAGGACGACATGGTCGAGGCGCTCGAGGGTGAAGGGGATTGGCATATGATCACTCTGAAGAAATTAATAGCGCTTGCGCATTTCCGTATCGGACAAGCGCAAGTCTTGTCTTCCGGAGGCCCGTGATTTTTGAGGCTTGTGTCTTTCCCCATCCTCATCGCGGAGCGAAAGTTCATTGAGCATGGCCCGACGATCCCGCCAATGCGGCAATACCCGGTTCATCAAGCTCTGAAAATTCGCGTCGTGCGTTGGATGCTTCAGATGCACCAGCTCGTGGACCAGGATGTACTCAAGGCACTCAGGTGGCTTCTTGGCGAGCTCAGTATTGAGCCGCACATTGCGCGCCGTCGGATTGCAACTGCCCCACTTGGTCTTCATGCGTTGGACGAACACCCGATTGACGCGAACGCCGAGCCGCGGCTCCCACTGCGCAAGCAACGCCGGCAGTGCCTGTTTTACATTGGCCCGATACCAGCTCGCCAGAAGTTCGTCGCGCCGCGCAATATCGGTGCCCGGACGAATCTGAAGATCCAATCGTCGCGGCTTCAGTTCAATGCACGGGGTGGCATCCTTCTCGATCACACGCAGCAGGTAGCGTCGCCCCCACACATAGTGACTCTCACGCTCCAGATACTCGCGTGGCGTCTCACGCGGCTGGTCGCGTAACTTCTTCTGCTCGCGTTTGATCCAGCCAAGCTTGTTGATCGCAAACAGGCGGATGGCGTCCATCGTCATCCATTCCGGAGCCGCAACCCGCACTGCCCCCGATGGCGGGTAAACGCTCAGATGGACGTTCTTGATGTCCTTTCGGATCACGTCCACGGGAATGTCACCAAGCTGGAATCCGGTCGCCATCAGTATTCCGGCTGCTGTTCGATGATCCGGAAGACTCGTTCGACCTCGTCGATATCGTTTTCCAGTACTGGCAATAGCGCCCGCTTTATTGCGTTCTCGCGGGGCACGTTGCCACGCCAGTCAGCGTGCCGCACCTGCTTGACCGTCTCGTCGATGCAAACGGCCAGTTCGAGCCGGGTATCCGGATAGCTGGCGATCGCTTCCGCCTGGCGTGCGCCATCTTTTGCGGAGGGGTCAACCCCCAAATTGTCATACACCGCGCGCAATGCGGGACTGCGACGAAGCACCTCGGGCACGTTCTTGTCGTGCCCCGCCTTGACCTTGCCCACCACCTCGCCAATCCGCTTCAGATACTCCTCGTACTCGATCGCCTTGGCCCGACGCTGGGCGATGATCTCATCCAATAAAGCCGACATCCGCTCATAGAATGCCGGGTTGTTGAGGTGCTCCTGGATGATCGTGCTGCGGACATTGTTCTCAATGGTTTCGGCCACCGCGTCCTTGCTGCCCTTGATGGAGTCCGGGAGCGTCGCTGTCGCGTCCGTAATGCCCATCTTTACGATGAGTTCCAGCAACCCGACATCATCGAAGGGCGAGATCCGGCGCGGCTCATCGGCAGTAATGTACGTATCCAGCAGGTGGCGCATGTCCGCCTCAAAGGGCTTGAGGTCGAGCGACTCACCGCTGGCGCGACGGATGGTTTCGCGCAGGTCGATGTACCGGTTCATCTCGGTCTTGATCTGCAAGGCGCAAGTCGCGTCATAGCCCGCCAGCTGCAGTTCGTCGGCGATGTTGGCCCAGGCACGCACCAACGCCACGACCGCCTTGTACAAGGCGACTCGCTGCGGCTCACGCTCCCGCAGGTCGGAAGGGACTTCGGTATTGCCGCAGAAGTAGTGGATGAACTGAAGCTCCGACCGCGGCGGCTCGACCGGCTCGCATAGCAGTGACAGCTGCTCGAACGTTTGCTCCAGCCGCTCGCGGTTCTTCTGCAAGCGGTCCTGCAACAGCACTTCCGAGTCGGCGCCACCCGAGCCGTGATCGAGCTCTGAGGTGTAGACCTGCAGCGCGCCCGTACCCTTGTCGTTGATCAGCTTCTTGAACAGGTCCTTGTAGTCGACGATGTAGCCGAAGTCCTTGTCCTCTCCATCAAGCCGGTTGGTACGGCAGATCGCCTGGAACAGTCCGTGATCCTGCATCGACTTGTCGATATACAGATAGGTGCACGGCGGGGCGTCGAACCCGGTCAGCAGCTTGTCGACCACAACCAGCAACTTCATGTTGGCCGGCTCGTCAGCGAACAGCTTCTTGGCGCGCTCCTCATAGCTCTCGGTCTTGCTCATACCCGCCAGCGCGTCGACGCTCTTCAGCAACTCGGTGTAGGTGTTGTAGATGAACTGCTTGTCGGTCTCGCTGTTGGCACCGGTCTCCTCGGTGGTGATGTCCCTCGCTTGTGGGTTGTAGGAGGTCACCACCGCACAGCGACCCTTGAGCGGGGTCTTCTGGAACAACGTGAAGTACTTGCAAGCATCAAAGATGCTTGAGGCCACCAGGATCGCGTTACCGCGCTCGTTGGACAGCCGCGGTTTGACGCTGAAGTCGTACACGATGTCGCCGACCACCTGGTCCATCCGGGAGCGCGAACTCAGCACGCGCTGCATCGTGCCCCAGGTCTTCTTCAGCTCGTCCCGCTGCCAATCGTTCAGCGTTTTGGTCTTGGCCTCAAACCACGCGTCAATCCTTTCACTGGACCCAAGTCGCTGATCGATATCCCGCGCCTCGTAGACCAGATCCAGCACTACTTCATCCTCGACCGCCTCGCTGAACTTGTAGGTATGAATGTAGCCGCCGAATACTTCCAGACTGGTCTGTTTGTCCTGCTTCAGCAGCGGCGTGCCAGTAAAGCCGATGAACACCGCGTTGGGCATCATGGCTTTCATGACCCGA
This sequence comes from Lysobacter sp. A03, assembly GCF_000855665.1. GTDB lineage: Bacteria > Pseudomonadota > Gammaproteobacteria > Xanthomonadales > Xanthomonadaceae > Novilysobacter. The sequence continues at coordinate 12,895 of NZ_JXSS01000056.1, forward strand.
TGCAGCCTGCCGCTCTGCGTGCGGTGACACTCGTCGACGAACACGAACAACTCGCCGACCGTCTGGCTGGGCTGTGCCTCCAACTCTTTGATGAAAGCCTCGAAGTCGTCCACGTCCTTGCGGCCAAACTTATGCACCAGTGAGCACAGCAATCGCGGGGCGGCTTGCCCCAGCTGACGCATCAGCTCGCGACCGCTGCTGGTGCGGGCCATGTTCTGCCCGGCGTCGCGGAATACCCGCTCGATCTGCTTGTCCAGCTCGTCACGGTCGGTGATCACCACCACCCGTGCATTGGCGTTGTGCTCCAGGATCCACTTCGCCAGCAACACCATCACGATGCTCTTGCCGCTGCCCTGCGTGTGCCAGATGATGCCGCCACGGCGCTCGCGCACATGCTGCTGGGCGGCCTTGATGCCGAGGTACTGGTGTACGCGCGGCAGCTTTTTTACGCCACCGTCGAACAGTACGAAATCGTGCATCAACTCGATCAAACGGTCCTTGCGACACATCCGACCCAGGTACTTGTCGAGCTTGTAGCCGTCGTTGTCGGCCTCGTCTTCCTTCCATTTCAGGAAAAACTTCTCCGGCGTCTTGATCGCGCCGTACTGCAGGCCTTCGCTGTCGTTGCCGGCAAACACGAACTGCACCGTGCTGAAAAAACCGGCGTTGAACATCGGCTCCTGGTTGGAGAGGCTTTGGCGGATACCGTGGCCGAGGCTGACGCGGCTGTTCTTAAGCTCGATCACCCCAATGGCGACACCGTTGACGTACAGCACCAGATCCGGGCGGCGCTCCAGTCCACCCTTTAGGGTGACTTCCTCGGCGATCGCGAAATCATTGTTTTCGGGCACGCCCCAATCAATCAGCGCGACCGTCTCGGTTGGCTGGCCAACCTCCGCTTGCACCTGCACTCCGTAACGCAGCAGCGAATACACCGCCTTGTTGCTCTCGTACAAGCTACGGTTCGGCTTATCGGCCTCGGTGTGAAACTTGTGCAGCACCATGGCGATCTGCACCGCACTGTGGCCACGACCGGCCAGCCATGGGGTCAGCAGGTCATCCTCGATGTTGCGGTTACCGGGCCGGTCGGACCAGTCCCCCAGATAGCGGTACTGCAGCCGGTCGCGAAACAACGCGATGACGCGGTTCTGCGTCGCCCGCTCAGGTTTCCCGATACCGCCTGTGTAGGGCGCTTTCAATACGTTCATCCCCTCTATGAACCCCGGTCTGCGCTATTGCCTCCGTCGCTGGCAGCGCGGCATCAGCACTCAATGTAACCGGTATAATGGTGTCTCAGTCATCCAACGGCAGTGTCCATGGCCAGCAAGCCCCAGCCCAAGGTGCCGAGCAAGAAGGCGATCATCCGTGCGGTCGCCAGCTCCACCGCGATCGAAACCGGCAAGAGCATCCGCCTGATCGAAAAGCAGTTGCGCAACAAGAATCCCAAGTTCGACGCGCTGGCACTGGCAAGATAGACGGCGCCTCGAGGCGTACTCGGGTTATCGCTGCAACGCGAACCCGACCAGCGATTTCATCGGCTCGTAATCGTTGCCCTGCCCCGCCTGGATCGCGCTGAAGTACACCGCCTTGTCCGCGTCCCACGCGCTGTAATCCAGCGGCTCGCGTCCGGCCTGCACCGCCATGGCGTCGGCCAGCAGTCTCGACAGCCGCCCGTTACCTTCGCGGAACGGATGGATCAAGATCAGCTCCACGTGGGTCACGGCGATTGCCTCGATCAACCCGTTCAGATCAAGGTCGTGGCATGGCGTATACCGCGCCAGGCAGTCGCGCTCGAAGTCGCTCAACAGCGACGGGATCAGTCCGGCTGCCGCGAACATGAAGCCGCCCTTGCTGACATTGACCGAGCGCATTTGTCCCGCCCAATCGTAAAGATTGCCGAGCCAGCGGCGGTGCCAGTCAATCAGGTCCTGCACGATCAACGCACGATCGGGCAACTCACTTAGCAACACCGCCTCGTAGAGCTTCCGCAACAGCAGTACTTCCGCCTCGGCGATCTCGTCGGCATCAGTGATGCCGAGTTGATTGGCCAGCACCTGGCCGTTGGAGCCGGGTTGCGACTCGCCCTGCATTCCATCGGCGCTGTAGCGGCTACTCACGCGGCCCCGGTCACGGGCAGGCGAATGGCGCCGGTCAGCAGTGCCTGCATCATGCCCTGCTTGATTTCGCGGGTTTTACTCAGGCGATTTTCAAGCCCGTCGATTTCAGCGTCTATGACGCTTAGAACCTCGGCAATCGCAGGTTGCTCATCCGCGCCTGGACTATATATTTCCACATCTTCAATTGTTCGAGCGTTGAGACTCGGGACGCCCGAAGCTTCATTGTATCGCTTCCACTCGATCAAGCAGAACCGGTAGAACAAGAACTTTGCGTTATTAGGGGCACGAATAATGGAGTAAAACAGAGTGTCGACAGTCCAGAAAGGCGTGTCCACATATTGAGGCCGGTCGATCGTTCCTTTCCGGCCAATAAGAACCGATGGTCGATCGCACAGAAAACTGTTCGTCCAGCCTATACGACCTCCACTCGCAAGAATCGGATAGCGTCCGTCTCGAACTTCGACCTCTCGCTGGCTCCTGCCGTGACAAATTTCGAGCAGTGCCCCTAAGCGTTTTCGTTCCCATTCGTCACTAAAGCCACTTAGACGCCGCTGGCCAGTGAGCAAGGACTGCATTGCGCCTTGCTTGATCTGGCGCTTCTTGGCGATGAGGTGCTGCAGCGACTCGATCAGCGCGTCCGCATCGCTCAACGCCTCGGCGATGGCTTCCTGCTCGGCTCTTTTCGGAAGGGGTATTGGCAGAGTTTCGAACTTCTCTTTGGGAAGGTGAGCGATGCTCGTCTGGGTGACGTAGTTCCGTAGAAGCCCGGTCGATGCGTGTATAGCCAGAACGCTCAACATCATGTTCACGTCGTAGCCGCGACGTGGCCGCAATCGATGCAGCGCCTTCTGGTAGTAGCACTCGGGAATCGGATCAGTCCAGATCGCAGAACGCCCGACTTCGCCGCCTTCACAAACGAGTAAATCGCCAGCGCGCAGTCGATAGCGACGGAGATCCGATGGGGTCAACTTAATCTTGGCAAGCTCGGAAAGATCAACATGACCCCATTGCACTGACCTATTGCCCAAGAACAACTTGGACACTCCAATATTCTTCTCGGAATCAAGCATCTTTCCGAGTTGAACGTGGAACTCCGCACCAACAGTGGAAACTGCCCAGTCTTCCGGAATTAAACCCACCTCGGTCTGTTTGTATCCGGATGGCACCGCTCCGCCTGCAGCGACCGGCACTTCCGGATAGCTCGCGCTGACTTCCTTCACGCCCACTCGAAGCCCATCCGTTCCAGATGTGCATCGACCTTCGCCTGCAACTCGTCAACGCGCCCAATCAGTTCGGGCAGCCGGGCGTCGTAGCGTTCGCCCAGCTCCTGCACGCGGCGGGTCAGGCCGTGGCTGATGCGGTCCATCTCGCCGTGGATCGCGTCGGCGAGAGTCGCCAGCCACTTGTCGTCAACCACGAGTGTCTTGATATCGGCCTCGCTGAGCTTGGGGTACTGAGCGTATGCAGCGGCGTCCAGTGCGGCCTCCGCTATTTTGATCCGCTTCTTCAGGGCGGCTTTTTCGCGGTCCAGCTTGAGCCAGGTCTTGAGTACTTTGATCTCGTCGGCATAGTCGGCGCCACCGCCTATCTCGGCGAGTCGCTCGTTGACCGCGCTCTTGTTGATCTTGTCGAAGCCATTGAACGCGGCATCCTCGCCCGCGTGTTCTTCCTCCAACTCACTCTGCGCAGCCTCGACGCCATCCAGCTCGACGCCAAGCTGGTCGATGGCGAGCTGATCGGCGGCGAAATACCGGGCCACTATCAACGCCTTGGGAACCAGATCGCAGGTCCATCCCTTGTCGGTTTCCCGGATGACCTTGCCGTCCTTGTTCTTCTTCTGCTCGATCACGCGGTAGGTGTTCGCCTGCCAGCCATCGGCGGCAATCAGATAGACATCGTCCTGCATGGTCTGCGCCCAGTAATCCATCAGGTGCTGATAGACGCCATAGCCATCGATCAGCGGCTGGCCGTGGTAGTGCACCAACAGGTCCTCGGACAGGCTTGCGATGGTGTCCTTGGGGTGACAGCCGGCTTGCAGAGCCTTGAGGGTGGTGGCGCTGCGCTCACGCCATGTCTCGAAATGCTGTGCCATGCCTTCCATAAAAGCGGCGAACTGCGGGTGCTGCTGGATCGCGGACCTGGTCGCGGTCTTGTCCACGGCAAGATCAACGTATCCGGGGCGGTTGGGCGTGAACAATGCCTGCCGCAGTTGCGGGCATACCTCCCAGTAGGCCTGCAGCGCATCGACGTCCCCGACCGGAATGCCGCCGTTGAGGTGGCCATCGATGTCCTGACGGTCTTCCGGCGGCTGGCTATCGATATACCGCGGGAGGTTGAGGTTGTAGTCGTTGGCCTCGATCTCGCTCAACGGCACCAGACGGGCGTACTTGGCTACGTCAGCGCGCTTGGCGAACACGTCGACGATGTGGTGGATGTCGCGCGAGCGCAGGCGGTTCTTCGGACCGTCCTTCATGAAGCCGGCGCTGGCGTCGATCATGAAAATACCCTTGCGCGCATGCGCCTCCTGCTTGTCGATGACGATAATGCAGGCGGGAATACCGGTGCCGTAGAACAGGTTGGCCGGCAGCCCGATGATTGCCTTGATGTAGCCCTTGCGGATCAGGTTGCGGCGGATGTCACCTTCGGCGTTGCCGCGGAACAGCACGCCGTGCGGCAGGATGCAGGCACCCGCGCCGGTGGATTTGAGCGAGCGCACGATGTGCAGCAGGTAGGCGTAATCACCCTGTTTGGCCGGCGGCACCCCAAAGCCATCAAAACGGTGGTACGGATCATTGAGCGGGTCCAGCCCGGTACTCCAGCGTTTGTCGGAGAACGGCGGGTTGGCGACAACGTAGTCGAAGGTACGCAGCGCGCCGTTGTCGGTGAATTTCGGGTCGGTCAGCGTGTTGCCCGGGAGGATCTGCGCCTCGGCATTGTCGTGCAGGATCATGTTCATCCGGGCCAGACCGGCGGTGGCGCCATCCTTCTCCTGGCCGTAGAGGGTCAGCTTGCCGCGCGCCTCGTCAGCGATCTTCAGCAGTAGTGATCCCGACCCGCATGTGGGGTCATATACCGTGGTGGCGTTGGTGGTGTTGGCCTCGCGAATGCCGAGCACCTGCGCCATGATCCGGCTGACTTCGGCGGGCGTGTAGAACTGCCCCTTGCTCTTGCCACTCTCGGTGGCGAAGTGGCGCATGAGGTATTCGTAGGCATCGCCGAGGATGTCGTCACCGTCGCCACGATGCCGGGAAAAGTCGAGCGCCTTGCTCTCGAATATCGCGATCAGATCGCTCAGCCGGTCGACCATCTCCTTGCCGCTGCCGAGCTTGCCGGCATCGTTGAAATCGGGCAGGTCCGACAGCCGGTTGGCCTCGGCCAGCGGGGCGATGATCTTCTTGTTGATCTGGTCGCCGATGTCGGGCTTGCCTTTAAGCGCAACCATGTCCACAAAGCTGGCCCCCTCAGGAACTGTGATCGCCGCATAGGGTTGCCCGGCGTACTTGTCGCTGACGTACTTGATGAACAGCAGCACGAGGACGTAATCCTTGTACTGACTGGCGTCCATGCCGCCACGCAGGGCATCGCAGCTGGCCCAGAGCGAGGAATATAGGTCGGATTTCTTGATGGCCATTCGGGCGAGATGCGCTGAGAAGACAAGCACTCAAGTCTAGGTGACTCGCGCGCAGGACGCAGGCGTGAGTCGCACGTGCGACAAGGCCGCCCGGAGGCGGCCTTGCTGAAACGCGTCCATGCGGGCGTGACCGCCCGACCCGGTTACTCGCGCATCTTCACCGGTACGCCCGGCTTCACCACCTCGGCCAGCGCGGCGACGCTCCAGTTGGTCATGCGGATACATCCGTTGGACTCGGTCTTGCCGATCTTGGCCGGGTTGGGGGTGCCGTGGATGCCGTAGTGCTCCTTGCTCAGGTCGATCCAGGTCGTGCCTACCGGGTTGTTGGGGCCCGGCGGGATCTCGGCTTTCTTATCGGACGCCTTGGTCCCGGCGATCAGGTCCGGATCGAAGTACCACACCGGGTCGCGGGCGACGCCGTTGATCTTCCAGTCGCCAATCGGCAGCGGGAACTGGGCGCTGCCGGTCGTCACGGGGTAATGCCCGATCCCCTTGCCCGCCTCGTCCATCAGCAGCAGCGCGGAGTCGGACTTGTCGATCACCACCTTCGCCGGCGTTGGCAGGCGGGTGGCGGCCTGGATGTTGGGCACGGTGACGGTCGCGCCAGAAGCGAGCTTCACTCCGGGGTTGAGCTTGGCCAGCAGCGCCGGGCTGGCGTGGAACTGCTCGGCCACCTTCTCCTCCACCGACTCGTAGGGCAGCGCGTCCACTTTGGCCATGGCGGCGTGGCCGCTGGGGGTCTGCGCAAATGGCCCGGCCACGTCATCGGCGGTGAGGGTGTACTCGATCAGGATCGGTGCGTCGTCCTTGTTCAGGATGTCCCACGTGGCGGCGTCCATCGTGCCGGTCGGCTTGATGTCATGCGCGCGCTGGAAGGCATCCACGGCGCGACCCATGTTGCTGCCCACCGCGCCATCGATCTCGCCGGGGGAGAAGAACGCCCGCTCCAGCAACACCTGCGCGCGCAGCGCGCTGTCCTTGGCAAGCTCTGCATCGGCGGGCGCGGCGGTCACGGGCGGCAGCGGCTCCGGTTCGGGCCCCCTTTTTGGGGGGCGCGGCTCCGGGGGCTTTTCGTCATCCCGCGCTTGGGCCCCGTCATCCCGGGCGATCCGGGCCGATCGGCCCCGGGGGGGGGGGGGCGGCGCCCCGCGTGCGGGGTTCCCCGGCCGGCCGGGTTTCCGGGGGCGGGGGTTGGCGGGTTTTGGTGTCCGCCCGCCACTTCCTCAAGGGCTTCGCCGCCGCACTTCCACGCGCCGGGGTGCACGCGTTCGAGGACGCCGGTCATTACGTGCTGGAAGACCGCCACGAAG
>NZ_JXSS01000063.1 GCF_000855665.1 Lysobacter sp. A03
CCCCCACCCCCTCCAGCCCGACCTCAACCGCGGCATCGGCCGCGATCGATGACTTCATCCATGTCCGCCACGACTGCCTTGACCGCGACTGGTGCCAGGATCTGGTCGAGCGCTTCGGCAACAGCGACGCGGCTCGTCCGGGTGAAGTGGGCGGAGGCGTGCACACCGATCTCAAGGACAGCCTTGACCTGACCATCAGCGGCCACCCCGAATGGCGCGATATCGAAGCCTCATTGAACGCGGCGATGTTCAGCGCCCTGCTGGAGTACGTGAGGCGCTGGCCGCACACGCTGATCGCGCCCTTGATGCTGGAGGTCGCCGAGGCGGAGGGCGGCCATCAGCGGCTGACGCCGGAGCGGATGCGGGAGATGACCGATGCGGAGTTGGCGCCAATCGTGCGGACGGTGCTGCGTCCCGGCGCGATCAACCTGCAGCGCTACCGCGCGGGCAGCGGTGGCTATCCGTACTGGCATTGTGAGCTCTACCCGCGCGATGCCCAGGCCGAGACGCTGCACCGCCACCTGTTGTGGACGGTCTACCTCAATGACGACTTCGAGCAGGGGGAGACCGAGTTCCTCTACCAGCGGCGCAAGATCGCGCCGCGCACAGGCTCGGTGTTGATCGCCCCGGCAGCTTTTACCCATACCCACCGCGGCAACCGCCCCGAAGGCGGCGACAAGTTCATCGCCACGAGTTGGCTGCTGTTCCAGCGCGCCGAAGCCCTGTACGGGCCGGGGTGAACGAGCGCTTCGGTTTCAGGTCCGGGCGTGGTTGAGCACAAGCCAGTAGAGCCCGACCTGCTTCACCGCCCACACGAACTGCTCGAAATCGACCGGCTTCTGGATGTAGCTGTTGACTCCCAGCGAGTAGCTGGCTTCAACATCGAAGGGTTCGGTGCTGGTGGTCAGCACGACCACCGGCAGCGTCTTGGTCAACGCGTTGGCGCGAACTGCCTGCAGGACCTCGCGCCCGTCCACCTTGGGCAGGTTGAGGTCCAGCAGCACGATCGACGGCAGCTCGTTGGGATCACGATCGGAGTAGCTGCCCTTGGCAAACAGGTAGTCCAGCGCTTCAGCGCCGTCGCCCACCACCACCAGCTGATTGGCGATCTTCGCCTCGTCAAAGGCCAGACGCGTCAGCTCGACGTCGTCCGGGTTGTCTTCGACCAGCAGGATGACCTTGTTCATCGGCACTACTCTCCAGGTGCTGCACCGGCGGTCTGGGCCGCCGGCAGGTAAAGATGGAACACACTGCCGGAATCCGGTTGGGATTCCGCATCGATGCGACCGCCGTGACGTTCGGCGATCCGCTGGGCGATGGCCAGTCCGAGGCCATCGCCGGCCCCTTCATCGGCGCCATGCAGGCGCTGGAAGGGCTCAAACAGTTTGTGACGGTAACGCATGTCAAATCCGCGGCCACGGTCGCTTATTGACAGCCGCAGCATGCCATCGGCCTGCGTTCCCGCCACGTCAACGCTGACGGGGCCGTCGTCATGGGAGAACCGGCGCGTGTTGTCCAGCAGCTGGGCCAACAGGGTTTTCAGCAGGCGCTCGTCGCCACGGGCGCTCAGCCCAGGCTGCACCGTAATCAGGAACTCCCGATCCGGATGCGCGTCCTGCTGCTCGGCGCCAACCCAGTCGGCGAGCATGCTGAGGTCCACCAGGCCCTCGCGCATCTGCGCGGTGGACGCACGCGACAGCTCCGCCAGGCCGTCCAGCAATCCCGCCATACGCGCGGCGGCGCCGCGGATCCGGCCGAGATGGTCGCGCGAGGTGGCATCCAGCCCTTCGTCCAGCTTGCGTGCCAGCAAACCCGAGAAATTGTTGATCGAACGCAGCGGTGCGCGCAGGTCATGGGCGACGGCATCTACCTGCGCCTGCAACTGGCGACGCATCGCGTCCAGCGCAGTGGCATGGCCCGCGCCGGTGTCCTCGCGCAACTGCACCACCAGGCCGCTGGCAGCGCCGGCCCCGTCGCGCATCAGGGAAATGGAGATCCAAGCCTGGAAAGTGTCGTCGGCGCGTCGGCACGACAAGCCGCGATCGACGGCAGGCTGGCCGCTGGCGATCAAGGCATCCACGGAGTGCCGCAGATCCTCAACCTCGTCAGCAGCGATTACCTCGAAAATCGTGCCGGCCGCGGGCCCATCGGCCAAAGGGGCACCGGGCGCGCCCCCAAGCAACTGGCGCATCGCCGGGTTGGTTTCCTGCCATGTGCCGTCGAGCTCCAGGATCGCCATCCCCCACGCGCTCGCCGCCATGGCGGCACGGAAACGATCATCGGCGGGTGGGGGCAGCGCGGTGGGCGACATTTACGCGGAGGCGGAAGGCAGGCTCGGATTGTAACGTCACCTGCCGTGATGGGTTGGTGGTCGGCGCGGCACACGCCCGCCGCCGCCATCACCGGTTCTAACGCACAATGCGCGCAATGGCCTGGCTCCCGATTACATTGCAGCAGCTGACCTTCCTGCTGATCCTTGGCGGTGGACTGTACCTGTTCATCAGCGAGCGCCTGCGCGTGGATGTCACCGCCATGCTGATCCTGATGGCACTGGTGGTGACCGGCCTGCTCAACGAAGAACAGGCGTTGTCCGGCTTTTCCAGCGAACCGGCAATCATCGTCGCCGCGGTGTTCGTCATCTCCGGCGGACTGGCAGCAACCGGCATTACCGAGCACATCGGCCAGTGGATCGGCCGCGCGTCGGGCAAGAGCGAGGCGCGGGTGATCGCGGTGACCATGCCGGCGGTCGCGATCATGGCGTCCTTCACCCACCACGTGATGGTGACGGCGATGATGCTGCCGATCATGGGGCGCTTGGCCAAGACCAACGGCCTGGCGCCGTCGCGGCTGCTGATGCCGATGTCGCTGGCGGCGTCGCTGGGCACCTGCCTGACCCTGGTCAGTGCGCCGGCGTTCCTGCTCGCCAACAACCTGCTCAAGCGCACCGGCGCTGAGGGCCTGGGCGTGTTCTCGATCACCCCGATCGGCATCGCGCTGGTGCTGATCGGCATGGCCTACATGCTGCTGACCCGCTGGATCCTGCCCAAGCGCGGCGTGGATGCAGAAGACGACGGCTACCTGCGCCTGGACCGCTACCGCACCGAGCTGCTGATCGTTGAAGGCTCGCGCTGGAGCACCCGCCCGCTGGCCGAGCTTGAGAAGGCCCTGGGCGACAAGTTCCGGATGGTCGGCTGGCTGCGTGACAACAAGCTGCGCCGCGACCTGGGCGCGGCCAGCCCGCTGATCAGCGGCGACGTGCTGCTGGTGGAGGCCTCCGCCGACGCGCTGGCCTCGCTGCACGACGACGCCGGGATCGACCTGCACGCGATCTCACGCTTCGGTACCCGCGCCCTGGGCGACGGCGAGGTCAAGCCGCAACTCGTCCAGGCAGTGGTGGCGCCAGGCTCGGAGTTCATCGGCCGCAGCATCCGCGAACTGGATTTCTCGCACCGCTTCAAGGCCGTGATCGTCGGGTTGTGGCGGCGCCAAGGCCACGTTGCTCCGCGCCTGGCGGATGCCCGCCTGCGTGAGGGCGACCTGCTGGTGCTGTGGGGGCGGCCGGCCCGTTTTGCCGAGCTCGCCACCCACCACGGTTTCCTGATGCTGGTGCCGTTTGCCGGAGAGGCCAAGCGTCGCGTGCGCGCGCCGCTGGCGCTGACGATCCTCGCGGTCACCATCCTCGCTGCCGTGCTGGAGTGGCTACCGGTACCGCTGGCATTCCTGCTCGGCGCGGTGGCCATCGTCGCCACCCGCTGCGTCGACGTCGGCCAGGCCTACCGCGAGATCGACGTGCGCGTGTTCGTGATGATCGCCGGGGTGATCCCACTGGGCATTGCCATGGAGCAGACCGGCACCGCGCAACTGATGGCCTCCGGGCTGCGCCATGTGGTCGCCGACTGGCCGGTACTGATGATCCTGCTGGTTCTGTTCTCGATTGCCGGGCTGCTGACCCAGGTGCTTTCCGACTCCGCTACGGTGGTCCTGCTGGGACCGATCGCGGTCGAGCTGGCGCAGTCGCTGTCGATGGAACCCACGCCGTTCGTGGTGTGTACCGCGCTGGGCGCGGTGGTCGCCTTCCTGACCCCGATCGGCCATCACGGCAATCTGCTGATCCTCGGACCCGGCCAATACCGTTTTGGTGACTTTCTCCGGGTCGGGGTGCCCCTGACCGTACTGATCGCCATCGTCAGCGCATGGATGACGCGCTGGCTGTGGTTGGGCGGCCCGTTGCTCCCCGGGATGGGCTGAGCATGGGTGAAACCCTGCGTGCGTGGTGGCACCAGACCACCGCGATAGAGCATCTGGCGGCGTGGCTGGCGCTGGGCTGGGCGATATACGTCATCTGGCTGGGTGCCTGGATCATCCTGCAGAAACGCGAGCCGGCCGCCACCCTGAGTTGGCTGGTAAGCCTGGCCGCCCTGCCCTACCTGGGTTTTGCCATCTACTTCTTTTTCGGCCCGCAACGGATCCGGCGGCAACGCCTGCGAAGGGACCGGAGCCGGACCCGGATGCCGGCCCTCCCCGCGGGTCGGGTACCCGATGCCGCCGCCATCGAACTGGCGCGGATGGCGCAGACCGTCACCGGCCTGCCCCCCAGCACCGCGACCAGCGCGCAGCTGCTCGTCGATGGCAGCAGCAAGTACCGCCAACTCAACGAGGAAGTAGCGCGCGCGCGCGAGCACGTGCATCTGGAGTACTACATCTTCCAGCCCGACCGCACCGGCACCGCACTGCGCGACGCGCTCGTCGAGCGGGCCAAGGCGGGGGTCAAGGTGCGCCTGCTGCTGGACGCGGTGGGGTCGGGCAGCACCTCGCGCGCATTCCTCAAGCCGCTGGTCGAGGCCGGTGGCGAGGTTGCGTGGTTCCATCCGATGCGCCTGCACTGGTTCTGGCAGCGGCCGTGGCTGAACCTGCGCAGCCACCGCAAGATCGTGGTGATCGACGGCGCCGTGGGCTTCATTGGTGGCATCAATATCACCGATGAAGAGGACGAGACCCTGGGCGACAACGCCTACCGCGACCTGCACCTGCGCCTGGAAGGCGATGTGGTGCGATCCCTGCAGCTGGTGTTCCTGGAAGACTGGGTGTACGCGACCGGCGAGCCGCCACCGCACATCACCTTCCCCGAGTCCAGGCCGGGCGACATCATGGTGCAGATGGTGGTCTCGGGTCCGGACTCGCCCTGGGAGGCGATCCACCGCCTGCATGTCTCGGCCATCCACGCGGCGCGGCGCCGCGTCTGGCTCGTCACGCCCTACTTCGTTCCAGGTGAGGCGGCGATGATGGCGCTGACCTCCGCGGCCCTGGGCGGCGTGGACGTGCGCCTGCTGGTGCCGAAGAACACCGACAGCCGACTGGTCACCCACGCCGCCCGATCCTACTTCGATGACCTGATGGCTGCCGGGGTGAAGGTGCTCGAGTACGGTCCCAGGATGCTGCACACCAAGGCCCTGCTCTGCGACGACGACCTGGCGATCATCGGCAGCGCCAATTTCGACCACCGAAGTTTCCGCCTGAACTTCGAGAGCTCGGTGCTGTTCCGTGATCGCGGGCTGGTGGCCGAGCTCGCCGAACTGATCGAACACGATTGCCTGAGTTGCACGCAGGTCACCGCGGACCGGCAACGCCCGCTGTGGCGCAGCCGCTTGCCTGAAGCACTGGCGCGGCTGATGTCCCCGCTGCTGTAGGCCATTGACAAGCCGATCAGCGGCCGCAGCAATGGCGCGGGCGGCGCGACGCGAACGATGTCACGTCCTACACTCGGCACGTTGCTCCACATGGAACGTCGAGATGCCCTGGATTCTTCTGGCCGCCGCCGTCGTGGCCCTGATCGTCGCCTTCAAGACCACCTCGGTCGGACTTCTGGCGCTGTGCCTTTTGCTGAGTTTCGGCTTGAGCATGGCGGCGGTGGTCCAGTTGCTTGCCCAGCGCGTCGCCAGTCGCAGCCGCGACGAAGGCGCAATGATCGACCCCGTCGCCCTTGCGCAGTTGCGTAGCAGGGCGCAGGCAAGCTCGTCTGCCGATGCCGCGGCGCAGCCTCAGCGTCCGCAGTAGCTCCGCTGCGGGTACCCGACGGGCTAAGCTGCCGCGATGACTTCCCTCAGCGTCAACGTCAACAAGATCGCGGTGCTGCGCAATTCGCGCGGCGGGAGCGACCCGGACGTGGTGCAGGCAGCACGCGCCTGCCTGGATGCCGGTGCCCATGGCATCACCGTCCACCCCCGCCCCGACGCACGTCACATCCGTGCGGCCGACGTGCACGCGCTGGCCGAGCTGACTGGCGCGCGCGGTGTCGAGTTCAACCTGGAGGGCAACCCTTTCGCGCCGCCGCGCGACGGTTATCCCGGCTTTCTCGCCCTTTGCGAGGCGGTCCGCCCGGCGCAGGCGACGCTGGTTCCTGACGGCGATGAACAGCTTACGTCTGACCAGGGCTTTGATTTCCAGCGCGACGCGGAGCGTCTACGGCCGCTGGTGGCACAGTTGCGCGACCTGGGGTGCCGGGTCAGCCTGTTTGCCGATGCATGGGATCCACGCCGATCGGACGGCATCGAACACGCCGCACTGATCGGTGCGGACAGGATCGAGCTCTACACCGGGCCCTACGCGGATGCTTTCCAGCGGGGCGAGCAGGGCGACATGCTGGAGCGCTTCGCCGCCATCGCCCGCCGCGCCCACGCTGTCGGCCTGGGTGTGAATGCCGGTCACGACCTCAGCCAGGAAAACCTGGGCGCATTCCTGGCCGTCGTGCCGGATGTGCTGGAGGTCTCGATCGGTCACGCGCTGATCGGCGAGGCGCTGCATGACGGCCTGCCCAACACTGTCCGCGCCTATCTGGCGATTCTCGACCGCGTTGCAGGCGGCCAATCCGGATAACAGGGCGACAACCAATCCCCGACCCATAAAAAACGCCGCCCGAGGGCGGCGCTTCCAATCCACGACGTGGTGTATCTACTTCTGGACGAAGCCGATCTTCTTCATGTCGGCATTCTTCGCCAGCGCGAGGACCTTGGCAAGCACGCCGTAGTCCGCGTCATCGTTGGTGTCGATCTCCAGCTGTGGCTGGTTGGTCGGGTCACGTTCGACTTCGGTGCGCATCATGTTGCCGATCGCCGACAACGGGTACGGTGAGTCATTCCAGAACACCTCGCCCGATGCACCAATGCGCAACCGGATCGGCGGCGGCGGCTCGGACAACGGCGGCGGCTGGGTGGACTGCTGCGGCAGGTTGACTTCAATCGGATACGACGCGATCGGTGCCGTGACCATGAAGATGATCAGCAACACCAGCAGCACGTCCACCAACGGCGTCACGTTGATGTCCGACATCGCGCCGGTACCGGAGTTTGAACCCATGGACATGTTTCTGTTCTCCGGTGTTAGTTGGAACGATCCTTGATAGCGACAAAACCGACCTTCCGCATGCCCTGCAAGCGGGCAGTCTCGACCACGTCCTTGACGACGCGGTACTTGGTGGTCTTGTCGCCACGGATGTTGATCTGTGGCTGCGGCGTCTTCTGGGCTTCAACCGACAAGCGGCTTTCCATCAACGCCGGAGTCACCGGCTCGTCGTTCCAGTACACGGTGCCGTCGGCCTCGATGGCAATCGTGATCGGCGGCACTTCAGGGGCCATCTCATCCTTGCGGTCGAGGTTGGCCTCAGGCAACGCCACCTGGATCTTGTGGTTCATGAGTGGTGCCGTGATCATGAAGATGATCAGCAGCACCAGCATCACGTCGACCAGGGGCGTGACGTTGATTTCGGCCATCGGGCCGGCGTTACTGCCTGTACTGAAGGCCATATCCGTACTCCAACTTGCTTATGGATGGCCGATCAACGCTGGGACGGCAGTTCGCCAACACGCGAGCCGGTTGCGAAGAAGTCGTGCAGGTCGTGCGCGAACGTATCGAAACGGCTGTTGGTGACCCGGTTGATGCGGGTGAAGAAGTTGAACGCGATCACGGCCGGGATAGCAACGAACAGACCGAAGGCGGTCATGATCAGCGCCTCGCCCACCGGACCTGCTACAGCGTCGATGGACGCGTTGCCGCTCTGGCCGATACGGATCAGGGCGTGGTAGATACCCCAAACGGTACCCAGCAGACCGATGAACGGCGAGGTGGAACCGACGGTGGCCAGCACGGTCAGACCGCTTTCGAGCTTCATCGACTCACGGGTCACGGCCTGACGCAGGGCGCGATCCACAAATTCCGAGCGGTTAAGCGACTCGACCAGACGCGAACCTTCGTTGCGCTGATGATGTGCGGCGGCCTGGGCAGCGTCCAGGGCAATCTTGGAGAACGGCTCCGAGCTGCCCTGCTCTTCCATGTAACGGATCGCATCCTGCGCGTTGGTGGTTTCCCAGAACGTGGTGACCACGCGGTCTGCCTTGGAACGCAGGCGTGCGCCCTTGATCAGGTTGACCACGATCCAGTAGATCGAGAGCACCGAGAACAGCACGAGGGTGAGGAACACGATCCATGCAACTGAATCGAACTGCGTCACCATGTGGGAGAAGCTCATCTGCTGGAACGCTTCGGCGTTGTTGCCTCCAGCAGCAGCGGTAGTGGTTTCCTGAAGCATGACGCTTACCTTTGGATGTCGTGGAAGAAAGGGACGGCTAGTGAAGCAATGGTGTGAAGCAGAAAAACGGTTGGACTAGAGCGTTATCAGTTGAGGTTGAAGTCGACCGGTACCCTCACGCGGCTGGCGACGGCGACTCCATTCTGCACTTCCGGATTGAAGCGCCACTTCTTTGCAGCGGCCATGGCGGCCCGGTCAAGGTCACGGTTGCGACTGGACTTCTCGACCTCGACACCCAGGACATTGCCCTCCTTGTCGATGCTGATCACCAGGATCACCGTACCTTCAATGCCCGCGCGTGCAGCTGAGGGCGGGTACTGCGGCGGATTCATTGCCTTGGACGATGGGTCGACCGCGCCCAGCGAGGTGGTCGGCGCCGGTGGAGCGGGTGGCGCAGGCGGCGCTGGTGGCAAGTCAACCGGGCTCGGATCATCGAACACGATCGGCGGTGCTTCCGGCGGCGGCGGCAACGGCGTGGTCTGCTTCGGCGGCGACAGCTCCTTGGGCGGAGTGACCGGCTTGGGCGGCTCCGGCGGCGGCGGCGGCGGCGGCGGTGGCGGCGGCGGCGGCTTGATCAGGTTCACCATCGTGACCGGCTCTTCAACCTTGTCCGCCGGTGGCGCCGCCATCGGGGCGAGCATCATCAGCAGCGCGCCTGCGTGAACGGCGATAGCCATGGTGATACCGGCGATGCGCGCCCAGTTCAGACCTTCGCTGTCGTCTCTAACCTTCTTTACGGGAGTATCCAAGTCTTGCGTCATGCGCCGTCAGCTCGGGAGTATTGCCGGGCGCGTGGAGCACCTCGGACCGTCAGATGGGTCGCGCCGCCATTGTGGCGACAAGAACCTACAAGGATATACCAAAGTCCGCTGTCGTTTCCTAGCGGAATCTGGTGGTTGGGTGATCGGGTCACTTGCCGGGAAGTGCAATGATCACGTTGGCGTCCTTCTCCCTCTTGATGCCTTTCGCCAGCGCCTGTCGCGCGGCGGCCTTGGCCTCGGTGATGCGGTTTTCCTGCTGCAGCACGCGGGCCAGGTTCAGATAGGTCTCCCCGTCCTTGGCCATCGGCGCGGCTTTTTCGTAGGCGGTGATCGCCTGGGCCGGCTGATCGGAGAAGTAGTAAGCCTGGGCCAGCGCGACATAGGTGTTGTACTCCGGCTCGAGCACGCCCTTCTCCAAACCTTCGTTGATCACCGCGATGACGTCTTTCTCGCGTCCATCGATGCCCGCGTAGGTGGTGAACAGCACCTTGTACTCGTTGGCCGAATCCAGGTCGCCGCTGCTGCGCAACTTCTCCAGGATCCCCACCGCCTTGTCCGACATGTCGGCCTGGGAATAGATCGCGGCGAGATTCATCTGCGCACGCTTGTCGTCGGGGTTGGCCGCGGCGATCTGCTCGGCGGTGCTCACCGCCTCGCCGATCTTGTCCGCGTCCAGGTACACCTGCATCAGCATCGAGAGCCACTCGGGCTTGGGCGCATCACTGGCGGCGATCGCCTGCTTGATGGTGGCCGCCGCGTCGTCATAGCGCTGCATCAGGTAAAGCCCCTGGCCCTTGACCATCAGCAGGGTCGGGTCGGCGCTCCTGGTTTCGGCAAAGAAGCGGTCGAAGGTCGCCAGCGAATCGACGTACTCTTCTTCCTGCTGCTGCAGCTGGGCGAGGTTGATCATCAGCCCGTAATGGGCGTTGTTGTCCAGCCCGTCAGCGTCGATGGCCTGCTTGAAATAGCCGATCGCGGCGGGCATGTCATCGGCCTCGTAGGCAATCTGGGCGGCGAACTGGGCCGCGTAGGCCTTCTCGTAACTGTTGGCCTTGCCATCGGCGAGGATCTCGTCGGCGATGGCCCGGGCTTCAGCGCGCTTGTCCGCGTCAAACAGCTTGCCCATCTCGGTCATCTTGCGCGACATGGCCTGGCTGGCCTTGGTCGTCGGGTTCTTCCGGGTTGCTTCCGGATAGGTCTCGGCAACCGCCTCGGACTTCCGACTCGAACGCGAACTGTCGCGATCGGCACTCTTGGCGCCGCCGCGCGCCTGCGGCTCTCCGGCCGGAGCGGCGACTGCGGCACCGGTCATGGTCAGGAACGCCGCGCCCATGGCGACGGCAAGGATCCGCTGGGAGAAATTCGGATTATTCATCGGGTCTCTTGTCCGCACTCCGGAAGAACGGGATACGGCACTGAAAGCTGCGGTGGGAGTGACAACCTAGCAGAAAGCCTTTCCGGGAAGAAGCCATCTTGCGGCGCGGCCCGATTCGTGTTTAGCCACACGTTGGCTTGCGTCCCGACGAGCGCGCTTGCTGATAGGTACCGGCCAGGCTTCCCGCACGGTTGCGTAGTTCGGCGATCCGCGAGCGCGGATCGGGGTGGGTGGAAAGCCATTCGGGGGGATTGCCGGAGCTGGCGGAGATCATGTTTTCCCATAGGCTGACTGCCTGCTGGGGATCAAACCCCGCCTGCGCCATCAGTCGCTGTCCGACCACGTCGGCTTCGGACTCCTGCGTGCGACTGTTGGGCAGCAGGAAAACCCCCTGCACAAGGGCGCCGCCCACTTGTTGAGTGGTCTGCTGGGCGCCGCTGCCGTACTGCGAGCCCAGCAGCGCTCCGACCAGTCCCAGCCCCGTCTGAGCCCCGATCTGGCGGGTCAGCCGCTCGTCGTGGTGGCGCGATATAACGTGGCCGATCTCGTGCGCAATGACCGCTGCCAGCTGGTCCTGGGTCTTGGCGACCTTCAAGATACCGGTGTTGACGCCGATTTTGCCGCCCGGGAGCGCGAACGCGTTCGGAGAGTCGTCGTTGAACAGCGCGAACTCCCAGCCTGCCTGGTTTGCGCTTGGCAATTCCCGCGTCAGCGAATTCACAACGCACGCCACATAGGCCGTCTGGGCCCGATTGGTACTGCGTGGAAGTTTGCTTTTGTACTCGGCAAATGCCTGTTGTCCCATCTGGTCGAGCTGCTGCTGGGAAATGCCCCCCACGTTCTGGGTCCGGCCGGTAGGCGAGGTGGTGGTCGCGCACGCAGCCACGGCGCCGGCAATGGCGATTGCGAGGAGAATCTTCTTCATTGGTGGATTGTCCTGTTCATATTGATGGGCTTCGGTACTGCGCCGGTACGGCCAGATCATCCACGGAGTGCGAAAGACCGACCGCAAGGGCCTTCGGTCATGGGCGCTGAGCTACGAACCGCCGCGTGCGGCAAAGTCGCGCCCCGCAATCCGGACTGTGGATTGACTGTAATTGGCGGTAATGCAGCTTCAGGTGAAGAGGGCTGAGGCTGACAACGTGCGCCATTTCACAAATACGCAATCTGGAAACAACACGGCCCGCGAAAACGCGGGCCGTGGAAGCCGGACTACCCCTGTTCAGCTAACAGGGATGGCGGGGAAATCAGATATCGAGGTTGCCCGCCTTGAGCGCGTTGTCCTCGATGAAGGCGCGTCGGGGTTCGACCACGTCGCCCATCAACGTGCTGAACACCTCATCGGCAGCGACCGCGTCCTCGATCTTCACCTGCAACAGGCGTCGGGTCTCCGGATTGACCGTGGTATCCCACAGTTGCTCCGGATTCATCTCACCCAGACCCTTGAATCGCTGGATCTGGCGGCCCTTCTTGGCTTCCTCGAGCAGCCATTCCTGGGCTTCGGCAAAGCTGTCGATGCTCTTCTCACGGTTGCCACGCACGATCTTGGCGCCCTCGCGGATCAGTCCGTGCAGCTGGGCGGCGGCCTCACGCAGGGGACGCAGCTCGCCGGAACCGAACGCCGCCAGCGGCAGGATCTGGATCAGCTCCTCCCCCATGTGGCTGCGCTTGGCAACCAGCGCTGCCGGGTGGCTCTCGGTAGCCGCCTGTAGACGCAGCGCATAGCGCGGCTTGCCCAGGCCTTTGCGGTTGACCCGTTTCTCCAATGCATCCAGTTCGACACGTTCATCGATGTTCTGCGAGAGGTGCTCGATGTCCAGCGGCGTGAAGTCCACCAGCGCCTCCAATATCGCCGGATCGTAGCGGTGGGCATTGCGGGTGATCGTCTCGCGTGCACCGGCAAAGGCCAGCAGCAACTGCTCCAGGGCCGCGCCGGTGATCGGCGGCTCGCCTTCGGCGGGAATCAGCGCCGCGCCTTCAATCGCATTGCTGGCCAGGTACGCGTTCAACGCGGCGTCGTCCTTCAGGTACAGCTCGGTCTTGCCCTGCTTGATCTTGTACAGCGGAGGCAGGCCGATATAGATGTGGCCGCGCTCGATCAGCTCCGGCATCTGCCGATAGAAGAAGGTCAGCAACAAGGTGCGGATGTGGCTGCCGTCAACGTCGGCGTCGGTCATAAGGATGATGCGGTGATAGCGCAGCTTGTCGGGGTCGTAGTCTTCCTTGCCGATGCCCGTGCCCAGCGCGGTGATCAATGTGCCGACCTCGGCGCTGGAGAGCATGCGGTCAAATCGCGCACGCTCGACGTTGAGGATCTTGCCCTTCAGCGGCAGGATCGCCTGAGTCTTGCGGTTGCGGCCCTGTTTGGCCGAGCCACCGGCGGAGTCACCCTCGACGATGAACAGCTCAGACAGCGCGGGGTCCTTTTCCTGACAATCGGCAAGCTTGCCGGGCAGGCCGGCGATGTCCAGGGCACCCTTGCGCCGGGTCAGGTCGCGGGCCTTGCGGGCGGCCTCGCGGGCACGGGCGGCATCCAGGATCTTGCCGGCGATTGCGCGCGCGTCGGTGGGATTTTCCTGCAGGAATTCCTGCAGGCGCTGGCCAAAGGTGTGCTCCACTACGGGGCGCACGTCCGAGGACACCAGCTTTTCCTTGGTCTGCGAGGAAAAACTCGGATCGGGCACCTTCACCGACAGGACCGCGATCATGCCTTCGCGCATGTCATCGCCCGACAGGCTGACCTTGGCCTGCTTGGCCAGGCCGTTCTGCTCGATGTAGTTGGTGAGGGTCCGCGTAAGCGCGGCGCGGAAGCCGATCAGGTGGGTACCGCCGTCCTTTTGCGGGATGTTGTTGGTGTAGCAGAACATCGTTTCCTGGTACGCATCCGTCCACTGCAGCGCCACATCGACGGTAATGCCGTTTTCCTCACCGGTGACGGAGATCACGTTGGGGTGCAACGGGGTCTTCAGCTGGGCCAGGTGCTCGACGAAAGACCGGATGCCACCCTCGTACTGGAAGATGTCCTCACGGCCTTCACCGCGCTCATCGCTGAGCACGATCTTGACGCCGGAGTTGAGGAACGACAGCTCGCGCAGGCGCTTGGCGAGGATCTCGTAGTGGAAATCGACGTTGCTGAAGATCGCGGTGGCTGGTTTGAAGCGCAGCAGCGTGCCGCGCTTGGTGGTCGGCTCGATCTCCTTGAGCGGATAGAGCGGCTCGCCCAGGGCGTATTCCTGACGGTAGTGGAAGCCGTCGCGCCAGATATCCAGCCACAGGTGCTCGGACAAGGCGTTGACGACGGA
This sequence comes from Lysobacter sp. A03, assembly GCF_000855665.1. Taxonomy (GTDB): domain Bacteria; phylum Pseudomonadota; class Gammaproteobacteria; order Xanthomonadales; family Xanthomonadaceae; genus Novilysobacter. Next base: position 14,020 of record NZ_JXSS01000063.1, read on the forward strand.
AACGCCCACGCCGTGCAGGCCACCTGAGACCTTGTAGCTGTTGTCATCGAACTTACCGCCCGCATGCAGCACGGTCATGATGACTTCGGCAGCGGAGACGTGCTCTTCCTTGTGGATGTCCACGGGAATGCCGCGGCCGTTGTCGGAGACCTCGACCGAGCCATCCTCCCGCAGGAGCACCCGGATCTCGTCGGCGTGGCCTGCCAGGGCCTCGTCCACGGCGTTGTCCACCACCTCGAACACCATGTGGTGCAGGCCGGTTCCGTCGTGCACGTCACCGATGTACATGCCCGGGCGCTTGCGCACCGCGTCGAGGCCCCGCAACACGGTAATCCGGCTGGAATCGTAGGCTTGCTCACCCGCGGCAACGACTGCAGGAAGGGTTTCGTCCTCGACGGACGCGGGATCGTGTTCGATCTGGGTCATGCGGCAACAGGCTCCACGACGCCGCCACTTCGCGCGCGGCAGCGTCTAAACACATGGGAAATCAAGTGCCAAGTATAGCAGGCGGAGTAGGTTGCCTCCTTTATGTCAACCCGGTTGCGGCTTCTGCCCGCTGGGTATCGATACAAGTGCTATGGCTCGCCGCCGCGCACGTTGGCGGCAGTTCCGGTACCCGCCGAGATCACGCTGTGTTCCACGTGGAACACAGCAAAATCCGCACCGCTTTGTGAAAGAACCGCGGGGATTTCAGTTCCAGTGATGAAAACCTGCGCCCCGGACTCGATCAACTTGGCCAGGACGCGTTGTTGATGGCCACGATCCAGTTCGGACGCCAGATCGTCGAACGCAATGATCGGCTGCTGACCGGTACTGGCCGCGAAATGATCCGCTTGCGCGAGCAGGGCCGAAAGAGCGGTGAGCTTGGCCTGTCCGCGCGACAACGCATCCCGGCCCGGGATCGACCCGAAATGAATACGCCAGTCCGCACGGTGCGGACCCACGGAGGTGAAGCCGGCTTGCATATCGCGGTCGCGCGCCAGCAGCAGGGCGTCAGCAAAGGGCATCTCATCGCGACGCCAGCCCGGGAGGTAATCCAATCTGGATTCACCCAGCGCGGGCGTCAGTTCCCGCAACAGCTCGGCAAAGCCTGGCTGTAAAGCGTCCAGATAGACCTGGCGGTAGCGACTCAAGGGTTCTCCGGCCTGGACGAGCTCCGCATCCCAAGCGTCCAACTGCGACTGCGGCGCGCGCGTCTTGAGCAAGGCATTGCGTTGTTTCAGTGCTCGCGAGTAACGGCGCCACGTGGCAAAGAACTCGCGTTCCACGTGGAACAGCCCCCAGTCCAGGAAGCGCCGCCGGACCTCCGCCGCACCGGTGATCAGCGCATGGCTGCCCGGCTCGAACGTAATTACGGCCAGTGCGGCGCAAAGCTCACCCAACTGGGCAACGTTCTCGCCGTCGAGACGCCCGCTCCAATCCTGTCCGCTGTGACGCAGTCCGGCTTTGCGCTCGCTTGGGGTCACCTGGGGGACCGGCACACCCACTAGATCGGAGGGGCGGGAGCGGGCTTCGTTCCACTCCACGAACACCTCAAGCGCCGCTTCTCCGTCCCGCACCAGCCCATCGCGCACCCGGCCACGAAAGCTCCGCCCGTAGGCCATCAGATGCAAGGCTTCCAGCACACTGGTTTTACCGGCGCCGTTGTCACCGGAAAAGAAATTAAGCGCCGGGCCCGGGAACAGTTGCACCTCGGAAAAGCCGCGCAGGTTGCGGATGTCGAGGCGCGTTACCCGCATCGCAGCGTTCCTGGACTGATTCCATGAGCTTTAAAAGCCTCACGCCCGGACATGCCGGGCGTGAGGGGGAAAATGGAATGTTCCACGTGGAACATGACGCAGGCGATCAGAGTCGCAGCGGCATCACCACATGGCGGCACCGCTCATTGTCGGCCTCGCGCACCAACGCGGATGAATTGGCGTCCCTCAACGCGAGCACCACCATCTCGCCCTTCAGCGCGGACAAGGCGTCCAGCAGGTAATTGACGTTGAAACCGACCGCGAGGTCGTCGACACGGGTATCGGCTTCGACTTCCTCCTGCGCTTCTTCCTGCTCGGGGTTGTGTGCGCTGATCTTCAACTGCCCCGGCGATACCTCGATACGTACGCCGCGGTACTTCTCGTTGGACAGGATGGCCGCCCGCTGCAACGACGCGCGCAGGACCTCGCGGTCGATGCGCACCTCCTTGTCGGCACCGATCGGAATGACCGCCTCGTAATCCGGGAATCGTCCATCGATCAGCTTGCTGGTGAAGGTCACATCGTCGTGCTTGACCCGGATATGGCCCCGGCCCATCTCCAGTTCCAGTTCGCGGTCACCACCTTCCAGCAGCCGCATCAGCTCGGTCACACCCTTGCGCGGAACGATGATCTGCCGCTTGGTGCCGGTGCCGCCTTCGTAGGGTGCCTCACACAGGGCGAGGCGGTGGCCGTCAGTGGCCACGCAGCGAAGGGTGTCCTCGCGCAGGTCGAAGAGCAGCCCGTTGAGATAGTAACGGACGTCCTGTTGCGCCATCGCGAACGCGGTGCGCTCGATCAGTTCCTTCAGTGTCGATTCGGGTACCCGGACGCGTTCGGTCGCGTCGACCTCGTCAATCGACGGAAAGTCGTTGGCCGACAGGCTGGCCAGGGTGAAGCGCGAGCGCCCGGCCTGGACGGTCAGCTTCTCGCCGGACTGGGTCACCGTCACCTTGCTGCCGTCAGGCAGCGCGCGAACGATGTCGAACAGCTTGCGGGCAGGAATGGTGGTCTCCCCGTCCTCCGCGTCGTTGACCATGACCCGGGACACCATTTCCACTTCCAGGTCGGTGCCGGTCAGCGAAAGCTGGCCGTCCTGGACTTGGGCCAGCAGATTCGCCAGCACCGGCAGGGTCTGGCGACGCTCGACCACGTTGACCACCTGGGACAGCGGCTTGAGGAATACTTCGCGTTGCAGGCTGAAGCGCATACCGTCCTTACCCCTATTACCAATACAGAAGAATGGTTAAATCAAAAGCTTGGTGGTGGTGGTGTCTGCGAATTTTCGGTAGAACACGCATAACTCGTTGATTCAGCGACGTTTTACATCCACCAGAACCCCTGTACAACTTGCATCGTGCAGCAGGGACAAGTTGTGGGCAACTTGACGATGATACCGCCCCGTCGCAGTTGCCCACAGCTTGTGTCCCCGATATCCACATATGTGTTGATTGCGAGGCTTGGGGAGGACGATGGGACTTGTGCATTGTCTCGCTGGTCGCTTCCCGTCCAGTTCCAGTTCCAGTATCGGGCTCGGCAAGTGTGTCCAATCAGGACTCTTGCAGGCGCGCAAACTCCAGTACAGAGATATGTATAAATCAAAAGCCTGGTGGTGGTGGAGCAGCCGGAATCTCGGGAGAAGCCGCCCAACCCATTGACGTAAAACGGGTTTATCGATGTTGCAAGCGCGGTACAAGGTCGTTCCAGACTGGGCACAAGCTGTGGATAGAATTTGGCCGTCGGCGAGGTTGGTGAGTTGTCCACAGCTTGTGCCCAGCTGCGGCACAGGGCTTATTCGCTGAGCTTGCGGATCAGTTTTTCCCAGTCCTCGCGCATCTTGCCGTCGGTTTCCATCAACGTGCGGATCTGCCGGCAGGCGTGCAGCACGGTGGTGTGGTCGCGCCCGCCAAACGCGTCTCCGATCTCCGGCAGGCTGTGCTCGGTCAGTTCCTTGGTCAGCGCCATGGCCATCTGCCGCGGGCGCGCCAGCGAGCGCGTGCGGCGCTTGGAGAGCATGTCCTTCATCTGCAGGCCGAAGTAATCCGCGACGGTCTTCTGAATGTTGGGAATGCCGATCGCGTGCTGCTGCGCGCGCAGCAGGTCGCGCAGGGTCTCCTGGGCGAATTCGGTGGTGATCGCCCGACCGGTGAAGTTGGCGCGGGCGGTTAGCGTGTTGAGTGCACCTTCCAGGTCGCGCACGTTGGAGCGCATCTTCTTGGCCAGCAGGAAGGCGACGTCCTCGGGGATGACCACGCCGCGCTCGGCCGCCTTCGACAGCACGATCTGCGCACGGGTCTCGAAATCGGGCGGCTCGATGGCCACGCTCAGGCCCCACGCCAGGCGCGACTTCAGCCGCGGCTCCAGGCCGTCGACCTCGCGCGGATAGCGGTCGCAGGTGAGAATGATCTGCTGCTTGCCGTCGAACAGGGCATTGAAGGTGTGGAAGAACTCCTCCTGGGTGCGGTCCTTGCCGGCAAAGAACTGGATGTCGTCGATCAGCAACGCGTCGACCTGCTGGAAATGGCGCTTGAAGCCGTCCATCGCCTTCTCCTGCAGGGCCTTCATCATGGCGCTGAAGAACTGCTCGCTGCGCAGGTACATCACCCGTGTGCCGGGATTGTTGGTGCGCATCAGGTTGCCGGCGGCGAACATCAGGTGGGTCTTGCCCAGACCGGTGCCGCCGTAGAGCAGCAGGGGATTGTGGCCGCGTTCACCGGGATTGAGCGCCGCCTGCATCGCCGCGGCGCGCCCGAGCTGGTTGCTGCGGCCCTCGACGAAGTTCTCGAAGGTGTAGTGGCTGTCCAGGTTACCGTTGAAGGCTTCGGCGGCTGGCGCGGCGGGCGCGCGGATCTGGGCATCGGCGGCTGAAGCGGGCGCTGCGGCACGGGGCAGGGAACCGACCTCCAGGCTGACCGCGTCGCTGCCGGCAAAATGCGCCAGCAGCTCCTGGATCCGGTCCAGGTAGCGGTCCCGCACGTGCTCCACCACGAAGGCGTTGGGTGCGAACAGCACCATGGCGCCGTTGCGCGCGCTCGATTGCAGCGGCTTCAACCACGTGTGCACATCCTCGGCCGGAAGTTCGGCTTCGAGGCGTTCTAGGCAGCGGTGCCAAACGTCCATAGGGGTTTTCTTGATGGCATGACTTACCTCCCGCGACGCCGTTGGCCGGGCCACGTGAAGCAACTGGGGGGTCGGTCAGACTAGCACGCGCTGGGGCGGGCATAATGACCCCCGTGCATGCACCGGTCTGCCAGACGCGGCGCGGGCTTTGGCCTTGGTGCGGCGTGTCCCCTTGACTCCAGCGCCGACTTTTGGGTACTCTTGCCGGTCTTTTCCGCCACAACCGCAGCAGAGCCATGCCAAAGCGCACTTTCCAGCCCAGCAACCTCAAGCGCAAGCGCGACCACGGTTTCCGTGCCCGCATGGCGACCGCCGATGGCCGCAAGATCCTGTCGCGCCGCCGCGCCAAGGGCCGCAAGCGTCTCAGCGCCTAAGCGCAGCTGATGCCGCAACGGCCGCCCTTCGCCGCCGTTGCCGCTCCGATGCCGAGGAACCGCTTTCCGCGCACCGCGCGGGTTCGCGCACGCTCCGACTTTGACCGCATATTCAAGCACGGCCGGCGCGTGGCGCTGCCCGTGCTTGCCTTGCATTGGCAGACCGCTGAGGCGGCTGCACAGAGTTGCACGCGTGCCAATGAGGAATTGGCGCGGACCCGGCCGAAATCCCGCCTGCGCTTCGAGCGCCCCGATGCCGGCCCCCGGCTCGGGCTGGCGGTTTCGCGCAAGGTCGATCCACGCGCGGGCGGACGCAACCCCGTCAAGCGGGGGATGCGCGGAAACTTCCGCACCCCCCGCGCGCAGCAGGCAGAG
>NZ_JXSS01000009.1 GCF_000855665.1 Lysobacter sp. A03
CCTTTCACCTTCCCGCTCAATCTGGTCGCCAACAAGGTGGCCCCGGCGATCGCCGCAGGCTGCCCGTTCGTGCTCAAGCCCACCGCCAAGACGCCGATCGGCGCGCTGATCATCGCCGAGGTCCTGGCCGAGACGGACCTGCCGCTTGGCGCGTTTTCGGTCATGCCCTGCTCCAACGACGACGCCGCGCCGCTGGTCGAGGACGACCGCATAGCGCTGCTCAGCTTTACCGGCGGCCTGATCGGATGGGACATGAAGGCCCGGGCGGGCCGCAAGAAGGTGGTGCTGGAACTGGGTGGCAACGCCGCCTGCATCGTCGACGCGGAACCAGGCCGGGATCTGGATTCCATCGTCGATCGGCTGGTGTCGGGCGCCTATTACCAGTCCGGGCAGAGCTGCATCAGCGTGCAGAGGATCCACGCCCATGCCTCGATCTACGACGCGCTGCGCCGGAAGCTGAAGGCAGCCATCGTCAAGCTGCCGGCCGGGGACCCGCGCGACGAGAACACCTTCATCGGTCCGATGATCGATGAGGACGCGGCCAAGCGCGTGGAGGAGTGGATTGCCGCCGCGCGCAAGGCGGGGGCGAAGAAGATCGTCGGCGGAAGGCGCGAGGGAAACCTCATGCCGGCGTGGTTGCTGGAAGGCGTGCCCCGCAATGCCGACCTGTACCGTCGCGAGGCGTTCGGGCCGGTCGCGTTGATGGAGCCATTCGAGGACTTCGAGGACGCGTTGGACGCGGTCAATGACAGCGATTTCGGCCTGCAGGCCGGCGTGTTCACTGGCCGGCTGGACCACGCAATGCGCGCCTGGGACCGGCTGGACGTCGGCGGCGTCATCGTTGGCGACATTCCCAGCTTCCGCGTCGACAACATGCCCTACGGAGGCGTCAAGCAGTCCGGCATCGGCCGCGAGGGCGTGCGCTACGCGATCCAGGACATGACCGAAACCCGGCTGCTGGTGATCCGCGACTGCTGAGCACCCCGCGCAGTGCGCTGAAAGTCGCCGACGCGGTCAAGCGGAATCGACGATCCCCGCCAGCCGCATCTGCGGCGCAGGACGGCCGAGCAGGTAACCCTGCCCCCGCTCGCAGCCCAGTTCGAAGAGGATGTCGCGCTGCGCCTCGGTCTCGATGCCTTCGCCAATGGTGTGGATCCCCAATGCGCCTGCCAGCGCCTGGATCGCGCGCACCACGGCGATGCTTTCGGCCTGCTTCTCGCCGGTCAACCCGGCGACGAAGCTGCGGTCGATCTTCAGGCATTCGATCGGAAAGCGGTGCAGGCACGACAGTGCGGAATAGCCGGTGCCGAAATCGTCCAGCTGGGCCAGCACGCCGTGGCTGCGCAACGTCTGCAGGGTGCTCAGCGTCCGCCCGATATCGTCGAACAGGGCCACCTCGGTTATCTCGATGCGCAACTGGTTCGGGTTCGCTCCGGCGTTGTGGATCAGGCGCATCAGGCGTTCGGCAAAATCCGTCGAGCGGAAGTGCCGCGGAGAGACGTTGACCGATACGTATCCGTCCACGCCCCGCGACAGCCGGGTGATCACCTGCGCGTACATCAGCCAGTCGACTTCCTCGATCAGGCCGTTGTCCTCGCCCAGGCCGATGAACTCGCCCGGCGCGAGCAGGCCGCGCGTGGGGTGGCGCCAGCGCAGCAGCGCCTCGTGGCCGACGACCTGGTGCCCGTCCAGGCTCATGATGGGCTGGTAGTAGGGAATGAAGTTGTCGCCGTTGATGGCCCGGCGCAGGTCCGCCTCCAGGTCAAGGATGCGCGAAGCCTCCTCGCGCATGTCCTCGTCGAACACCGCCCAACGATCGCGGCCGCTGGCCTTGGCGCGGTACATCGCCGCGTCGGCATCGCGCAGCAGGTCGGTACCGCTGCCATAGCGTGGCTGCCACATAGCGATGCCGACGCTGGCGGACGGGAATACCTCACGGCCGGCGATCCAGTAGGCCTGGCCCAGTGAGTGGAGGACACGCTGGGCCAGGCTCTTGGCGACATGCAGCCCATCGATGTCATTGACCAGCACGGCGAACTCGTCTCCGCCCAGACGGGCGACCAGGTCGTGGTTGCGGACCGCAGCGACGATGCGACGGCCGGCCTCGACCAGCAGGTCATCACCTGCGGAATGGCCGACGCTGTCGTTGATCAGCTTGAACCGGTCCAGGTCCAGGAACAGCACCGCAAAGCCGGAGTGATCCTCCGACGCCAATACATGCCGCGCGTTGGCGTGCGCCTTGGTGACCGCCACGCCCAGGTGGTCGAGCAGCTGACTGCGGTTGGGCAGCCCGGTGAGCTCGTCGTGGCGCGCCTGATGGGTCAATTGCTGTTCCGCGCGCATGCGCTCGCCGATCTGCTCCAGCAGCTCGGCGTTGGCCATCGCCAGTTCACGCGTGCGCGAATCGACCCGCTGCTCCAGTTCGGCATGGGCCAATACCAGCCGATCCTGTTCCTGCTTGCGGGTCAGGCCGATGCTGATGTGGTTGGCGACGAAGTTGAGCAGATCCTGGTCGCGCGCGGTGAACGTGACCTCTTCCGAGTAGCTTTGCACCGCGATAACACCTACCACGGTGTTGTCGCGGTACAGCGGCACCCCGAGCCAGCACTGGGCGACGGTGCCGTGGCCGCGGAATCCGGCCATCCGGTGCGGGTCGGTCAGCAGCGCCCGCCCGGTTTCGATGACGTGCTCGGTCATCCCCGAGTCCAGGACCCGGCTGGCGCGGTGGGCATCGTGCTCGTCGATCGAGTAGGGAAACTCCAGCCGCGCCCCGTCTTCCGACAGCATCGCAATATAGAAGTTGCGCGCGTCCAGCAGTTCGTTCACCACCCCATGGACCTGCGCGTAGAACATCTCCAGCGTCTCGGCGCTGATCGACAATTCGGCGATGCGGTACAGGGCACGTTGGAGCTTTTCCGCTCGCTGTCGCTCGAGGATCTCCGAGTGCAGGTCGCGGTTGCTCAGCTGCAACGCCTTGGTCCGCTCCTCGACGCGCCGTTCCAGCTCCTCGCGCGCCTGATGGCGGTCCAGTGCAGTCAGGATGTGCTGGGCGACGAACACCAGCAGCGCCTGCTCCTCGGTCCCGTAACAGTCGGGCCGGTCGTAACTCTGCACCACGATCGCGCCGCATACGCTGTCGTCGCGGCGCATCGTCACCCCCAGCCAGTCCGCGCTGTCGGGGCCGTGGTTGGGGTCTTCCGACACCCCCAACCGGCGCCGCACGTGCTCGGAGGAGCCTAAAACCGCCTCACCGAGGCGGATCAGCGCCATGGTCAGGCTGTTGGGCGCGCTGTCCACGGGAATCTCAACCGAGGGATCCGGCCGGAAGGAATCCATCTGGTCGGCAAAGTACAGGAAGCGGTAGGTCTGGGCCGCATCGTCATAGAGGACGATGTAGAAGTTTTCCGCGTACATGAGCCGGGCGACCACGCCATGGATCCGTTGGAGCATGTCCGCAAGCTCGAGACTCGATCCGGCGAGGTCGGCGATCTCGTACAGCGCCTGCTGCAACTGCTCCGACTTCTCCAGTTCCTGGACCCGGGAGCGCGCGCGCGTAGCGGCCAGGTGCAACTCGATGGTGCGCGTGGCCAGCACCATCCAGGCCGTGCGCTGCGCGGCGGTCATCGCTTCCGGCAGCTCAACCACCAGCACCGACTGGCCCTGTTCGCCATCCCAGTCCAGTTCAATGCGGTGGGCGCCGCCGGCGTCTTCCTCCCACTCGGAAGCACTTGAAGCATCGCGGTTGGGGCGCAGGGATCCAGCGCGCACGGAATCGCCGCGCGCACGCAGATGCAGGCGCGAGCCGGGAGGCAGCGTCGCGTCGATCATCGGCAGCAACTCGCCGCCTCCCTCGCGATGCACCGCGGCGGGATCGCCTGCGGCGTGCGCAATGGACGTCGTGTGGTGGCGCACTGTCAGCTTCTCCCCGGTTGACGCAGGGAGAATAGCGCGACGGGGGCATGGGTGCGCCGGATCCGCGCCGCACACGATGCGCGGCGTGCTCTTTGCTGTGCGGGCGGACCCGCCTTACCCTGACCGCCATGCAGCTTGAGCGCCACCAGCCCCATCCCTGTATCCGCCCGGAGCCGATCCATCCGCGCGTCCGGAGCTTCCGGCGAGGCAGTCGGTAATGGGCGATTACACACTGGCCGGCCGCGCCAGCCACGAGATCGAGGTCAAACACAGCCGCTTCCTCGCGCTTGCGGCGCCGGTGGACTCGCCGGAGGCGGCGCTGGCTTTCGTGGCCGAGGTCGGCGACCCGGCCGCCACCCACAATTGCTGGGCCTATCGGATCGGCGAGCTGTACCGGTCCAGTGATGACGGCGAGCCGGCCGGCACCGCCGGGCGCCCCATCCTGTCGGCCATCGACGGCCAGGGCCTCGACCAGACCGTGGTGGTGGTGACGCGCTGGTACGGTGGCATCAACCTGGGCGCCGGCGGACTGGTCAGGGCCTACGGCGGCTGCGCGGCGGAGTGCCTGCGCACCGCACGGCGACGGCCGCTCATCGAGTATGTGGAGTGCACGCTCCGGTTCGGTTTCGCCGATACCGGCGTGGTCCACGCCGCGCTGGCCGCGCACGGGGTCGACAAGCTGGACGAGCAGTTCACCGCCTCGGGCGTGCACCTGCGATTGCGGCTGCCAGCCACCCGGCTGGACGAGCTGGGCGCCCAGCTGCGCGATGCGACGCGGGACCGCGCGCGACTGGCAACCAACGATCCAGATACGGACCCGACGCGATGATTCCGCGACGCACCTGCCGTGATAGCGGACAATACCGCCCATGAGTGACACTTCCGCAGCACCCGCGCCAGCCTCCGATACAGCGACGGCAAAGCCCGCCGTCGGCAACCTCAAGGCACTCTGGCCGTTCGTCAGCCGCCACCGCGGGCTGTTTGCGGGCTGGCTGATCGCCCTTGCATGCTCGTCGGCCGCAACGCTGAGCCTGCCGGTGGCGTTCAAGACCATGATCGACCGCGGCTTCGCCCAGGGCGGCGGCAGCGCGATCGACCAGGCCTTCATGCTGCTTTTCGCGGTGGCGGTCGCATTGGCGCTGGCCACGGCGGCGCGCTTCTTCTTCGTGTCGCTGCTCGGGGAGCGGGTGGTGGCCGACCTGCGTGGCCGGCTCTACTCGCACCTGATCGGTCTGGACGCCGGCTTCCACGACCGCAGCCGCAGCGGCGAACTGGTGTCTCGCCTGACCGCGGACGCGGAACTGCTACGCGGCGTGATCGCCACCAGCATGTCGGTCGCCCTGCGCAGCGTGGTGACCTTCCTGGGCAGCATCGTGATGCTGTTCGTCAGCAGCCCCCAGCTGGCGGCGTATGCGCTGGTGGGGATCCCGCTGGCGGTATTGCCGATCGTGATCGGCGGACGTCGGCTGAAGAAAATCTCGCGCGACAGCCAGGACCGGGTGGCCGATGCGAACACCCTGGCCAACGAGACCCTGGGCGCGGTCTCCACGGTGCAGGCGCATGCGCGCGAGCCCTACGAGCTGGGGCGTTTCAGCGACGCCCTGAAGGTGGCCGTGGCTACGGCGCGGCGCCGCATTCAGGCACAGGCCTGGGTCACCGCGATCGCCATCGTGCTGATCTTCGGCGCGATCACTCTGGTGCTGTGGTCCGGTGCCCACGATGTCGCCGAAGGCCGGATGAGTGCCGGCACGCTGGGGCAGTTCGTCCTGTACGCCATGATCGGCGGCGGCTCGGTGGGCTCGCTGGCAGAGGTCTGGAACGAAGTGCAGCGTGCCGCCGGCGGCATGGGCCGGATCGGCGAGCTGCTCGCCGAGAAGTCCAGCGTCACGGCGCCGGAGCACCCTGAAGCGCTCCCCGCGCCGCTGCGTGGCGACATCGTGCTGGAGGGGGTCACCTTCCACTATCCGATGCGACCCGACCACCCGGCGCTGGAGGATTTCAGCCTGCATGTGCATCCCGGAGAAACGGTGGCGCTGGTGGGGCCGTCCGGAGCAGGCAAGAGCACCGTGCTGTCGATGCTGCTGCGCTTCCACGATCCGGCCCACGGCAGCATCACCGTGGACGGCATCGATATCCGTCGGTTCGACCCGGCCGACCTGCGCGGCGCCATCGCGCTGGTGCCGCAGCAACCCAGCATCTTCGCCACCACCGCGCGCGACAACATCCGCTACGGCCGTCTGGAAGCCAGCGACGCGGACGTCGACGCGGCCGTGGAGGCCGCCCACGCCAGCGATTTCATCAGTGCCCTGCCTGAGGGCCTGGACACCGAGCTGGGTGAGCGTGGCGCGCGCCTGTCTGGCGGCCAGCAGCAACGCATCGCGATCGCACGCGCCCTGCTCAAGGACGCGCCGATCCTGCTTCTGGACGAGGCCACCAGCGCGCTGGACGCGCAGAGCGAGCGTGCCGTGCAGCAGGCGCTGGACACGTTGATGGAAGGTCGCACCACGCTGGTGATCGCGCACCGGCTGGCGACCGTGCTCAAGGCGGACCGGATCGTGGTGATGGACCGCGGCCGCATCGTCGCCGAAGGCACCCACGACCAGCTGCTGCAGGAAGACGGGCTCTACGCCGACTTGGCCAAGCTGCAGTTCCTGGATTGAGTGCGGCGGATGGCAGGAGGATGCCGGATCGCGACGGGTTCACGCCGCACCCGGCAGGCTGCCCACTGATCCGGGAGCGGGCATGAGTAAAAAACAGGGCAAGAGTGTGCGTCTGCTGACGGAAGGGCCGGTCGGCCGCACGATGATCGTCTTTGCGCTGCCGATCATGGCCGGCAACGCGGCGCAGTCGCTGAATGGCTCGATCAACGCGATCTGGGTCGGTCGCTTCCTCGGCGAGGCGGCGCTGACGGCGACGGCCAACGCCAACAACGTGATGTTTTTCCTGATCGGCGCGGTGTTCGGCATCGGGATGGCCGCCACGATCCTCATCGGCCAGGCCACCGGCGCCCACGACAACGCGCAGGCGCGCCGGGTGATGGGCACCAGCGCGACCTTCTTCATCAGCCTGTCGGTGCTGCTGGCTGTGGTGGGCTGGTTCGTCACCGAGCCACTGCTGCGGCTGATGGACACGCCAGCGGCGGCGCTGCCGCTGGCGGAGAGTTACCTGAAGGTGATCTTCCTGGCGATGCCCTTCATCTACGCGTTTGCCTTCGTGTCCGCGGCGCTGCGCGGTGTCGGCGATTCGCGCACCCCGTTCCGCTTCCTGCTGCTGTCGGTCGTGCTGGACGTGATTTTCAACCCGCTGCTGATCTTCGGTATCGGTCCGTTCCCGGAGATGGGGATCGCCGGCTCGGCCACCGCAACGGTCGTTGGCCAGGGCATCAGCCTGCTGGCGATGCTGCTGTACCTGCGTCGCCAACGCCATCTGTTATGGCTCGGAAGGGCCGATGCCCACCTGTTCCGCGTGGACCTGACGATCCTGCGCGCGCTGGTGGTAAAGGGCGTGCCGATGGGCCTGCAGATGGTGCTGATCTCGCTGGCAATGATCGCCATGATGACTATGGTCAATGCCTATGGCATCGCCACCGCAGCGGCGTACGGCGCCGCGCTGCAACTGTGGACCTACGTGCAGATGCCGGCGATGGCGATCGGCGCCGCCTGCTCCTCGATTGCAGCGCAGAGCGTGGGTGCGGGCGACTGGAAGCGCGTCGATTCCACCGCGCACACCGGCATCGGCTACAACTTCCTCCTCACCGGCGCCCTGATCGCGCCGCTGATCCTGCTGGATCGCTACAGCTTCGCGCTGTTCCTGCCCGACGGCAGCGACTCGATGGAAATCGCCCGCCACCTGAACCACATCGGAGTGTGGTCGTTCCTGTTCTTCGGCGTGACCTTCGTGGTCTCGGGCGTGGTCCGTGCCACCGGCGCGGTGATTCCGCCGCTGGTGATCCTCGCCATCGCCCTGTGGGGCATCCGTGTTCCTTTCGCGGAAGTGCTGCAGCCGTCGATGGGCGTGGACGCCGTGTGGTGGAGCTTCCCGGTCAGCGCCGCCTCGGCCATGGTCATGTCACTGGCGTACTACCGCTGGGGCCGCTGGCGCAGCGCGAAAATGCTGCCTACCGACACGCGCGAGGTCGCCATACCCTCCGAGGTTCCCGCCAGCACGACAGCGCCGATCGCCGATCCCGCTCCGGATCGGGCCAGGTAAGCACACGATGTGGAAGCCGCTGCGCTGGGTGACCGCGCGACTTGAACCGGTGGGCGCAGAGCCTGTTCGCGGAGTCTGTTCAGCGACCGCGTCGCGCGGGAAAAAGACGACGTTCCTGGAATACCCCCGCACAACCATACGGCCAAGCATGGTCGGACTTGACCTGGATCACCACGCGGTAGTGCACGTGCCTGACAATAGCCTCACATGAACCGCCGCCTGCTCCACCGCTGGATGAGTCACCTGGCCCTCGCCGCCATCGTGGCGTTGACCCTGGTACCCAGTGTTGGCCGCCTGGCGGGCCAGCCAGCAATGCCGATGCACGTGATGCCAGCCGGGGCGTCGACGGGCGGCGACAGCGCCAACAACGGCGACATCAGCCATGGCGCGCACACCGACAGGGCGGATGCCGAGGCCTCCGCCATCGCGAGCGCGCACGAGCTCGCGCACACCCCCCGCGATACGGACGACGGCCCTCCGGCTGCCGGCAACGGTCATCACGGTTCCGACGATGATTGCGCGTACTGCCCCTTGCTGTCCGGGACGACCGCCCTGCCGGTTCCTGGCCTCCCGGCTGCGTTGCCTGTCCACCGCACCGCGGTGCGTGTGCCGGCGACCCGGACCCCCGCATTGGACCGGCACCCGACCGGCCTGGGATCGCGCGGACCGCCGATAACGGCCTGAGCTCCGCCCCCTTCGTTTCTCCGTTCTCGACCCCGCATCCGCGGCAATGGCCGCGCGCACCCCGGTGCCAGGAGTTTGACCATGTTCCGCATTTCCCCTTTTCCCTCCCGCGTGCTGCGGGCCCCTTCCTCCTGCCTGTCGCTGGCCATCATGGCGGCAATTGCCTGCCTGCCTGCCCACGCGGATGTGCTCGCCGACGCGGCCACGGACGCACGCGATCCGTTTGATTTCCAGCAGGTGGTGGTCACCTCCGCGCGGCCGGTGTCGGCGCTCACCTTCGAGACCGACCCGCGACTGCCGCGGCAGCCGGTTCCGGCCAGCGACGGCGCCGACTACCTGAAGACCATTCCGGGCTTCACCGCGATCCGCAACGGCGGCACCAATGGCGATCCCGTCCTGCGCGGCATGTTCGGATCACGCCTGAACCTGCTCAGCAACGATGGCGCCATGCCGGGCGCGTGCCCCTCACGCATGGACAATCCGATGTCCTACGTGTCCCCGGAAACCTACGACAGCCTGGTCGTGGTCAAGGGTCCGCAGACCGTCCTGTGGGGACCGGGCGCATCGGCCGGCACCGTGCGCTTCTCGCGCGACCGCGAGCAGTTCGACGAGCCGACGGTAAAGCTCGCCGGCAGCCTGCTGGGCGGGTCGTTCGGCCGCAATGACCAGGTACTCGATGCCACCTTCGGCGCGCAACCCGGCTACGCACGCATCAGTGCCAACCGCTCCGACTCCGACGATTACCGCGACGGCGACGGCAACGCGGTGGCCTCGGAATGGAACAAGTGGAACGCCGACCTTGCTTTGGGCTGGACCCCGGACGCCGACACGGTGCTGGAAGCTACCGCAGGCGTCGGCGACGGCGAGGCACGTTATGCCGGTCGCGGCATGGACGGCTCGCAGTTCAAGCGCGACAGCTACGGCCTGCGCCTGGAGAAGAAGAACCTCTCCGGCGCGCTGGACTCGATCGAGGCCAACGTGTTCTACAACCGCGCCGACCACGTCATGGACAACTACAGCCTGCGTCAGCCCAACCCGGATGGCGCGATGCCGATGCCGATGGCATCCAACGTCGAGCGCACCACCACCGGCGGCCGCGCCGCCGCCACCTGGCTGGGCGAAAGCGTCGATGTCACCGCTGGCGTGGATGCGCAGGACAGCCGCCACCGGCGCCGCACTGGCCACGGCCGGAATACCTACCAGCTGCAGCCGTGGACGGTGGATGCGCGCTTCCGCAACCTGGGCGTTTTCGCCGAGGGCACGTGGCGTGCAGACGAGGGCAAGCGCGTCATTGCCGGCCTGCGCGCCGACCGCGCGCGGGCAACCGACGAACGGACCACGATCGGAATGATGAACCGGCCCAATCCCACCGCGGGCAGCAGCCGTACCGAAACCCTCTCCGCCGGCTTCATCCGCTTCGAGCAGGACCTGACCGATCACCCGGTCACCTGGTACGCCGGGCTGGGCCATACCGAACGCATGCCCGATTACTGGGAGCTGTTCTCACCGGACATGGGCCCCGCCGGCACGCCCAACGCCTTCGCTGGCGTGGAGACGGAAAAGACCACCCAGCTGGACGTCGGCGTGCAATACCGCAGCAAGACCTGGGATGCCTGGGTGTCCGCCTACGCCGGCCGGGTCGACGACTTCATCCTGTTCCGCTACGGCGGCGCCGGAATGATGGGACCGATGTCTTCGGTGTCCAACATTGACGCGCGCATCCACGGCGGCGAACTGGGCGTGGAATACCGGCCGTCCGCACAGTGGACCCTGGGCGGTACGCTTGCCCATTCGTGGGGCAAAAACCGCGATGCGGGTACCGCGCTGCCGCAGATGCCGCCGCTGGAAGCGCGCTTGTCGCTGGGCTGGGAGGACACCCGATGGTCGTTCGGAGCACTGGTGCGAGCGGTCTCATCGCAGGAACGGATCGCCTTGGCCCAGGGCAGCGTGGTCGGCCAGGACCTGGGGCCGAGCGCGGGGTTTGCGACGTTCGCGGTCAATGGTGGATACCGCTTCAACAGCCTGGCCCAGCTGACGGTCGGCGTGGACAACGTGTTTGACCGCACCTACAGCGAACATCTGAACCTGGCCGGCAACGCCGACTTCGGCTACCCGGCCGATCCGGTCCGGATCAACGAGCCGGGCCGCACCGCCTGGGTCAAGCTCAACCTGAAGTACTGATCCCGGCCGGGAGCGCCCGCTCGATCAGCGCGTCCATGGGCACCCCGGTCGGCAGGGTGCCCATGGCCAGGCCGTGCTCGCCGCCCAGCCGGCTGCGGCAAAAGGCCGGTGCGGCGGGGCCGCCGGGGCGCCACAACAGGGCGGCCTGCAACGCCAGGGCGAGACGCTCCACGAACCGGCGCGCCTGGGCAGGCTCCACCGCCGCCCCTTGGGTGAGGGTGGCACGCTGGCTTTCCACAGTGTCGCCATACGCCCCGTCGCCATCGCCCGCATCCACGAGTTCGGCCCACACCGCCGCGCCAGTGGCGGGCCCGCGCCGCAACCCGCGCCGCACGTCCAGACACTGGATGTTGCCGCTGCCCCCCCAGATCGAGGTCAACGGCGCCTGCCGATACAGGCGCGGCATGAGCGACTCCTCGATATAACCGTTGCCACCCAGGCATTCCTGGGCCTCGTTGACGAATGCCGGCGCGCGTCGGCACACCCAGTACTTGCCAACGGCGGTACCGATCCGCGCCAGCGCCGACTCGGCCGGGTCGCGCGGAGCGGCATCGACCGCACGCGCGATGCGCATCGCAAGCACCAGCGCCGCCTCGGCCTCCACCGCGAGGTCCGCCAGCACGTTCGCCATCAAGGGCTGCTCCACCAGTCGCTTGCCGAACGCGCGCCGGTGGCGGCAGTGGTGGATCGCGCGGGCCAGTGCCATGCGCATCTGCGCGGCGCCGCCGAGCAGGCAGTCCAGCCGGGTCAGCATCACCATCTCCAGAATGGTCGCAACGCCCCGCCCTTCCGCGCCAACCGGGAACGCCAGCGCGCCGCACAACTCGATTTCCGAGGAGGCATTGGACCAATCGCCGAGCTTGTCCTTCAGCCGGATCAGCCGGAACGCGTTCTTGCTGCCGTCATCCAGCACTCGCGGCATGAGGAAGCAGCCCAGTCCGCCCGGCGCCTGCGCCAGCATCAGAAAGCCGTCGCTCATCGGTGCCGACAGGAACCACTTGTGGCCGACCAGGCGGTAGCCGCTGCCGTCTGCCAGTGGCGTTGCCGCGGTGGTGTTGGCGCGCACGTCGCTGCCGCCCTGTTTCTCGGTCATGCCCATGCCGATGGTGACGCCGGCCTTGTCGGCGACCGGAACCTCGCGCGGATCGTACGCCGGGGCCGCGGCCTTGTCGGCCCACTGCGCGAGTGCGGGCTCGCGTCGCAGCACCGGCACCGCCGCGTGCGTCATCGTCAGCGGGCAACTCGTGCCCGGTTCGACCTGGTGGTGCAGGTAGCTCAACGCGGCACGCACCACATGTCCCCCTGGCTGATCGTGCCGCCAGGACCAGCCGGCGACGCCGTGCCGGATCGCCGCATCCATCAGCGAGTGGTAGGACGGATGGAAGGCGACGCGGTCGATCCGGTGGCCGAAGCGGTCATGGCTGATCAGCCGCGGGCGGTCGCGGTGCGCATCGTTGGCCCACCCCAGCGCCGGACCACCCGCGAGCGCAGCGTAGCTGGCGACGGCGTGCGGGCCCTCCTGGGCGGACTCGGGTCCGGAGGGTGGCTGCGTGAGGGGCAGTTCCCGTGCCAACGCATCGCGCAGCACGACGTCATCGCGCCACAAATCGCGCGGGCCGAATGGCGGCGGCTGGTTTTCCACCCGGTGGGTTTCAAACGGAGGATCGGGCTCGTACGCCTGCGGCAACGGCTCCATGTCTGTCTCCGGTAGCGACCTGCCGACCAATCTAGCGCACCCCCGGCTTGCATCGCCGAAGTCCGGTGACGCCAACAAAAAACCCCGCCTAAGCGGGGTTTTCGACTCACGTGGCGCGGCTATTCGGCCGGGGTGATGTCGGACGCCTGCGCGCCCTTCGGTCCCTGGGTCAGCTCGTAGCTGACGCGTTGGCCTTCCTGAAGGCTGCGGAAGCCCTTCGCGTTGATTGCGGAGAAGTGTGCGAACACGTCCGCGCTTCCATCTTCAGGGGAAATGAAGCCAAATCCCTTGGCGTCGTTGAACCATTTCACAGTGCCGTACTGCATATCCTTGATGACCTCGTGGCTGGGTGGTAACCCGCGCTGCCAGCGCAGTCGCGGGTAGACCGAGTATGCAAACTGAACGTCCGCTTTACAACATCCGGGCCGTCAGCGCGCGTCTTCCCCTGCCAACTGGACCATCACCGCCTCCAGCAGGGCCGGCAAGCCCGCCGATGCGCTGGCGACATTGTCCAGCACGTCCTGCAGGGTGATCACCTCGCTGACATCAGGACCGGCCCCGGCCGCCCAGTTGGCGACGATGGCCAGGCACGCGTAGTCCAGGCCCATCTCCCGCGCCAGTCCGGCTTCGGGCATGCCGGTCATGCCGACCAGGTCGCAGCCGTCGCGGCGCATGCGGCTGATCTCGGCGCGGGTTTCCAGTCGCGGGCCCTGGGTGGCGCCGTAACAACCGCCGTCCACCAGGGCGACGCCAGCCTGCCGCGCCGCAGCGAGCACGCTCTGACGCAACTGCGGCGTATAGGGCTCACCGAAGTCCACGTGCAGGACCTCGCTCCCGGGCTCCTCGCACAGGGTCGAGACCCGTCCCCAGGTGTAGTCGATCAACTGGTCCGGACAGCCCAGCACGCCGGGACCGAAATCGGCAGTGATGCCGCCAACGGTGTTCAGGGCGAGCACGCGCTTGGCCCCCAGCGACTTCAACGCCGACAGGTTGGCGCGGTAGTTGATCAGGTGCGGGGGAACGGAATGGCCTTCGCCATGGCGGGCCAGGAAGGCAACGCGATGACCGCCGAGCCGGCCCACCCGCACCGGACCGGAGGGCTGGCCATACGGCGTCACCCGCGAGTGGGCTTCCATTCCACGCAATTCGGCCAGCGCATATACGCCGGTGCCGCCGATAACCGCCAGTTCAATCGATTCGCTCATCACTCAATCCTTCATCGCGTAGATCGCCGGCAGGTTGCGACCCTGCTCCTGATAGTCCATGCCGTAGCCGAAAACGTAACGGTCCGGCACCTGAAGTCCAACGTAATCCACCTGCAGATGCGTGATCGCGCGCTCGTGGCGTTTGACCGCGAGGGCCGCGATGCGGACGTCAACGGCGCCTTCGGCCAGGCACCATTCCACGATCGCCGCCATGGTCAGGCCCTCGTCGAAGATGTCGTCCACGAGCAGCACCCGGCGGCCGCGCAGCGGGGTAGCCGGGCGATGCTTCCACACCAGCTCGCCGCCGGAGGTCGCACCGCGATAGCGCGTGGCGTGCAGGTAGTCGAACTCCAGATCCAGGCCACGAACGCCGAGCTCCATGGCCAGTTGGGAGGCAAACGGCATACCTCCGTGCATCACGGTGAGGTACACCGGCCGGGTATCCACGCCATCGGTGTAGTCGACGCGGATGGCATCGGCCATCGCGCCGATCGCGTGCTCCACCGCCGCGCGGTCGTACAGCACATCCGCGTTGGCGAGGACCTGTCGCAGTGTGGCGCTCACGCCACGCCTCCAAGACGGTCACGGCGGTCGCGATAGTGCTGGTCGGCCAACAGGTTGTCCCAGCCCATCGCGCCGCCGCCGATGAGGCCGGTCAGCGCCATGGTGTTGAGCTTGCGGCCTTCCACGGCCTTGAGCGCCTCATCCACCAGCTCGGGGTGGCACACCAGCACCACGTCGCACCCGGCATCCAGGTGCAGGTCGACGCGTTCCTTGACGCCGCCGGCGGAGAACGCCGCCGCCATGCCGATGTCGTCGGAGAACACCACGCCGCGGAAGCCCATCTCCTTGCGCAGGATGTCCTCGATCCAGCGCCGCGAGTAACCCGCTGGCTCAGGAGCCACCTGCGGATAGACGACGTGCGCCATCATCACCGCGTCCGCGCGGGCCTTGATGCCGGCCACGAATGGAACCAGGTCGAGCGCACGCATCTCCTCCAGCGAGCGCGGATCCACCGCGTCGTCGAAGTGGGTGTCTTCCAGCACCGAGCCGTGGCCGGGGAAGTGTTTCAGCGTGGCGGCCATGCCGGCCTGGTGCATGCCTTCCACGTAGGCGACCGTGAGCGCGGCGACCACTTCAGGGTCGGCGTCGAACGCGCGGTTGCCAATAGCCCGGTTGCCGCGACCCAAGTCCACCACCGGAGCGAAGCTCAGGTCGATGCCGCTGGCCTTGATCTCGCTGGCCATCAGCCACGCGTGCTCGCGTGCGCGTACCAGCGCGGCGGCCGGATCGGCCGCGTAGTCGCGACCCAGACCATCCAGCGAAGGCAGTACGCTGTAACCCTGGCGGAAACGCTGGACGCGGCCGCCTTCCTGATCGACACAGATCAGTTGCGGCCGCGGCGCCGCTTCGCGGATCGCCCGGGCCAGTTCATCCACCTGCTCGCGCGAGGCAAAGTTGCGGGTGAACAGGATTACGCCGGCGCAGCCATCGTGCTGCAGCCAGTCGCGCTCCTGCGCGGTAAGTTCAGTGCCGGCAACGCCGATTACGAGCATGGACAACTCCTGGGAAATATCGGTAGGCGGCAGGTGCCGGGGGTCACGTGGATCATGGCGCGGCCGGCGCGATGCGATGCGCCGCCGACCACTGCGAATAAGGATGCGATGCCAGGGCAAGGTTGTAGTAGCGCGACTCGTCGGTGACCTCGACCCCCAGCCAGTCGGGTCGCTGGAAGGCCTCGCCAGCGTCTGCCAGTTCGATCTCGGCGACCACCAGACCGGCGTTTTCGCCGAGGAACTCGTCCACTTCCCACAGGTGCGCGCCAACCCTGACCAGGTGGCGGCGCTTGTCGACCAGCCCGCCAACCGACAGTGCCAGCAGCGCGCGCGCGTCGGCCACCGGGATCGGGTATTCGAACTCCTGACGGGTATGACCAAGCTCGCGCGACTTCAGATTGAGGTGCGCGGCATCCCCAGCGATGCGCACCCGCACCGAGGCCTTCATCGCGCCGGTGTCCATCGCCGCCAGATCATTCAGGTAGCCCTGCGCCATCGGTACCACCGCATGCGCCGCCGCACGCCAGCCATCGCCGGTGACCAGGAACTTGCGTTCAATCTCGATGGCCATGGCTCAGGCCTTCTCGAACATGGCAATCGATTCCACATGGGCGGTTTGCGGGAACATGTCCATCACTCCGGCCGACTTCAGCTTCCAGCCGCGCTCCGCCAGCAGCGCGGTGTCGCGTGCCAGTGAGGCGGGGTGGCAGCTGACGTAGACAATGCGCTGGAACTGGTCCAGCGGCAGGTGTTCCAGCACGAACGCCGCACCCGAGCGCGGCGGATCCAGCAGCAGCTTGTCAAAGCGCTGCTCCATCCACGACTGGCCGGACAGGTCCATCGACAGGTCGGCGGAGTGGAACCGGGCATTGTCGATGCCATTGCGCTGCGCGTTTTCCCGCGCGCGCTCGGCCAGGCCCGCATCGCCCTCCACACCAACCACCTCGCGCACCGTTCGCGCCAGCGGCAGAGTGAAGTTCCCCAGACCGCAGAACAGGTCGAGCACGCGGTCGCCAGGCTGCACGTCCAGCAGGTCCATCGCCCGCTGGATCATGCGTTCGTTCAGCCCTGCGTTGACCTGGATGAAGTCCAGCGGACGGAACGAGAACTCGATATCCCAACGCGGCATACGGAACGACAACGTCGGATCGGCCGGCCACAGCGGATGCACACTGTCCACTCCGCCGGGCTGGAGGAAGATCGCAAAGCCATGCTGCTGGCCGAAGGCGATCAGTAAGTCCTGATCAGCGTGGGACAACGGCAGCATGTGGCGAAACACCAGCGCGACGCCATTGAACTGCGCCGTGGCATCACCGGCGATGAACTCGATCTGGGGAATGTCGCTGCGCGCCTGCAGGCTGTCGACCAGCTCGGCGAGTGCCGCGACCTTGCTGCCCACCTCGGGAATGACGGTGTGGCAATGGTGGACCTCGGCGACAAAGCGGGGATCGGTCTCGCGGAAGCCGACCAGGGTCTTCCCCTTCTTCCCCACCCGCCTCACCGAAAACCGGCCCTTGCGCCGGTAGCCCCACGCGGCATCCACCAGCGGTTCGAGCAGCTGGGGCGGCGCGATGCCCGCCGCGTCACGCAGGTGGTCCAGCAGAACAGCCTGCTTGGCAAGGATCTGGCTGGTGACGTCAAGGTGTTGCAACGCGCACCCACCGCAGGTGCCGAAGTGCTCGCAGCGCGGTGTCACCCGATCGCGTGACGCGCGGAGCACATCCACCGTGCGCGCCTCGTGGACGCCGCGACGGCGACCGGTGCGAGTGGCAAGAACGCGCTCGCCGGGCAGTGCACCGGCGACCAGCATGGTCACATCGTCGTCAAGATGGGCCACGCCGCGACCGTCGGGAGACAGGGCGTGGATGTCGACTTCAAACGGGGTTTTGTCGAGACGGGCCACTAGCAATGAGGTCAGCCGGGGGCCGCCTATTGTCGCAGATGCCGCGGCGGCCACGTCGACCCCGGCTTGCGCTGGCGATGGCAGGCCCTGCGGCCTGCCGTTCTGCCCCGCGGAAGGCTACTTCTGCTTCCAGCTGCCGCCGCTCTGG
This sequence comes from Lysobacter sp. A03, assembly GCF_000855665.1. GTDB lineage: Bacteria > Pseudomonadota > Gammaproteobacteria > Xanthomonadales > Xanthomonadaceae > Novilysobacter. Next base: position 17,495 of record NZ_JXSS01000009.1, read on the forward strand.
TACCACCAGCCGCTGCGGGCACTTTCCGCCCACTGCTTGGCGAACACCTCGCGGATCTGGCTTTCCCATTCCGGATGCCCATTGGCCACGGCCACCTCGCGATAGACCGCGTTGCGGTCGCGATTGTCCTCGGCCACCGCCTGCTGGATGCTGGCGCGATCCTTCAGCGGCAGCTTGGCCGCGTCGCGGACCACGATGGTGCCGTCGCTGGCGAAGCCCAATGCACCGGCGTCAAAGCCGGCCCGCAGGGTACTGTTGAAACGCGCGGTCATCCTGGCCTGGATCGCCTGGATCGCCGGGGTCTTGATGCTGATGTCCGGGGATTGGGCGCGGGCGCTGCCGATCCCCACCACTGCATACAGGTCGACCCGCGACGCCAGTTGGCGCAGGGACGAGGTGGTCCCATCGATCATCGCGGACGGACCGCCTTCCTTTATATCGCCGGCCTCATCCACCGGCGGGGTCGAGGTGGCTTCATCTCCGATCACCTTGTCGACGAACTCCCGCGCCGCTTCGCGAGCTTCAGCAGCGGGAAAATAGACATTGATGGTTACGCAGGCCGTGACCAGCACGGCGGCAACCGGAATTCCCATCAAACGACGCATGGTGTATCTCCTGGGGGGCACCCGAAATTATGACTCGACGGTACGCTAGTCGACCACCGCTTTCACCTCTCCCTTGCCCACAGCGGCGAGTCGCTCGACCAGCGTCGGCCAGTCCACCCGGCGGTTGAAACCCAGTACGGTCAGGCGTGGCACGCCCGCGCCCTCGACGAGCACGAAGCCCTCGCCCGCGGGCGCAAGGCCCTCCATGGTGCAGACCTCGTTGACCAGTTTGCAGCCGATGCCCAGGCGCGAGTAACCGAAGTCGTCGAAAAAGCCGATCAGCTGCGATTGCAGCGAGTTCACGAATGACGCATTGCCCACGCTGGTCAGGTCCTGGACCGCGCGCTGGCTGATGCGCTGACGCACGCCGCGGTGGCGATCGGTGACCAACCAGGCGTCGAACGCGACCGCTTCCCAGCCAACCAGGCGCAGCTCGGCGATGCTGCCGTCGAGCTTGCCACTGATGCTGCCAAAATCGAACGCGCCGGTGAGCGCGGTCAGATCGATGTCGTCGAGCACGATGTCGGCGGACAGGGTCGGGAGCACGCCGAAGGGACGTTCCATGGACAGCGCGGACACGCCCACCCGGCCGCCGAACAACTGCATCTCCAGGCCACCGTCGAGGATCAGTTGCTCGGCCTGGTAGCGGGCATCCGGGATGCTGCCGCTGAGGGTGCCGGTGAAGGCGGGCCAGTCCAGCGTTTTCGACAGCTGGGCGACGTCCAGGTCCTCCAGCGCCACGCCAAAGCGTAACGCGGCGCCGTCGGCATCCAGGGCCGGTCGCAGCAGCAGGTGGTTCAGCAGCACGTTTCCGCCGAGCAGGGGCACGGCCACGGCCTCACGCAGCTGCAGGTTGCCGCCCTCGCTGCGGAAAGGCAGGCGCCCCGGTCCCAGCGCCATGCCGTGCAACGTGCCGCCACTCCACTGCAGCGCGCTGTTGACCGGAGTGCTGGAGGACAGGTCGACGTTACCTTCCAGGCCGGTGAAGGAGAACCGGTCATCCGCGTCCTTCAGGCTCACCCCGATGAGGCGCAGGTCGGCCTCGGCC
>NZ_JXSS01000027.1 GCF_000855665.1 Lysobacter sp. A03
CTGCCGTATGCACAGATGGCGACGCAATTGCTGATCGGAATGGATCCTGGCCTGAGCAGCCAGTGGATGCCGAGGCTGCGCCAGCTGGCGTGGTGGCAGGAGCAGTCACTTCCATTGCTCGCCGATCTCAGCGGCACGCCAGGTGCCAACGAGTACGCGCGCTGGGTTGCCAGCGATGGCGAGTTGGGTGCGATGGCCAGGCTGTTGGACCGCACCGGCATTGCGGCAGCGCCGCCGGCGGATTGGCAGCTGCCCTCGCAGGCGCGTCGACCGTAATTCCCGCCCCGCCTCGGCGGTGACACGCGCTCCCGGTGTTGTACGCTGCAGCCTGATGCGCAGCGCAGTCTGCAAACATGGGAGATGCGATGAAGACGGTGCTGGTGGCCACATCCAAGGGAGGGGCAGGCAAGACCACGATCGCCACCCACCTGGCCGCGAATGCCGCGCTGCAGGGTCACCGCACCGTGCTGGTGGACGCGGATCCGCAACGCTCGTCGCACGGCTGGGCGCAACGCCGCGCCGCGCTGGACAGCGCCGTGCTTCCCGTGGATGGCACCAATCGCTGGAAGTGGCAGCGCGGCGTGCCGGCCGATACCGAGCGGGTGATCATCGACGCCCCGGCCGGCGCAATGGCCGATGAGTTGGAAAGCTTCCTCGATGTCGCCGACGCGGTGGTTGTGCCGATCCAGCCATCGCTGCTGGACATCGAGGCCAGTGTGCCCTTCCTGGACTCGCTGGCGCGGCATCGTCGCGTGCGCAGCGGCGAGCTGAAGGTGGGCCTGGTGGCCAACCGGTTGCGGCCCTGGACCAGCACCTCGCGCGAAACCCTCGCGATGCTCGACCAGTGGCCGTATCCGGTCGTCGCCCAACTGCGCGACAGCCAGGCCTACGTGGTACTGGCCGGTCTGGGCAAAAGCCTGTTTGACTACCATTCCGCGAATGTCCGCGATCACCAGTCCGATTGGCAGCCCTTGCTGAAATGGCTGGCCAAATGAGGAGACCCCGCCATGCGTGAACTGATCCTGCTGCGCCATGCCCACGCCGAACATGCCACTGCCGGCCAGGCGGATATCGATCGGCCGCTGTCCGCCCAGGGGCTGGCCGAGGCGGAAGCCGCCGGCCGCTGGCTGGAGGAGCGCAAGATGGCGCCCGACCGCGTGCTGTGCTCGCCGGCGCGGCGCACGCGGGAGACTCTGGAAGCGGTTCTGGGCGTGATCGGCTACGTCGAGCAGCGCATCCAGGAGGAGATCTACGACGCCGAACCGGGCGCCCTCATCGCCCTGGCCGACAACAGCCCGGGAGTCGAGCGGCTGATGCTGGTGGGCCACAACCCGGGCCTGGAACTGCTGGCGGCGCTGTTGTACAGCGGTCGCACCGGGGACTACCGCGGCATGCCGCCGAGCAGCATCGCGGTGCTCTCGATCCCCGATGGCGCCCGTCTTGAGCCGGGTGTGGCCCGGCTCGACGCGTTCTGGTGGCCGTGACCGCAGCACGATTCCGCAACAAATGGTGCTTGCTGCTGTTGCTGACGCTGCCCATGGCCGCGCCGGCGCAGACGCCTGCACCGACGGCAGCACCTGCCGCCGCCGACCAGCCATTCCGCGCGTTTGCTGCACGATCCACGCAACCGGGCGTGCGCACCTACGCCTTCGATCCCATCCATACGCAGTTCGGGTTTGAACTTCGTACCCGCTGGGGCCAACGCGTGCAGGGCCGGTTCCCGGTGTATGACGGTACCGTCCTGTTCCTGCCCGACGGTCGCCGACAGGTGCGGATCCGCTTGGCCGCCGGCTCGATCGATGTGGCCGGATCGGAGCGCTACGCCGCGATCGCCCGTTCCGATGCGTTCTTCGACGCCGAGCACCATCCCGATATCGAATTCGTGTCCGAGCCGCACGACGATGTGCTGACCCGCCGGGGCGGGCTGCTGCAGGGCCATCTGCGCATGCACGGGGCGAGCCGCCCGGAAACCTTCGTGGTTGCGCCGGCGCGCTGCGATCGCGCGGGCCAGGACTGCGACGCGTTTGCCAGTGGCAGCGTCGCGCGCAGTGATTACGGCATTGCCGGCATGCGCCTGGTGTTGTCCGATCGGGTGCGATTCACCATGCAGGTGCGGCTGCGGGATCCGGCGCCATGAGCCGGGCGCTGGCCGCGTGGCCGCCGCTCGGCGAAGGGTTTTCCGGTGTGATGCTGAGGTTTTTCACCGCTGCGTTGGTCCTGCTGTTGGCGGCCTGCGCCACCCTCAGCCCGCAGCAGGCCGACCGCGCGTATGCCATTGCCGGCGCGGCCCGATCCGACGCCTCCACCTGCGATGCGCACGATGCCTGTGCCCAGCCATCGCCCCTGCGCGCGATGGCCGACAAGGCACTGCAGGAGTCGACCCCACAGCAGCCGCGCCATTACACCGTCATCCTCGACCGCGGCACCGATGCGCTGCTGGCCCGCATCAACCTGATCCGCAGCGCCACCAGCAGCATCGACCTGCAGACCTACATCTACCAGGACGATGACGCCGGTCGCCTGGTGCTTGAAGAGCTTCTCGACGCGGCACGGCGGGGAGTGCGCGTACGCGTGCTGATGGACCAGCTGTCTGCTATCCAGAACGTCGAATCGCTCGCGGCGCTGGCCGGTGTGCACCGTAATTTCCACATCAAGCTCTACAACCCGGTGATGGGCCGTGCGCGGGTCACCTACCCGCAATACGCGATTGCCGCGGCCTGCTGCTGGCGGCAACTCAACCAGCGCATGCACACCAAGCTGTTGCTGATCGACGATGCCGTGGCGATCACCGGCGGGCGGAATTATCAGGACGATTATTTCGACTGGAGCGACACCTACAATTTCCGCGACCGTGACCTGCTGGTGGCAGGCCCGGTCGCCCGCGCCATGGCGGTGGACTTCCGCCGCTTCTGGGACGACCGCCGCGCCGTGCCACCGTCGCGTTTGGTGGACGTCGGCCGCCTGTTGCTGTCGCGCGGCGTGCCGGCCCTGGCGCCCGGTGAGTACCGCCGCCCCGAGCGCGCCGCATCGATGCGCGAGGATGCCGGCGATATCCTGCTCGTGTTCGAGCGCCTGGCCAGCCACGCGCTGGAGGTGGGCAAGGTCGAGTACGTGTCCGACGGCCCGGGCAAGCACGAAGCGGAGACGCCGTCGGAATTCGCCACGGCATCGCAGTCCCTCGGCGAGCTGATCGCTTCGGCCGACCGTGAAGTGATGCTGCAGACGCCCTACCTGGTGCTTTCTCGTCCGGCGCAGGCTTTGTTCGAGCGCTTGCACCAGCGTCCGGATTCCCCCCGCGTGGTGGTGTCGACCAATTCGCTCGCGGCAACGGACGCCTTCATCGCCTACGCGCTCTCCTACAAGTACAAGCGCCGCTACCTGCGCGATTTCGGCTTCAACATCTACGAATACAAGCCGTTTCCCGAGGACGCGCCGATCGATCTGCAGGCCACCGGCGCCTTCCTGCCCGAATTCGTCGATGCGCCGCTGCCCCCTGTTGCGACCACCCGTCCCGACCGCAGCAGCGTGTTGCGTTCCGCGCGCTACCGCAAACCGCTGGCGGCCGAGTACGGCGCCACCCGCCACCTGCGCCGCCAGTCCAACGAGCCGGTACCGCTGCGACGGGCCGGGGTGCGGATGGGCATGCACGCCAAGTCGCTGGTCATCGATCGCAGGATCGGGGTGGTGGGTACCCACAACTTCGATCCGCGCGGAGACAACTACAACACCGAGAGCGCCGTGATCGTCCAGGATGCCGCGTTTGCGCGCGAGTTGGCGGCGAGCATCCGCCGCGATATCAGTCCGGCCAATTCCTGGGTGATCGCCCCCCGCGACAAGCCGCCGGTGCTGTCGGGGTTGGAGTACTCGATCGGCAAGATCTCCGAATGGTTGCCGGTGTTCGACCTTTGGCCCATGCGGTACGCGACCAGTTACGAGTTCGTGCCCGGCGAGGACTGCCCGCGTCCGATACCCCCTGACGACCCCGGCTTCCGCCAGTGCCATCGCCCGGTAGGGGATTTCCCGGAGGTGAATCTCGCGCTGAAGGGATTGCCGACGCGCTTGTTCACCGCCTTCGGAGCGGGGCTGGCGCCGATCCTCTGAGAGGAGATCTCCCGCAGGTGCCTGGGAAACTGAAACCTGCTGAATCCTGAATCCAGCGCCGGCCATGACCTATGGCCTATGAAATCATTGCTGTGGTGTTATACATTACCAGCACACCAATTCACTACAGCAGGAAACCGTCATGTCCATCCCGCAATCCGCCCAGTCAACCCAGTCGTCTTCCATCGCTGGCGGCGCGTCGCGCCGCGACTGCAACCAGTCCTTCGCCAACGCGGCCCGCAACACGTCTTTCGTCGGATCCGCAGAACATCACGGCTACCCCGAGCGTCAGCCCGGCATCGGCTACGGCCGAAGCAGTGGGTACGTCAGTCGTGACGCTTACAGAGCCGCTGGGCGCTACTCGCAGAGCGCTGGCCCCTCCCTGTTCAGGTTCCACTGATCCCCCTATTCATACTTCTCTGGACCTGCTACAATAGCGCTCGTAACCCATTGTAATAACTTAAAAAAGGAGACAGAAGTGAATCGCCATCTTGGTTCCGTCCAAACCGCTCCCATCGTGAGCAACCCGGTCGGGCACAGCACCACGCTTGCGGCGGCCGAGCCGCTGCTCAAATCGAGCGATGTCCAGGCCACTGCAGCGGTCCGCAACGACCTGTATCGCGGAAGTTACGTCGGCAAGAGCTACCTGCGCCGTTCGCGCCGCAGCACCGCGGCCAGCCAGTCGATGTTCCGCATCAGCTGAGTTGCGTCCAGCGACCCCCGTAACAACCGCTCACGGCGCAGTCATCCGGGCAACGGGCCAGTCCCAACCCGGGACTGCGCACTGATGGAAGCCCGATCAGGGCTCCGTTATCGTGGCGGCATGAACACTCCCCCGGATTCCCGAGCCGTTTCCCCAGCCATTCCCCCAGCCGACCCTCCGGCTGAAGCAGCGACTCCGCCGCGTCGGCTGTTCCGCCGCAGCGCCACCCTGGACCACCTCAACTCGCTCTCGCGCGACACGGCGATCGAGGCGTTGGGGATCGTCTTCACTGAAATCGGCGAGAACCATCTCAAGGCGACGATGCCCGTCGATGGGCGCACCGTGCAGCCCTATGGGCTCCTCCATGGCGGCTCCTCCGTGCTGCTGGCCGAAACGCTGGGCAGTAGTGCCGGCAACCTGTGCGTCGATGAGGACAGCATGTGCGTCGGCCTGGAAATCAACGCCAACCACCTGCGCGCCGTGCGCGACGGCAAGGTCACCGGCATCGCCACCGCGCTGCACGTGGGCGGTCGCACCCAGGTCTGGGAAATCCGTATCAAAGACGCGCGCGGCCGGCTGGCCTGCATCTCGCGCCTCACCCTCGCGGTGGTGCCCCGGCCCCAGGTCTAATCGCCATCCGCTGCGAGAACGCCGCCCTGCGCGCCCTGCCCGGTGAGGGCGGCGGCACTGCTGGCGCCTGGAATCGCCAACCGATGCCTGCCGCGCGCTGGGTCCGCCCTGTATCGTTCGCGGTCATGAATGTGCCGCAATCTCCTGTCGCCACCCCGGCGCGAACCTCGCCATTGGCGCGCACCCTGCGCTACTTCTACCGGGTGCCGATGCTGCTTTGGCACCTGCTGGTCAACCTGCCGGTAGTGCTGGTGCTGATCAGCCCGTTGCTGGGCGGACTCCAGATCGGAAATGAGCGCATGGACCACCGCATGATCCGGCTCTGGTCGGCCGGGCTGATGCGGGTGTTCGGGTTCCGTCTGCGCCGCATCGGCACCCCCCTGCCTGGCGGCACGATGTTTGTCGCCAACCACGTCAGCTGGATCGACATCGCCGCGCTGCACAGCCAGCAGATGATGGGCATGGTGGCCAAGCGCGAGATCCGCAGCTGGCCGGTGGTGGGCTGGCTGGCCAGCAGGGCGCAGACCATCTTCCACGCCCGCGGCAGCACCGAGTCGATGGGCGGTGTGCTGCAGGAAATGCTGTCGCGCCTGCGCGATGGCCGCTCCGTGGGCGTGTTTCCCGAAGGCGGCACCCGCGGTGGAGGCGAGGTCGGCCCCTTCCATGCCCGCATCTTCCTGGCTGCGGTGGAAGCCGGCGCGCAGATCCAGCCGGTAGCCCTGCGCTACGGCGAGGGCGGCAGCGCGCAGCGCATCGTGGCTTTCGGGCCGCGCGAGCGCTTCGTCGGCAACTTCTTTCGCCTGCTGGGCGAGCCGCCGCGGGTCGCGGAAATCCATTTCCTCGAGCCGATCCTGCCCACGCAAATCGAGGGTCGCCGTCGCATCGCCGACACGGCGCGGGCTCGTATCCTCGAGGCAATGAAGAGCTGAGGGACGCGAGGTGCTGACCGCCGCCGATTTCCGCCCCCCGCGCTGGCTCCGCAACGCCCATCTGCAGACTGTGCTGGGCTCCAGCGGCATGCGCCAGTGGATGGGCGAGAACCAGCTGGCCGCCACCGGCGCGATCACCACTGCCCATCTGCTTGACGGCGGCAACGGCGTGCGTCTGCAGGGGCTACACAGCGCGATGCCGGGGGTGGAGGCGCGCGGTCTGGCCCTGCTGCTGCACGGCTGGGAAGGCAGCGCCGATTCGGGTTACATGCGCCTGACGGCGGCTTCACTGCTGGCAAAGGGCTTCGAGGTCTTCCGGCTCAATTTTCGCGACCACGGCGGCACCCACCACCTCAACTCGGGGCTGTTCCACTCCAACCGCATCGACGAGGTGGTCCACGCCACCGCCGATCTCGCCCGCCGGTTTCCGCTGCGACCGCTGACCGTGGGCGGCTACTCGCTGGGCGGCAACTTTGCCCTGCGCCTGGCCTTGCGTGCGCCCGCCGCTGGCCTCGCGGTTGCCCACGTGGCAGTGATCTGCCCGCTTCTCGACCCGGCCCGCACCATGGACGCAATGGAGACGGGGCTGCCGGCCTACATGCGCCATTTCGAGGGCAAGTGGCGGCGCTCGCTGCAGCGTAAACGCGAACTTTTTCCGCAGCAGTACGACTTCGATGATCGCGTGCTCGGACTGCGCATGCGCCCGCTGACACGGTGGATGGTCGAGCGCAGCACCGATTACGACTCGCTGGAAAGCTACTTTGATGGCTACTCGCTGGCCGGCGACCGCCTCAGCCAGTTGCAGGTGCCGGCCAGCATCCTGATGGCCGCCGACGACCCGGTCATCCCGATCGACGACTTCGCCAGCGCCTCCCTTTCGCCCTGCGTGGACCTGCAGATATCGCCGTGGGGCGGCCATTGCGGGTTTCTCGAAAACGGCCGACTGCAAGGCTTTGGCGAGCAGTGGCTCGCCCAGCGGCTGGCGGCACCGGTTTGAGCTCGGCAGCGGACAGGCTCCGGGCCCGCCCACCGTCTCCCGGGCGTGTCCGGCGCGGCGCCGATACAATGGCCGATTGACCGAACCTCGAGCAGCAGTCCATGTACGAACCGATCATCGACGCCCTGCGTCGCGGCGCCGCCGACGAAGCCCTCACCGCTGCGCGTCGCGCCGTTGCTGACCACGGTGACGACCCGGCCGCACACCGCTGGCTCGCCTACGCTCAGCGCCTGGCGGGTGATCGCGAGGCCGCGCTGGAAGCCATCGACGCCTCCATCCATCTGGCGCCGGAAAACGCCGACCTGCATCTGGACCGCGCCGGCCTGTTGCTGCAGGAGCGCAAGCTCGACGAGGCCCAGGCGGCACTCGCGCGAAGCACCGGCCTGGACCCCAACCAGTTCCCCGCGTACGTGATCCAGGCGCAACTCGCTCTGGGCCGCGGCGATCTCGACGAGGCTCAGCGGCTGACCCGCACTGCCGCGCGTATCGCCGACCAGCACCCGCAGATCGCCGCTTTGGAAGGCAACCTGGCGATGCGCCGGGGCGATGTCGACCAGGCGCTGGCCGGGCTGTCCGCGGCGGCCAAGCTCTGGCCGGACGAGCCGACGCTGCGCCACGCGCTCGGCTTTGCGTATCTGGCCAAGGGTCATCTGGCGTTCGCAGAGCAGGCCTTCCGTGGCTTGCTGGAAGCCAGTCCCGATTCGCTGCCGCTGCGTGCGCTGGTCGCCGATCTGCTCCGACGCCAGGGACGCCCCGGCGATGCCGCCGATGAAATCGCGCCCGTGCTGAAGGGCGATGAGGCCGCCCCGGCGCTGCGCCGCATGGTCGCCGAACTGGAGCTGGAAGCCGGCCGCGACGCGTCGGCCCGCGATCGCCTGCTCCAACTGGTCAAGGCCAACCCGGAGGATCGCCGGAGCATCGCCGCGCTGGCGGAGGCCTGGCGCCGGCTGGGCGCGGCCGATGAAGCGCGCGAGACCCTGGATGCATTGCTGGCAACATCGCCGGCCAATATCGATCTGTGGCGTGCGCGCCTGCTGTTCGAGGAGTTCGCCTCGGCCGAGGCGCTGGCGGTGGTCGAACGCTGGCGGCAGCTCGACCCCGACAGCGTGCCCGCGCTGGAAGCCCGCATCACCCTGCACGACGTGGCCGGAGAGACGGAGCAGGGCGACGCGCTGGCCGCGCGTATCATCGAGCTGCAACCGGGCCACGCCAAGGCCGAGACCCGGATCTTCGACCGGTTGCTGCAGACCGACCCGGACGCCGCCATCACCCCCGTCGAGGCGCTGCTGGCACGCGCTCCGGACGAGGCGGTGCGCAGTAACCTGCGCCAGCTGCTGGGCCGCTGTTTCGAGGCCGCCGGTCAGCCGGCCGCCGCGGTCGCCACCTGGGCCGAGCTGCACAGCGAAGTGGCATCCCAGCGCCTGCCCTTGCTGGAACCCAGCATCGCCCGCGATTGGCCTGCCGACGACAGCGAGGAGGTCAGCCGCCACAGTGGATTATTGCTGTGGGGCGCGCCGGGCTCGTTGATCGAGCGCGTGGCCGGCACCCTGCACGCCGCCGGTGCGCCGCTGTTCGCCGACCGCTTCGGACCGACGCCGCCCAACGATCTTTTCCAGCGTTTCTCGACGGTCAACGCGCTCGCCAGCGGCGCCGCCGACCCCGCCGCGCTGATCGCCGAATGGCGGGCCGCGTTCCCCTCGCGCGGGATCAAGCCCGACCAGGTCTGCGACTGGCTGCTGTGGTGGGACAACACTCTGGTAACGGCGCTGCGCGAGCACGTGCCTGAGGCGATGCTGCTGGTCGCGCTGCGCGATCCGCGCGACATGTTGCTGGACTGGATCGCCCACGGCGCACCGGCGCCGTTCGCGCTGGAGTCGCCCGAGGTCGGCGCGCGCTGGTTGGCGAAGGTGCTGGACCAGGTCGCCGAGCTGCACGAACATAATCTCATCGCGCATCGCCTGCTGCGCATGGACGGGGTGGAGAACGACATGGCCGCCCTTGCCCAGATGCTGGCCAACGCGCTGGATGTCAGCCTGCCGGCGGTGGCCCCCGGCCGTTTCGGTCCGGACCGGATGGCAGCTGGCCGCTGGCGTGATTTCATCGAGCCGCTGGGTGAGGCTTTCGCCTTGTTGACGCCGGTGGCGGTACGCCTGGGCTACCCGCAGGACTGATCGGGCCGGCGCCGAGGCCATCTGGCAGACTGGTCCGGTAGCCACACGGAGTCCACGCATGCGCATCCACAGCGACAGCTTCCAGCGTCACCAGTCACTGCCGGCGGAGTTCGCCGCCGGTCAGCCAACCGCCGAGGGGTTCGGGTTCGCACCCAACCGCAACCCGCACCTGACCTGGGACGAGGTCCCGGACGGGACGCGCTCGTTCGTCCTGATCTGCGTCGACCCCGACGTGCCCACGGTGGCCGAGATGGTCGGCAAGGAAGGCGTATTGATCCCGGTCGACCAGCCCCGCACCGATTTCATCCACTGGGTGATGGTCGATATCCCGGCGACGGTGACCGAAATTGCCGCCGGTGCCAGCAGCGATGGTGTGGTGCCGCATGGCAAGCAGAATCCCAGCGGGCCGGAAGGCTCACGCCAGGGGCTGAACGACTACACGGGCTGGTTTGCCGACGACCCGGCCATGGCCGGCGACTGGCACGGGTACGACGGTCCGTTTCCGCCACCCAACGATCTGCGCATGCACCGCTACTTCTTCCGCGTGTTCGCACTGGACGTCGAGCGACTGCAGCTGCCCGAACCCTTCACCGCCGCCGACGCACTGACGGCGATGCACGGCCACGTACTGGCCGAGGCGGACACCTACGCGACCTACAGCCTGCATCCGGACCTGTAACCGGGCGTGGGTGGCGGCGGGACACGCCGCTCGCGGACCACGGGCGCGCTGGCGTCGCGTAGCGGCCCGGTTGGCTCAGCCGCCGGCCGGCAGCCACAGCAGCAGGGCGGCGCCCAGCGCGATGCGGTAGAACGCGAACGGTGCGTAGCTGTGTTGCTTGATGTAGCCCATCAACCAGCGCACCGCGATGAATCCGGTCGCGCTGGCGGCGACGAATGCCAGCCCCAACTGGCCCCACGCCTCGCCGTCGGCCGCGCCGCCGCTGCCCTTGAGGAAATACTCCAGCACCGCGTAGGCGCTGGCGGCGAACATGGTCGGGATGCCGACCAGGAACACGAATTCGGTAGCCGCCGAGCGCTGCCCGGTGCCGGCCAGCATCGCCATGAAGATCGCCGCACCCGATCGCGAGGTACCCGGGAAGATCCCGGCCAGCACCTGCGCCAGACCGACCAGGATCGCCACCGTCCAGGTGACCCGGGTCGACGGGGGGCGCCCGGCGGCGACACGTTCGGCGAAGAGCATCCAGATGCCACCCAGGATCAGGGCGATGGCCACCGGTGAGACGGTTTCAGGCAGCTCCCAGCCCATCAGCCGCACCGGCAGGCCGACCAGCGCGGTGACCAGGAAGGCGACGCCGATCTTGGCCAGGTACAGCCGGTTTTCGCGCTCGCGCAGACCGGTCGCCAACGCCCACAGGCGCTCGCGGAAGACCAGCGTGATCGCCAGGATCGCGCCGGCCTGGATGACGATGTTGAACAGGTCCGAGCGCGCACCCAGCCAGTGCTGGGCGATCAGCAGGTGACCGGTGCTGGACACCGGCAGGAATTCGGTCAGGCCTTCGAGGATGCCGAGCAGCAGCGCGGCGAGGGTATCGGACATGGGAACCATCGGAAACGGAGCGGGTTTACGAGCGCCCACGAGGTGGGAAAGGATAACGGCAACCGCCGCCACACGCCCGAAGTCGCCCCGACGCAGCGCAAAAAACTGACATGGGACGCCCGGCCATCGAATAAAATCAGCCCTTGCTACTGTAGTCATCCCCCACCATCAGGAAGCCCGCATGTCCATCGAGAACGTCGAGAAACTGGTCCAGCAGCACAAGGTCGAGTTTGTCGATCTGCGTTTCAGCGACATGCGTGGCGTGCAGCACCACGTCACCTTTCCCGGGTCGATCATCGACGAGGCGCTGTTCGAGGACGGCCGGATGTTCGACGGCTCATCCATCGGCGGCTGGAAGGGCGTGCACGATTCGGACATGGTCCTGCTTCCCGATCCGTCCACCGCCTTCCTGGATCCATTCACCGCCGATCCCACCCTGGTGCTGACCTGCGACATCCTCGACCCGGCGACGATGCAGGCCTACAACCGGGATCCGCGCGGCATCGCCAAGCGCGCCGAGGCCTTCCTGAAGTCCAGTGGCATAGCCGACCAGGCCTTCTTCGGCCCCGAGCCGGAGTTTTTCATCTTCGACAGCGTCCGCTACGCGAATGACATGGGACACACGTTTTTCCACGTCGACTCCGAAGAGGCGGCCTGGAACTCGGGCAAGGACTATCCCGGCGGCAACAGCGGTTACCGGCCGGGCGTGAAGGGTGGTTATTTCCCGGTTGCGCCGCTGGATTCGCTGCACGACATCCGCGCCCAGATGTGCAAGACGCTGCAGGCGGTCGGCATCGAGGTCGAGGTCCACCACCGCGAGGTTGCCACCGCCGGCCAGTCGGAGATCGGTACCCGTTTCAACTCACTGACCAAAAAGGCGGACGAGTTGCAGACGATGAAGTACGTCATCAAGAACGTCGCCCACCGCCACGGCAAGACTGCGACCTTCATGCCCAAGCCCCTGGTCGGCGACAACGGCAGCGGCATGCACGTCCACCAGAGCCTGGCCAAGGCCGGGGTCAACCTGTTCTCCGGCGACGGCTACGGCGGCCTGAGCCAGATGGCGCTGTGGTACATCGGCGGTATCTTCAAGCATGCGCGTGCGATCAACGCTTTTGCCAACTCCACCACCAACTCCTACAAGCGTCTGGTGCCCGGTTTCGAGGCGCCGATAATGCTGGCCTATTCGGCCTCCAACCGCTCCGCCAGCTGCCGCATTCCGTACGTGGCCAACCCCAAGGCGCGCCGGGTCGAGATGCGCTTCCCCGATCCGATGAACTCGGGCTACCTGATCTTCTCGGCGCTGATGATGGCCGGACTGGACGGGATCAAGCACCAGATCGACCCGGGCCCGCCGAGCGACAAGGACCTCTACGACCTGCCGCCGGAGGAGGAAAAGAACATTCCTACCGTCTGCCACAGCCTGGATCAGGCGCTGGAAGCGCTGGACGGCGACCGCGACTTCCTCAAGGCCGGCGGGGTGTTCAGCGATGACTTCATCGACGCCTACATCCGGCTGAAGATGAAGGAGGTCACCGCGTTCCGCGCCGCGACCCATCCGCTGGAATACCAGATGTACTACGCGATCTGACCCGGCCATGCGTCGGCCGGGATTTCCGCCCGACGCTGCTGCGATGGATCAGGTCCGCCGGCGCAACTCCGCCGGGGGCGGGGCGCCGTAGGGACCGTCAGCCCGCGCGCTTGGTGACCGTCAACGTACCGGGCAGAGCCACGCCCTTGCGGTCGCCGATGCTGCCGTCGGCCGCATCGGAGATGTTGAACAGCCGATAGGCGCTCTGGTAGTCCGAGCCGCCCAGGTTGCGGGCCAGGGCGATCGCGAAATCCTTGGTCTTGATCGTGTTGCCGTCAACCTTGATCAGAGATCTGAGCTGGAAGTCCGTGCCACCGGAGGCTTCCAGGGCTTTGTCCGCATGACCCAGCAGCTGGGCCATTTGCGCTTCGGTGTAGCTGACACTCACCGTGTCGCCATCCTTGACCGGGCCGGACGTCGCGTGCTTGACGTCGCCGCCCTGGGCGACATTGAGGAAGGTCGCAACACTGTCGTCGGCGTTGTAGGTAAAGGCGTAGCGCCGATCGCCCATGATCTCCGAGCCGTCCGCCCGGAAGCTCTGGGTGAGCGACAGAGGCACGTTGTCGCCGTAACGCAGGTCCCAGGTCGCCGAAGCGGAGCCGTCGGCGCGGGTGGTCATCACGCTGTTGCTGGTGTTCCCGGCGCTGTTGAACGACGCCTTCAGCGGACCCAGTTCCAGCTTGAGCTGGCTCTCGGATGAGTAGTCGAGCTTTTGGATTGTCGCGACTTCCGACACCCCGCTGCCGTTGTCGGCCGGCATCGTCCCGGTGGCGACATAGTCGTTGAAGGCGGCGCGGCCGTCGGCGCTGGACAGGTTGAACTCGGCGGTCTTCAGCGTGGCGAAGTCGAGCTTGTCGTTACGGCCGAGCATCGCGCTGGCCACTGAAAAGTCCACGCCCACGCCGTTGTAGGCTTCGATCGCTTCGGTCGGGCCACCGGTCACGCGGACCTGGTCAGTACCGATCTTCTCCACCAGCAGGCTGGCGCCTTCGTAGTCGGTGATCTTCGATTCGGTGGCGATATGGCGGAACGTGGCCTTGAACTCCGTGCCGCTGTACTGCGAACCGTCGAGCTTGATCACCGTGCCGGTGGGCATGGAATCGGGATCGAACGGGTTGACCGTTTTAAGGTCGGTCTTGGCCGCGATCTGCTCGGGCATCGCCACCTCGAATGACCCCTTGATGCCCTCGGTCCGGCCGACCTCCAGTCCGGCCTGCTTGGACTTCACCCCGGCGTTGAGCGTCACCGAGAGATCCGCCGAACTGCGATAGGTGGTCACGCCGTGCTCGGTCTTTTTGCCGGAGGTCACCGTGGTCTGGGCGTCGATTCCGAACGACACGCCGTAACCCTTGGCATTCTTCAACCCCTGGCTGAAGCCGCCTCCGCCGCTGATGCTGACCGTGCCCTTCTCGCTGTCAAAGCCGATGCTGCCGTTGGCGGAGGTGCCGGTGGTGCTGGCGGTACCGTTGCTGTCGGTGGTGGTGGTCTTGTCGCTCCTGCTGCCGCTGAGCGTGGCACCGCTGTCGTCGACCTTGACGCCCGTTTTGCTGGTCGAGACCGTGCCGTTGGCGGTGTCGCCGGTGCGGGTGGTGGTTTCCGGTTTGGCCTCCAGCGTGCCGCTGCCCGCCGTGTTTTTGGCCGGCGCTGCCTCTGGCAGGTTGATCCGGTCGCCCGGATACAGCACGTCGGGATTGAGGACCTGCGGGTTGGCGGCGAGCAGCTTCTGCGCGCTGATGCCCTCGGCCTTGGCGATGGTGGCGATCGAGTCGCCATGCTTGATCACGTGCTGCCGCGGCGGCGGGGGTGGCGGTACGAAGCGCTCGCGGACGCCGTCAATGCGGGGGATGCTCATGGTCAACTCCGTCAGTTTCCTGAGTCGAACATAGAGCGTGCGGTGGGTGCCGACAGCTGGGGTTGGCCCTAGAGGACGTTGATTTGAACGTGGATGGTTCAGCCAACAGGCCGGCGCCGGCGGCGGTCCACCTCAGCCGATAGAGGGCAGCAGCAGTTCGGCGGATCCAGCTCGGTGGGTGGCGCCGACCGCTTCGACGACCCGGGCGCAGGCGTGGCGGGTGGCCTCGAGCAGCGGCGCTCCGGCCAGGAGTTGCGCGTTGAGGACGGCGCTGAACAGGTCGCCAGTCCCCTTGGGTGCGGCATCGACGCGCTCGTGCTCGACGACCTGCGCATCCTCGCGGCTGACCACTGCGACCCGCATGCGCCCGTCCGCCCACGAGTCCGGCGCCGCGCTGGTCACCACCACCCATCGCGTGTGACGGACCAGCAATGCGCGCGCCGCCTCGATCGCGCCCTCGATGGTGTCGGTGGGCCGGCCGCTGAGCCGCTCCAGCTCGAATCCGTTCGGGGTCAGGCCGTGCGCCATCGGCAACAGCGCCTGCTGATACACGGGCAGCATCGCCGGGTCGACATAGACGCCGGTATCGTGATCGCCGATCACGGGGTCGATCTGCACAAGCAGGCCAGGGTGGCGCTCATGCATGTTACCGATCCAGTCCGCCAGAACCTGCGCCTGCGCCGGACCGCCCAGATAGCCGACCAGAATCGAGCGCAGCGTGGCCAATGCGCCGCGCGCGTCGAGATCCTCGAGATAGCCGCTGAACCAGTCGATCGGGACAGGCCCGCCGTGCAGGGTCGGATAATGCGGGGTGTTGCTCAGCAGCACCGTGGGCACCGCGGCGACGCTCAGGCCGGCCGCCTGCAGCGTCGGCACGGCGACGTTGTTGCCGACCCGGCCATAAACGACCTGCGACTGCACCGACACCACGTCGATCGCCAGCGGCGCCAGCAGCGTGGATGCCAGCACCTCCGGCTGCGCGGCCTGGCTCACGCGCCCGAGCCTGTCGGCCAGTAGTGGCTGTCGGGCAGGGCACGCGCACCGAAAATCGCCTGGCCGACACGGACCACGGTCGCGCCTTCCTCGATGGCCAATTCGAAGTCGCCCGACATGCCCATCGACAGCTCGTCCATACCGATGCCGTCCGGCGCATCCTGACGCAGGCGGTCGCGCAGTTCGCGCAGCAGGACGAAGCAGGCGCGCACCCGCTCCGTATCGGGCGAGAGCGCCGCCAGCGTCATCAGGCCGCGCACGCGCAGCGCGCTGAAGGCGGGTAACTCGCGCACGAAGGCGGTCACGTCCTCCGGCGCCAGTCCGTACTTGCTGGCCTCGCCGGACGAGTTCACCTGCACGAAGACGTCCAGCGAGCGACCCTCCTCTTGCAGGCGACGATCGAGCGCCCGCGCCAGGCGCAGGCTGTCGAGGGCCTGGAACTCGCTGGCGAAGCTGGCCACCAGCTTGGCCTTGTTGGTCTGCAGATGGCCGATCACCGACCAGCGCAGATCGGTCAGGTCGAGCATTGCCTCCCACTTCGCATGCGCCTCCTGAACCTTGTTCTCGCCCAGGAACGTGCAGCCGGCTGCGTGCACCAGGCGGATGCGCTCCTCATCGATGGTCTTGCTGACCGGCAGCAGACGGACCTCTTCCGGAGCGCGGTCGACGCGCTGGCAAGCCGCCTGAATGCGCGCCTGGACGACGTCCAGGTTGTGCCGGAAATCGGCCAGCGTGGTCGCCGGTGGGTAGTGTGGGGCGGCAGTTGCGGGAGGGGCTGGCGTGTCCAATGCGTGGACCTCGAAGCAAACGTGATCGGCGGGTGGGCGTGGCAGGCGGCAGAACATGAGGCGCAGCGCTCGGCGATGCAGTGTGGCGTCGCGACCCAAGGGTCCGATTGTAGCGCCCGGCACCGGTAGACCCTGTCGTCGCCCTGCTGTGCCGGCTTCACCGGGCTGCGACTGCCACCGGGATACTGTTCCGCTGCATTTCTTCACTCAAGGAGAGTTCCATGAAGACCACCATTTTGTCTGGCGCCGCCCTTTTGGCACTCGGCGTGGCCGCCTGTAGCAGCACCCCGGATCAGGCCAGCAAGGCGAAGTCACCAGCGACCACGTCCCGCACTGCGATGGCCACCGCCTCCACCGTCCAGAGCGCCCACGTCAACCTTGCCGGCGCATCCGGCAGCCTGGTCAGCGGTCGCCTGACCGTCAGCCCGATGGGCGACGGCATCCACTTCACCGGTGAAATCGGCGGCCTGAAGGCCAACATCACCCACGCCATCCACATCCACGAGAAGGGCGACTGCAGCGCGGCTGACGCCAGCAGCGCCGGCGGCCACTTCAATCCTGCCGGGGTCAAGCACGGCAGGGTGAGCACTCCACCGCACCATGCCGGTGACATGGACAACATCGTTGCCGATGCCAAGGGCGTGGCCAAGGTCGATGCGCACGCCAGCGGTCCGGTGCTCGGCGGCGGTGCGGCCAACGACGCCATCGGACGCGCGGTGATCGTGCACGCCTCCGCGGACGACTACACGAGCCAGCCCTCCGGGGATGCCGGCGCACGCGTGGCCTGCGGAGTTATCCAGGCCGGATGACGGATATGACGCGGACGTCGCCGGGTGCGATGCTGACCGGATGCAGATAGACATCCGTGACGCTACGCCGGGCGACGCCGGCCTGCTGGCCCAGTGGTCGGCGGCGATGGCGCTCGAGACCGAGTCCAGGGTACTGACCCCCGCGACGATTCTCGCTGGGGTCAAAGCGGGTATCGCCGATGCCGCCAGGGCGCGCTACTTCATCGCCAGCGGTAGCGCAGGGCTCGGCGGAGGCGAGACGGTGCGCGTTGACGTCGGCACGCTGATGCTCACCCGTGAGTGGAGCGACTGGCGCAACGGTGACTGGTGGTGGATCCAGAGCGTGTATGTCGATCCGGGCTACCGTCGACGCGGCGTGCTGTCCGCGCTGTACCGGCATGTCGAGGTTCTCGCTCGCCAGACCGACGGCGTCATCGGCCTGCGGCTGTATGTCGAGCGCGACAATGCCGTCGCCCAGCGCACCTACTCAGCGCTGGGCATGGCCGATGCCGGTTACCGGATCTACGAAGCCGGCTTTTCCGACTGATCAGGAGAGCGCGGCGCGACAGTCATCGCCCAGGTCGCAGTGGACGAACTGCACGGCAATGCCGTGCGCGCCGAGCACCGCGGCAATCTGGCGCTGGCGACCCTGGAAAAACTGGAAGAGGCGCTGCTGGCGCTCGCGCTGGTCATCGTCGGCGGCCACGACGCCCTGATGGTAGTGATGTTCCCAGCTAGCCGGTGACATCAGCGCGATGCGTGCCTCGCCATTCGCGTAGTGCACCAGCGGCTCGGGCGCCTCGTCCAGCCGGGCAGTCTCTCCCGGGTGCAGCAAAGCCGTTTCCAGCAGCGGCCACAGGGGCGCCAGGCCCGCGTGTTCATACTGGATCGAGGTCATCGCCGCCAGGTCGTGCACGGTCATGAAGCGGGCATGCTCGACCTGCAGGCCGAAGGCGGCCTGGGCTGCCAGCGCAGTATCCGCCGCCGCCATGCCCACCTCGATCAGATCGTGCTCGAAGGCATCGCCGACCCGTCCCACCACGTCCTCGGCGCCCTTCAGGACGAACGGCACCAGCCGCAGCGGACCGCCCAGATAATCCGGTGACGGCGCCAGCGTGCCCGGCAACACCGAGCCACTGGCCCCGAAGGCGATGATCCGGCCGCTGTCGCGCTCCAGGCCACCGCGGGGTGCGCGGGCGGCCAATTCGTCCAGTTCCCGGTGCAGTGGCCAGCCCGGCCGCAACAACTCGACCGGATCGTAATGGGCACCGACGGTGATCAGCTCCAGCCGCGCCGCCTCGGGTGCGAACTCGGCCAGGTCGCGGGCGATCAACTGGGCCAGCGCACCGACTTCGGCCTGCGCCAGGCGGTCGCGGTCGACCGGGGCATCGCCGACCACCTCGATGGCGAACGCACCGAGTACGCTCAGTTGTGCGGCAGCGACGGGGCGGGATACAGGGTCGGGATTGCTGGCTGGGCTCATCGGGTGTCCGGACTGGGATCTGGCGGTGGGCGGGTCGTCGGACCGCCTGGATACGCAGGCGTTTGGTTGCACGCAGGGGCCGGCGTTACACTTCGGACATTATGCCCGCAAGCGACCGCGGGCCCTGCAATACCCGCGCTGGCTGGACCGCCGCGGGTCTCCAACGAGGTGACCACCGATGCGCCAAACCCGTCCCGTTGCCGTGCTCGGCGGCGTCCGGATTCCCTTCTGCCGCCAGAACACCGCCTATGCGGACGTCGGTAACCTGGGCATGTCGGTGCGCACGCTCGGCGCGCTGGTCGAGAAATACGGCCTGCATGGACAGCAACTGGGCGAGGTGGCGATGGGTGCGGTGATCAAGCACTCCAGCGACTGGAACCTTGGGCGCGAGGCGGCCCTGTCCTCCGGCCTGTCGCCGTTGACGCCGGGGCTGACGCTGCAACGTGCCTGCGGCACCTCGCTGGACACGATCGTCGCCGTCGCCAACAAGATCGCCGTGGGCCAGATCGAGGCCGGCATCGGCGGTGGCTCCGACACCACCTCGGACGTTCCGATCGTCTACGGCAGCCAGCTCCGCCGGCGCCTGCTGGCCGCCGCTGCGGCGCGCGACACCAAGGGCAAGCTGGCCGCGTTCAAGGGCTTTTCGCTGCGCGAACTCAAGCCTGATTTCCCCGGCGTCGCAGAACCGCGCACCGGCAAGTCGATGGGCGAGCACTGTGAGGAGATGGCCAAGGAATGGAACATCTCGCGTGATTCCCAGGACGAGTGGGCGCTGTCGTCGCACCAGAAACTCGCCGCCGCCTACGAGCGCGGGTTCTTCGACGACCTCGTGGTCAGCTTCCGTGGCGTCTCCCGCGACAACAACCTGCGCGCCGACAGTTCGCTGGAAAAGCTGGCGACGCTGAAACCCGCGTTTGACCGCACCTCGGGTCGTGGCACGCTGACCGCCGGCAATTCCACCCCGCTCACCGATGGCGCCGCCGCGTGCCTGCTGGCCTCGCCGGAGTGGGCCGCCGCGCACGGTCACGAGCCGCTGTGCCACCTCATCGACTCCCAGGTCGCGGCAGTCGATTTCACCCACGGCGAGGGGCTGCTGATGGCGCCCACCATCGCCGTGCCGGAGATGCTCGCCCGCCAGGGTCTGAGCCTGCAGGACTTTGACTTCTACGAGATCCACGAGGCGTTCGCCGCCCAGGTGCTGTGCACGCTGCGCGCCTGGGAAAGCGAGGAGTACTGCCGGAACCGCCTGGGCTTGGACGCCCCGTTGGGACGGATCGACCCGGCCAGGATCAACCCGAATGGCTCGTCACTGGCGACCGGCCATCCGTTTGCGGCGACCGGCGCGCGGATCGTCGCCACCGCCGCCAAGGAGCTGGAGCAGCGCGGCGGAGGACGCTGCCTTGTGTCGATCTGCACCGCCGGCGGCATGGGCGTGGTGGCGATCCTGGAGCGCTGAGGCGCCCGCTCCCGCAAGGCACCCGGCAGGGGCCGGATAGCGCGCTTCGCGTCAACCCGACGCGTAGCGCGCTTCGCGACGTTTACTCGCGCAGGCGCGGCATGCCGTGTTCATCGCGCTCTTCCACCACCGCCATGTCATGCAACTGCTGGCGCATGTCGCGTCCCGGCAACTCGGTGATGGCCTCGCCGCGGCTGGCGCGCAAGGCGTTGGCGTAGGCCAGACGGCTGCGCGACTCGTCGCCGGACTCGGCGAAACCGTGGCCCAACTCCTCCCACGCATCGCCGCCGGCGCCCTGGGCGATCGCGCGGTGCAGATACCCCTCGGCGCGCGCCCATTGGCCCTGCACGCGATTGATCCGGGCGAGTGCCAGGAGCAGTGCGGGGCTGCCCGGGTGCGCCTGCAGCCAGCGCTCGGCGTTTTCCCGACGCCGTTCGAGGTGGCCAATGGGCAACCGCCCGTACAGCGCGGCAAGCGATTCGTCCCAGCGCTCATCCAGGGCCTTTTCCACGCTTTTCGCCGCGGCATCTTCCCAGCGCAGGGCGGCGGCGCGCTCGGCATAGGCCGTCACCGCGTCTGGATCGGTACGGAACGCCTTGGGCAATGACTCCCAGCGGTCGGCGAGGATGTTCGCATCGCCCGCTTCGCGCAACGCGGCGCTGGCCCATTGCGCTTCCAGCCGGTCCAGCTGCTGCACCGGCAGGACCTTCTGTTGGCGCATGGCCCCCAGCAGTCCGTACGCCTCGCCGACCTCGCCGGTCGCCGCCAGCGCATGCGCACGCAGCAGCAATCCGCGTGGCGGCAGTGGCTGCACATCCGGGGTCTCCAGCAGCATCAACGCCTCGGCGGGACGGCCGTCGGCGAGCGCGAGTTCGGCGCCGATCACTGCGCGGGTGACGGGGTGGGAGCCGGTCAACGCATCCAGGTGCTGGCGCGCGAGCGGTGCGTCACCCGACGCGGCAGCGGCGCGTGCGGCGCCTGCATGGGCCAGGTGGGCCACACCCTGGCGCAACGCCATGGGCTGGCGCGCGGCATCGTCCAGCAATTTCTCCGAGCGTCCCCACTGGCCCAGTTCCAAAGCACCCAGACCATCGATGAGTTTCATCCGCGCGCTGCGGTTACGGCGTCGCCGCAGGGTGATGAACGGCAGGGTGAGCATCTTCCAGATCAGCCACAGCGCGACCCACACGCCCAGCCCGACCAGGATGGCCGCGGCCAGCGTGGTCACGTAGCGGGTGCCGCGGAAGTCCAGCGTCAGCACCCCCGGATCCTGGACGAGCAACTGGGCGGCGAGCGCGCCGACCAGCGCCAGCACGATCCAGAACAACAGATTGCGAAAAAGGTTCATGGCAGCTGCTCCCGATTATTCGCGCGTAGTTGGCGCAACTGGATCAATGTGGTGCCCAGGGTCGGAAGCGGGGGTGAAAGCGGTAGGGCAGCGATCTCCTGCAGCTCGGAGCGGGCGTCGGCGGCTGCGCCGGGCGTGGGGGAAATCCGCGCCAGCCAGAACTCTGCACGACCCAGCGCGGCCCTGTAGGCGGCGGTGTCGCGGCGTTCCGCGCCGGCCCGCGCGAGGGTGATTTCCAACTGCAGACCTGCCTGTGCATCCGCCTGCTCGGCCGCATCGAGCGGTTGTGGTCCGTCAAGGGTTTGAACTTCGACGATCCCGATGAACGCGCGCTTCCACCACGGTTGCGGTGGCGCGGTGATGGCCGGCTTGGCTGTCGACACTGGCTCGGTGACACCCTTCGCCCATTGGTCCAGGCGCGCGAGCGCCCGCGCACGCGGCTCGGCGTCCAGCGCGTCGAGCGAGGCGCGCTCCTGACCCAGAGCCTGGCGCAGGTTGAGATAGGCCGGGTCCTCGATCGACTCCAGCACTCCGGCGGCAAGCGCATAGCTGCGGCGGGCGCCATCGAGATCGCCGGCAATCTGCAGGCGTTGCTGGCCCAGGCTCAGCAGCACCTCCGCCTCGTCCAGTCGCAGGGCCTGTGCGCTGTGGCGCGCCGGATCGCTGTAGCGCGCGAAGCTGTCCTCGATCAGGGCGGAACGCTCGGAAAGCCCGAGTAATTCATCGCGCAGGATGCGGTTGGTCGCGATCGCCTGTTGCAGGCGCTTGGCCTGGACGCCCTGATCCCCGCGCAGCGTTGCCAGGCGCTGGTCCAGGCTCGCCAGTCGCACGTCGATGTCACTGGCTTGGGCGACATCCTGAGCCTGATGGCGCTGCCACCAGTAGTAGCCGCCATAGGCAAGCGCACCGGCCACCAGCAGCAAGACCAGCATCCACAGCCACAGCCAGGCTGATCGGCGACGGGGGGATGGGAGGGGCGGAGTGCTGGACACGTCAGACACACGGTTGGCGGGGGTTCCAATGCTACCGGACCGGCGTGTGCGCGGTCGTCATGCCATCAGTTGCGCGGCCACCTCGATCATGTCGGCCGGACGCGCACTACGCGCCTGACGGCAGGTGGAGAATCCGGAGTCGTGGGCCAGTTCCACCAGTCGTGCGCTGGCCGCCACCGCCGGCAGTGCCAGCAGGCGCTCGACCACCGGCGCCGGCAGCGTCTGCAATGTGAGCTGGAGGGCCTCGCCGCTGGACACCGCAAGCACGGCCGGCGCCTTGAGGTTGTGTACGGCCGCCAGCGCACGCGGCGGCGGGAGCACCGGAACGCGTTGATACACATTTGCGCGGATGACCTTCGCGCCGCGTGCCTCCAGGGCCGGAGGCAAGGTGCCGCGTCCCCCCGGGGCGGTTACCAGGCCGATCGTGCTGTCGTGCAAGTGCTGCAGTCCGGGCAGTGCCAGCAGCCCTTCACTGTCCATGCGGGTGGGCGCGACAACATCGGCCACCCCGACCCGTCGCAGCGCGGCGGCGGTGCCCGAGCCGACGGCAAACCACGCCTGGCCCGGCATTGCACGAAGATCGCGGAGCTTCGCGGCCGAGCGCGCGGCCTCCGGGCTGGTGAACATCAGCCGGTCGGCGGCGAGCGCCTGATCCAGCGCGGCCCGGCTTTCCACGCTGTCGATGGTCTCCAGCTTCCACGGTGCCAATGCGAGCAGGCCGGCGCCGTGGCGGGTGGCTGCGCGGCGCAGGCTCGCGTTGCCGCCGCGTGGACGCAGCGAGATCACGTACCATGCGGGGGCTGGGTTGCGCGCGCTCATCGGCACAGCTTGGCACGCGCCACCAAGGACTGCATGCCTCGTCGTGCCGCCTGCGCACCCATCCCATTTACCGGTCGATCCGGCTCCAGCCAGGGTTTACATGCCGCAATCTGTGTCCAACAGCGAGGCCTTGCAGCGCCTCGAGCAACGTTTCCAGTCGATGCCGCCGGTGGCGGCGATGGCGCCGGTGATCGAGAGCTTCGACGGTGACAGGCTCTGTCTCACGGCGCCACTGGCTCTGCACGTCAACGACAAGAGCTGCGCCTTTGGCGGCAGCATGGTCTCGCTGATGACACTGGCGTCCTGGGGGCTGGTGACGATGCAGGTCGAGGCTGCCGGAATCGATGCGGGGATCTACGTCGCCGACAGCCAGGTGCGCTATCTGCACCCGGTCTACGACGACCTGCGCATCACCGCCGGGCTGGCGCCCTCGGGCGGCTGGGACGCATTCATCGCGACCCTTCGCCAGCGTCGGCGCGCGCGGATCAGCCTGGTCGCCCGCCTGATGCTGGCCGACGGCCGGCTTGCCACCGATTTCAGCGCCCGCTACGTCGCGATCGCCCGCTGAGCCAACCTGTCCACAGCGCCCGATACGATGGGCCGCTAGCCACCCGGAGATTTCGAGACGTGCATTGGCCTACCCATTTTCTTCCACGCAAGCGCTGGCCCGGTCTGCGCTCGATGTTGTTTGGCCTGGCGGCACTGTTGGTGCTTGCCGGGTGTGGCAGCGCCAGTCCCGCCGCCAACGCGCTGGACTCCGCGCAATACGCCTGGTCAGGCGCGATCCGCTGGGGCGATTTCGCCGGCGCAAGGAACCTGGTCGACCCCGCGGTGCGCGAGGCGAATCCGCTTACCCAGCTTGAGATGGAGCGCTACGAGCAGGTCCAGGTATCGTCCTACCGCGACGTCGGCGGTGCCGTGGATACCGCCGCCGGGCGCGCGATGCGCAACATCGAGATCGGCGTCATCAACCGTCACACCATGGCCGAGCGCACGGTCCGTTATCTGGAGCAGTGGCGCTGGGACGAGGACGCCAAGGCCTGGTGGCTGGTCAGTGACCTGCCGGACCTGTGGGCCGGGCAATGAGCGCGTTTTTGCACCCGTCCCGCCGCTGGGCGACAATCCCCGGCCCCAAGTCGTGCGCGTGATTCCGTGACCTTTGAAGAACTGCTGGCCTTCGCCCAGCGTCACCCCCTGCTGTCGCTGGCGCTGGTCGGCATCACCGTGGCCCTGGTGTTCACCGAAATCGCCCAGCTGTTCCGGGGTTACGCAGGCCTGCGCCCGGCCGAGCTGGTCGCGCTGATGAACCGCGACAACGCGTTGGTCATCGACCTCTCGCCCAGCGGCGACTTCGAGAAGGGCCACATCGCCGGAAGCAAGTCGGTCCAGCCCAGCCAGTTCGATCCGGAAAGCAAGCAGCTGGCCGCCGCCAAGGCGCTGCCGGTGATCGTCGTGTGCCGCACCGGCATGACCGCCGGCGCGTCGGCCAAGCGGCTGAAGAAGGCCGGCTTCGAGAAGGTCTACGTGCTTGAGGGCGGCATCCAGGCGTGGCGCCAGGCCGACCTGCCACTGGTCAAGGGACGCCGCGGCTGAACAGGATGCGGGTCGGTGCGGGCCTTGCTTCGCCGGCCGTCGTCCCCAGCCTTGAGCCCATGGCGCTTGTTGGCTGCGTGCCATAATCGCCACTTTTCCGTCCTTACGCTGGAGTAATCCCGATGTCTGAAGAAACCCTCAACGGTGCCGCCGCGCCGGCTGAAGCCGCCACCGGCCCGTCTTTCACGGTCGAGAAGATCTACGCCAAGGACGTCTCGTTCGAAGTTCCCGGCGGCCCGGGCGTGTTCAACGAGCAGGCCCAGCCAGAGTTGCAGATGAACCTCAGCCAGAGCGTGCAGCAGGTCAACGAAGGCCTGTACGAGGTCGTCCTGGGCATCACGCTGACCTGCAATGCCGATGACAAGCCGCTGTACCTGGCCGAGGTGAAGCAGGCCGGCGTGTTCAGCATGACCGGCTTCGAGCCGGCGCAACTGGACGCGATGCTCGGCATCCATTGTCCGAACGTGCTCTACCCGTACTCGCGCGCCCTGATCAGCAGCCTGATCCAGTCCGGTGGTTTCCCGCCGTTCTTCCTGCAGCCGATCAATTTCGAGGCCCTGTACAGCGAGAGCCTGCGCCAGCGCGCGGCCAAGGAGTCCGAGAACACGACCCCGGGCCTTGACGGCGTCGAGACCGCCGGCAACGCCTGATCGCGTCATGAGTGACTCGGTGGAAAACAGCGCCCTGCGCGTGGCCGTGCTGGGCGCTGGCTCGTGGGGCACGGCACTGGCCGCGTTGATTACCCGTCACGGACACGACACCGTACTGTGGGGTCGCGACGCGGATGCCATCGCCGGCATCTCGCGCGACCGGCAGAACGCCCGGTATCTGCCCGGAATCATGCTGCCGGACACGCTGCGCGCGACCGGTGATCTGGTCGAGGCGCTGACGGACTCCGACCTGGTCTTGGTGGTAGTGCCGTCGCACGCCTTTGCCGACACCCTGCGGTTGCTTGCGCCGCACGCCCTGCGCGTGCGGGCGTGGCCTGGGCCAGCAAGGGCTTCGAGCCGGGCAGCGGCCGCTTCCTGCACGAGGTCGCAGCCGAGTTGCTGGGCCCGCAGGTTCCACTGGCGGTCGTCACCGGGCCTTCGTTTGCGAAAGAGGTCGCCATCGGCCTGCCCACTGCGCTGACGGTGCACTCGGCAACCGCAGACTTTGCCAAGCGCGTTGCCGGCGTCCTGCACGGGCCAAGTTTCCGCGCCTACACCGGCGACGACATGCTCGGCGCCGAACTGGGCGGGGCAATGAAGAACGTGCTGGCGGTGGCCACCGGGGTTGCCGACGGGATGGAGCTGGGCTTGAATGCCCGCGCCGGCCTGATTACCCGCGGCCTCAACGAGATGCTGCGCCTGAACCGTGCCCTGGGCGGTCGGCCTGAGACCGTGATGGGCCTGGCCGGCCTGGGTGATCTGGTGTTGACCTGCACCGGGGACCTCTCACGCAATCGCCGTTTGGGGCTGGCATTGGGGCGCGGTCACTCCATCGAGGATGCGATCCGCGAAATCGGCCAGGTGGTCGAATCGGTCCAGACCGCCGACGAGGTGATGCGCCTGGCCCGCCGCCACGAGGTCGAGCTGCCGATCGCTGAAGCGGTCTACGCGGTGCTGCATGGCGAACTCACGCCGGCCCAGGGCCTGCGCCAGTTGATGGCGCGCGAGCAGAAGGCGGAATACCCCGGTCCGCTGTTCGGCTGATGCCTTCGGGATACGCGTACAAAAAAGCCCGGCCTGAGCCGGGCTTTTTTGTACATGACGATCAATATCAGAACGTGATGCGCGGACCGATGAACCACTGGGTGTCGCCGTCGACGAACTTGACGTCGCCGCTGAGGCCCCACATCGGGTTGAACTTCACCTGCGCGCCGAGGCGGCCGTAGAAGTCGCCGTCGTAGTCGCTGCCGTCCTCATAGCCGGCCATCGCGTAGCCTTCGAAGTTCGGTGCCAGCGCGCCACGCACGCCGACTTCGACGCTGTAACCATTGAGGCTGTTGTTGAACTCGTCCTCGGAGCGCTCGTAGGCGACGCGGGTCACCAGGTCGGCAGCCGGGGAGATTTCGTGGTTGTAGCCCACGCCAAGGCGCCACTGGTCGATCTTGACGCCGCGGTAGCGCAGCGGTCCAACGAAGAAATCGTCGGTTTTCTGGTTGGAGTAGTCGCCGAACACGTGGAAGTTGGGCGCGATGGCACCGGAGCCGCGGACGGCGAAGCCATCGGCATCGCTGTAGTCGGTGTCGGTGGCGATGTAGCCGCCTTCGACGTAGTTGTAGGAGATGCCATCGGCGGCCGAAGCAGCAAACGGAAGCGCGGCGATCAGGCTCAGGGCAAGCAGTGACTTCTTCATGATTCTCGGCCTCTTGAAAGGGGTAGTCCGTTCCGGCTGCGGCCGCCTCAAACCAAGGCAGCATCCCAGCTGGACCCTTGGAGTATCGCCGTGGGCCTGTAATCCCAACTGAATTGTGTACTTGGGCGTTCAATAACTACAGGTGCTGTTCAGGTTGGAAGATCGGAACCGCGATTGACCCGTGTCATGAACCCTCAACGGCTCCTTCTGCAGACTGGGCGCCCGACGATGTGGTCGATTCCCGAGGAGTCCAACATGGCAATCCGTTTTTCGTCCGTCTCAAGCAGCATCCTGGATGCCGTCGGCGACACGCCCCTGGTGGAGGTCGAGGGGGTTCTGGCCAAGCTCGAGTTCCTGAATCCTTCCGGATCCATCAAGGCACGCATCGCCAAGTACATGATCGAGAAGGCCGAGGAGGCCGGATTGCTGCAACCCGGCGACACCATCGTGGAAGCCACCAGCGGCAATACCGGCAACGCGCTGGCGATGGTGGCGGCGGTGAAGGGTTACCGGATGCTGGTGGTGATGCCCGAAGGCCTGTCGGGCGAACGGGTCGCGATATCGCGCGCATACGGAGCCGAAGTGCTGTTCTGCGGCGATTTCCATGTCAACTCGGCGCTGGAGAAGGCACGCGAACTGGGTGCGCAACCCCACCATTTCTGCCCCAGCCAGTTCGAGTCCGAGTGGAACGTGGAAGAGAACCGACTTGTCCTCGGTCCGGAGATCCTCGCCCAGTTGCCCGACGGCATCGTGCCCGACGCGCTGGTGGCGGGCGTGGGAACCGGCGGCACCCTGATCGGCGTGGGCCAGGCGTTCCGCGAAGTCAATCCGGACGTGCGGCTGTTTGCGATGGAACCCTCCGAATCGCAGACCCTGCTGTGCGGCGAGGTCGCCCTGCACAAGATAGAAGGCATCTCCGATGGCTTCGTGCCGGGGATCTTCCAGCGCCACGGCGCGTTGGTCGATGAGGTCACCAGCGTCGCCAGCGCGGACGCGGTCGGCGCGATGCGGCATCTGGCCCGCGCGCACGGCCTGTTCTGTGGTCCCAGTTCGGGCGCGCACCTGCTGGCCGCCAAGCGGGTCCGCGAGTTGCATCCGGAACTGAAAACCGTGGTGACCCTGTTCTGCGACAAGGGCGAGAAGTACCTGCAGGAGTATTTCGTCCAGGCCGACAGCCAGCCCGCGGAGCCGACGCCCTTCATCTGACGCCCCGGCGCGGGTCGATAGCATTGCTCCCGTCATCCTCCAGGGAGTCGGATCATGGGCTGGACCCTGCACACCCACGCCGATGCGCGGCAGCTGGCCGTTCATCTCGTTGATTCGCTGCAGGCCTCGTTGCGGGCCGGCCTGCACGAACGCGGCAGCGCGATGCTGGCCCTCGCCGGTGGGAGCACGCCCTGGCCGGTATACCAGCGTCTCGCGCAGGCAACCTTGGAGTGGCAGAACGTCACCCTGCTGCCCACCGATGACCGCTGCGTGCCGGTGGATTCACCGGCCTCCAACCTGCGCGGCCTGGCCGAGGCATTCGCGCCCGCCAATGGCGTGCAGTTGGCGACGCTGACCGCTCCCGATGGAGACCCGGACGCTTCCCTGATCGCAGCCCGCGCCTGGCTGGCGCTGCATCGCCAGAACTTTGATGCCGTCGTACTGGGGATGGGCAACGACGGCCATACCGCGTCGCTGTTTCCGGGGGCTCGCCAGCTGGCTTGCGGCTACGATCCGGTCCTGGAAGCGTGCCGGTTTGATCCGGACCCCTTGCCGCCGGAAGCGCCTTACCCGCGGATCACCCTGACCGTCGGCCGCCTCCTGCGTTCCGACGCGCTGCACCTGCTCATCACTGGCGCGTCCAAGCGCGCGGTACTCGAGGAAGCGATCGCGCTGAACGATCCACAGCGTCATCCGGTGATGGCGGTACTCGGCGCGCCCACGGTCGATGTGCAGATCCACTGGAGTCCGTAACCCGGCGTGTGCCGCGGACGTCGTCTTCTCCTGCTCGCGCGCTCAATCCCCCACGCTGGTGTCAGCGCCCGCATCCCCGGCAAAGCCCTGCTGCCGCCACGCCTCGAACACCACCACGGCCACCGCGTTGGAGAGGTTCACGCTGCGGTTGCCCGGCTGCATCGGCAGGCGCAGCCGCTGATCGGCGGGCAACTTCGCCAGTACCTCCGCCGGAAGGCCGCGGGTCTCGCAGCCGAACAGGAAGACGTCGCAGCTGCGGTAGGCCGGCCGGTCGTAGCGCACGCTGCCGCGCGTGCTGAGCGCAAACACGCGTGGTCCGGTCTGGCGCGCCTCGGCGATGGACGTCAGGGCGCCGTCCAGATCGTCATGCACCTGCATGCTGGCGTACTCGTGGTAATCGAGCCCGGCCCGACGCAACTGACGGTCCTCCAGGTTGAATCCAAGCGGCCGCACCAGGTGCAGCCGTGCTCCGGTGTTGGCGCAAAGGCGGATGGCGTTGCCCGTGTTGGGCGGGATCTCGGGCTGATAGAGGATGACGTCGAACATGCCGCGATTATGCGGGCGGCTGCAGCTTTCGGGCAGCGCAAATGCCGTGCGTGCACGGGGGCGCTACCGGCCACGGGAGCTACTGTGTGACTTGTGACCCGGTGCCCGTAACGCGCGCTGCCGTTAGGATTGCGTATCCGTCCATATCGGGCGGGACCGTACAAGGAGTGTCGAATGTCCGCATCGTCCCGCGTCGCCGCGTTGCTTCCCGCCGTTCTTTCCGACTTCGTTGGCGCCGCACGGCCGCGCTCGTTGCGCCACGGCGCGCTGGCGCTCGGGGTCGCCGTTGCGATGGGCAGTCTGGCATTCCTGCCGCAGCCCGCCGACGCGCGCACGGCCGTGAAAGCGGCGCCGGTGGACATCGCCTACGAGCAGTTCACCCTGCCCAACGGCCTGCGCGTGATCGTTCACACCGACCGCAAGGCGCCGATCGTCGCGGTCAACGTCTGGTACCACGTCGGCAGCAAGGACGAGCCGAAGGGCCGCACCGGCTTCGCCCACCTGTTCGAGCACCTGATGTTCAACGGCTCGGAGAATCACCGCGGCGAGTACTTCGACCCGTTCGAGATGGTCGGTGCGACCGACATGAACGGCACCACCAATACCGACCGCACCAACTACTTCCAGAACGTCCCGACCACCGCGCTGGATACCGCGCTGTGGATGGAGTCCGACCGCATGGGCCACCTGCTGGGCGCGATTGACCAGGCCACCCTGGACGAGCAGCGCGGCGTGGTCCAGAACGAGAAGCGCCAGGGCGAGAACCAGCCCTACGGCCAGGTCTGGACCAAGCTCAACCAGTCGCTCTATCCGGTCGACCACCCGTACCACCACAGCGTGATCGGCTCGATGGCCGATCTGGACGCCGCCTCGCTGGCGGACGTCAAGAACTGGTTCCGCGCCTGGTACGGCCCCAACAACGCGGTGCTGGTGCTGGCCGGCGACATCGACGTGGCGACTGCGAAGGAAAAGGTCGCCCGCTACTTCGGCGACATCCCGGCCGGCCCGGACATGGCGCAGCCGCCGGTCGACGTGGCCCAGCGTCCCGCCTCGACCCGCGAGGTGCTCGAGGACCGGGTGCCGCAGGCGCGCATCTACCGTGCCTGGAACGTGCCACCGACTGCGACCGTGGAAGCCGATCAGCTCGGTGTGCTCGCCCAGGTCCTGGGCGGCAGCAGCACCTCGCGCCTGGCCAGGCGCCTGGTGCACGCCGACAAGCTGGTGGACAACGTGACCGCCGGGCTCAGCGAGTCCCAGCTGGGCTCGAATTTCCTCGTCTTCGCGACCGTCAAGGAAGGCGTGGATCCGAAAAAGGTCGAGGCGATCATCGACGAGGAGCTGCAGCGGCTGCTGGCCGAAGGTCCCGATGCCGCCGAGCTGGCGCAGGCCAAGACCGTGGTTCGGGCCGGCTTCATCCGCGGCGTCGAGCGCATCGGCGGCTTTGGCGGCAAGGCCGACGCGCTGGCCAGTTGCACGATCTACACCGGCGAGCCGGGCTGCTTCCGCGAGAGCATG
Organism: Lysobacter sp. A03; assembly: GCF_000855665.1. Taxonomy (GTDB): domain Bacteria; phylum Pseudomonadota; class Gammaproteobacteria; order Xanthomonadales; family Xanthomonadaceae; genus Novilysobacter. The sequence continues at coordinate 31,153 of NZ_JXSS01000027.1, forward strand.
GCCACGGTCGCCGCCGTGCAGCCGGCAACGCTGCAGGCGTTGGGGCGCAAGTGGCTCGGCCAGGGCGACCACACGCTCGTGGTGATGCCCGGCGAGCGCACGCCGCTGGCCGAGGATCCGGCCGTGGAGCCGGCGCCGCTGACCCTGCCGGCGGTGGATTCGCGCTACAGCGTGTCGCCGTCCAGCGTGGACCGCAGCACCGGCGTGCCTCTTCCCGACAAGTTCCCCGAGCTGAAATTCCCCGAGCTCCAGCGCGCCACGCTCAACAACGGCACCCGCGTGATCCTCGCGGAGCGCCACGACATCCCGGTGGTCCAGTTCTCGTTGATGTTTGACGGTGGGTTCAAGGTTGATCCGTCGGACAAGCTGGGCAGTTCCAGCTTCACCATGGGCATGCTGGATGAAGGTGCCGGCGAGTACGACGCACTCGGTTTTGCTGCCCGCGCCGAGGCGCTGGGGGCCAATCTGGGCGCCGGCGCCGCGCTGGACGGCGCGAGCGCATCGCTGTCGGCGTTGAAGGAAAACCTCGATCCATCGCTGGCCCTGTTCAGCCAGATGCTGCGCAAGCCACGCTTCGACCAGAGCGAGATCGATCGCGTGCGGGCCAGCTGGATCGCCGGCATCAAGCAGGAGAAGGCACGGCCCAATTCCGCTGCCCTGCGCGTGCTGCCGCCGCTTCTCTACGGCGAGGGCCATCCGTATGCCATGCCGTTCAGTGGCTCGGGCACCGAGGATACGATCGCTGCACTGTCCCGCGACGATCTGCTGGCCTACCACCAGGCCTGGGTGCGGCCGGAGACGGCCACGCTGGTTGTGGTCGGCGATACCACGCTCAAGGAAATCGTACCGATGCTGAACCGGCATCTGGGGGATTGGAAGGGCAAGGGTGACGTGCCCGCTCCGGTGGACGTCCCGGAAGTCGCCCTGCCGGCTGCGCCGCGTGTGTTGCTGATCGACCAGCCCGGCGCCGTGCAGGCGAACATCTACGTCGGCGAACTGGTGCCGTCGACCAAGTCCGATGACGCGACCGAGTTCGGTTTCGCCAACACCGTGCTGGGCGGCCAGTTCAGCTCGCGGTTGAACATGAACCTGCGCGAGGACAAGCACTGGGCCTACGGCGCCTACAGCTTTGCCAGCAATGCGATCGGGCAGCGACCGTGGCTGGCCTACTCGCCGGTGCAGATCGACAAGACTGCCGAATCGATTGCCGAAATGAAGCGCGAGATCAACGACTACGCCAGCGGCAAGGCACCGGCGACCGCCGAAGAGGTCGGCAAGGTCAAGGCCAACGAGATCCGCAGCCTGCCGGGCGCCTATGAGACCGGCAGCGCGGTGATGGGCACGATCACTGGAATCGTCCGCTACGACCGTCCGGATGACTACGTGTTCCAGCACAAGGCCGAGATCGAGGCGATGACCCCGGCCGTGGTCGCCAGGGCCGCCTCGACCATCGACCCGGCTGCGTTGACCTGGGTGGTGGTCGGTGATCTGGGCAAGATCGAGGCTCCGGTGCGCGCGCTCGAGCTGGGACCGGTCCAGGTCCTGGACGAAGATGGCAAGCCGGTGGCGCCCGGCCGCAGCGCCGTCCAGCCGGAGTAGGGCGGAAGGACTCCAAATCGCCGGCCGGGCCTGACGTTCCCGGCGGTTGGGGTCCGTGCACGACGTTCCGTTTCATGGTCAGGCCCGATTCACCGCGCGCGTCGATAACATCGTTCGCCCGCACCACTCTGCCGCCCGACTCCGGTCCGGTGGCCTACTGAAACCTGGAGATTCCATGATCCGCCTGTCGACCATCGCCCTTGCCGCCGCACTCGTTCTCGCCGGTGGCTGCACCTGGGTCAAAATGGCCCCCGGAGCAAGCGCTGTCAGCGTGATCGGCGCCGGCGGCCCTCCCGCCGGATGCACCCGCCAGGGCGAGATCGCGGTCTCGGTCAAGGACAGCGTCGCCTTCTACGAGCGCAACAATCTGCGCGTGCGCGAAGAGCTGGAAACCCTGGCCCGCAACGAGGCGCCCGGCCTGCAGGCCGATACGATCCAGCCGATGGGACCGCCGGCCGGTGGTGAGCAGCGTTTCACCGCCTATCGCTGCGGCAGCGTGACAGCGGTACCCGGGTCGGCAGAGTCGGAGATCCCACACAGCGCGGTGCAGACGTATCCGGTCGGCGGTTGACCGTTATTGCGGCAAGCATTAATGCAGGCGCGACGTTAACGCGTTAACCTGTCGTGATACCTGTCTTTCCTGGTTTGCCGCCCATGCAGTTCCAACATGTCGCCATCGCCGGTCTGGCCCACATCGACGCGCCACGCCGGTTGAGCTCGGAAGAGATCAATCTCCGGCTCAAGCCGACCCTGGACCGCCTGGGCATCCGTACCGACGTGCTTGGCGACATCGCCGGCATCCACGCGCGCCGTCTCTGGGACGGCGACGTGCTCGCCTCCGACGCGGCAACGCTGGCGGCGGTGAAGGCGCTGGCCGACTCCGGGATTGATCCGGACCGGGTCGGTCTGCTGGTCAACACCTCGGTCAGCCGCGACTACCTGGAGCCGTCCACGGCGTCGATCGTCAGTGGCAACCTCGGCCTGGCCGACACCTGCCAGAACTTCGACGTCGCCAACGCGTGCCTGGCGTTCATCAACGGCATGGACATCGCCAGCCGCATGATCGAATGCGGCGAGATCGACTATGCGCTGGTGGTGGACGGCGAAACGGCCGATCTGGCCTATGAGAAGACCCTGGAGCGCCTGACCAGTGCAAATTGCACCGAGGCGGATTTCCGCAACGAACTGGCGACGCTGACGCTGGGTTCCGGTGCGGCGGCGATGGTTTTGGCCCGCGCCGAGCTGGCTCCTGGCGCGCCGCGCTACAAGGGCGGCGTGACCCGGGCGGCGACGGAATGGAACAAGCTGTGCCGAGGCAACCTCGACGGCATGGTCACCGATACCCGGATGCTGCTGATCGAGGGCATCAAGCTGGCCCAGAAGACTTTCGCCGTGGCCCGCCACAAGCTGGGCTGGGTGGCGGAGGAACTGGACGAATTCGTCATCCACCAGGTCAGCAAGGTGCACACGGCCGCCTTCACCAAGGCCATGGGCATCGACCCGAAGAAGGTCCTGACGATCTTTGGCGAGCACGGCAACATCGGCCCCGCCTCGGTGCCGATCGTCCTCAGCAAGCTGCGCGAGATGGGCCGGCTAAAGAAGGGTGACCGCGTCGCCCTGCTCGGCATCGGCTCGGGACTGAACTGCTCCATGGCCGAGGTGGTCTGGTAACAGCACCGCATCTCGCCGCCGGCTGCGTGGCCGCGCGCCGACGGCTCAATCGGCCGGACACGCCGGGTCGCGCCCGGCATAGACCGCGCAGATGGCCTGCCGGCACTTCAGGCCCTTGGCGGTGTTGGCCGGCGGGCATTCGCGCAGGTTGGACTGGATCTGCTGCGAGCGCGTGGGCTGGAGGCGGGCCGATGCCGTCTGCTTGCCGGCCACCACGCTTGCTTCCTCGCTTTCCATCTTCCGGATCAGGGTATCGAGCCCGCTGACGGGCTCAGGCTCCGGAGCCTTGATGTTGCCCAGAAGCGTGGCCATCAGGTCCGGTTCGCCACCGCTTGCGCCCGGCTTTGCCGTGCCGGCTTGTGCGGGTCGCGCGGCTTGCCTCCCGGGTCGGGTCGGCTCGCCGGGCGTAAACGGATTGGCCCGTTTCGATCGGGCTGTCGCCAGTGCGGGCGCCGAGGCCGCAAACGGGGATACAAGCGGGTCGTCGTCGCCTGCGCCGATGGCTGCACCGCCCGCGCCATTGGAAAGTGCATTGGGGCCGCTGGCAGGTGAGGGCTCTTCGATGATCGTGGCAGCGCCGCGGTCAGCATCGGCCGCGATCCCGGCGGTTCCGGTATGCATCGGCGCATCGACTGACGAAAACCCCTCTTCACGGTTTCCCGCTTGCCACCACCACAGCAGCGCGAGCGCGCCGGCGGCCACTGCGGTCAGGAGCAGCATCTTCCGCCGAGGGGCCGGGCGCGCGCTGACCGTGGCAGGCTTGCCACCTTCCATATCTGCTAGGATCCGCGCCGGCGACGGGCCAGTCGCGGGGCTGGGTGCGCCGGCCATCAGGCTCGGACGACGGGGTTTGGCATCTTGCCGATCCACGTGGACTCCTTTCCAGACCGCCAATCCGGCTGGTTACGGTCCGGGCCGGGCCGGACGATGTGCCCGCGCATTCTGCGTTGGGGTCGCAGTGGCGTCAATTGGATGGCCTGCAGGTCGGCCACATGGGCAACAGGGACGGTGGCAACATGCTCGCGCTTGGGATGGCGGTGTTTTTTCTGGTTGCGGTGCTGCTGGGCTGGCTGGCGGTGTTTCCGGCTGCGCGCGACGGCGTGCTGGCGGGCGTGGATCGCTGGCGGGCCCGGGTGGCCGCGGTGGCTGGTCGCTGGCAGGGGAATGCGGGAGCGCGGGCCAGCGACTCCTCGCGCGCGCTGCGGGGACGCGGCGCCCGGCTGGGACAGATGCTGCGTCGCCGTCGCTGGCTGCTGGTCGCGACTATCGCCGCGTTGGCTTTGCCGCCGCTGCTGATCCTGCAGTTGGGTCGTCAGGTCCTGTGGGATGACTTCGGGGGCGGCGCCGGCTTCACCACAGACAGTCACGTGGTCGAGCTGCTGCGCGGTGAGCGCCTGGCACCGCCGCCGGACCTGCCCCCCGCCGTGTTCCTCGCCGCGGAAGCCGCGCAGATGCGGGGCGCTGCGGTGGTGGCGCCGCGGGAGATCTCCAGCGCCGATCGCAAGTGGGCGCGCATCGCCCCGGATTTCCAGCAGCGGGTGCTCGCGATCTATCGCGTGATGCGCGACGTGCATGGCTACGAGATGGTCCTGGTGGAGGGCTACCGCAGCCCCGAACGGCAAGCCGCACTGGCTGCCAAGGGCGGCGCGGTTACCCGCGCCGGCGCCGGCCAGAGTTGCCACCAGTACGGGCTGGCGGTCGACAGCGCGCTGTACCGCGACGGCAGGCTGCAGTGGGATATGGAGGATCCGTGGACCCGCCGCGGCTACTTCCTGTACGGCGAACTGGCCGTCGAGGCAGGCCTGGAATGGGGCGGCAACTGGCGCAGCATCAAGGATTACGTCCACCTTGAACTGAAGTCCGATTGCCGCCAGGCGCGTCGTGCGGCCGGGCGATGAGGTGCTCGTTGGCTGACGCGGCAGGTGAAAACCGACGGCCGCACCTGCTATCTTGACCCGCGGCGCAGGAAAGCCGGATGCCCGATGGGCAAAGCCAGGGAGCAGGGCGATGTGGAAACCCGTTGATGTTGCCTACGCGTGGATCACCCGCGGCACCGCCGTGTCCGGCCGTTAGCAGGGGGCGGGGACCAGTGCGACCGGAACAGGGGCAATGAGGGTGGGTGCGGTCATCCGCGGACTGCTGGGCGTCGTGCTGGTGTTCGGTGCGGTCTGGCTCGTGGCGATCCTGTATTGGCGGGCCAGCGGGGCGACGCCCGGCACGCCGCAGATCGTCGGCACCCTGTTGGTCCTGCCCCTGTTGCTGGTCGCTGGCTTTCTGCTGCTGCGGGCGCTTGCTCGCCGGCGCAAGGCGCGCCGCGAACAGAAGGCGATGGATTCGATCGCGGGCGGCACTATCTCGCAGGACGCACCCACGCAGGTCGAGGCCGATCGGATCGTGTACCTGCTGGACAGCGCCGCCTTTACACGCGCCGGCAGCAGCGGTGGAGTAATCGCCGGGGCGCTGTTGCAGCCGCAGCGGCCGTCGCTGCATCCGTCCCTGCGCGACCAGATGGGCCTGCCGGTGTTTGCCGCGCAGGTCGATGATCTTGATGTGGAGCCTGTCCGCGCTGCCGTCGCCGGGTTGCTGCCGGAATCGCGGCCGCGCTCGCCGGGTCTTGCCGAGGACCAGTTGCGCGCCCTGGCGCTTTTGGAGACTGTGGCCGAAGACCTGCTTTACGCCGCGCTGCCGTTCGCCGACGCGGGCGCCGCCGCCGCGCAGTCCGCGGACACGGCGATGCACCCGCACGCCATGCAGCACTCGCGTTCCTCGCGCGCCCTGGCACCCGTACCCCTGGCACCGGTGCTGCACATCCGCCTGCTGCTCCCGACGCACTGGCCCGAACCGGTGCGTCGCGCCAGCCTTGCCTGGATCGCCGACAAGGCGACTGCAATTGGATTTGCCAGCGGCACGTTCCGGATCAGCGTCGAGCCGGTGGCCGGCGCCGCCGATGCGTGGCGGGTGATCGACCGGCTCGCTCACGCCGATGGACGCCCGGACGCGGCGCCATCCGACACCCACCTGCTGCTGGCGGCGCACAGTCTTGTGGACGAACTCGCGGTCAGCCGGCTGGATGCAACCCGCACGTTGCTGGTCAGCGGGCACCCGGAAGGACTGATCCCCGGTGAGGGCGCGGCGGGCGTGTGGCTGTCGACGGAAACTCCCAACGACGAGCGGGAAGCGCCGCCGCTGCGGCTGCATCGCGTGGTGCATGGTCCTCCGGGCCACGGGCGTGCGGCCGGGCGCGAGCTGGCGGCGCTGCTGCAGCGCGCGCTGGCGGTCGCCGCGCTGCCGGTCGAGGACGTCGCTGCCGTCTTCAGTGACGCCGACCACCGCCCCAGCCGCGCGATCGAGATCGCCGGCGCGATGACCGCCTGCCTGCCCGAGCTGGACCCGGTCGAGCAGGGACGCCATCTGGGCCTGGTCTGCGGCGAGACCGGCGCGGTTGCGGTCCTCGCCCTGCTCGCCGCTGCAGCGGCGCAGGCCACTGCCGATGACGGGCCGGTCGTGCTCGCGTCGGTGGCCGACGGCGCGGTTCGTTTTGCCGCCGCGCTTTCGCCCATGCCAAGCCCTGAACCCCCAGCCGCGCCCGCGGCGGAAACCGTTTGACGATGATGGATGCGTAGATGAGCAGCTTCTGGACCAACCTTCGTTTCTGGCTGAGGGATTACCGCGTGCTCGCCGCGCTGGGCATCGCCATCGCCGCCGCCGTCGCCTACTTTGGCAAGGACTCGTTGCTGGCGGCCGGCGGTTGGCTGGTCGCACTGCTCATCCTCGTCGTGGTCGCCTGGCTGGTGTTTGTCATCGTGCGCAAGCTCCGCACGGCGCGCGCCGCCAAGCGGCTGGACAGCATGGTCACCGAGCACGCCGACACCGCGGTCACCGCCGCCAAGCCTGCCGCGCGCGCGGACGCCGAAGTCCTGCGCGAGCGCATGGCCGAGGCCGTCAAGGCGATCAAGACCTCGCGGCTGGGGCAGATGAAGGGCAACGCCGCGCTCTACGAGCTGCCGTGGTACGTGATCATCGGCAACCCGGCCGCCGGCAAGAGCACCGCGATCCTCAACTCGGGCCTGCGCTTTCCGTTTGAGGACAACCGCAGCAATGTCATTCACGGCCTGGGCGGCACGCGCAACTGCGACTGGTACTTCACCACCGAAGGCATCGTGCTGGACACGGCTGGCCGCTACACGGTCAGCGCCGAGGACCGGCTGGAATGGCTGACCTTCCTGGACCTGCTGAAGAAGCATCGGCCGCGCGCGCCGATCAACGGCATCATCATCGCCGCCTCGATCGCGGAGCTTTCGGGTAGCAAGCCCGAGTTCGCCATCGACCTGGCCAAGAACCTGCGCCAACGGGTGCAGGAGTTGACCGAGCGCCTTGAGGTCCACGCGCCGGTCTACGTCGTGTTCACCAAGGCCGACCTGATCAGCGGCTTCAGCGAATTCTTCCGCGGCCTAGACCCGTCCGAGCGCGAGAACGCCTGGGGCGCAACGCTCCCCTACGAGCTCGACCGGCAGGGCGCCGGCAGTGGCGAAAGTGACGCCCTGGAATCCTTCGACCAGCACTTCGATGTGCTTGCCGACGGACTGCGCGAGATGGGTCTGGCGCAGATGGCGATGGCTCGCGGGCGGGATGTCAGTCCGGGCCTGCTGGCGATGCCGATGGAGTTCGCCGGGATCAAGCCGGCACTGCGGACCTTCATCGCGACGTTGTTCGAGGAAAACCCCTACCAGTTCAAGCCGGTGTTCCGCGGTTTCTATTTCACCAGCGCCCTGCAGGAGGGCGTCACCGTGCAGCCCGCGTCGGAGCGCGTGGCCCGCCAGTTCGAACTGCAGGGCGGCAGCCCCACCGGGGAGACCGTGGCCCCGACCGACAGCAGCCACTTCCTGCTGGGGCTGTTCCGCAAGGTGATCTTCGCCGACCGCCAGCTGGTCCGGCAGTACTCCAACCCGGGTCGGACCCGGGTGCGTTACGCCGCGTTCGCCGGCGCCGTCGCTGCGCTGGCGATCGTACTGGCGGGCTGGACCTGGTCCTACAGCGGCAACCAGCAGCTGGTTGCCGACGCCACCGCGGACCTGGACAAGGCCATCGCGGTGCAGGCGGAAAAGGTCGATCTGCAGTCGCGCATCGAGGCCCTGCTCGTGCTGCAGGATCGACTGGAGCAGCTGCAGCGGCATCGCGATGATCACCCGCTGAGCCTGGGCCTCGGCCTCTACCAGGGCGACGCGGTGGAAGCCAAGCTGCGCGAGGAGTACTTCCACGGCATGCGCCAGCTGATGCTGGTGCCGGTATCGAGCAAGCTGGAAAGCTATCTGGCCCAAGTGGTGGCCAGGCGCAGCGAACTGAAGCCGCCGTCGCTGACCGGCGCACCGTCCGACAGCCAGGACAATGCGGCCGATGCCGCCGCCACCAGCGACGCCCGCCTGTACGAGGATGCGGTCGCGACCGATTCGCAGGATGCCTACAACGCGCTCAAGACCTACCTCATGCTGGGCAACCACGAGCGCGTGGAGGCGACTCACCTGAGTGACCAGCTGACCCGCTTTTGGCGTGGTTGGCTGGAGGCGAACCGGGGCGCGATGACGCGCGAGGAACTGTTGCGCGCCGCCGGCCGCCTCATGACCTTCCACGTCCAGCAGTCGGCTGACCCGGGTTGGCCGCAACTGGAGCTCAAGTACAGCCTGGTGGACGACAGCCGCGAAGCGCTGCGCCAGGTAATGAAGGGGACGCCTGCGCGCGATCGCGTGTATGCCCAGATCAAGGCGCGGGCGGCAACGCGCTTCAGTCCGGTCACCGTGGCCAGCCTGCTGGGCGACAAGCAGACCGGCAGCGCGGTCACCGGCAGCCACCAGATTCCCGGCACGTTCACCCGCAAGGCCTGGGAGGACTACGTCCAGGGCGCGATCAAGGACGCCTCCACCACCGAGTTGAGCAGTACCGATTGGGTGCTGGAGGCCACGGTGCAGAACGACCTGACCCTGGCCGGCAGCCCGCAACACATCGCCAGGGAGCTGGCGGAGATGTACAAGGCGGAATACGCGCGCGAGTGGAGCAAGTTCCTGCAAGGCATCAGCGTCGCCCGCTTCGACAATTTCGAGGAAGCGGTGACCCAGATGAACCGCCTTGGCGATCCGGTCAATTCGCCGCTGCGGGTGCTGCTGGAAGCCGTCAACCGGGAAACCGTGTGGGACAACCCGGCGGCGGCCAACGCGACCGGGGGCGCGGTCAAGGGCGGCATCGCCAGCTGGTTCAACCGGGTGATCATGCGGCGCAACCCGACCTCGATTCCAGTGTCGGTGGATCCCGACACCGGCGAGAAGAGCACGACCGAAGCCGGCCCGCTGGGGCAGAAGTTTGCCGGCCTGGCACGGCTGATGGTCGAGCGCGACGGTGGACCGGCGTTGCTGCCGCAGTATTTCGAAGCGCTGGGCAAGGTGCGCAGCCGCTTCAACCAGATCAAGACCCAGGGTGACCCGGGTCCGGGTGCGCGCAAGCTGATGCAGGACACCCTGGACGGCGGCTCCGAACTGGACCTGGCCTTGAAGCTGGTGGACGAGCAGATGCTCAACGGCTTGGCCGAGGACCAGCGCAATACCCTGCGCCCGCTGCTGCTGCGACCGCTGGTGCAGGCGTTCGCTGCGCTGGTGCGGCCGACCGAGGGCGAGATCAACCAGACCTGGACCGCACAGGTGCTGCGCCCGTTCGAGGACGGCATCGGCCAGCGTTATCCGTACACGCCGGAGGCAACGGTGGAAGCGGCGCGCTCGGACATCGAGCAGATCTTCGGCCCGCAGGGCGCGATCGCGAAGTTCGGCGAGTCCGCGCTGGGGTCGCTGGTGATCCGCCGCGGCACCATGCTGACGCCACGCCAGTGGGCCGACATCGGCATCAACCTGCGACCCGAGCTGGTTGCCGGCTACGGGCGCTGGGTTGGCGCCACCGCAGCCGGCGAGGGCCCGACGATGGTCTTCCAGGTGCTGCCGCTGGCGGCGCAGGGACGCGAATACACGATGACCGTCGATGGTCAGCAGATGCGCTACCGCAACACGCCGCCGCAATGGCACACCTTCCAGCTGCCGGGCGAGGGCGTGCCGGGGGTGCAGATCCACGCGGTTACCGGCGACGGACGGACGGTGGAGGTGTTCAACGCGCCGGGTGACAACGCGACCTCGGCGATGTTCGACGCGGCCGAGAAGACCAGCCTGGGCCGGCAGCACTACCGCTTGGGCTGGAACCGGGATGGCGCCAGGGTTGAGGTGGAGCTGCGGATCGTCAGCACGGTGGAATCCAACGCCGGTGCCAATGATTCCCTGGGCCTGAAGCTGCCGGCGGTGGTGGCCGGCGCGGCGGTGTCCTCGCAACCCTCGCCCGGCGGCACCACCACGGGGGCCGCGTCGCCGGCGGGTGCGCAGTGATGGTCGCAGTGGAGACGGCGCACCCGGTCAGCTACTTCGGCAAGCTGCCCAGTCGCGGGGACTTCGTGCGCACCCCGGAAAGCCACCAGCTGATGATGCTGCTGGACCGCTGGGCCGGTCAGGGACTGGAGCTGGTCGCCAGCGATCCGGGCTGGAAGCAGCTGGACGACCAGGCGGCGCCGCTGCACTTCGCCTTCGTCGGCTCACGCAGCCGGCTGGCGATCGGCGGTCATTACCTGCCCAGTCGGGACAGTTCGCAGCGTCGCTTTCCCTTTCTCGCTGCGACCCGGTTCGAGGTCGCCCAGCCGCTGGCGTTCATCGGCCGCAGTCCGCTGGCGCTGTCGCGGCTGTGGTCCAGCCTGGCGCGCAGCGGGCAGCAGATCGTCGCCGCCGAGGATCCGGCCGAGCCGTTGCGCCAACTGGCCGACGGACGCGTCGCGATCAACACCGACCCGCGCGTCTACGACGCCGCGTTCGACGATTTCATCGAGTTGCAGGACATCGGCTCGCTGCAGGCGTTGCTGCGTCAGTCCGGCTATCCGCACCTGCAGTTGCGCTGGTTGCTGCCCGCGCTGGGGATGCTGCTGCAGCCGGTGATCTCCGGCGGTGCGGCCCAGGTCGACAAGGGGCTGTCGCTGCCACTGCCGGTGGACGCGCTGTACCGGCCGCTGGTGGCGGCGTTCTGGCTCGACCTGCTGGCCGGCTTCCTGGGCCGGGCGGATTTCGAACTGACCGTGCTGGTCTGCGACGCGGCCACTGGGTCCGCCGCTGGGCCGCGCCTGCTGATCGGCTTCAACGGCGCCGACGGCCGCCTGCTGCAGGCGACGCTGGATGGCCGCGTTGGCCAGGAGCAGCTGATCGCGGTCGATGATGCCGAGTGGGTCGAGGACCACATCGCCGGCGACTACGCCCTCAACCGGCTGGTCAGTTATCTGGATCGCGACCAGCTCTCGCTGCGGGCCGCACGCAAGACGTTCAACGAGACCTTCCTTGGAACCTGACATGCGCTCACACCCTGTCCCGGCGGCGACTGGTCCGCTCACCTCCTGGCTGCTGGCGATCGGCCTGCTGCTGTCACCGGCAGTAGCGCTCGCGCAGGCCGGCGGCGCGAACGGGCCGGCGGCGGAGAAGCCGGTGATTGCCACCGGAACGGTGCCCGATGAGGCGACCCGCGCGGCGATCCTGGAGCGCTTGCGCGAGCTCTACGGCGCCAACCGGGTGGTCGATCGGATCGAGGTGGACGCGGTGATCGCCCCGCCCAACTGGAGCGACCGTGTGCTGGGCATGCTCGGCCCGGACCTGAAGGAGGTATCCGGCGGCGAGCTGGCCATCGACGGCAACAGCGTGCGCATCACCGGTCAGGTCGGCAACGAGGCCGCGCGGCAACAGGTGGCCAGCGCCATAGCGACGGGCGCGGGCCCGAGCTACGTGCTGAAGAACTCGCTGGTCGGCGGTGGTGGCAGCAAGCAGGACCTGCTGGACCAGACCCTGGCCGACCGCATCATCGAGTTCAAGAGTGGCAGCGCGACCCTGACCGACGGCGGCCGCGCGATCCTGGACGAGATGGCGGTGGCGCTGGAGAAAGTCGGCCAGCAGCAGGTCCAGGTGATCGGCCACACCGACAGCGTGGGCTCGCGCGAATCCAATATCGCCCTGAGCCTGCAGCGGGCGATCGCGGTGAAGGCCTACCTGGAACAGCGCGGCGTCAGCGCTGACAACCTCAGCGTGCAGGGCTTCGGTCCCGACCGCCCGGTTGCAGAGAACGACACCGATGACGGCCGCGCCCGCAACCGCCGGATCGAATTCCGGGTGATGTAGCACGCAGCGAAGCATTGGGCGGGTGGCGATTGTCCGCAGGCCGACTAGACTGGGGTGATGAGCATTCGACCCTATCTCGACCACACTCCCCGGCTCGGCGCGCGCGTCTACGTTGACCCGGCCGCGACGGTCATCGGCAACGTCTCCCTGGAGGACGACGTTTCCATCTGGCCAGCCTGCGTGGTCCGCGGCGACGTCAATTCGATCCACATTGGCGCGCGCACCAACATCCAGGACGGCGCCATCATCCACGTCACCCACGAAGGGCCGTTCACCCGGCCGGGTGGGTTTCCCACGGTGATCGCCAACGACGTGACCGTCGGCCACGCCGCCGTGATCCATGCGTGCCGGCTGGAGGAGTTCTGCCTGGTCGGCATGGGCGCAGTGGTGCTGGATGGCGCGACGGTGTCGCGCTTCGGGTTTGTCGGCGCCGGCGCCGTGGTTGCGCCCGGCAAGACCGTGGGTGAAGGCGAGCTCTGGCTGGGCAGCCCTGCACGGTTCGTGCGCAAACTTGCCGAGCGCGAGCTGGAACAGCTGCGCTACAGCGCGCAGCACTACGTGCGCCTGAAGGACGCCTACCTGAAGATGGCGGGTAGCGACTAGATTCCCAGCTTGCGCAGGATGTAATACACCACCACCCCGATCATGGTGGTTACGCCGGCCCACATCAGCAACGGCCCGGAGCGGGATTCGCGCCGGGTGTAACCGATGATGAGGATCACCAGGCCGACCAGGGTGATGATCAAACCGGTTTTCAGAATCGGGTCCACGGCTACGGGGTCTCCACAGGTTGGGCGGCTGCCGGGGTTGGCTTGGTAGATGCTGCGGCCGACGCGGCTGCGCCCGCCGCAGCGGTGTGGCGGGTCATGATCACGTCCGTGCGGTGTCAGGCAACGGTCGTCGAACCGCTCTCCGCGCGCAATTCGGCGTAGATCTCGTCGGCGTTGGGGCGAACGCCGTGCCAGATGTTGAAGCTCTCGGCGGCCTGTTCCACCAGCATGCCCAGGCCGTCCATCATCTGGTCGGCGCCACCGGCCCGCGCCCAGGCCAGGAAGCCGATCGAGGCCTCGCCGTAGCCCAGGTCGACCACGTCGCCGCGCGGCGCGATCAGCGACTGGGGCAGCGGCAGCTCGCCGCCGTCGGCCGCGTGGCCGATCGAGGTGGCGTTGATGATCAGGTCGAACACGCCCTGGGTATGCAGGTCGGCGAAGTTGCGCGGATGCACCCGCGCCGGATCGCCCAGCAGGTCGGCCAGCGCGTCCGTCCGGCTGTCAGTGCGGTTGACGATCATCAGGCCCGCAATACCCGCATCCAGCAACGCCGGGGCGACCCCGTGGGCGACCCCGCCGGCACCGATCAGCAGCACCCGGCGGCCGCGCAGGTCCTGGCCATGGCGGTCGGTGAGGTCGCGCACCAGCCCGAGGCCGTCGGTGTTGTCGCCCGCCCAGCCGGTGGCGGTGCGGGTCAGGGTATTGACCACCCCGCAGCGGCGCGCGCGGTCGCTCAGGCTCTCGCACGCCGCGGCGGCACGCGCCTTGTGCGGCAGGGTCACGTTGGCGCCCTTGCCACCGGCGGCGGCGAATTTGGCCAGGGCGTCGTCGAATTCCTCGGCGGTCGCGTCAATCAGACCGTAGTCCATCGCGATCCCGGTCTGGCGCGCGAACGCCGCATGGATACGCGGCGACAGCGAATGCGCGACAGGGTGACCGATCAGGGCGAATCGGGGAGTGGACATGGGGACCTCGCTTGAACAGTGGATTGGTGGCCGGGGCAGGCAACGGCGGAATGTGCAGTAGCGCAGCCCCTTCTGCCGCCCAGTCTACGGTGAGACAGCGCCGCACTGAGCGGCCGCGATCACTCCTGCTCGCGCAGCCAGCGCGCGGCATCCAGCGCGAAGTACGTCAGCACGCCATCGGCGCCTGCGCGCTTGATGCTGGTCAGCGCTTCCAGCACACAGCCGCGCTCATCCAGCCAGCCATTGAGGATCGCCGCCTTCAGCATCGCGTACTCGCCGCTGACCTGGTAGGCGAAGGTCGGCACACCGAACTCGTCCTTTACCCGGCGCACGATGTCCAGATACGGCATGCCCGGCTTGACCATCACCATGTCGGCGCCTTCGGCCAGGTCCAGGCTGACCTCGTGCAGGGCCTCGTCGGTGTTGGCCGGGTCCATCTGATAGGTCTTCTTGTCGGCTTTGCCCAGCGCGCTGGCGCTGCCGACCGCGTCGCGGAACGGGCCGTAGAATGCGCTGGCGTACTTGGCGCTGTAGGCCAGGATGCGGGTGTGGATGTAGCCCTCGACCTCCAGCGCTCCCCGGATCTCGCCGATGCGGCCGTCCATCATGTCGCTGGGCGCGACGATGTCCACGCCGGCGGCGGCATGCGACAGCGCCTGTTTGACCAGCGCCTCCACGGTGAGGTCATTGATGACGTAACCGTAGTCATCCAGCAGGCCGTCCTGGCCGTGGCTGGTGTACGGGTCAAGCGCCACGTCGGTGATCACGCCCAGGTCCGGGAAGCGCCGCTTGAGCGCCCGCACCGCGCGCTGGCACAGACCGTCCTCGTCCCACGCGGCGGCTGCGTCAAGGGATTTGGCGTCCTGCGCGGTGACCGGGAACAGCGCCAGCGCGGGAATCCGCAACTCGCTGGCCTGCTCGGCGACACGCAGCAGTTCATCGATCGACAGGCGATCCACGCCGGGCATGGACGGGATGGCCTCGCGGCCCTCCAGCTCGTGTACGAAGACCGGGTAGATCAGGTCGTTGCTGGTAAGAACCGTCTCGCGCATCAGGCGGCGGGAGAACTCATCGCGACGCATCCGTCGCGGGCGTACGAAGGGATAGCTGCTCATGACGCCCATTCTACGCCGGGCGGCGCCACCAGGCTGTTCCCGAAGTGGGCTCCTGAATGCGGCTCCTGAACGGGCGCTCAGGAACGTGTCGACTGCCGAGCGCGCCGGATCAGATGATGCCGCCGCCGATGCTGAGGCGGAACACGGCCACCGCGATCACGATGCCGTTGAGGACCAGCCCGGCCTTGGCCCGCCCGCGGTTTTCGGCCCGGGTCAGCATGATGCCGATGGCCGCCACGATCGCACCGACCGCGGCGAACGGAATCAGGAACCAGTTGCCCCATCCCAGCAGCGGAATCAGCGCGATCACCATCCAGATCATCGCCAAGATGCCCCACAGCAGGCTGATCAGTCCCATCTTGATGTCTCCTCGGAGCGGCCGGTGGCCGCAATGGCGCCAATATCACCCAGGAGGGCGCCCCGGTCGAGGCTCATAGGTCATGCGAACCGTCGATTTCCAGGGCCAGCTCGCCGCGGCAGACCTGCGCTTGCAGGATGATGCGCGCGACGGCCGGGTCCAGTCGCTGGTCCAGCAATCCAGCAACGTGGTCCAGCTCGGCGGCGTCGCGCACATACACCTTGAGGCGCGAACCCGGACCAAAGTCTGCGGGCAAGGCCGGACGGTGCTCGCGGGCAGCGCCGATCAGGCTGACAAAGTTGGCCAGGGTTTCGTCGAGCTGGGTGGCCACCGAATCGGCGTGCAGCGAGCGATGGCCGACGATGGCCGCCGTGCCCGACAGCAACAGCGGCATCGCCGGGCTGGCGGGCAGCATGGCGCGGGCAAAACTGGGCGGTTGCGGGCCGTACTGGCGGGGGTATCGCCAGGCACTGATCTGGCGCGGATTTTCCAGCGGCCGTCCCGGTGTGGTGCTGGCCAGCCAATAGACCTGCAGCTGGCGCCGGCCGTCGAGGCGTCCGATCGCGGTGGCTGCCGGCAGCCGGCTCGCTTCGTACTCGCCCAGACCGGCGGCGCGGCCGACACAGAAACGCCGGTAGCGCTCCTCGTCGCCGTCACCGTCGGTGATCGCGTCCAGATAGTTCCAGATGCGCAGCAGGTGGGGGTAGCCGCGCTCGCCGGTGAAGGCGAGCAGGCGCCGGTAGGCGTCGCACGCCGCGGCGCCGATGTCCTGCCCGCCCGGTTCGTCCAGCTGCAATGCGCCGAACTGCACGTGCCCGTCCTCGGCCCAGGCCACCCCGTCGGTGCGGCCGTGGCGGACCGGGCCGTGGCTGCGCCAGACCTCCAGCGATGCCGGCCCGTGCGGCTCGAGGCTGACTCGCAGGTAGCGCGGATCGTCACTGGCTGGCGCCGCTTCGCCGAAGCCGAACACGGCCAAGGTGCTGGCGTCGGCCAGCACCGTGTCCAGCGTGTCGTTGCTGTAGCTGATGTCCAGTCCGGCGGCGGATGGGGCCGCCAGGGCAATTCCCGTCATGCCGCGTTGTCCCGCACGCGGTGGGGCGCAAGCAGGGCGCACGCGGGGATGCGGTCCGGCGCCAGGTCGTGGAATACGCCCGGATGAGATGCAAAAACGTTCATGTCGGACATGATAACCGGAGCCCCCGCGACGGTTGCGTGGTTGCGCCCGGCGGCGCCATGCCGGATCGTTGCCCGATCCCATCCAACGGAAGTACTTCGATGTCCGCACAAAGCCCCGCCGAGGCCGCCCTGGCCCGACTGCTGGTTGACAGCCTCAACCTGGAAGACGTGGTGCCCGCTGAGATCGATCCCGAAGCGCCCCTGTTTGGCGAAGGCCTGGGCCTGGACTCGATCGACGCGCTCGAACTTGCGCTGGCGATCAGCAAGGAATACGGCTTCCAGCTGCGCTCTGACAGCGACGAGAACCGCCGGGTGTTCGCCTCCCTGCGCTCGCTGTCGGCGCATGTGGAGCAGAACAAGGCCGGCTGACGTACTGCCGCGCCAACGCAGGTGATGGTCATCGTGCTGCTGCGGGTGGTGCTCGCGGCGGCCTATCCGCTGCTCGCCCACCGCGCCAGCGTGGATGGCAACAACGCCCTGGCGATGGTGGCGTTGCTCGATCTGGCCTTGGTGGTACTGCTGGAGCCATTGCTGCGCGCCCGCGTCTGGGCATGGCTGCTGCTGGCTCTTTCCTGCGCCGGCCTGTGGGCAATGCGCGGCAGCGATCTCCCGGTGGTGCTGTTGCTCGGCCCACCCGCGTTGTTCGCCGCGTTGATCTCCTGGTTCTTCGCCCGCAGCCTGCGCGGCGGGCGGGTGCCGGTGATCACCCGGAACGCGGCGGCGATGGAAGGCTGCCCGCCCGATGCGTTGGAGCCGCGCATGCTGCGCTACACCACGCGGCTGACCCTCGCCTGGGCAGTTCTGCTGGCCATGCTGGCGCTGGCCGATACCGCACTTGCGGTGATCGCGGTGCCCGATGGCGTGCTGGCCCGGTTGGGCTACCCGCCGGTCATCAGCGTGAGCCAGCAGGCGTGGTCGTGGTTCGCCAATCTGCTGGATTACGGGATCCTTGCGGTGTTCTTTGTCGGTGAGTACCTGCTGCGCAAGCGCTGGTTCCCGGATCCGCCGTATCGCAACTTCGTCGACTTCCTGCGCCGGATGGGCCAGCTGGGCCCGGGTTTCTGGCGCGACATGTTCCGCTGACGCCGTTCATCGCGCTGGCTTATCCTTGCCGGTCCGCATTGCTGCAGCGTGAAAGCCTCCGTGGTCCCCGTGCCGTTCGTGATCGCCGCCGACCATCCCAGCCTGCCGGGCCATTTTCCCGGCCGTCCGGTGGTGCCCGGCGTGGTGATGCTGGACCGTGTGCTGGAACTGATCGAATCCCGCTATCCGGAGGCCGCAGGCGCCCCGCTGCGCCTGCCGCAGGTCAAGTTCCTGCAGCCGCTGCTGCCCGAGCAGACGGCGTCGATCGAGTTGCAGGCGCTGTCCGGGGCGGCACCGCTGCGCTGGCGCTTCCGCATCCACCTCGGCGAGAGTTTGCTGGCCAGCGGTGAAGTGGTTGCCGGGTCGCCTTCGTGAGTGACAGCTGGGTAGAACGGCCTGAAGGCGGCAGCCGCCTTGCGTTTGGATTGATCCGCACGATCGCCGAAGTGGTCGGGCGCGGTCCGACCCGACTGCTGCTGTGGCCGATCACCGCGTACTACGTCCTCGCCCGCGGCCCGGAGCGTCGGGCCTCGCGTGACTACCTGAGCCGCGTGCTGGGACGTCCGGCGCGCTGGCGCGACGTGTTCCGCCACGTCCATGTGTTTTCCGCGACGATCCTGGACCGGGTGTTCCTGCTTGGCGGCGAGCTCGCCCGGTTCGACCTGCGGGTGGAAGGCGTGGAGCAGTTGGTCGAGCAACTCGACCACGGCCGCGGCGTGCTGATGTTCGGCTCCCATCTGGGCAGCTTCGAGGTGTTGCGGATGCTCGCCATCCAGCGTCCGCAGGTGCAGTTGCGGGTGGTGCTGGACGTCGGCCACAACCCGGCACTGACCCAATTGCTGGACTCGCTGAATCCCGGCGTTGCCAAAACCGTGATCGACGCCGGCCAGGACGGCCCGTCGCTGCTGCTGGCGATCAAGGAGGCGACCGACGCGGGGGCGCTGGTGGCGATGCTGGTCGACCGGATCCAGCCCGGACAAGCATCCCACCCGGCGAGCTTCCTGGGCGGGACCGCGCGCTTCCCGGCCGCGCCGTGGCTGGTGGCCAGCGTGCTGAAAGTGCCGGTGCTGCTGGGCTTTGGCCTGTATCGCGGCGGTAACCGCTACGATCTGGTGTTCGAGATGTTCGATCCGTGCATCCGCATCGAGCGCAGGCAGCGCCAGCACGCCCTGCAGGCAATCATTCAGCGCTACGCCGACCGCTTGCAGCACCATGTCCGCAACGCCCCTTACAACTGGTTCAATTTCTATGACTTCTGGCAACCCGAAGATGAAGCGATCGACCCCGTGCCCGCACCGGGCCCGGCCGGGCGTGCGATGGCTGGCGGTACCGTTGTTGCTGGCGAGCGCGTTGGCGGCGACCGCGGCTGAGGCAGACAAGCCCGGGGAGGCGGTCACTGCCGGCTGGATCCTCGGCAAGCTGGCCCAGCCGGCGCCGATGGCAACGCCGTTCGTGGAGGTGCGCGAGTCGCGGATGCTCAAGAATGCGTTGCGGCTGAGCGGCGAGTACCGGCGTCCACAGGACGGTGTCCTGGTACGCGCCGTGCGCGATCCCTATGTGGAGACCACGACCATCCACGCCGGCCAGGCCACCATTGAGCGCGCCGGACGCGCACCGCGGACCTTCTCGCTGGCGCGGGCGCCCGAGCTCGCCGGCCTGCAGGACAGTTTTGGTGCGCTGCTGTCAGGCGATCTCGTCGCGCTCGAGTCGGTCTACCGCCTGCGCAGTGACGGCACCCGGCAGCACTGGAGCCTGGAGTTGACCCCGGCTGAAGATGAACTGGCCCGCCGGGTCCAGACGATCACCCTGTACGGCCAGGACGCCGAGCTGCGCTGCATCGAGACCCGCATGGTGGATGAGCCGCAGCCCCAGCGCACCCTGCTGGCCAGCGCGGCGGAGGCAGCGCCGGTGGTCGTGGATGCCGACGGTGTCGCCCGTCTTTGCCATCGGGGCGTCGCCTCCCGATGAGTCCGCGCTGGCGTCTCTCGCTGGCCCTCGCGTGGCTGGCGCTGTTACTGGTGGGCGGTTGGTGGATCAGCCAGCAGTTGCAGCTGACCGGCGATCTGCGCAAGTTCATGCCCGAGGCGCGCACGCCCGCACAGAAACTGCTGATCGACGAGCTTGGCGAGGGCCCCGGCTCGCGCCTGCTGCTGTTGGCGATCTCCGGCGATCGGCCCGAGCTGCTGGCCCGGCAGTCCGCGGCGATGGTTGGCGCGCTGGCCGGGGACCCGGCTTTCAGCCTCGCCGCCAACGGCGGAGTGGCCGGACTGGAATCGATTCCCGAAGCGCTGCGCCCGTACCGCTATCTGCTCTCGACCACGCTGGACCACCAGGCGCTGGACGCGGCGTACCTGTCGGACCAGCTGGACGCGCGCCTCCAAGACCTGGGCTCGCCGGTGGCCGCCTTGGTCGAGCCGCTGTTGCCGGCCGATCCGACCCTGGAGGTGCTGGCCCTAGCCGACACATGGCAGCCGGCCAACGGCCCTCAGCAACAGCACGGGGTCTGGTTTGACCGCGAGGGCAAGCGCGCCCTGCTGGCCGTGCAGACCACGGCGGCCGGCTTTGATCCCGGCGGCCAGGAGGCGGCATTGGCGAGGCTGCAAGCGGCCTTCGACGCCGCCCGCGGCGACAGTTCCTCGCAATTGCTGGTCAGTGGCCCCGGCGCGTTTGCGGTGGAGGTCGGCGGGCGTACCCAACGCGAGGCAAGCTTCATCGGCAGTCTGGATGGCGTCATTTTCTCGCTGCTGCTGCTGATCGCCTACCGCAGCTGGCGGGTTCCCCTGCTTGCCGCGCTGCCGCTGGCCAGCGGCGGGCTGTCGGGCATGGCCGCCGTCGCTTTGGGGTTTGACGGCATCCACGGCATCACCGTGGCGTTCGGCTTCACCCTGATCGGGGTGGCGCAGGATTACCCGATCCACCTGATCAGCCACCAGCGCCCCGGGCTCTCGCCGTGGGACAACGCGCGCTCCCTCTGGCCGACCCTGGGCACCGGCGTGGTCGCCACCTGCATCGCCTATCTGACCTTTTTGATCTCCGGCGTGGACGGCTTGAAGCAGCTCGCGGTGTTCACCATCGCTGGCCTCGGCGTGGCTGCGCTGACCACGCGCTACCTGTTGCCGGGTCTGATCGACACCGCCGAAAACGGTGGCAAGCCCTACGACGCCGCGTCGTCGCCGGCCATGGCCCGGGTGTGGGGGCATTTTTCGCGCTGGCCGAGGATGGGCGTGATCACCGGCATCCTGCTGGGCGCGGCTGGGCTGGCGGTGATCTGGCTCGTGCCGGGACCGTTCTGGCAGAACGACCTTTCCCGCCTGACCCCGGTGCCGGAGCACCTGCTGGTGCAGGACGGCCAGCTGCGCGACGAACTGGGAGCGCCGGATGTGCGCTACCTGATGGTCATTCAGGGCGCGGATGCCGAGGCCGCGCTGCAGGCGTCCGAGGCGTTGGAGCCGGTGCTCGAGCAGATGCAGGCCGACGGGTTGTTGCAGGGCTTTGACCTCGCCTCGCGTTACCTGCCCAGCATGGCGACCCAGCGTGCGCGTCAGGCGCGGTTGCCGGATGCACCGACGCTGCAGGCGGCGCTGGACGCGGCGGTGGCCGACAGTCCGTTCCGCAGTGACGTGTTCGCACCGTTTCTTGCCGACGTCGCCGCCGCCAGGGCCGCGCCGCCGCTGACGGCAGCCGACCTGACCGGCACGCCGCTGGCGGCGCGGGTCGATGGCCTGCTCCTGCGCAGTGATTCGCATGCCACCGCACTGGTGGCGCTCAGCGGCCTGGAGGATCCCGTCGCGGCGGCCGCGGTGCTCGTACCCCACGATGCGCAGTTGCTCGACCTCAAGGACGCCTCCGAATCACTGGTGGCCGAATACCGCACCCGCCTGCTGTGGGCGCTCGCCCTGGCGGCGGTGTTGCTGGTGGCCACGATCTGGGTCGCCCTGCGCGACCTCCACCGAACCTTGCGGGTGCTCGCGCCCATGGCGCTGGCCATCATCGTACTGCTGGCGGTGCTGCGCGGCTTCGGCGTCGAGTTGAACCTGTTCCACCTCGTGGCGCTGATCCTGGCCTGCGGACTGGGATTGGACTACGGGCTGTTCTTCGATCACGCCGGCGACAGCCGCGAGGGCCAGTTGCGTGCGCTGCACGCGATCATCGTGTGCAGTCTGGCCACCCTGCTGGTGTTCGCGTTGCTGGCGACCTCCAGCATCCCGGTGCTGCAGGCGATCGGCAGCACCGTGGCACTGGGCGTGGTATTCAACTTCGTGCTGGCGCTGTTGATCGTGCGGCAGCCGGCTGCAGTGAGCGGACCCGGCGCGACGCCTGGTCCCATGCCCGAAAATCAGCATGCGCAGGTGCCCCGATGAGCCGGGAACCACAGCCCATCGACGCGGATCGGATCGCCAGCCTGATCCCGCACCAAGGCGCCATGAGCCTGTGGGATCGCGTGCTGGAATGGGACGACGCCAGCATCCGCCTGCTTGCCGAGCGGCACCGTGATCCCGCGCATCCACTGCGCAGCGGTGGCCGCCTGCGTGCGGTGCACCTGTGCGAATACGGTGCGCAGGCGATGGCGGTGCACGGTGGCCTGCGCGCCAGCCGCGCCGGCGGCGTGGCCCGGCCCGGCCTGCTGGTCGCATTGCGCGTGGTGGCGCTGCATGTGGCCCGGATCGACGACCTGCCCGGTGCTCTGGAAGGCGAGGCGCGCCTGTTGATGGACGGCGACAGCGGCTGGCAGTACCAGTTCCGCATCCTGCACGCCGGATCACTGCTGGCCGAAGGCCGCGCGGCGGTGATGCCGGCGCCGGCCACGCAACCGGACTAACCGTACCTGCGCCGACCCGATGGGCGACAATCTCCCGCTACAGGAGGTTCGCCATGACTTCATCCTTTCCGCGCCGCGCGCTGGTGACCGGCGGCAGCGGCGACATCGGTGGCGCGATCTGCGCCCGCCTCGCCGCCGACGGCATGCACGTGATCGTCCACGCCAACGCCAACCTGGCCCGTGCCGAGCAGGTGGTTGCCGCGATCCACCACGAAGGCGGCAGCGCCCAGGCGGTCGCGTTCGATGTCGCCGATGGCGCGGCGACGCGCGCGGCGCTCGAAGGTCTGCTCGCGGACGGACCGATTCCGGTGGTGGTCAACAACGCCGGCATCCACGAGGACGGCCCGATGGCGGGGATGAGCGAGGAGCAGTGGCGGCGCGTGATCGATGTCTCCGTGCACGGTTTTTTCAACGTCACCCAGCCGCTGCTGCTGCCGATGGCGCGCGGCCGCTGGGGACGCATCATCAGCGTTTCCTCGGTCGCCGCGGTGCTGGGCAACCGCGGCCAGGTCAACTACGCGGCGGCGAAGTCGGCCCTGCACGGCGCCAGTAAGTCGCTCGCCCGCGAGATGGCCAGCCGCGGCATCAGCGTCAACGTGGTCGCGCCGGGGGTGATCGAAGGGCGCATGGCGGCCGAGGCGTTCCCAGCCGACGTGCTCAAGCAGCTCGTTCCGGCGGGCCGCGCGGGACGTCCCGAGGAGGTCGCCGCGCTGGTGGGCTTCCTGTGTTCCGACGCGGCGGGCTACATCAACGGCCAGGTGATCGGCATCAACGGCGGCATGGGATGAGCCGGTTTCACCTCGCGTGCCGGGTCTTGGCGACATAATTGATGCGCTGAACACCGGTTCCGGGGCGTCCGGACCGTATCGCAGGAGGAATGCCATCGTGCACGTCAAGACCGCATTGATCGTCTGTCTGGCCGTTGCAGCCAGTGGTTGCGCAACCACGTCGCGAACAATGCTCGGCCCGGCCCGTCCGGCCGTGGCGCCCGAGCAGGTGCGCATCTATTACACCCCGCCGCCGGGTCGCTATGAGGAAATCGCGATGCTGAGCACGGCCAGCGGTGCGCTGACCTACGGCGAGCAGAACAAGACCAACGAGGTCATGGGCAAGCTGCGCGCGTCCGCCGCGCAGGTGGGTGCCAACGGCGTGCTGTTCCAGGGTGCCGCGCAGGGCTACGGCGGCAGCAACATCGGTATCGGCGTGGGCAGCGGCAGCTACGGCCGGCGCAGCTCGGTGGGCGGTGGCATTGGTGTCAATGTCAGCCCGTCGCCGACCCATGCCGCCGGGATCGCGATCTACGTCTTCAATCCGCCGCCGATGGACTATCGGCCGACGGTCACGCCCGGCAGTCAGCCGCCGCGCAACTAGGCCGTCAGGGCCACACCAGGCGTCGGTGACGCCGCCTTGCCGCTAGGAGGAAGATCTTCCAGGCCGTACCAGACCGGCGGCAGCAACATTGCCGTGGCATCGGCGGAAGCGGTTCCGTCCACCGGACTCATCCCGGAAAGGGCCGGGTGTTGGCGGCAGGCCTGCTGCGCCATCTCGCTGGCGAGCAATTCCATGCGCTCGACGTTGGCGCGGATCCGTGCGGACAGTTCCGCGTCATCGGGACTGTCCACCAATGCCCCGTTGAGATCGCGGAACCACCCGATCGCCGACTGGTCCAGCTCGCGCCCGTCGGGCGGGGCGTAACCGGCGGCGGCGTTGGCCTCACCCCAGCCGCGCAACAGGACTTGCATCGTCTTGTTGAGTGCGGTCGCGCGCTCCAGGGGCTTGCGCAGCCGCCCCATCAGCGACAGGTCGGCAATCTTGCCCGCGGTGTACAGCGGCGCCAGCAACGACCAGTAGTAGGTGTAGTCCCAGACCACCTTGAGCGGCATCACCAGCGCGTCGCCGAACAGCGGGTACTGGTCCTGATACAGGGTCATGGTGTTGTCGAAGAAGGAGAACAGCAACTGCTGGTAGAGCTCGGCGTGGGCGCCGATACGCGCGCCGGCGCGGTCTTTCCCGATCAGTTCGCAGATGTAGCCGTTGCTGATCGCGATGAAGTCGCTGCCCGGTGAGTAGAACGGGTCCAGGAACAACCCGGCCTCACCGGTGATCGCCCAGCGCTCGGCCGAGAACACCTGCTCGCAGTCGTGGCTGAAATGGCGCAGGAAGCGGAAGTCGCGCACCGCGTGCTGCGGGGCGTCGAGCGCCTGGGCGACGCGGGGCTGGTGTTCGCGCAGCCAGGCCATCGCCTTGTCGTGGCTGTTGATGGTGTCCAGCGGGTGCATCCGCGCGTCGCAAACGATGCCCAGCGAGTGCACGTCGGACGCCAGCGGGATCATCCAGAACCAGTAGCCGGGGCCACACAGGTGATTGGTCGAGCGCCAGCGCTCCGCCGGCTGGCAGCGCTGCTTCCAGTCGAGGTCGGACGACCAGCTGCCCGGATCCAGGCGTCCCTCGACCCGCCACCACGCCGCATTGGCATCGTGCGGGTGCGGTTTGGCCAGCCCCAGCTTGCGCTTGAGCAGGGCGGCGCGACCGCTGGCATCCACGACCCAGCGCGCCGTCGACACCGATTCGACGCCGTCCCGCGCGTGGCGGACCTGATGCGCGCCGTCGCTGCCCGGCTCGGCCAGATCCACACCAACGACCTTGCAGCCCTGGCGGAAGTCGACACCGAGCGACGCTGCATGCTCGCCAAGGAAATTCTCGAAGCGTCCGCGATCGAGCTGCCAGGACATCATCGGCAGCGCGTGGCGCACGCCGACCTCGGTGGTCGCGTCGAGATCCTCGCGTCCGTCGCTGAAGAAAAACCGGAAGCCGAACTTGCGGATCTGGCGGCTGTCGAGATGCTCGCGCAGCCCGAGCACGGTGCTGAAGTAATGGGCGCCGATCTCGACCGTGGACTCACCGACCTTGAACGCCGCCTCCGGTGCCGGGTGCGTGTTGCGCTCCAGCACGGTGATGGTGATTGCCGAATCGCGACGCTTCAGTTCGATCGCCAGACTCAGTCCTGCCAGTCCGCCGCCGAGGATCAGGACATCGATGTTCGCGTGCGGGTCTGGCATCGGGTCAGCTCTTGGAGGCGTGGGGGTGGTCGCGCACGGGGGCGAAGTCGCCGGCGGGATCGTGAATCAGCGCCGGATTGGCGCGGATCTGGCGCAGGATCGCCGGCATGCGCCGGGTGTCCCAGCACTGGCCGATAACGTGGCTGGTGATGCGGGTGAAGTCGCGCAGCGGGCGGAAGTGGCTGCGTCGGAATTGCACGGCGGTGTCGTCAGCCACGCCGCGCGCGGACGCAGTCGCAGCAACGGCGTAGCGCGACTCGATCGGCACCGATACGCAGCGGGTGCCCAGCGTGCGCGCCGCCGAGATCAGGATCTGCGCCTCGAACACGAAATCCTCTCCGGGGACATCCCCCAGCGCCGCGACTTCGGCCGGGTACAGGCGTTGCCCGCTCTGGGTATCGGCGATCTGGTAGCCGGTGCCCCAGGCGATGCCCCAGTCGGCGAATGCATTGGCCGCACGTCGGTAGCGCGGTTGCTGCGAGCGCCGGCGCAGCCGCGCACCGATGACGATGTGATCGGGATACAGGTTGCCCGCTTCGATCAGGCGCGGAATGTCGTCGGCGAGGTGCTGGCCGTCGCCGTCCATGGTCAGCACCGCCTTGGCACCGGAGTCAAGCGCGGCCTGGAAACCGCGGCGCAGGCTGGCGCCCTTGCCCTGCCGTTGCCGGTTGCGCAGCACGGTCACCGGCAGCGCGGCGATCCGGGCCACCGTGTCATCGTCGGAGCCATCATCGACTACGATCACGTTGGCGCATTGGCGCAGCGCGCCGGCCACGACCTCGCGGATGCGCAGCGCCTCGTTCAGCGCGGGAATCACGACAACGATGTTGTCCCGATGGAGACGTTCAGCCACGGCGTTCCACTCCCGTTTGCTGCAGCGACAGCTGGAGTATCCGCCCACCGGCGGCGAATAGGGTTGCGTGCGGATCGCCGGACGCCAGCGCGTCAAACAGCGCCAGCATCGGTGCCATGGCGTTGCCGGCATCGCGCGCCGCCAGTGGCCCGGCGGTGGACGGCGCATCGCCGTCGGTCAGCGTGGCGGCCAGTCGTGTGGCTCCGGCGCGCTCGTGGGTGGACAACACCAACGCGCCGCCAAGCAGACCGGCGCTGGGTGAGATTTTCGCCAGTGGGCCGACCGATGAGCCGTCGTAGGCGACAAGCAATACCGCCGGCACGCCGGTCGCCAGTTGCACCAGCGCCTCCAGCAGGCCCTGGGCGAACGTCGCCCGGTAGGCACTGATCGCGGTGGTGGCCGCGGTCGCGCCGGTACCGATGCTCCAGTAGCCGGCGGCGGCGTTGTGGACCGAGTTGTGGAAGCGGGTCGGCGAGATCGTCGCCGGCTGGTCGGCGAGGGTGGCGCACATGTAGTCGGTGATCGCCAGTTCGCCGTGGGTGGAGGCGAACACGGACGGCAACGAGGCGGGGTCGCGCCCGGCCGCCTCGCACGCGGCCAGCGCGACCTCCAGGGCGACCGCGACGGTGCCCGGCGCGCGGCGGCGCTCGTTGGGTGCCAGCAACTGTGGGGATGGACGTGCCGGTGGCGCCTCGGGCAACCGGCCCTCGCGGACAAAGTCGCGGGCACTGTCCCAGCCGGGCAAACCCGTGGTCCAGAAACCCACGCCTTCAATGGTGGCGACCAGTGCACTCACGCCGAGACCCCGAACACCAGCGAGGCGTTGTTGCCGCCGAACCCGAACGAGTTGGTCATTGCCACCTGGATCGACGCCTGCGCGTTGTCGAAGCGGATCTGCGGACCGCAGGCGGGGTCCGGCGTGGTGCTGTTGAGGATGCCGGGAAGCGTGCCGTGTTGGAGCGCGATCAGGCAGAACACCGCCTCCACGATGCCGGCCGCGCCCAGGGTGTGCCCGGTCCAGCCCTTGGTTGAACTGGCGTGCAGCTGCGCCGGGAACAGGCTGGCCACCGCGGCCGCCTCGATGCGGTCATTGGCCGGGGTCGAGGTGCCGTGCAGGTTGAGGTAATCGACCTGCGCCGGGGCGATGCCCGCCCGCGCCAGTGCATCGTTCATCGCCTGCAACGCGCCCAGGCCCTGCGGGTGCGGCGAGGACATGTGGTGAGCGTCGCTGGACTCACCGTAGCCAAGCAGGCGCAGCGCGCGAGGCGCCTGCGCGCCGGCCGGCACGCGTTCCAGCAGGGCAACCCCGCCCGCCTCGCCCAGCGACAGGCCGTCGCGGTCGGCATCGAAGGGTCGACACGGCTCCGCCGAGACCAGTTGCAGCGAGTTGAAGCCGTACAGGACGCTGCCGCACAGGGTGTCCACGCCGCCGACCAGCGCGGCATCGACCACGCCGGCCTCGATCAGCCGGGCCGCCTGTGCGAACACCTTGGCGCTGGACGAGCACGCGGTGGCCACGGTGATGCAGGGGCCGCGCGCGCCGCTGACCTGCTGCACGAAGTCGCCCAGCGAATGCACGGTATGCACGATCGGGCGGGCCAGCTCGGGTGGAAACGCGGGTGTGCCGTCGGTGTCGGGCCGCAGGTCGCGATAGGCCTCCTCGCTGGCGCCGATGCTCGAGGTCGACGTGCCGATCACCAGCGCGACGCGTTCTGCGCCGTGGCGGCTGACCGCATCGCGGACCGCCTCGAGCATGACGTCCTGCTGCAGCGCCAGCCATGCCAGGCGGTTGTTGCGGCACTCCCAGCGTGCGAACTCGGTCGGCAGCGGCGCATCCTCAAGCCCGGCGACGCGTCCGATCCAGCACGGCAGGGGAACGCCGTCCGCATTGGCGGGGCCGAAGTCGTTGGGCTGGAGACCGCTGCGACGCTCCAGCAGCGCGGCGTGCTGCGCCTGCACGCCGCGGCCAAGCGCGGTGGTCGCGCTCCAGGCCCGCACGGCGAGCGGTGGCATGGGCGATGGCTTGGGAGTGGCGCGCGCGTCTGGCAAGCGGCTGTCCTGTGCGGGGTGGAAGGAAACGCGGGTTGACGCGGAGTATAGCCAGCGGCCGCGACCGGGCAGGGTGAACAGGGGGCGTCCGGGTGTGTAGGGTGATGCACGCGGTTTCCTGCACACCGGAGATTGGTACGGCACCGATGACGCTGTTTTTCGCCTTCCACACCATCCTGGTCCTGGCCATCGTGGTCCGCATCCTCCTGCGCGACGATCTGTCGCCGCCGGCGCGCCTGGCGTGGTTCGTGGTCCTGATCCTGCTGCCCTACTTCGGTACGGTGATCTACTTCCTGTTCGGCGAGATCGCCATTGGCCGCAGTGCCAGGCGCCGGCATCGGAAAGTCTCCGCCGAGATCAGGACGAAGGCCTCCGCATTCATGGGCGCACCCGGTGCGTCCGAAACGCTGATCGACCCGCTCTATCGCCCGGCGTTCCGCTACGCCGCCTCGATCAACGGGTTCCATCCGGTCGTGGGCAATGCTGC
The DNA here is from genome assembly GCF_000855665.1 of Lysobacter sp. A03. Classification (GTDB taxonomy): domain Bacteria; phylum Pseudomonadota; class Gammaproteobacteria; order Xanthomonadales; family Xanthomonadaceae; genus Novilysobacter. The sequence goes on from NZ_JXSS01000027.1 coordinate 60,387, forward strand.
CGAGCTGATGGTGGATGGCGACGAAACCCTGCGCCGGATGGTGGCGGACATCGATGCGGCGACCGCTCAGGTCCACCTGCTGTCCTACATCTGGCTGGAAGACCACACCGGCACGCAGATCGCGGAGGCATTGATGCGTGCCGCCAGGCGGGGCGTGACCTGTCGCGCCATGGCTGACGGCATGGGGTCACGGGCCATGGTCAAGTCCGCGCTGTGGAAGCGGATGGGTGAGGCGGGTGTCCACTGTGCGATCGCACTGTCGTTCCGAAATCTGGTGCGCGTCTTTGTCACCAGCCGCGTCGACCTGCGTAACCACCGCAAGATCATCGTGATCGACGGACACATTACCTATTGCGGAAGTCGCAACCTGGCCGATCCCGAGTTTCTGCCCAAGGCCAAATACGCGCCCTGGGTCGACATCATGCTGCGCTTCACCGGCCCGGTGGCGGCGCAGAACCAGCTGCTGTTCGCCAGTGACTGGATGCAAGCCACGGGTGACTCACTGGACGGGTTCGATCTGCTGGCGCAGCCCGTGGCGGGCGGCTTTCCCGCGCAGGTAATGGGTGTCGGGCCGACCGGACGGCGCGGCGCGACGCCCCAATTGTTCGCGAATCTGATCGCCAGCGCGGACCGCGACCTGACCATTTCCACCCCTTACTTCGTGCCGGACACGACATTGACGGACGCCCTGTGCGCGGCCGCCTATCGCGGGGTCGCGGTGACGCTCATCTTCCCCAAGGTGAACGACAGTTGGATCGTGGCCGCCGTCAGCCACAGCTACTACCACCGGCTGCTTGACGCAGGGTGCGTGATCCATGAGTTCGAGGGTGGTCTGCTGCACGCCAAGACCATGACGATTGACGGCAAGGTCTCGGTGGTGGGGTCGTCCAACCTGGACCTGCGCAGCTTTGACCTGAATTACGAGAACAACATCCTGTTGCAGGACGAGGTGGTCACGAATGCAATATTCGAGCGGCAGCAGGATTACATTCGCCGGTCTGAACAGGTTTTGTTGCCAGCCGTGCTGGCGTGGCCGTGGTACCGGCGGATATGGAACAACGTGATCGCGACGGTTGGGCCTGTGCTATAGGTCGAAGCCATGTCGCGAGGGCGAGAATCGCCAGAGCTTCAGGGTCTGGTGGCAATACCGCTTCGGTCTAAGCGAATCGTCAGGTATCACTTTGGTAGATCGCCTAGCTCATTAATCCTCTATCTAGTCATTTCAAGGTGGAACGCAACGCTATTGATCCCTCTACGCAACCGCCCTCTTGGTAATATTAATAATAGCAATTCACGTAATGGTATTGAATCCAAGCCCTTTGGACAGTGTCAAGCAGCTTCTTTTATCGAAAAATTGTCCGAGTGCAGTGAAATGTTATGCCTAATTTATACATGAAGAACGTCAGCTAAATCTGTCCACCAACCCCTTTAAACTTCTCCACAAAAGCCGCAACCTTCTGAAAAACGATCTGTTTCTTTGTTTTGTATTGCGGATTAAGCGGGCTCATTGTCGGCAGAGTAGCATTGAGTGCGGTGCCGTTTTCAGTCGCGTATTCGCGATTTAGGGACGCCTTGATGTACCGCTTTGCCTCCTCCTTATTCAGAGTCTCCGACTGGATTAGCTGCTCGGCTTCGCGCTTTTGTTCCGCTTGGGCAAACTTGAAGAAGGCATCGATGACGCTCGCCTTGTCTCCGATGTCGTCCAGATTGGTTTGATTGATGAAGTCAACAATGAGGCTCTCTTTTGCACGGCTCCCTATGCTGGCCCGGATCACCCGTCTGACTTCATCGATGAGTTCTTCCTTGTTCTTGGTCCTCTTGTTGTGATCAAAGATAAGCTCCAAGATGTAATCGAGATTGATCTCTTGCGATTTCAGCAGATCCACCTCGAAGACGACATCATCCCAATCAACGGTCGATTGGTCCTTCTGCTCTCCATCTCTCTGATGTCGCAGCCAGTCACGCGTGTCATTGTAGGTAGAGCGGTAATCTTGAACCAATCGCTCAGACGGAACCTCGATTTTATGCATAGCCTCAAGATCGTCGTCGCTTAGGTAGTGCTTCGCTTTGAACTCCTCCACCGCTTCTGCATCATCCTGGTCGACCCCTTGCAAGGCTATAAGCCCGGTAAACTCATCATAGTTGCGAAGAATGTTCTCTACCCGAAGGTATTCTCCGAACAGTTTTACGAACTCCTTTTTATCCTGCTCTTTGACAATCTCACCCGGATCGGGAAAACGGCTTTTTAGCTCGTTCACCACCTCCAAATAACCACGGCAAGACCTTCCGGTGGCGATGTCGGTAAAGCCCTGCATGTATTCCTTGTAGCTCTTTTCCAACACCACACTCTTGGTGCTCGCATTGCCGAAGAGCGTGATCGATTCAATTGTGTTCTTTTCCAGATCGCGGAAGGTCACAATGTTGCCAAAGGTCTTGGTGGCATCATAAATCCGGTTGGTGCGTGAAAACGCTTGCAGCAGTCCGTGGTAACGCAGGTTCTTATCGACAAAAAGCGTATTGAGCGTCGGCGCATCAAAACCAGTCAAGAACATGCCCACCACGATCAGCAAGTCCACCTCCTGCTTCTTCACCCGCTGAGCCAGGTCGCGGTAATAGTTTTGGAAACCCTTGCTATCGACCCCGTAGTTCGTCTTGAACGCCGCGTTATAGTCACCAATGGCAGCACTGAGGAATTCCTTCGCGCTGCTATTCATGGCCGATACCTCGAAACTCTCGTCGGGGATGTCGCCAATCGCATCCTGTTCCTCGTTGGCTGCGAAAGAAAATATGGTGGCGACATTGAGACGTTTTTTCTCCTCCACGCCGCCTTGCAGCTTGCGTATGGCTTCATAATAGGCCTTGGCTGCATCCACACTGCTCACCGCAAACATGGCATTGAAGCCCTTGGCCCCCATGTGGGCACGATGCGTTTTCAGGGGGAAATTCTTGAGGATGTAGTCTGAGATCTCACGGATGCGATCTGGGTGCAGCAGTGCCTGCTTATTCTCCGCTGCCGTGAGTTTCGCCTCGTCCTGCTCGGTCTCGATGGCTTGGAACTGGGGACGCACATCGTTGTAGTCGACCTTGAATTTCAGCACCTTCTCATCGCGGATGGCGTCTGTGATGACATAGGAATGGAGCTCCAGTCCGAAGACGCTCTGCGTTGTTTCGGCACCCAAGGCGTTCTGCGGAAAAATCGGCGTGCCCGTGAAGCCAAACTGGTAATACCGCTTGAACTTCTTTTGCAGGTTCCTTTGCGCCTCACCGAATTGGCTGCGGTGGCACTCATCGAAGATGAAGACCACTTGCTTGTGGTAGATGGGAAGGTCGCCATCCCCCCGCATCAGATTGTTGAGCTTCTGGATAGTGGTGACGATGATCTTGTTATCGTCCTTCTCCATGTTCCGCTTCAGGCCTGCCGTGTTCTCGGAGCCGTTAACGCTATCGGGCGAGAAGCGCTGGTATTCCTTCATCGTCTGGTAATCGAGGTCTTTGCGATCCACCACGAAGAACACCTTATCGACAAAATCCAGCTCGGTGGCCAATCGCGCCGCCTTGAAACTAGTGAGGGTCTTTCCTGATCCGGTGGTGTGCCAGATGAAGCCGCCGCCTTCGGCCTTACTCCAATTCTTCGCGTGGTAAGAACTCTTGATTTTCCAGAGGATGCGTTCGGTTGCAGCTATCTGGTAAGGGCGCATCACCAGCAGTGTGTTGTCCGCACCGAAGACGGAATACTTCAAGAGTACTTCCAGCAGAGTGTGTTTCTTGAAAAAAGTCGCGGTAAAGTCCTTCAGGTCTTTGATCAGAGAGTTGTCTGCCTTCGCCCAGTTCATGGTGAAATCGAAGCTGTTCTTGTCCCGCTTGGTCGTATTGGCAAAGTAGCGGCTGTCCGTGCCATTGGAGATAACGAAAAGTTGCACATACTTGTAGAGGGAGTTCTCCGAATTGAAGCTCTCCTTGCTGTAGCGATGCAACTGGTTAAAGGCTTCACGGATCGCCACCCCGCGCTTTTTCAGCTCTACCTGCACAAGTGGCAGCCCGTTGACAAGAATGGTCACGTCGTAGCGGTTGGCGTGGCTTCCTGTTTGCTCAAACTGCTTGATGGCCTGCAGCCTGTTGTTAAGCACATTCTTCTTATCCAGCAGGTAAACGTTTTCAATGTGGCCGTCATCGAAGACAAAGTCATGGATGTAGTCCTCATGGAGTTTGCGGGCCTTGTCCGTGCTGTTCTCTCTGGTCGGGTCAAGATACTCCTGCACAAATCGTTGCCATTCGTCCTCCGTGAACCGCACCTCATTCAACACCTCAAGCTGCACCCGCACGTTCGCCAGCATCGCCTCCGGCGTGCGGATTTCCGTGTCGTAGCTGTAGCCCTGAGCCTCTAGATCACGGATGAATTCCTGCTCCAGGGCGTCTTCACTCTGGAAGCCTTCGGCGACCACGCTATCCGGCTGATAGCGATCGAGCACGATGAAGTGCTTGGTTTCGGCGATGGTGTTGTAGTCGGTCATGATGTGGTTGTCGTCACTCCAGAGTGCGCTCGCGCTGCTTCTTTGAAAGTGTGGCCACTGGTAACAAAATGATCGTAGATGATTTCGAGCATGTTTTTGATTTCTGGGGGGATCGGCTCAATTTCTTCGCCGGCATGCTTCGAATGCGCGCCGTAGTTAGTCAATCGTTGTGCATAAGGGTCAGTCCTACCTTCGCTAGTTTTAGGTAAAAGCTCTTCCCATCGTTTGTAACCTAAAAACGTCGAAGTCTTCTCCAGAACGTTTCGCATGAAGCCAAAGTGATATTTTTTGACGTTTCCGGTTTTGATCGCTTGCTCGATCTCCCTCATGAGGAAAAGGTGGTAGGAGAACGGAGCGTCCGAATCCTGTTCGAGTAGCTCAAACGTGTCATCGCTGCTTCTCTCCAAGAGCTGTTTTACATGAAACCTTGGCTTCCAATTATCATCGCGGTCCTTGTTCTTGAATTCATTTGACAGAACATTGAAAAAGAGAGGGTTGTGAGTTGAAATAATGAATCGCAGTTCGGAACTATTGCTTTTGATAAGCGTTGCAAGATCGACGGCTAACTGAATGACGTGATTCTCATCCAATGAGCTCACTGGATCATCGATGAACACATACTCAAGGTTTTCAAACTGACCCGCTGAGTCATTCTCCGGTTCGCTCAGAGAGGAAACGACTTGCTCAATCACACTATAGAAAACGCTCCAAATGAAATTACTTTCTTCTCCTTTCGAGATCTTGATGTTGTCTAAGGTCGCTTGATCTCCACCCTCCATACTAAAACGCACTTCTGTAAAGAGGGGGTTAAATACGGGTGTCAGCTTACTATTGGTGTAACGCCGAAAGTGTCTTGTTGCATTTAGCTCTTGCCCTTGATCCTTCAGAGCCCAATCGGTGTAGCTATTGGGCTGAATGATCAGTTTGCGCTCTGTATCTCCCTGTAGATCATTGTCCCAGTAGAAAAGATCTTCGGTGAAGGCGTTGTAGTATAGAACTTTTGATTTGTAATCTTCATCGCCCTCTGTTTCATCTGTGGGTTTGGGCGAGACCAGTTCCTTGAACTCACGTGACAAGCGGGTCTTTCCGCTCCCGTTGAAGGCATAGATCAGCTGCACCTTTTTATTACTCGTCTGGAGTTGCTCGGCAATTTCTCTCAAGGTCTGGCTCATCTCAGACAACCATTTCCGTTTCACTTTCAGGTTTTGGGAAGTTCAACAACAAGTCGCGGTAATACTCGTACTGCTTCTGTCGCAGTTCAAGCTCGGCTGTAAGCTCGACTGTAAGCTCGGTGAAGGTGTCCAAGATGCGGACGATTTCCGCTTGGATGGCCAGCGATTTCTCAGGGTTACCTAGGCAGGGAATGGGTATTTGAAGTTTCTCAATCACGATAGCATCGAGTGTCGGGATTCCGGCAACTCGAACTCTAGAGCGTAGATAGTTCTGAGAACCTATTAGCGCATAATATAGAAATCTATTATTTAGCGAGTCGCAGTGCTCAATCGCATAACAACCATCTGATGACCAGAACTCTGCAGGGCTAAAACCTACCGTTCCTGCAGAAGCTCCCACGTTAATAATCATCACTGTGTTGGCCGGTCTATTACTTTTGGAGTAGTTTCCCATAGGTTCTAGGCCGCCGTGAAACACGGGGAAGGCTTCATCATCTGAAAGTTCTTTCCTTGTAAGTCTCGTGCCACGAAGAACATTGGCGACCTTACCCAGCGGCTTCCACTCCACCTCCGCACCATCGAGGAGCTTCTCTAAGTAAATGCTCGGACTCATGCCTCACTCCCTTCGATTTCCGCGACGATGGTCTCGATGTTCTTGCGAAGCCCGTCGATTTTGCTGACGGTGACTTTAATTTTCTGATTCAGGTCGGTGATGTTGATCAGCTCTCGGGTGTCCTTGGCCTCGATGTAGGAACTGACGGAGAGGTTGTAGTTATTTTCGGCGACCTTCTCCATCCGCACGGACTGGGCGACATGCGGCATATCCTCCTTATGGTTGAAGAGCTCCACAATCGCTGCGACGTGGGCATCGGTCATCAGGTTGTTGTTGGTCCCTTTCTTAAAAAAATCCTCACCCGAGGCATCGATGAACTGAACTTTGGTATCGGTCTTGTGCTTGGAGAGCACGAGGATGTTCACCGCAATGGTGGTGCCGTAGAACAGGTTTGGCGCCAGTGAAATGACGGTCTCCACAAAGTTGTTCTCCACCAAATATTGGCGAATTTTTTGTTCGGCTCCACTCCGGTAAAAAATCCCAGGAAAGCAGACGATGGCGGCCCGCCCTTTGCTGGAGAGATAATTGAGACAGTGCAGAACGAAGGCGAAGTCTGCCTTGGACTTCGGTGCCAGCACACTGGCGGGAGCAAAGCGCTCGTCATTGATGAGGGTGGGATCATCGCTGCCAATCCATTTCAGCGAGTAGGGCGGATTGGAGACAATGGCATCGAAGGGCTTCTCCTCGCGGAAGTGTGGCTCGGTCAGCGTGTTGCCCAACTTGAGGGTGAACTTGTCGTAGTTCACGTTGTGGAGGAACATGTTCATCCGCGCGAGGTTGTAAGTGGTGTGGTTGATCTCCTGACCGAAGAAACCTTCCTCGATCAAGTGGTCATCCATGTGCTTCTTCGCCTGTAGCAGAAGCGAGCCGGAACCTGCGGCGGGATCGTAGATCTTGTTCACGCTCGTCTGCCCGTGGATAGCAAGCTGGGCAATGAGTTTGGAAACATGTGGAGGCGTGAAGAACTCACCACCCGACTTGCCCGCATTGGCCGCATAGTTGCCGATAAGGTATTCGTAAGCCTCCCCGAAGACGTCAATCTCGCTGTCCTCAAAGTGGCCGAAGTCAAGTTCGTTGACTCCTTTTAGCACGGCGGAGAGGCGACTGTTCTTGTCTTTGACCGTTCTACCTAAGCGGTTGCTCGTGGTGTCGAAATCATCAAACAGCCCGTTGATGTCCTCCTCAGAGGCGTAACCCGTGGCCGAACTCTCGATCGCAGTGAAGATCGCCTTAAGATCCGTGTTGAGGTTTTCGTTGTCATTCGCCTTGGCGACTACGTTTTCAAAGAGCTGGCTGGGATAGATGAAGTAGCCCTTGGTCTTGATGGAATCGACTTTGATTTCGTTGGTGATAACACCGTCCCCAAGCTCGGCGTAGTCGATGCTCTGTTCGCCGCCTTCCATATAGCGCGCGAAATTCTCACTGATGAAACGGTAGAAAAGCGCGCCAAGTACATATTGCTTAAAATCCCATCCGTCCACCGTGCCGCGCACATTATTAGCAATCTGCCAGATGCGGCGTTTCAGTTCGTCAAATTGTTGAGTGCTTGTCATAGAGTTGATTTTGGTTTAATCCGGCGTAAATGGGCTGGCGCGGTGCGTGCGTGATAGCTGTTAGACACAATAGTGGTGTCTCATGTCTTTGGTCGGAGTCCTTGGTGCGAACGAGTTTAAAGCGATCCATTGCTTTCGTGGGCGGTATTGTCTAGTTCCTGTGTCTAATCTCGGAGCCGAATTGCAACGAGAGAATTGATGCCATCGAATCCTCGCACTCCGCCCGGGACGGCGCAACGGCGCAACGGCGATCACCTTGATTGCTGGACGAGTTGCACCGCCGAATCCGTCGGCTTCGGCTGGCGATTCGGACCACAGTTCTGCGCCCATCAGTTTCCGCGTTTCATTCGGAACAGCGGGCAGCGATCTAGTGGTTTCCGATCGGGCCGGTCGGGAAGGCAGCCATCCGCCGGCGGCACCGTGTTCCAATAGCCCCGTTTGGATCCACCGGCAGGAGTGACATCGATGGGTGTTATCAAGAGCAATGCACGCATTTTGGGGGCGGTAATGAGCGGAGTTCTCGCAGCAGCGACGGCACACGCGGGCGCACAGCAAACGCAGCCGGTGGTCACAGCTGATGACTATGCGCGCGCCGAGGCCTTCATGGGTCACAGAACCACCCCATTGCTGGATCACGCCGTCTACACCGTGGTCTGGCAGGACGATGGCCACTTCTGGTTCCGTGACCACGACGCTGACGGCGACCACTTCCGCCGCGTCGACGCCGCCACCGGGACCATCAGCGACGCGTTCGACCGGGAACTGCTGGCCAAAGCGCTGGTGGACGCGACCGGCAAGCCGACGGACGCGACGAAGCTGGCAGTTACCGCGTTCAAGGTCGCCGAGGACGGGCGCTTCGACGTCACCGTGGCCAAGCAGCGTTATCTATGCGACCTGCAGGACAAGAACGCCTGCGTCGCGGTCGATGCCGACAACCGCAGGCCCGCGGCACAGGACGCGGATGCCGGCGCCAAGCCGCCGATGGTCCTGTCGCCCAATGAGAAGCTCGGCGCCTTCATCCGCGACTGGAATCTGTGGGTGCGCGACATCGACACGGGCGCGGAGACCCAGCTGACCAGCGATGGCCGAACCGACTACGGCTACGCCACCGACAACGCCGGCTGGACCCACAGCGATCGCGCGATCCTGGTCTGGTCGCCGGACTCCAGCAAGATCGCCACCTTCCAGCAGGACCAGCGCAAGGTCGGGGAAATGGTGCTGGTCGGAACCAATGTCGGCTTGCCCAAGGTCGAGCGCTGGAAGTACCCGCTGGCCGGGGCCAAGCACGTGGCCATGATCGAGCGCGTCATCATCGACGTGCCTGCTCGCAAGGTGCTGCGTCTGGACATGCCGCCCGACCAGCACCGCTCGACCCTGTGCGATGACATCAGCTGCGACGGCGGCTGGGAGGACGTGCAGTGGGCGCCCGATGGCGCGACGCTGGCGTTCGCCTCCACCTCGCGCGACCACAAGGACACCTGGCTGCGGGTGGCCGATGCCACCACCGGCAAGGTGCGCGAGGTTTACCACGAGCACGCGCCGACCTACTTCGAGAGCGGCAACGGCAAGGTCAACTGGCACTATCTGCCCGAAAGCGGCGAGTTCATCTGGTTCAGCGAGAAGAGCAACTGGGGTCATCTGTACCTGCACGACCTGACGACCGGCAAGCTCAAGCATGCGATCACCCAGGGCGAGGGCAACGTCACCCAGGTGCTGCGGGTGGACCCGGAAAATCGCACGATCTGGTTCCGAGGCGTGGGCATGGAGCCCGGCCGCGACCCGTACTACCAGCACCTTTACAAGGTCGGTTTCGACGGCGGTCAGCCGCAGTTGCTGACCCCGGAACATGCCGACCACACCATCACGATGTCGCCCGACGGCACTTACTTCGTCGATGCGTATTCCACGCCGCAGACACCACCGGTCACGCGCCTGCGTCGCAGTGACGACGGCAGCGACATCGCAGTGATCGCGCGCGCCGATGACAGTCGGCTGCGCGCCACCGGCTGGGTGCCGCCCACGTCCATTACGGTCACCGCCCGCGACGGCAAGACCACCCTGTACGGAATGATGTTCACCCCGACCGACCTGGACGAGTCGCGCAAGTACCCGGTGGTGAATTACATCTACCCGGGCCCGCAGACCGGCTCGGTACGCGGGCGCAGCTTCAATGTCGCCCGCTCTGATCACCAGGCGCTGGCCGAGCTGGGCTTCATCGTGGTCGCCATCGACGGCATGGGCACGCCGTGGCGCTCCAAATCGTTCCATGACGCGTTTGACGGCGACATCGGCGACAACACGCTGCCCGACCAGGTTGCCGGGCTGCGGCAGCTGGGCGAGCGCTTTCCGTGGATGGACCTGGATCGGGTCGGCGTCTGGGGCCATTCCGGCGGCGGTTACGCGACGGTCGATGCGATGTTCACCTACCCGGAGTTCTACAAGGTCGGCGTCGCCCAGGCCGGCAACCACGACAACCGCAATTACGAGGACGACTGGGCGGAGAAGTGGATGGGGCTGGAAGTCATCGACGAGGACGGCAGCAGCAACTACGACGCCCAGGCCAACCAGAACCGCGCGGCCAACCTGCGCGGCAAGCTGCTGCTGGCGCACGGGATGATGGACAACAACGTGCATCCCTCCAACACGCTGCTGGTGGTGGACGCGCTGATCAAGGCCAACAAGGACTTTGACCTGCTGCTGTTTCCCAACGCGCGCCACAGCTTCGGCAAGGACACCGGCTACATGACCCGGCGTCGCTGGGACTACTTCGTGCGCCACCTGATGGGCGCGCAACCACCCTCGGAGTACCGGATGCAGGCCGACAAGACCTGATCCGACAAAATCCGCGTTAGATGCCGGCGCAGTCGGCCGCTACACTGCGTCGCCTGCCAGCGGCACCAGCCTCCGGCGCCGACGCACGAGTTGAAGGTCATTGAGCGCTATCTCCCCTTTCCGCCGCGAGTGGTTCGGCAACATCCGCGGCGACGTGCTCGCCGGTCTGGTCGTCGCGCTGGCACTGATTCCCGAGGCAATCGCGTTCTCGATCATCGCCGGGGTCGATCCCAAGGTCGGCCTGTACGCGTCGTTCTCCATCGCGGTGGTGATCGCGTTCACCGGCGGCCGCCCGGGGATGATCTCCGCGGCCACCGGGGCGATGGCGCTGGTGATGGTCACCCTGGTCAAGGATCACGGGCTGCAATACCTGCTCGCCGCCACGGTGCTGACGGGCGTTTGGCAGATGCTGGCCGGGGTGTTCAAGCTGGGCGGCCTGATGCGGTTCGTCTCGCGCTCGGTGATTACCGGCTTCGTCAATGCGCTGGCGATCCTGATCTTCATGGCCCAGCTGCCCGAGCTGACCAACGTGCCCTCGACGGTGTACGTGATGACCGCCGCCGGTTTGGGGATCATCTACCTGTTCCCGTACCTGACCCGCGCGATCCCCTCGCCGCTGGTCGCGATTGTGGTGCTGACCATGGTCGCGGTGATACTCAAGCTCGACATCCGCACCGTGGGCGACATGGGCGAGCTGCCCGACAGCCTGCCGGTGTTCCTCCTGCCGGACGTGCCGCTGAATCTGGAGACGCTGCGGATCATCCTGCCGGTCTCGCTGACCCTGGCCGTGGTCGGCCTGCTGGAATCCTTGCTGACCGCGCAGATCGTCGACGAGCTCACTGACACGCCCAGCAACAAAAACCGCGAATGCGTGGGCCAGGGCGTAGCCAACGTTGCCACCGGCTTCATCGGCGGCATGGCCGGCTGCGCGATGATCGGGCAGTCGGTGATCAACGTGAAATCCGGTGGGCGCGGACGGCTGTCGACCTTTGTCGCCGGCGCGGTGCTGCTGGTGATGGTGGTGTTCGCCGGGCCGTGGGTGAAGCAGATCCCGATGGCGGTGCTGGTCGCCGTGATGATCATGGTCTCCATCGGCACCTTCAACTGGTCCTCGATCAAAAACCTGCGCCACTACCCGGCCACCTCCAGCATCGTGATGCTCGGCACCGTGGTCGTAACCGTGCTGACCAGCGACCTCGCCCGTGGGGTGCTCACCGGGGTACTGCTTTCGGCATTGTTCTTCGCCCGCAAGGTGGGCCAGGTGCTGCAGATCGAGTCGCAGCTGGAGGCCGGCGGCAACGCGCGCCGGTATACGGTGACCGGGCAGGTATTCTTTGCCTCGAGCAGCGCGTTCGCCGCCGGCTTTGATTTCCGCGAGGTCCTGCAGCACGTCACCATCGATGTCTCGGGTGCGCGTTTCTGGGATCTGAGTGCGGTCGGCGCGCTGGACAAGGCGGTGATGCGCTTCCGCCGCGAGGGTGCGACCGTCGAGGTCGTCGGCCTGGACGAGGCGAGCACCGCACTGGTGGCGCAGCTGGGCGTGTACGACAAACCCGGCGCCGCCGGCTGAAGATTGGCCATTGAGGAGAACGTCGCGATGACCGCTGCTGCCACTTTTCCCGAACGCTGCGTGCTGGGCGCGATCGACGTGTCTGGCTACGCGGCCAGTGTCGCCGCGCATGCGGGCTGGGCGGCGGCGCGCCTGTCCGCGCCGCTGGAGCTGATGCACGCGATCGACCGCGAGGCCGCGCCGGTGCCCATCGACCTCACCGGCAATCTCAATCTGGGCGCCCAGGAAGGACTGCTGGAGCAGATGGCCCTGCTTGACGAGCAGCGCGGCAAGCTGGCCCAGGAGCGCGGGCGTGCATTGCTCGAGGAGGCGGGCGCCGTCGCCGCCGCCCACGGTGCGCAGGCCAGCATCCGCCAGCGTCAGGGCCGGCTGGTGGAGACCCTGCTGGATCTGCAGGACGACGTTCGCCTGTTCGTCCTTGGCAAACGCGGCGAGCACGCGGATTTCGCCCGCGGGCATCTGGGCAGCAACCTGGAGCGTGTGATCCGCGCCGTGGAGCGGCCGGTCCTGGTCGCACCGCGTGCCTGGCGACCGGTGCAGCGTTTCATGATCGCTTTCGACGGCAGCGCGACCACCCGCCGCTGCGTCGAGCTGGTCGCCGCCAGCCCACTGCTGAAGGGGTTGCAATGCGAGGTGCTGACGGTGGCCGACGCGGACAAGGTTGACGCGGAACCGATGCAATGGGCGCAGGCGCAGCTGACGTCGGCCGGCTTCGCGCCGGTCATGCGCGCCGTCCCGGGCGCCGCCGAGGACGTCATCGCCGCGCAGGTCGCGGCGCAGTCCATCGACCTGCTGGTGATGGGCGCCTACGGCCACTCCCGCATCCGCAATCTTGTGGTCGGCAGCACCACCACGCACGTGGTGCGCACCTGCCCGATCGCGGTATTGCTGCTGCGCTGAAACGCTGGCTGACCCCGGTCGGTTATGGTTGACATCCCCACCGATCCCTGCATTGGACAGTGAGACAATTGCACGATGAATGAACGTATTCCGGCGATGATCGAGCCTGCCGAGGATTGCCTGACCGCGCCGATCCACACCACCGGTGCCATCCAGCCCCATGGCTACATGCTCAGTTGCGGCGTGGTCGACGAGCGCATCCGCCATGTGTCGGCGAACATCGCCAACCTGCTGGGTCTGGAGCCGGCCGAAGTGCTCGGTCTGGACATGACCCACTTCCTCGAAGAGGACATGCTGCTGCAGGTCCGCGACGCGGTGGCTGCGGCAGGTCCGGACGACGGCACCGCGCAGCGCGTGGGCACCGGCAACGTGGGCTCGTTGATGATGCCCTGCGACATCAGCGCGCACGCGAGCGAGGGTCTGCTGCACATCGAGTTCGAGCCACGCTCGGCCCGCCAGGAGACGCGGGCCCCAACGCGCGTCGCCCAGCGCATGGTCAGCCGACTGGGTCGGGACGCGGTGGGTGCGGAGTTTTTCCAGCACGTCGCGAGGGAGGTCCACCAACTGACCGGATACGACCGGGTCATGGTGTACCGCTTCCGCGCCGACGATACCGGCGAGGTGGTGGCCGAGGTGGCCGCCGACGGCATGCAGCCCTACCTGGGCCTGCGCTACCCGGCCAGCGACATCCCGCCGCCGGCGCGGCATCTGTACCTGCGCAACCGGGTCCGGGTCATCCCCGATGCACGCTACGAGCCGGTCCCGATCGTGCCCGCCACCTGTCGGTCCGGCGAGCCGGTGGACTTGACCCAGCACGTCCTGCGCAGCGTCTCCCCGGTGCACCTGGAGTACCTGCGGAACATGGGCGTCGCGGCGTCGATGTCGATCTCCATCATCAGCGAGGGCCGCCTGTGGGGGCTGATCGCCTGCCATCACCGCGAGGCGAGGCGGTTGAGTGCGAGTGCGCGGTCGGCGGCCGACCTGTTCGGAATGTTCGTGTCCGTGCGCATTGCCGCCCGCGAGCAGGAGCTGGCGATGGAGCGCTTCGAGGCCACCCAGCACCTGCGCGATGCGGTGGTGCTGCGCTTGGCTGCCGCCGGCGATTTTGACACCGCGCTGCTGGCCGAGCTGGACGCTTTGCGTGAGGTTCTCGACGGCGATGGTGCCGGGCTGGCGATCAACGGGCAATGGAACGTGGTCGGCCGGGCGCCCGGCGGCAGCGACCCCACCGCGCTGGTCGCGTGGGCAAACGCCCAGGAGCACGGCGGGGTCGCCCTGAGCGATGTCGCCGCCGATTGGAATGCGCCCGCATTGCAGGCGCCAGGGCTGGCGGGACTGCTGGCGATCAATCTGGGCTCACCGCAGGACTGGGTGTTCCTGTTCCGGGTCGAGCAGGTCGAAGAGGTCCACTGGGCCGGCGATCCGCACGAGGGCAGGGTCGCCACCGATGACGGCGTGCGTCTGGCGCCCCGGCGCAGCTTTGCGACCTGGCGTGAGCTGGTGCAGGGACGCAGCCGCGAGTGGTCGGGCGCGGACCGCCGCGGGGCTGAACGCCTGCACCGCATGTTGCGCGAGCAGCGTCGCCTCTCCAGACGGGGCGACACCGGTCTGGAGCCGGCGGAAAGCCCGTTTCGTGCGCTGTATATGCAGGACCAGAAAGCCCGGCTGGATGGACTGGCGCAGCTGCTCGACGGCCTCGGCCACCTCGACACCGCCGCAACCAGCGGCATTGGCCTGAGGATCGAACAGCTGGAAGCGGAGTTGCGCCGTCTGATGCTGGACCCGCAGGAGGAACCCGGCACGGCGCACGCGTCCACAGGCGAGGTCGCGGGCCACCGGTAGAATGGGCGGATGGATGTCTCCCACCTGCTTGACGCGCTCAATCCCGCGCAGCGCGACGCGGTCAGCGCGCCGCCGGGCCACTACCTGATCCTGGCCGGCGCCGGTTCCGGCAAGACCCGGGTGCTGACTCACCGCATCGCCTGGCTCAACGAAGTTTTCGGGGTGCCGACCCACGGCATCCTCGCCGTCACCTTCACCAACAAGGCGGCCGCAGAGATGCGCCACCGGGTCGATGCGCAGCTGCGCAGCGGCGTGCGCGGCATGTGGATCGGCACCTTTCACGGCATCGCCCACCGCCTGCTGCGCCTGCACTGGCAGGAAGCCAAGCTGCCCGAAGCCTTCCAGGTCCTCGACTCCGACGACCAGCTGCGGCTGGTCAAGCGCGTGGTGCAGGCGCTGGAGCTGGACGACAGCCGCTTCCCGCCGCGCCAGATCGTCTGGTGGATCAACGCCCAGAAGGACGAGGGCCGGCGAGCGCAACATCTCCAGGTCGACCCGGGCGACCAGTGGACCGACGTGATGCGCCGCTGCTACGAGGCCTACCAGGAACGCTGCGATCGCGCCGGCCTGGTGGATTTCGCCGAGCTGCTGCTGCGCGCCCACGAGCTGCTGCGCGACAACCCGGCCTTGCTGGCCCACTACCGACACCGGTTCGGCCAGATCCTGGTCGACGAGTTCCAGGACACCAACGCGATCCAGTACGGCTTCATCCGCCTGCTGGCCGGCAACACCGGCAAGGTCTTCGCGGTCGGCGACGACGACCAGTCGATCTACGGCTGGCGCGGCGCCAAGGTGGAGAACATGCAGAAGTTCCTCAAGGACTTCGGCGCCGATGGCCAGGCCGGCGGCGACGGCGAGGGCGCGCAGACGATCCGGCTGGAGCAGAACTACCGCTCCAGCGCGAATATCCTGGATGCCGCCAACGCGGTCATCGCCCACAACCCGGACCGGCTCGGCAAGAAGCTGTGGACCGACAGCGGCGGCGGCGATCCGATCGATGTCTATCAGGCCTACAACGAGATCGACGAGGCGCGCTTCGTGGTCGAGCGTCTGGCGCAGTGGGTGCGCGACGGCGGCAGCCACGGCGATGTGGCGATCCTGTACCGCAGCAACGCCCAGTCGCGCGCCTTTGAAGAGCAGCTGCTGGCGGAAAAAGTGCCCTACCGCGTCTACGGCGGCCAGCGCTTCTTCGAGCGCGCCGAGATCAAGGACACCCTGGCGTACCTGCGCCTGGTCGCCAACCGCAACGATGACGCCGCCTTTGAGCGCGCCGTCAACACGCCCACCCGCGGTATCGGCGAGCGCACCCTGGACGAGGTGCGCCGGCGCGCACGCGACGACGCAACCCCGTTGTGGGACGCGGCGCGCACGCTGACCGGCGACACCGTGCTCGCCGCGCGGGCGCGCAATGCACTGGCCGGCTTCATCACCCTCATCGAGACGATCCAGACGGATATCGCCGAGATGCCGCTGCAGGAGAAGATCGACCACGTCCTGCTGCGCTCCGGCCTGCGTGAGCACTACGCGCGCGAATCCAAGGGCACCCTCGATTCGCGCACCGACAACCTGGACGAGCTGGTGTCGGTGGCCTCGCGTTTCGTCCGCGCCGACGAGGAGGATGCCGAGGCGATGCCCGAGCTGGTCGCCTTCCTCGCTTATGCCTCGCTGGAGTCGGGTGAGGGCCAGGCCCAGGCGGGCGAGGACGGCGTGCAGTTGATGACCCTGCACAGCGCCAAGGGCCTGGAATTTCCGCTGGTATTCCTTGCCGGACTGGAGGAAGGCCTGTTCCCCAACCACCGCTCCATCGAGGAGGCTGGGCGGCTGGAGGAGGAGCGCCGCCTGGCCTATGTCGGCATCACGCGCGCCCGCGAGAAGCTCGTGCTCAGCCATGCCGAAGCGCGGCGCATCCACGGCCAGGAGATGTACGGGATCCCGTCGCGCTTCCTGCGCGAGATTCCCCCGGCGCTGCTGCATGAGGTGCGGCCGAAGCTGCAGGTATCGCGCCCGATGTACAACAGCGCACCGCGCCGTGACCTCGGCCACGCCGCCATTGAAGCGCCGCCGCTGCCGCTGGGAGCCAACGTCACCCATCCCAAGTTTGGCGCCGGTGTGGTCACCGACTTCGAGGGCGGCGGCGCGCATGCGCGGGTGCAGGTCAACTTCGCCGATGTCGGCAGCAAGTGGCTGGTGCTTTCCTACGCGAACCTGAGCCCCGCCTAGGCATGGCTGCTCCGCCGCTGCGGCATCCGCCCACGCCCGGAAATAGCCGCCGGCCCGTGCGGCTGTCGCTTGTCTTGCCCGGCGCCGTGTTCCTGGTCGGTCTGGTCGCCGCCGGCGTGCTGGGAATCCGCCAGCACGACGCCAAGATCGAGGCGATGGGCGCGGCGGTTGACGCCGTTGCCGACAGTGCCGCAAGTGAGCTGCGACGACGGATGAAGCTCTACGAGTACGGCTTGCGCGGGGCGCGCGGCGCCGTACCCGGCGATGGCCGGGCGACCCCCGAAGCGCGCCAGCGCTATCGCGACTACGTCATGTCGCGCGACATCGAGGCCGAGTTCCCCGGCGCCCGTGGGTTCGCCTACGTGCAGCGCGTAACACCCGCGCGTGAAGCGGCGTTTCTCGCTGCCCAGCGCGAAGGCGGCACCCGGGATTTCACGCTTCAATCGCTGAGCCCAAACACGGGTGACCGCTTTGTCGTTACCTACATCGAGCCGCTGGAGCGCAACCATCCCGCGTTGGGACTGGACATCGCCTCCGAGCCCGCGCGGCGGGACGCGGCGCGGGCGGCAATGGCCAGCGGCCAGGCGACGCTCACCGGACCGATCAACCTGATCCAGTCGCGCGGCGAGCCCGGCTACAGCATGTTGCTGTTGTTGCCGGTGTACCGCGGCGGAGTAACGCCGCCGCCGGAGCAGCGCGCCGCGCTGGGCACCGGCTGGGTGTTTGCGCCACTGGTGACAGCGGAGTTCCTCGGCGAGAGCACCGATCGCAGCTACTCGGTGGAACTGCGCGATGTGACAGACCCCGGGTCCCCGGTCGTCTTGAACGAGTTGCCGGCGCGGGGCACGCCAGCGGCGGCCGCCTTCGACCGCCAGCGCCAGTTGCCGATGTACGGCCGGCACTGGGAGCTGGTCATCCACCCCAGCCGGGCCCTGCTGGCACGACAGAACATCACCTCCCCGCTGACCGTCGCCACCACCACGCTGGGAGGCGCATCCCTGCTGGCGCTGATCCTGCTGCTGGGCATGTCCGCGCGCGAACGGCGTCTGCGGGTGTTCAACCGGCGCGCGCGCATGGCGGCGATCGCCGAGAGCTCTCACGACGCGATCATCGCCACCGATGCCGACGGCCGGGTGACCGAGTGGAATGCAGCGGCGACCCAGTTGTTCGGCTACCAGTCCGAGCAGGCGCTGACCGTCGCCCTGGTCGAGCTGATCGTGCCGTTTGAGCAGATCCGCGAGGACGCCCGGGTCATGGACTCGGCGCTGGCGGGCGAGCCGGTGGTGGCGCTGGAAACGGTTCGCCGCCACCAGGACGGGCACCTGATCGAGGTGGAGCTGACGACCGCGCCCATCCGCAGCGCCAAGCGCGGCGTGGCCGGGGTCGCGATGACCATCCGCGACATCCGCGAGCGCAATCGCAGCGCGCGCGAAGTGCAGGAGTTGAACGCCAACCTGGAGCGCCAGGTCCAGGTCCGCACCGCGCAGCTGGAAGCCTCATCGGCATTGCGCCGCGCGGTGCTGGACAACGCCGGCTACGGCATCATCGCCACCGACCCTGACGGTGCGATCACCCTGTTCAATCCGGCTGCCGAGCAAATGCTGGGCGTGGCGGCGGAGGCCGCACTCGGCAGCAGCGTCGAGCGCTTCCACGACCCGCACGAGCTGGCGATCCGTGCGATGCATTGCGAGGCCGAACTCGGCCGGCCGGTGACAGCGGGTTTCGACGCACTCATTGCGCGTGCGCACGAGGCGCCCGAAGCCGGCGAATGGACCTACGTGGCCGCCAGCGGTCGGCGCATCCCGGCCCTGGTCACCATCAGCGCACTGCGCCGCGATGACGGCGGCCTGCTCGGCTATCTCGGTATCGCGGTCGACCTCACCGCCCGCAAAGCACGCGAGGCCGCGCTGAAGTTCAGCGAAGCAAAGCTGCGTGGCCTGTTCGAACTGTCCCCCCTGGGCATCGTGCTGACCGACAGCAGCGGCGCGTTCGTCGAGTGCAATCCGGCCTTTCAGGACCTCGTCGGCTATCCGCTCGGGGAGCTGCGAAACCTCCACCTCAGTGCGATAACGCCGCGGGAATACGCGCCTCAGGAGAGACGCCTTCTGGCAACACTGGAGCGTACCGGGAGTTACGGACCCTACGAGAAGCATTTCCTGCGCAAGGACGGAACCCACGTACCGGTGCGGCTCAATGGCTTGACCCTTGATATCGATGACGAGCGCTACGCGTGGTCCATCGTCGAGGACATCACCGTGCAGCGCACCGCCGAGGCGGCGATGGTCAGTGCGGTGGCCGACGCCGAGGCGGCCAGCCGCGCCAAGAGCGACTTCCTGGCCAACATGAGCCACGAGATCCGGACCCCCATGCACGCCATCCTGGGCATGCTGAAGCTGTTGCAGCGCACGCCGCTGAACGCGCGCCAGCGCGACTACGCCGCCAACACCGAACAGGCGGCCAGCACCCTGCTGGCGATCCTCAACGACATCCTGGACTTCTCCAAGATCGAGGCCGGCCACCAGCTGCTGGAATTGCAGGAATTCTCGCTCGACCCGCTGCTGCGCAACCTCGCTACCATCCTGGGCAGCAATGTCGGCGACAAGGACATGGAGATCGTCTACGACCTCGACCCGGCGATCCCTTCCCAGCTGATGGGCGACTCGCTGCGACTGCAGCAGGTGCTGATCAACCTGGCCGGCAATGCGGTCAAGTTCACCCACTACGGCGAGGTCGTGGTGAGTGCGCGGGTCGCCGCACGCGACGGACAGCAGGTCAGCATCCGTTTCGAGGTCCGCGACACAGGCATCGGCATAGCCAGCGACAAGCTGGAAAGCATCTTCGAGGGCTTCACCCAGGCCGAGGCATCGACCACCCGCCGCTTCGGTGGCACCGGCCTGGGGCTGGCGATCAGTCGCAAACTGGTCCGCCTGATGGGCGGCGAGCTGGGCGTGGACAGCGAGCGTGGCATGGGCAGCCGCTTCCATTTTACCCTCGCCTTCCAGGTGCCGGAAGGCGCGTCGACGGGCGGAGACGGGGTCACGGCCGCCCTCCGGGCTGGCGTGCGGGAACCGATGAAGGCGCTGGTGGTGGACGACAACTACAGTGCACGCGAGTCGATCCGCGAGATGCTGCTGTCGCTGGGCTGGCAGGTGGACGTGGCCGCCGGTGGCCAGGAAGGGCTGGACAATATCGAGACCGCACGTGCGGCCGGGCAGCCGTACAGCGTGGTGTTCATCGACTGGCGGATGCCCGGTATGGACGGCTGGGAGACCAGCCAGCGCATCCGTGTCGGCCGCAGCAATGGCGCCGAGCCGCTGATCGTGATGGTCACCGCGCACGGCCGCGAGTTGCTCAGCGAGCGCAGCGCGGCGGAGACATCCGCGCTGGACGGCTTCCTGATGAAGCCGGTGACGGTGTCGATGCTGCTGGATGCGGTGGCCGGAGTGAATGCGCACGACGGGGCGGCGGGTGGAGAAGCCGCGCTGCCTGAGGTGCGCCGTCTGGACGGTATGCGGATTCTCGTGGTCGAGGACAACCCGGCCAACCAGCAGGTGGTCGATGAACTGCTCTCGGCGGAGGGCGCGGAGGTTTCCATCGCCAGTGGCGGCGCGATCGCGCTGCAGCTGCTGGCCGGTGAGCCGACCCGCTACGACGTGGTGCTGATGGACATCCAGATGCCGGACATGGACGGCTACACCGTCACCCGGCGGATCCGCGCGATGCCGGGTTTCGAGGCCCTGCCGATCGTGGCAATGACCGCCAACGTCCAGGCGAGCGACCGCGAGGCCAGCTTTGCGGCTGGGATGAACGATCACATCGGCAAACCGTTCGACCTTGATGACCTGATTGCGCGCCTGCGCCACTGGACCGGCGACGTCGCGCAGGGCGCCACCAAAGGCGGCTACCAACCCGCCCTGCCGACCCCGTCATCCGCGCAGGACCTTTCGACCGGCTCCCGCAGCGAATCCCGCAACCAGGATGCGCAGGTGCTGAACGTCGCTGCGACGCTGCGTCGCTTTGCCGGTAACCAGGCGGCGCTGGACGGCAATCTGGACCGATTTTCCAGTGCGGCCCGCGGCGTGCACCTGTCGCTGCTGTCCGCGCACGCTGCGGCCGATCGCGAAGCCGTGCTGCGCCACCTGCACACGCTGTACGGCTTGGCCGGCATCGCCGGCGCGGAGCAACTGGCCTCGCTGGCGCGCGGCGTGTCGCATCGCGCGGTGGCTGGGGCAGGCAGCCCGGAGGAGCTGCCCGACGAGGCGACCCTGGCCCGGATCGGCAGCGCCATCGACGCCGTCATCGCCGAGATCGCCCGCATCCGGCCTGGCGCGGACAGCGTCACGAAAACGGAAGTCGATCTGCAGGCGCCGGCCGGGGACGGCCCGATGCCGGTTGAGGTGGAGGCGGGGCTGCGGGAATTTCGCAGGCTGCTGGAAGCCTCCAGCCTGACCGCATTGGACACCTTCACCACGCTTCGCCAGGACCTTGCGCATCATGACGCGCCCGCCGCCGCCGAGATTGATGACGCGCTCGCCCACCTGGCGTTCGCATCGGCGCTGGAGCGGGTCGACACGTTGCTGCAGAAGGACCGTCCATGACTTCAGCCGAGCAAATTTCATTGCCGCCCCAGCTGGCCCCCGGTCGGCGCGCCCGGATCCTGGTCGTGGATGACCAGCCCACCAACATCCTTACCCTGCATCGCCTGTTCGAGGATGAGCACGACATGTTCATGGCCACCGGTGGCGAGCAGGCGCTGGCGTTCTGCCGGCGCACACCGCCGGACCTGGTGCTGCTGGACGTGGTGATGCCCGAGCCCGGCGGCCTGGCGGTGTGCCGTGCCCTCGCCGCCGATCCGGCCACCCGCGACATCCCGGTGATCTTCGTCACCGGCGTCGATGACCCGGACGGCGAGGCGGCCTGTTGGGACGCAGGCGGGGTGGATTTCATCACCAAGCCGTTCAATGCCCGCACCGTCAGTCACCGCGTGCGCGCCCACCTCACGCTGAAACACCAGGCCGACCTGTTGCGACGCCTGGCATGGATCGACGGTCTGACCGGGATAGCCAACCGTCGGCATTTCGATGACTGCCTGGACGACGAATGGCGCCGCTGCGCGCGCCTCGCCTCGCCGCTGTCGCTGGTCAGTTTCGATATCGATCATTTCAAGCGCTTCAACGACAGCAAGGGCCATCTGGCCGGCGACGACGCGCTTCGCGCGGTCGCGCAGGCCGCCGCCGGGTGCGTCTCCCGCCCCGGCGATCTGGTGGCGCGCACCGGCGGCGAGGAGTTCGCTGTGCTGCTCTCGCACGTCGACGCAACCGGTGCTGCGGTCGTGGCCGAGCATATCCGCCAGGCGGTGGCTGACCTGGAGATCGCGCATCCGGCCAGTGATCTTGGTCGGCTCAGCATCAGTGTCGGCGTGGCCACCATCGTGCCCGAGCCCGGCGGTGAGCCGGAGGTGTTGCTGGCGGCCGCGGACCGGGCGTTGTATGCCGCCAAGGCGGCGGGCCGGAACTGTGTGCGGGTCGAGCCGGTCGCCGGCGAGCCCGCGCTGACAACGTAAGCGTGCGACGGGCGAGATGAGTGCCGACTTCTTCGCCGCGCTGGACGCCGGGACCCGGCTGCAGTTGGGCGGGGAGGCGTGGCTGTTGCACGGATTTGCGCTGGACAGCATCGACGATCTGCTGCCGGCATTGAAGGACGTTATCCGCGCGGCTCCGTTTCGCCACATGACCACGCCGGGCGGTTTGGCGATGTCGGTGGCAACCACCAGTTGCGGTGCGCTCGGCTGGATCAGCGACCGCCGCGGCTACCGGTATGTCCGCCGCGATCCTGACAGCGGCCACGGTTGGCCGCCGATGCCGCAGCCGATGCTGGGCATGGCGTCAAAGGCCGCCGCTGCCGCCGGTTTCCCCGACTTCCAGCCAGATGCCTGTCTGATCAACCGCTACCGCCCCGGCACCCGCCTCAGCCTGCATCAGGACCGGGACGAGGCCGACATGGCCCAACCGATCGTCTCGGTATCCCTCGGACTGCCGGCGACGTTCCTGTTCGGCGGACGGACGCGCAGTGAGCGGCCCGTGCGCGTGCCGCTGTCACATGGTGATGTGGTGGTCTGGGGCGGCGTGGATCGGCTGCGCTTCCACGGCGTGCTGCCGGTTGCCCCCGGAGTGCACCCGCAACTGGGCGAGCAGCGGATCAATCTCACCTTCCGCAAGGCCGGTGCCAGCGCTTAGTTCCAGTCGAACAGCTTCCAGTAAACCTTGGCGTCCTTGGACGTCTCGTCCGGGAAACCGTCGCCATCGTCGTCCATCAGGTAATACGTCGGTCCGCGGCGGGGGGTGACCTTGACCACCTTCAGCTGGCCGTTCACCCGGTATTCCTGGATCACGTCGCCGTTGTCCTGCACGCTCTCGATCACCTCGGCATTGCGCAGGTTCGCGGTCGGGTCGTTCGGATCGGGCTGGCCACCGGCGGTACTGCAGCCCGCCAAGGCGAGGGAAAGTGCGATCAACAGGGTCGGGACGATACGCATGGCGCACTCTCCGTTGGATAAAAGGGGGGGCGGCGCAAGGCCGCGGCACGGCTCAGGATACCGCGCATGCATGTGGGCGGGACGGCAAAACTCCGCAGGTGTCCGCTACCCAGCTGGTAAGCCGCCTTCACCGGCACGGCAAGTAGAATCAACGCATGAAAAGACTCGTGCTGATCGACGGTTCCAGCTACCTCTACCGCGCCTTCCACGCGCTGCCTCCGCTGACCAATGCCGACGGCGAACCGACCGGCGCGCTGCTCGGGGTGGTCAAC
The DNA here is from genome assembly GCF_000855665.1 of Lysobacter sp. A03. GTDB lineage: Bacteria > Pseudomonadota > Gammaproteobacteria > Xanthomonadales > Xanthomonadaceae > Novilysobacter. Next base: position 84,407 of record NZ_JXSS01000027.1, read on the forward strand.
ATGTTGCGCGCCACGCTGAAGGAAAACCCGGACTACATCGCGTTTGTCATCGATGCACCCGGCAAGACCTTCCGCGACGATCTGGATCCCGAGTACAAGGCCAACCGCCCGCCGATGCCCGATGACCTGCGGCCGCAGATACAGCCGATGTGCGACATCGTGCACGCGCTGGGCATCGACATCATCCGCATCGACGGGGTCGAGGCGGATGACGTGATCGGCACGCTCGCCGTGCAGGCGGCCGATGCCGGAATCGACGTGACCATCTCCACCAGCGACAAGGACTTCGCCCAGCTGGTGCGCAGCGGCCACGACGCCAGTGGCGAGGCGCGCGCCGGTATCTCGCTGGTCAACACCATGAGCGGCAGCCGCCTGGACAACGACGAGGCGGTGATCGAGAGGCACGGCGTGCGCGCGGACCAGATCGTCGATTACCTGGCGCTGATGGGCGACAAGATCGACAACATTCCCGGTGTCGACAAGTGCGGCCCCAAGACCGCCGCCAAGTGGTTGGCCGAGTACGGCACGCTGGACGGCGTGATCGCCAATGCCGACAGCATCAAGGGCAAGATCGGTGAGAACCTGCGCGCTGCGCTCCCCCGCCTGCCGCTCAACCGCACCCTTACCACCATCAAGCTGGACGTCGACGTCGGCCGCAGCCCGACCGAGCTGGTCCTGCGCGAGCAGCACGTGGAGGACCTGCGCGGCCTTTACGCCCGCTACGGCTTCAAGCAGGCCCTGCGTGACCTGGGCGGGGATGCCAACGATGGCCCGGGCGACGCGGCGACCGATGCCGGCAGCGTGCGCAACACCGCCGCCGGCTACGCCCGCAACAATACGGCGGTCGCTGAGGCGCCCGATCCGGCGCTTGCCGCCCCAGGCGAGTACGAGTGCGTGGACACTCGCGAAAAGCTCGACGCCTGGATTGCCCGCTTGCAGGGCGCCGAGGAGTTCGCCTTCGACACCGAGACCGACTCGCTCGACGCGATGCGCGCCAACCTGGTCGGCCTGAGCTTCGCCGTCGAGCCCGGCCGCGCCTGCTACATCCCCGTCGGCCACGACTACCCGGGCGCACCGGCGCAGCTGGACCGCGCGGAGGTGCTCGACGCCCTGCGGCCGCTGCTGACCGACCCGGCCAAACGCAAGATCGGCCAGCACGGCAAGTACGACATGCACGTCATGCGCCGCCACGGCGTGGCGATCCGCGGCTACGCCGACGACACCATGCTGGAGAGCTTCGTCCACAACGCCACCGCCAGTCGCCACGACATGGACTCGCTGGCCCTGCGTTACCTGGGCTACGAGACCACCAAGTACACCGACATCGCCGGCAAGGGCGCCAAGCAGATCACCTTCAACCAGGTCGCCGTGGATGACGCCGTCAACTACGGCGCCGAGGACGCCGACATCACTCTGCGCCTGCACCGCGTCCTGTCGGCCAAGCTGGCCGAAGAGCCTGCGCTGGAGAAGGTCTACCGCGAGATCGAGATGCCGCTGGTGCCGGTGCTGGAGCGGATCGAGGCCAATGGCGTGCTGGTCGACGCCGACGAACTGCGCAGGCAGTCGGCGGACCTGGGCAAGCGCATGCTCGCCGCCCAGCAGAAGGCCACCGAGCTGGCCGGACGCAGCTTCAACCTGGATTCGCCCAAGCAGGTCTGCGCGCTGCTGTTCGAGGAACTCAAGCTGCCGGCGATGGTGAAAACGCCCAAGGGCCAGCCATCGGCCAACGAGGAAGCGCTGGAGGCGATCGCCGACCTGCACGAGCTGCCGCGGGTGATCCTTGACTACCGCAGCCTGGCCAAGCTGCGCGGCACCTATACCGACAAGCTGCCGCAGATGATCAATCCCGACACGGGCCGACTCCACACCAGCTACCACCAGGCTGGCGCGGCGACCGGGCGGCTGGCGTCCAGTGATCCCAACCTGCAGAACATCCCCATCCGCACCGTGGACGGCCGCCACATCCGCACCGCGTTCGTCGCTCCGCCGGGCCGGCGCATCGTCGCCTGCGACTACTCGCAGATCGAGCTGCGGATCATGGCCCACCTGTCGGGTGACGAAGGCCTGCTGCGCGCGTTCGCGGCCGGTGCCGACATCCACAAGGCGACCGCCGCGGAGGTGTTCGGGAAAACGCTGGACACCGTCAGCAGCGACGACCGCCGCGCCGCCAAGGCGATCAACTTCGGCCTGATGTACGGCATGAGCGCATTCGGCCTGGCCAAGCAGTTGGGGGTGTCACGCGGTGATGCGCAGGACTACATCGGCCTGTACTTCGCCCGCTATCCCGGCGTGCGCGAGTTCATGGACCGCACCCGTGAGGAGGCCCGCGAGCGCGGCTATGTGGAGACCGTGTTCGGCCGGCGCCTGTATCTGGACAACATCCACGCCCGCAACCAGGGCTTGCGAGCCGGCGCCGAGCGCGCCGCGATCAACGCGCCCATGCAGGGCACCGCGGCGGACATCATCAAGCGCGCCATGATCGAGATCCACCGTTGGCTGGCCGATCACGCCGGGCGGGCGTTGATGATCCTGCAGGTGCACGACGAGCTGGTGTTCGAGGTCGATGCCGATTTCGTCGACGCGCTGCTGGAGCAGGTGGTCGCGCGAATGGTTGGCGCCGCGCAGTTGCGGGTGCCGCTGCTGGTGGAGAGCGGCGTGGGCGACAACTGGGATGAAGCGCATTGAGGATGCACCCGCTTGCGGCGGCTGCAGGCGGAATTGGCCGAATCGGGCGGGAACTCCCCGTCGGATGCCAGATCCCGGCTTTCCTGCCGCTTAAGGAGTGGCCGCCAACCCGCTTTGGCAAAGTTCGCCGCGATTCAGCGGAATAACGCTATTTTAACGTCACGTTGGCGGACATTTCGGCAATGAATCGCTCCTGAACCTTATCGGTTTGCGGCCTCGATCTTCACGAACTGTCAATGTGGAAAGTGGTCATATGCTCGCGACAGGTGCAACGCCTGTCGCAGATCTCTCCCTCCCCTGGAGTGATCACGGAGCCAAAGCCCCTCCCCAGGCCTGGCTCCTCCAGCCCCGCCGGCCCCCCCTGCCTGCGGGGCTTTTTATTGCTCCGGTTTCAGGTTCCGCAGGGGGGCCTGGCCTCGGCGGACCCGCGCCGATCCTGCTCAAACCTCCATTCCTGTCCGGGTTGTTGCCGTTGCGCAGTGCTCAGGCGAGTTCGTTCAACCAGTCGCGCGGTCGCAGGTAATCTGCCAGCCTCGCCTCGGCGCTGCCGGCTTCCGGCGTGTAGCCGTACTCCCAGCGCACCAATGGTGGCAGGCTCATCAGGATCGATTCGCTGCGCCCGCCCGACTGCAGGCCGAACAGGGTGCCGCGATCCAGCACCAGGTTGAACTCGACGTAGCGGCCGCGGCGGTAGAGCTGGAATTGGCGCTCGTGATCGCCGTAAGGGACATCCTTGCGACGCTCCACGATCGGCAGGTAGGCATCCAGGAAGCCGTCGCCGACCGCGCGCATGTAGCCGAACTCGCGCTCGAAGTCCTCGCTCAGGTCGTCGAAAAACAGACCGCCGACACCGCGGGTCTCGTTGCGGTGCTTGACGAAAAAGTAGTCATCGCACCAGCGCTTGTGCGCCTCGTAGCGGGCGTCACCGCCGAAGGGCGCGCACAGCTCACGCGCGGTGCGGTGCCAGTGCAGCACGTCTTCGTCGAACGGATAGAACGGGGTCAGGTCGAAGCCACCACCGAACCAGGAAGCAACTGTCTCGCCGTCACGCATGGCGCGGAAATGCCGAACGTTGGCGTGGGTGGTGGGCAGGTAGGGATTGCGCGGGTGGAACACCAGCGATACGCCGATCGCCCGCCACGCCGCGCCGGCAAGCTCCGGCCGGTTGGCACTCGCCGACGGCGGCAGCGTGCTGCCGGAGACGTCCGAGAAGCCGATACCGGCCTGTTCGAAGACCGCGCCGTCGCGCAGGATCCGGGTACGGCCGCCGCCGCCTTCGGCGCGGATCCAGTTGTCCTCGCCGAACCGGGCGCTGCCGTCGGCCTGCTCGATCGCAGCGCAGATGCGGTTCTGCAGGTCGGTGAGGTAGCTGCGGACACGCGCGAAGTCGTGGTCGGATTCTTTCGGGGATGCGGGCAGGTTCATCCGCCCATTCTAGTGGAGACCCGCGACCGCATCTGCCCGCTCAGGGCAGGGTGATGGTCACGTGCGCGGTCTTGCCCGGCATCTGCACGACCTGCTGGTAGCCGGCCAGCTGTTTGCCGGTATCACGTGCGAGCATCGCGCTCAGGGTGAAGTACGCTCCCAGGCCAAGCACGGCGAACACCGCCAACGGTGCCCACAGCGGCATGACCCGGCGCAGCGCGTGGGCGACCCGGTCCGGCGGCGCCCAGTGCGGCGCGAAGCCGGTGCGCTTGCCCTTCAGGTAAACGATCTCGTCGCCCAGGCGGGCGACCAGATAGCCGAGCTTCTCCGGCCCTTCCAGACGGTACTTGCCCTCGAAGCCAAGCAGCAGGCAGTAGTGGTAGACCTCCAGCGATGGGAGCCGTGGCGCGCCCTGGGCACGCAGCTCCTCAAGGCGGTCGAAGAAGTGCTCACCGGCCAGGTGTTCGCCGAACAGGCGCAACTGCAGGGGGTTGCGTTCCCATTCCTCGCGCAGCGACGAGGGCTGGCCGAGCATCGCCTCATCGACCGCGGCGCAGAACGCGTATTTCGCCGCGTAGATGTCTTCGGCGGCGATATCCAGCTTGGCTGCGCCACGTTCCACGCCTTCCAGGAAGCGCTGGATGGATGCCACGAACGCGCTCTCGCTGGTTGGCAACTGGCCACGCTTGAGCAGCATCAACAGGTAGAAGCCGTCGGCCATCAGCTCCAGCAGGCTGCGCGGGGTGGCGGTGCCGGACTGCGGCAACCCGGCATGGGCCGGGCCCAGCGAGGGCATGCGGTTGGGAACCGGTGGGTTGGGGTAGTTCATGGCGTCCTGCCTGGCGTGGATGGTGCGTTACGGGGTGACGGCTGCGCTACGGCGCCACGGCGATCAGTTCGAGCTTCAGCTCGCGCACGCCCGAGGGCACGTAGATCATCAACGACTGGGCCTTGAGCATGCGCTCGTACAGCGGGCCGCGTGCCTCGATGGCGAAGTACTGCGCACCGGTACGCACCGGGATGGCCCCGGGAACCTGCGCGGCGTGGACCAGCTTCACGCCCGGCAGCGCCGACAGCACGCACTTGTCCACGTCGTCCGGGGCGCCGACCTTGAAGCGCACCGGCACGGTCTGGACCAGTTCGTTGGCTGGCATGTCCGCGCTGACCCCAAGGTAGAAAGCGGAATCCTCGTCGATGCGCTGGGAATCCAGGCGCCCCAGATGGAAGGACGGCTTGACCTCGCTGAGGGCGATCTTGAAATAGCGCGCGGAGATCACCGTGTCGAGCAGCGCGCGGATGATCTCGAACAGGCGTTCGAACCCGGCCTCGGGCTGTGCGTGCTGGTAGTTGGGCAGGTCGGCCAGCGTGTGGCTGCGCGAGAACGTCAGCAGGCCGCCAGCCAGACGCAGAAGCTCCTGGTGCAGCCGCTCCGGGTGCAGGCCGGGATGGCGGAACAGGTGCGAGAGCGACGCAAACGCGCCATTGACAGTGTGCAGCAACCAGAACGAGGCAATGTCGCCGGAGCGGAACTCGACCACCGAGTGCGAGGCCTCGCGGTGCAGGCCGTGGAGGGCGTCCGCCTTGGCCTGCAGGCTGTCCAGCAGCCGGCGCAACTGGAGCTGCAACTGTGGTGCTGAGCCAAGACTCAGGCTGGGTGCAACGAAGCCCTGGTCGATCTCGAAACCGCCGGTCGCGCTGCGGCGAATGCGCGCGACGGGCACGCTGACATACGGATCGCGCGGTTCGTCATCGCGCAGCAGACGTACGTTCTTGCCCAGATAGGCCAGCTCTGCCTCGCCGGCATCCGTGTACAGGTCGGTCGTCGCCCGGTTGGCCTGCATGTAGCGGCTATTGCCGCCGCTGTCGACCTCACCGGCGCAGTTGCCGCCGTGCTCCTTCAGCAGCGGCAGGGCGAGGTGCACGGTGGTGGACTGCACGCCATCGGGCAGAGCCTCCAGTGACATTGCCTCGGGCAGCAGGTCATCGCCGGGCGCGCTGTAGAACTCGCCATCGGGAAACACCACTGACAGTTGTTGCGCGCGCAGTGTCCCGGCAGCCAGGGCTTGGGCATCAAATTCGGCTTGGCGCAGCCCCCAGGAATAGGGCGCGATCGTGGTGGCCATCCGCTGCACACGGGCTTCGTGATAAGCGTCCTGACGCTGGAAGTGCTGCGGGCGCAGAAACAGGCCCTCGCCCCAGAAAACCTTCGACATCCCGGTCATGCGTCACTCAATCCTTTGCTGGAACCCGGCGTTCCCTGCATCCGCGGCGCAGGTTACACCATGTTCTGGAGAAGATTTATCGCCTTGAGGATCACCTGCCAACCGGTCCACAGCGGCTGGACGACAGGCTGTGGGCCGGTGTTGAAAGCCGCGTGACCAGCCCCGGCGACGCGGTGGTCATTGCGCAACCATGCAGTCCGACAGTAACCCCTTCGGCGTTCGTCTGGCCGGTGTCGAAGGTGAACCGCCAGCGGGTCGGTGCGGGGGCACGGAACAGTGCGACAACACCGATGTGGCTGGCATCGTCGGCCAGCGCTTCCAGCACCTCATGTCGCTTGCCGGGCGTGAGCAGGAATTCGGTCACCGAGACGAGGTCGTCGCCGAGCACGTCGTGCTCGCGCCGCTCGTCGAGAAACACGTCGAAGGCGGCATCGTCGAAGCGCTTTGCATTGCGTAACTGGTACACCCGCACCACCAGCGCCGCGGCACGCCCATCGTCACCGGTGTTGAGGTTGTCGCCTGCGTACAAACGGATGGGCAGCTCGACGCGCTGTGCCTCGCCCTGCTTGAGGCCGACCGCCTGCAGGGTCTTGCCGATGGCCTGCTTGACTCCACCACCCTGGCTGGCGCATCCGGAGGCCGCCAGACAGGCGGCTGTGACCAGAAGGCAGGCAACCCGTCGAACAGCGCTGACGGGCGGGCGGGACGGCCGCGTGCGCGAGGACGGTGATTCACGGGAATCCGTATCGGAATAGCGGTAAACAGCGTCCATTGCGTGCCACTCCATTCGTAAAGTCGGGCCCCGATGCCCGGATTACCATGCCGGGATTGTCCCGACGGCGGCAACCGTGACTTGCTCCGACGCATGCGACGGCATGTGCCGACTTGGCATCACGCCTTGCGTGCTCAACAATACCCGCCGCCAACGAACCGCTTGACGGCCGGTGGCGTAGGCTACTATATCTAGTCGAAGGCGCAGCAAGTGCCTTCGAACTGTTCATGGAGTGACAGGCCGCCGCACCCGGTGCGGGGTTCACAAGGAGAGTGGAGAGATGCAGCCGTTCCCGTATTCCGTCGTCTGCCGTGTGCTGGCCGTTGCCACGCTGGTGCCGATTCTGGCGGCGTGCAACACGATGCCAGCCAAGACCGGTGACTACGCGATGGTGCTGGACAACGCGGAGGCCGCCGTCAAGGCGGGGCGCGTCGAGTCGGCGCTGGTCAGCTTCGACGAAGCGGCCCGGGCCGACCCCACCAGCAAGCAGCCATGGCTGCGGATCGCCCAGTTGCAATTCGATGCCGGCAACTACGGACGCGCCATCGTCGCTGCTGAAGAAGTCCTGCACCGCGATCCCGCCGACCAGGTCGCCGACAGCGTCTTGACCGTGTCCGGCCTGCGCATCGCGTCGCAATCGCTGGAGCGGCTCCAGGGCAGTGGTGCTTTGGCTTCGCAAACGGCCCGCATCGAAGCTGAGCGCCTTGCCGCGACCATGCGCGCCACCATGGGCGAGACCATTCTCGACAGCGGCCCACCGCCGGCCCCGAAGGCCCGCACCCGCGCCCCGACACGCCGCGCCAGCACGCCAACGCCGAAGCCGGCGACCCAGGCCACCGAGAAGCCGAAGAGTGCTTCGGATATCGCCAACCCCTTCGGTGGCATGGGCAACTGAGCCTCCGAATCCGCATGCGATCGTCAGGGAGACGATGAAGATGTCCAAGAAGGAAAGCACCCAGAAGCGCCTGCAGAAGGTCCGTCCGCCGCGCGTCCAGCTCACCTATGACGTCGAGAAGGGCGATGCGATCGAGCAGAAGGAGATCCCTTTCGTCGTCGGCGTCCTGGGTGACTTCAGTGGCCAGCCAGACGAGCCGTTGCCGAAGTTGAAAGACCGCAAGTTCGTCAACGTCGACCTGGACAACTTCGATGAGGTGATCTCCGGCATGGCGCCGCGTGCCGCCTACCGGGTGCCCAACAAGCTCTCGGACAGTGGCGGCGAGTTCGCCGTCGAGCTGAAGTTCAACTCGATCGATGACTTCCGCCCCGAGGCGGTGGTCGAGCAGGTCGAACCGCTGCGCAAGCTGCTGGAAGCGCGCTCCAAGCTCGCCGACCTGCGCAACAAGGTCGCCGGCAACGAGAAGCTGGAAGACCTGCTCAACGATGTCCTGGCCAACACCGAGCAGCTTCGACAGCTCGGCCAGAACGACCCGGCTGACGAGGAGTAATGCCATGAACACCCAGGCAAGCGCGGCGCCGGCACAGGCCACGACCACCACTTCCGAGCCGGGTCTGCTCGACCAGATCGTCGAGCAGAGCAAGGTCGCCCGGTCCGACGCCGAGCACCAGCGTGCCCGCGACATCATCTCCGAGCTCGCTCGCGAGGTCCTCAAGGGCACCGTGGTCGTCTCGGAAAACCTCAATCTGACCCTGGATGCACGCGTCGCCGAGCTGGACCGGATGATCTCCGAGCAGCTGACCGCGGTGATGCACGCCCCGCAGTTCCAGCAACTGGAGTCCACCTGGCGCGGCCTGCATTACCTGTGCAGCCAGACCTCCACCGGGACGCAGTTGAAAATCAAGGTCCTCAACGCGCCCAAGAAGGACGTGGTCAAGGACTTCAAGTCCGCGATCGACTTCGATCAGAGCGCGCTGTTCAAAAAAGTGTACGAGGAGGAATTCGGCACCTTCGGTGGCTCGCCGTTCGGCGCCTTGCTGGGCGATTACAACATCGGCCGCCAGCCCGAGGACATGTACTTTATCGAGCAGATGTCGCACGTGGCTGCTGCTGCACACGCGCCCTTCGTGGCCGCCGCCAGCGAGGACATGTTCGGTCTGGAAAGCTTCACCGAGATGGGCAAGCCGCGCGACCTGGCCAAGGTGTTCGACACCATCGAATACGCCAAGTGGAAGTCGTTCCGGGATTCCGAGGACAGCCGCTACGTCGGCCTGACGCTGCCGCGCTTCCTGGGCCGACTGCCGTACAACCCCAAGGACGGCACCACGGTGGAGGGCTTCAACTATGTCGAGGATGTCGACGGCAACGACCACTCCAAGTACCTGTGGTGCAACACCGCCTACGCGTTTGGCGCGCGGCTGACCAAGGCCTTCGAGGACTTCGGCTGGTGCGCGGCGATCCGCGGCGTGGAAGGTGGCGGACTGGTAGAGGACCTGCCGACCCACACCTTCCGTACCGACGATGGCGAGGTGGCCCTGAAGTGCCCGACCGAGGTGGCGATTACCGACCGGCGCGAAAAGGAACTCTCCGATCTGGGCTTCATTCCGCTGGTGCACTGCAAGAACACCGATTACGCCGCATTCTTCGGCGCCCAATCGGCTCAGAAGCCCAAGAAGTACAACACCGACGCGGCCAATGCGAACGCGTCGCTGTCGTCCCAGCTGCAGTACATGTTTGCCGTCTCCCGCGTCGCCCATTACCTCAAGGCAATGATGCGGGAGAAGATCGGCAGTTTTGCCTCGGCCGGTAATGTCGAGGATTTCCTCAACCGGTGGGTTGCGCAGTACGTGTTGTTGGATGACAACGCGACGCAGGAAGCGAAAGCGCAATACCCACTGCGAGAGGCTTCGGTGCAGGTGTCGGAAGTACCCGGAAAGCCCGGTGTGTACCGGGCGGTGTCCTTCCTTCGCCCGCATTTCCAGCTCGACGAGCTATCGGTGTCATTACGCCTGGTCGCTGAGCTTCCCGCCAGCGCCAAGGGGTAACCGCCACTCGCGTGCTGAAAGGCGGTCGACACTACGGGACAAAGATCCCGGTGGGGCTGGCCGCCCGCTTTGGTTCTATCAAGTTGGCAGCAACTACTGCACCGGGCTTGTCCCGGTGCTGACTCTCACGGAAGAACGGAACAAAAGGAAACCAGATCATGCAGCATGCATTCCTCAGCATTGACACCATCAAGGGTGAGTCCAAGGACTCCGAGCACAAGGACTGGATCGAGATCGAGTCCTTCAACCAGGATGTCCTGCAGCCGCGTTCGGCTACCGCGTCCAGCGCTGGCGGCACCACCGCGGCACGCGTGGAAATGTCCCCGATCGAGATCAACAAGCGTATCGATCTCGCATCGACGGCCCTGTTCCAGGCGTGCGCCAACGGCACCACGTTCCCCAAGGCCCGCATCGAGTTCATGCGTGCCGACAAGGACGGCAAGGCGATCAATTACTACACGATCGAACTGCTGAACGTGCTGGTCCACCGCGTGTCCACCGGGATGGGCCATGACGGCATGCCGTCCGAGCAGGTCCAGTTGAGCTTCGGTGCGATCAAGTGGACCTACACCCAGCAGAAGCAGGGTGGCGGCGTCGGCGGCAAGGCCGTCGCGCAGTGGAGCAACACCGACAACACGCCCAGCTACCGGGTCTGATGCTCGTAAAGACCTGATGGGTCGGTGCGATGGCGGCCAGCCGGTCGTCATCGCATTGTATTTCCGGGCTGCACTCCGCATCCGGCCAGTGGCGCGTAGGCAGACAGGGAACCATGAAAGGATTCGAACCCAGCCTCCTGGAAAAGCTGTTTGACGATCAACCTCGCGTCACCGCTGCCAGCGGCATTTTCAAGTCGATCTCGCTGGACCAGTACAAGGAATCGGTCGCCCGTGACCTGGAAGGCCTGCTCAACAGCCGGGCCGCCTTTGCCGAGGACGACCTGAAGGAATTCCCCCATTGCCGCAACTCGCTGATGACCTACGGGTTGCGCGACTTTTCCACGATGAGCCTGGCCAACGGCCAGGACCGTGCCGCGATCTGCCTCTCGCTCGAGCAGGCGATCGCTCGCCACGAGCCGCGTCTGCACAACGTCCGCGTCACCCTGGAAGGCAACAGCCGCTCGGTGGGTGGCCTGCACTTCTCGATCCACGGTCTGCTGGACGTACGCCCGGCACGCGAGCCGATCAGTTTCGACGCGATGCTGCAGCCCAGCACCCTGCAGTACTCGGTCAGCAGGTTGCGCCGTGCGGCGGCCTGACCGGAGACGCAGCTGATGGAAGACCTGCTGCCTTTCTACGAACGTGAGCTGGGCTACCTGCGCCGCCACGGCCGCGAGTTCGCCGAGCGCTACCCCAAGATCGCCGGTCGCCTGCTGCTGTCCGCCGATGGCAGCCAGGACCCGCACGTCGAGCGCCTGATCGAGTCCTTCGCGCTGCTCAGTGCGCGTACCAACAAGAAGATCGAGGACGACTACCCGGAGTTCACCGAGGCGCTTCTGGAGGTCATGTACCCCCATTACCTGCGCCCGTTTCCGTCGTGCTCGATCGCCCGGTTCGACATGGGTCCAGCGCTCGCCCAGCTCAGTGCACCGGTCCACATTCCGCGTGACACCTTGCTGCACTCGCGCCCGGTGCGCGGAGTCAGTTGCCGCTTCCGCTCCGCCAGCGACGTGGTGCTGGCACCGATCCGCCTGCGCGAAGCGCGTTACCGCGCGATCGCCGAGGCGCCGATGGCGACCAGCCTGCCGGCGGGTTGCGGGGGCCAGATATCGCTCGCCTTCGAGCTGCTCGGCGAGCACCAGCAATTGTCAGCACTCGGCCTGGATACTCTGCGGCTGTTCACCGAGGGCGAGGCCAGCTTCAGCGCCGCGTTGCGTGACACGTTCGCCTTCGGGGTCCGCGCCGCCTATCTGGAATCGGCCGCCAGCGGCCGCTGGCAGGCGCTGCAGAAATCACCGCTCCAGCAGGCCGGGTTCGGTGCCGACGAGTCCCTGATCGACTATCCCGACCGCTCGCACCCGGCGTACCGATTGCTGACCGAATTGTTCGGATTTCCTGAGAAGTTTGGCTTCTTTGATCTGGACCTGAAGCCACTGCACGGCACTGCGGGCGCCACGTTCACCATCCATCTGGTGCTGGCGGCGCAGGCGGCCGACGCCACCGTGACCCGCGTGCTGGAGCCGCTCTCGGCAGACAACATTCTGCTGGGGTGCACGCCGGTGGTGAACCTGTTCGCGCAGCACGGTGAGCCCATCCGGGTGACCCATCGCAGCACCTCGTATCCGGTGGTAGCGGATGCACGGCGCGCTTTTGCCTATGAAGTGGTGTCGATCGACTCGGTCAAGCGGATCCGCCAGACCGCCCAGGGCGAGAAGGTCACCGAGTTCCGCCCGTTCTATTCGCTCCAGCACGGCCAGTTGCCCGACGAGTCCGGCCATTACTGGTTCGCCCACCGCGACGAGCAGGTTGCTCGCAGCAGTCCCGGCTTTGAGACGGAACTGTCTTTCGTGGACCTGGATTTCAATCCGGTCCAGCCGCAGACCGACGTGGTCAGCCTTGAACTGACCTGCAGCAACCGCGACCTCCCCAGCTTCCTCGCCTACGGCGTGCAGGGCGGCGACCTGACCATGGAAGGCGGCGGCCCGGCACGCTCGATCGCGCTGCTGCGCAAGCCCACCCGGCCGATGCGCTTCGAGCGCGGGCGCGGTGCGCAGTGGCGACTGGTCTCGCATCTCTCCCTCAACCACCTGTCACTGAGCCAGGACGGCCTGCCGGCGCTGAAGGAGATGCTGCGGCTGTACGACATCGCGCGCAGCAGCACCTCCGGACGACAGATCGACGGCATCGTTTCCCTGGAGCACCGCACTGCCAGCGCATGGCTGCCCGGCAAACATTTCGCCAGCGTGGTGCGCGGCATCGAGATCCGTGTTGGCATCGACGAGACCGCCTTTGTCGGGCACGGCATTGCCGCATTCGCCCGCGTGCTCGACCACTTCTTTGGCCTGTATGTGCACGCCAACAGCTTTACCCAATTGACCGTGCTGTCGGCCGACAACGGCGAGGAACTGATGCGATGCGAACCGCGAAGCGGCGAATCGATCCTGGTGTAGCCCAGCAGTTGCTCGCCGGCCCGCAGCGCTTCGAGTTCTTCCAGGCCCTGCGGATCCTCGAGCGGCTATTCATCAGGCAGGGCCAGCGGCCGGGCGAGGTGGTGCCGCGCAGCCTGCGTTTCCGTTCCTCGATGTCACTGGGATTTCCGGCCAGCCAGATCGAGTCCGCGCAGGCCTACTCGCGCGACGGAACCGCGCTCGACCGCGACGCGGCGGTCGAACACGCCATCACGATGGAGGAGCTGGGCGAGGTCCATCTGACGCCGGCCTTCATGGGCATGCTGGGCAGCCATGGCGTTCTGCCGCTGCACTACACCGAAGCGCTCGCCGAGCGCGAAACCTATCAGCGCGACCGTACCGCCCGCGCCTTCCTGGACATTTTCGGCAACCGCGCGTTGGCCCTGCATTACGCGGCGTGGAAGAAGCACCGTCTGGGCCTGCAGTACGAGATGGACGGCGACGAGCGCTTCCTGCCGCTGGTGCTGGCCTTGGCCGGGATGGGCATGAAGGGCCTGCGCGGGCGCATGCGCGGCGATGACAGCGACGTGTTCGATCACGCCGTCGCCCACTACGCCGGGGCGATCCGCCAACGCCCGCTCTCGGCGGTGATGCTGCAGCGGATCCTCGCCGACTACTTCAAGGTGCCGCTGCGCGTGGAGCAGTTCGTCGGCGCCTGGTACCGAGTGCCCGAGGCGCAGCAGACGCGTTTGGGCGTCGGCAATGCGGCGCTGGGCAGCACGGCGCTGGCCGGCAACCGTGTCTGGCAGCGCGACCTGAAGATGCGCCTGTGGGTCGGCCCGCTGGAACGCGCCCAGTTCGATGATTTCCTGCCCGGGCGCAGCGCGGCCAAGGCGCTGGCCAAGTGGCTCACCCTGCTGACGGGCAGCATGTTGGAATACGAGGTCTGCCTGAGCCTGAAACCGGCGCATCTGCGCGGCATTGGCCTGCAGGCCGGGGCAGGCTGCGAGCTGGGCTTCGACAGTTACCTGTGCTCGCGCCCGCCACCGGCGCCGCGCTCGGATACCCGCTACGGGATCCACACACTGCAATGACGACGGCGCGACAGCGCCGCCCTGGAGACAACACCGCATGGATCGCAACGCATGAATACCAACCTGAAAACCCTGATCGGCAAGCTCAACGACACCTGTCGCCAGTCCGCCGAGCGCGCCGCAAACCTGTGCATGGCGCGCGGCAACTACGAGGTCGACCTGGAGCACCTGTTCCTGGCGTTGCTGGAGCATCCGCGCGGCGATGTCGCCCTGATTGCCCAGCGCAGCGGAATCGGCGTGGACAGCCTGCGCAAGGATCTGGAAAGGGAAATCGGTCGGTTCAAGGCCGGCAACACGCGCACGCCGGTGTTTTCCCAGCACCTTCCCACGCTGTTCCAGCACGCCTGGCTGCTGGCTTCGCTGGACTCCCACACCACGCGCATCCGCGGTGGCCACCTGCTGCTGGCTTTGCTGACCGAGCCGGGCCTGTCGCAACTGGCATACCGGGGCTCGGGCCAGTTCGTCAAGATCAAGCGCGATGAGCTCAAGCACAATTTCGCCAAACTCACCGAAGGCTCGATCGAAGCAGGCGATGTCCGCTTTGCCGATGCCGGGGCGGAGGCCGACGGCGAGGACACCGCAGCGAATGCCGACCCCGGCCTGTCGCGCACCCCTGCTCTGGATCAGTACACGACCAACCTGACCCAGCGTGCGCGCGACGGTCATCTGGACCCGGTGATCGGCCGCGATGCCGAGATCCGGCAGATGGTCGACATCCTGCTGAGGCGGCGCCAGAACAACCCGATCCTCACCGGAGAGGCGGGCGTCGGCAAGACTGCAGTCGTGGAGGGGCTCGCGCTGCGGATCGCCGAGGCCGACGTGCCGGATGTCCTGCAGGCCGTCGAGCTGCACACCCTGGACATGGGGCTGTTGCAGGCCGGAGCGAGCGTCAAGGGCGAGTTCGAGAACCGGCTCAAGAACGTGATCGATGAGGTCAGGAAAAGCCCGCATCCGATCGTGCTGTTCATCGACGAGGCACACACCATGATCGGTGCCGGCGGCCAGGCGGGGCAGAGCGACGCCGCCAACCTGCTCAAACCCGCGCTCGCACGTGGCGAGTTGCGCACGATCGCCGCCACCACCTGGTCGGAGTACAAGAAGTACTTCGAGAAGGATGCCGCGCTGGCCCGCCGCTTTCAGGTGGTCAAGATCGAGGAGCCGTCCGAGGTGCTCTGTGCCGCCATGCTCCGCGGCATGGTGCCGCTGATGGAAAAGCACTTCGGCATCCGGGTGATGGACGAGGCGATCACCGAGGCGGTTCGTCTGTCGCACCGTTACATCAGTGGTCGCCAGCTGCCCGACAAGGCCGTCAGCGTGCTGGATACCGCCTGCGCCAAGGTCGCGCTGGGCCAGAGCGCGACCCCGGCGATCATCGAGGACGCCGTCAAGCACCTGGATCGGCTTGACGCCGAACTGGCTGCGTTGCGTCTCGAAAGCGTCGCCGGGGCGCGCCACCACGAGCGCCTGGCCGAGCTGACCGCGGAGCACTGCGCGGCTACGGAGGTGCTGCAGCGCACTCGCGAGCGCCTGGAGGTCGAAACCGCGCTGGCGCAGAAGATCCAGCAATTGCGCCAGCGATTGGAGGCCGATGCGCAGTCGGTGCCGAGCGGCGAATCGGCGCTCGCGTCGAGCGGTGGCGATGGTGGCTGTGACGCGCACGCTGATGGGGACGCCGACACCGCGGTCGCGGTCCGCCCGAAGGCGGCTAGAGCCGGCAAGACGAGCAAGACGAGTACGGCCGCGCCCAGGAATTCCCGCGCTGCCGCCAACCCCAAGCTGGCCGAGCTGGATCTGCTGCTGGCCGAGTTGCGCGCGTTGCAGGGCGAGGCGCCGATGGTGCCACTGCAGGTGGACGGCGGGGTGGTCGCCGAGATCGTCAGTGCGTGGACCGGCGTGCCGCTGGGGCGCATGGTCAAGGACGAGATCCGTACCGTGCGCAATCTGAGCCCGTTGCTGGGTGAGCGGGTGATCGGACAGGACCACGCCCTGGACGCCGTCGCGCAGCGCGTGCGCACCGCGGCGGCGAAGTTGGAGGATCCGAACAAACCGCGCGGCGTCTTCATGTTCGTCGGCCCGTCCGGGGTCGGCAAGACCGAGACCGCGCTGGCACTGGCGGACATCCTCTACGGTGGCGAACGCAAGCTGGTCACCATCAACATGAGCGAGTACCAGGAGGCACACAGCGTGTCCGGTCTGAAGGGCTCGCCGCCCGGCTACGTCGGCTACGGCGAGGGCGGCGTGCTGACCGAAGCGGTGCGTCGCAACCCCTACTCGGTGGTCCTGCTGGACGAGGTCGAGAAGGCCCATCCGGACGTGCTGGAGATGTTCTTCCAGGTCTTCGACAAGGGCCAGATGGAGGATGCGGAAGGGCGCGAAATCGACTTCCGCAACACCCTGATCATCCTCACCAGCAACATCGGCTCCAGTCAGATCATGCAGTCCTGCCTGAACGTCGCGGCCGGCGAGCTGCCCTCTTCGGATGATCTGGCCGACGCGCTGCGCCCGGTCCTGATGAAGACCTTCAAACCGGCCTTCCTGGGACGGATGAAGGTGGTGCCCTTCTTCCCGATCAGCGATGACGTGCTGGCCCGGATCATCGAGCTCAAGCTGGGCCGTATCCGCGATCGCATCGTGGCCAACCACAAGGCGGTGTTCGAATGGAACCCGGCGCTGGTGGAGGCCGTGTTGCAGCGCTGCACCGAGGTCGACTCGGGGGCGCGCAATGTTGACAACATCCTCAACGGAACCCTGCTGCCGGAGATCGCCGAATCGGTGCTGACGAAGATGGCCGAAGGCGAGGAGATCACCCGGATCAAGGTCTCCGCCGACAAGAAGGGCAACTTCCGCTACAGGATGCAGTGAGCTTCGGTCGCAGGTGTCAGACCCAACCGCGTGCCGCCAGCGACACCGGCGGTCCGTCGGCGATGACGAAATGGTCCAGCAGGCGCAGGTCCACCAGCGCCAGCGCCTGCTTCAGACGCGCAGTCACGGCCCGATCGGCCGCGCTGGGTTCGGGATTCCCACTGGGATGGTTGTGGCCCACAATCACCGCGGCGGCGTTATGGGCCAACGCGCGACGAACCACCTCGCGCGGATGCACCTCGGCTCCATCGATGGTGCCGCGGAAGAGTTCCTCGAACGCCAGCGCGCGATGGCGCGTGTCCAGAAACAGCACCGCGAATACTTCGTGCTCGAGTCCGCGCAGGCGCTGGGCGAAGTAGCGCCCGGCAGCCTGTGGATCGGTCAGGGCAATACCGCGCTCCAGCTCGGCCGACAGGTGTCGATGGCCCAGCTCCAGCGCTGCGGCGAGCAGGCAGGCCCGAGCCGGGCCCAGGCCGGGCAGCTTGGCCAGTTGCGCCGGCGCGCGCTCCAGCAGCAAGCGCAGTGGCCCGTGTCCCTGCAACAGTTCGCGTGCGGTACTGACCGCGTCGCGGCCGCGCAGGCCGGAGCCAAGGAAGATTGCGAGCAGTTCGGCATCCGACAGCGCGCCCACGCCGCGCGCCAGCAACTTCTCCCGTGGCCGTTCGTCAGCCGGCCAATCACGTATGTGCATGGTCTCGATCCCTGTGCTGGTGGCGCGTGCGCGCTTTGCGGCGTCCTGTCGCAACCGGTAAAGCATCACCCCGGATGTGGTAGCGGGGCTCAAAAACGAAACGGGGACGGACCGGACTGCCCAGCCAGGCGTCGCAATGGGCCGGGGAAGCCGCATCGCCACGCTCCGTCCCCGCTTCAGCCACGGGTCCAGAATGTCGAGTGGCGTGGTATTGCGGCATCGGCCGACGGCGTGGCATCGGGTAAGCTGGGCATCGCCCAAACCGTAGGGGTTTTCCTCACGTGCCAGCGCTCCACGACCAGAAAATCCTGTTGTGCGTGTGCGGCGGAATCGCTGCCTACAAGGCCGCCGAGCTGGTCCGTCGGATGACCCGGGCGGGCGCCCAGGTGCAGGTGGCGATGACCGCCAGCGCCGGGCACTTCGTTTCCGCCACAACCTTCCAGGCGCTGTCGGGCCGGCCGGTCCGGACCACGCTGTGGGACGACGCCGCCGAAGCCGCGATGGGACACATCGAGCTGGCGCGCTGGCCCGACCGCATCCTGGTTGCACCGGCGAGTGCCAACACCATCGCCAAGCTCGCCCACGGTCTTGCGGACGATCTGGTCAGCACGCTGTGCCTGGCCACGGACGCGCCGCTGGCGGTGGCGCCGGCCATGAACCAGCAGATGTGGGCGCATCCGGCGACCCGCGCCAATATCGATGTGTTGCGTGGTCGCGGGGTCATGTTGCTGGGCCCTGGCGTGGGTGACCAGGCCTGCGGCGAAACCGGTGCCGGGCGCCTGCTGGAGCCTGACGAGATTGTTGCAGCACTCGCCCAGCGTGCGGCATGAGCGGCGGTGCGCTGGCCGGCCGGCACGTCGTCGTCAGCGCCGGTCCCACCTATGAAGACATTGATCCCGTGCGTTTCCTGGGCAATCGAAGCAGCGGCAAGATGGGCTTCGCGATCGCTGCCGCCGCGGCCGCGCGTGCCGCCCCGGTAACCCTGATCTCCGGCCCGGTGACCTTGCCGACGCCCGACACGGGCAGTGGTTCGCTGCATCGGATCGACGTGCGTTCGGCCGCGCAGATGCACGCGGCCGTGATCGGCGCGTTGCCCGCGGATATCTACATCGGCGCCGCCGCCGTGGCCGACTACACGCCCGCTCGGGTGGCCGCGGAGAAGATCAAGAAAAGCTCCGGCAGTGACGGTTTGACGCTGCAACTGGTGCGCACCCGCGACATCCTCGCCGACCTGGCAGTCCATCCCCACCGCCCCGGATTGCTGGTCGGCTTCGCCGCCGAAACCGAGGAGGTGGAGCGTCACGCGCGCGGCAAACTGGCCGCCAAGCAGCTCGACCTGATCGCGGCCAACCGCGTGGGCGTGGCGGGATCCGGGTTCGAGAGCGACGACAACGCGTTGGTCATCTACGGCTCCGGTCTGGCGCTGTCGTTGGGACCGGCATCCAAACACGAACTTGCCGCCCAGTTGCTCGAGTTGATCTGCCAGCGAATGCCCGCCGCCACGCGTGCGAGCGACAGCACCCGCTGAAAATCATCCTGAGCGACGCACCCGGTACGCTTTGACGAGGAACCTATGCCACACACGCTTGAACTGAAAGTGCTCGATCCGCGCCTGGGCACGCAATGGCCGCTGCCCGCCTACGCGACCCAGGCCAGCGCGGGGATGGACCTGCGGGCCGCGATCGACGGGCCGCTGCAACTTGAGCCGGGCGCCTCGACGCTGGTTCCATCCGGCGTGGCGATCCATATCGGCGATCCCGGTTTGTGCGCGGTGATCCTTCCCCGCTCAGGGCTGGGGCACAAGCACGGCATCGTGCTGGGCAACGGCACCGGGCTGATCGATGCCGACTACCAAGGTCCGCTGATGATCAGCGTCTGGAACCGGAGCGCCGAGCCTTTTACGATGCAACCGGGGGATCGCATCGCCCAGCTGGTCTTGCTGCCGATCGTGCGGGCGCAGCTGCAGGTGGTGGATGCATTTGAAACCAGCGTCCGCGGCGCAGGTGGCTTTGGCCACACCGGCGTTCGCTGAACGCGCTGTCTGCAATTCAACAGGGGAATACAACGCCATGTCCGATACGAAAACCAAGCGGCGATCCGTGTCGCTGGAGCCGCTCAGGTCGCTGATGCCCGCCCTCGTGGTGGCCTGCGCGCTGCTGGCACTGTGGTTTGCGTGGAGCGGCTGGCAGCAGCAGCGCGACGGCAGCCGCCGGGCGACGGTGGAGCAGTCGCGCGACCAGACCGTCCAGGCCATAGCCACTGCGCTGGCCTCCGAGCACAAGCGGTTTGCCGAAAAACTTGCTGATCCCGCTTTTACCTCGGCGGTTGCGAGTGGCGACAACGCGCGCGCAGCCGAGCTGCTGGGCGCGGGCTGGCCGGGCGCCAGCAAGCCGGCGGTGTTGTCGCCGCAACTGGACGAGGACTATGCCGCGCTGCCCGAGGGCAGCTACGGCCGGCTCGCGGCCCTGGAAGCCGCGCTGGTGGAGGGCAAGCCGGTGTCGTGGGTCGTGCGCGATGGTGACGCCTCACGCCTGGCGCTGGCCGCGCCGGTGGGCGACGAGGAGCTGGCTCGCGCGGTAGCACTGGTGTTGCTGCCATTGCAGCGGATCACGGGCCCGGTGGACGCGGCCGCCATTCCCGGCGATGCCTACCTTGCCTTGCGCCAAGGGCGTCAAGGCCTGGTCGAGCGGGGCGACGTGAGCCTGTCCGGCGGCGCCGAAGCGCTCGCCGCGGCCGTCCCCGGCAGCAGCCTGCGGGTCGCGGCGGGAATCCCGTACCCGGCGTTTGCGCCGTTCGGCCTGGGCGCGCTCGCCTGCTTCATCGCCGCAGGTGTATTCGCATTGCTGGCATTGCTGGCGTGGCGCGGGCCCCGGCTGTTGGCGCGACGGACTGAAGGCGCTCTGGACGAAGCCGAGGAAGGTTCCAGCCAGACGCTGGGAGAATCGATGAGCGACGATTCATTGGCGGCGCCGACAACCGAGTCCGCACCGCTCGCCGCGGCGGCAGCGGCCGTCGCCCCGGTGATCCTGGACCGCGAGATCTTCCGCGCCTATGACATCCGCGGCATCGTCGGCAAGAGTCTCGATGTCGGCGTCGCCGAGCGCATCGGCCACGCGATCGGCTCGGTGATGCACGAGGCCGGGCAGCGGGAGATCGTGGTCGGCCGCGATGGGCGCCTGTCTGGGCCGGACATGCTCGAGGGGTTGGTCGCCGGCCTGCGCAAGGCCGGTCGCGACGTCATCGATATCGGCCTGGCACCGACGCCGCTGGTCTATTTCGGTGCCTACCACCTGAAGGCCGGATCCTGCGTATCGGTCACCGGCAGCCACAATCCGCCGGACTACAACGGCTTCAAGATCGTGATCGACGGCGAGACGCTGTCAGGCGATGCGATCACCGGGCTGTACGCGCGGATCGCCGAAGGACGGCTGCACGTCGCCGACAGCGAAGGCGCGTTGGAGCAGCGCGATATCAACGATGACTACGTCCAGCGGGTAGCGACCGATATCCAGATCGACCGGCCGCTGAAAGTGGTCGTGGACGCTGGCAACGGTGTCGCCGGCGAACTGGGCCCGGCGGTTCTGCGGGCGATCGGCGCGGAGGTCGTGCCGCTGTACTGCGAGATTGACGGCAATTTCCCCAACCATCACCCCGACCCGAGTGAGCCGCACAACCTCGCCGACCTGATCCAGATGGTGGACCGCCTGGACGCGGACCTGGGCATCGCCTTTGACGGTGACGGTGACCGTCTGGGCGTGGTCACCCGCGACGGCCACAACATCTTCCCCGACCGGCTGCTGATGCTGTTTGCCGCCGACGTGCTGGAACGCAACCCCGGGGCGCAGATCATCTTCGATGTGAAGTGCACCGGTCGCCTGCCGGGCTACATCCTGCGCCACGGCGGCAGTCCGCTGATGTGGAAAACCGGGCACTCGCTGGTCAAGGCCAAGATGCGCGAGACCGGTGCGGAGCTGGCTGGTGAGATGAGCGGTCACTTTTTCTTCAAGGAGCGCTGGTACGGGTTTGACGACGGCATCTACTCCGCCGCGCGCCTGCTGGAAATCCTTGCTGCCCAGCCCGGGCGCCCCAGCGATGTGCTCGATGCGCTCCCCGACGGTGTTTCCACGCCGGAGATCAAGGTCGATGCACCGGCGGGAGATCCGCACGCGTTCGTGGAGCGCTTCGTCGGCGCGGCGAATTTCGATGGCGCGCGTCTGTCGACCATCGACGGCCTGCGCGTGGATTGGCTGGACGGCTGGGGTCTGGTGCGCGCATCCAACACCACGCCGGTGCTGGTGATGCGCTTTGATGCCGACAGCAACGAGGCCATGGCGCGCATCAAGGGCGCGTTCCGTGAGCAGCTGCTGGCGCTGGATCCGGACCTGCAGTTACCGTTTTGAGGACCCCGGGCGGGCCTGAAGGCCGGCCTTGATACATCGGGCCGAACGAGCGTGGGGTTTCAGGCCGCAGGCTTCAGCTGCGGCCGGATGCGCCGGAAGCCGCCTTCAGCTCGCGGTAGCGCTCCAACGCCGAGGCCAGTTCCTGGTCGATCGTGTCGCGGGCCTGGACCTGGCGTTCCAGCAACTCCTGGTGGCGGCGCAGCGAGTCGTGCTGGACGCTGATGCGCTCGGCAAGCGTCTTGGCCACCGGCTTGGCTTCCAGTTCCGCCTCGCTCGCTCGCTGCAGCAGGCTGAGCAGGCTGCGCCGCGCACCCTTGATGCCCAGTTGCGAGGTTTCGATGCTTGAGTCGATCAGCTCGATCCGGTTGGCGAAGTTGCGCTCCAGATCGGCTTCGCTGGAGAAGGACACCACCATCGCGCGCTCACGCCGCGCCCGCTCGGCCTCCGACCACTGCGCGCGCTCGTGGCGCTTGGCCTCGATGTCCGCCAGCGCACGCTCCTCATCGGTCTTGGCGCGTTCGATACGGGCCGTTGCGACGCCCGTCGGGCTGAATTCGGTGCGCGCGTTGTCGACCGCGTTGGCGGGGAGGGCATCGCTGCACACCCGCTCGCCGTGATCGTCCCAGCAATAGATCTTCTTCCCGCCCTGGACTTTCTTCTGCGCCGACGCCGGGGACACGGCCATCGCCAGCGCCACCGACAGCAGCGCGCAGGAGAGCAGGGATGAGCGGGACAGAGCTTGCATGGCCTTTTACCTTGGACGGTCAGCGGACAAAGACGCAAGACTCGGGCCAAGCGCAAAAAAGCTCCGCATCTACGCGGTGCTCAGCGGCTTCCATACGCCTCGCGGTAGGCGAGGAGTCGCTCGTGCTGTCCGGCCAGCACGGTGGATTTCTCCGCCATCGCCAGCAGATCGTCGAGGCTGGCGACCGCCACCACCGGAAGCGCGTGCTCGATTGCGACAGTTTGTGCCGCCGAGCGTCGGCTGACGGAAGGGTCGACCGCTTCCTGACGGTCCAGCGCGATCACGATTCCGCCCACGATTCCGCCGGCATCGCCGATGATCTGCAGGGCTTCGCGAATCGCGGTGCCGGCAGTGATCACGTCGTCGACGATCAGCACACGGCGGCCTTCCAGCGGCGCGCCAATCAGGCTGCCACCTTCGCCATGGGCTTTCGCCTCCTTGCGGTTGAAGGTCACCGGCAGGTCGTGGCCGCGACGGGAATACTCGCATGCCAGCGCGGTGGCGAGCGGTATGCCTTTGTAGGCCGGTCCGAACAGGCCGTCGACTTCACCCAGCGATCCATCGGCGCGTGCTGCATCGATGGCATCGGCATAGCAGGTCGCCAGTCCAGCCAGGGCCGCGCCGGAATCGAAGCGTCCGGCGTTGAAGAAATATGGGCTGGTGCGACCGGATTTCAGGGTGAATTCGCCAAAGCGCAGCGCATCGGCGCGCAGCGCCAGTTCGAGGAATCGTCCGCGGTGGTCCTGCATGTGGCATCCAGTCGATCAACAGCTGTCGATGATAACCAGCCACGCTGCCAGCGTCGGCCTCCGCCCGGCCCGCGGCGGGGCTGCGCTATCCTTCCGCGTCGGGTCCAGCGCCCGCATTGCCCTCACTGTCGGACCTACATGCGCATCATCAGCTTCAACGCCAATGGCATCCGCTCGGCCGCCCGCAAGGGATTCTTCGACTGGTTCCGTGACCAGGGTGCCGACGTGCTTTGCATGCAGGAGACCAAGGCCCAGGAGCACCAGTTGACCGGTCCGGACGGACTGGATCCCGCATTCCTGCCGGCTGGCTACCACGCGTTCTTCCGCGACGCGACGACTAAAAAAGGCTACAGCGGCGTGGCGATCTACAGCCGTCGCGAGCCCGATGAGGTGCGTACCGCGCTGGGCTGGGACGCGTTCGACGAGGAGGGGCGCTACATCGAGGCGCGCTTTGGCAATCTCAGCGTGGTCTCGTTCTACATTCCATCGGGCTCTTCTGGGGAGTTGCGGCAGGGCTACAAATTCGAGGTCATGGACTGGCTCAAGCCGATCCTGGACGAATGGCTCGCCAGCGGCCGCGACTACGTCCTGTGTGGCGACTGGAATATCGTGCGCAGCGCCATGGACATCTGCAACTGGAAGTCGAACCAGAAGAACTCCGGTTGCACGCCACCCGAGCGCGACTGGCTCAACGCCTTGTGCGGCGAGCCAGGGGGTTCGGCCGAGGGCTGGCAGGACGCCTACCGGCGCCTGAACCCTGACGGCCAGGACTACACCTGGTGGAGCAACCGCGGCGCGGCGTACGCCAAGAACGTGGGCTGGCGGATCGACTACCAGCTGGTGACCCCGGCGCTGGCGTCGCGGCTGCGCAGCTGCGCGATCGCGCGTGAGCCGCGCTTCTCCGACCACGCGCCGTTTACCGTCGACTTCGACATGGACCTGGGCGGGTGAGTTCACCGACTAAGGCCCCCAAGCCATCAGCGTGGAAGGCATTCGCCGAGCCGTCGGCGTGGACGATGTTCTTCTTCGGCTTCGCGTCCGGGCTGCCGTTCCTGCTGGTGGCGGGCACGCTGGCGTACTGGTTGCGCGAGGACGGCCTGGAACTGAAGGACATCACCATGATCGCCAGCGCGGGCATGGCGTATTCCTTCAAGTTCCTCTGGGCGCCGCTGGTGGATCGCTGGCGGCTGCCGCTGTTCGGTCGGCTCGGCCAGCGCCGCGGCTGGCTGCTGCTGGCGCAGCTGGTGGTCATGGCCGGACTGTTTGCGATGGCGGGAGTGGGTACCGCGACGTTGCCACTGTTCATCGCCTTGACCCTGACCGTGGCCGTGGCGGGTGCCACGCTTGACATCGCCGTGGATGCCTACCGGATCGAGATCGCCCCGGTCGAGTCCCAGGGTGCGCTGGTGGCGACCTACTCGCTGGGCTACCGCATGGCTCTGATCGTGACCGGCGCGCTGGCGCTGGTGCTCGCCGACCACGCGGTTTGGCCCAACGTGTACCGGGTGATGGCCTGCGTGATGCTGGTGCCGATCATCGCCAACCTGATGGCCCGCGAGCCCGACGTCATCCGTATCCGTGCCCAGAACTGGGCGGCGGCGATGCGCGAGGGTGTGGTCGAGCCGTTTGCCGACTTCTTCCGGCGCTTTGGCGGCCGGGTCGGCCTCGGCGTGCTGGCCTTCATCCTCTTGTTCAAGATTTCCGACCAGGCGCTGGTGGGCGGCATCATTGGGCCTTTCTACCTGGACCAGGGATTCACCAAGACCCAGATCGCCGCGGTGTCGAAGATCTACGGTATCTGGGTCGGCATCGGTGGCGCGTTCGTCGGCGGTCTGGCGGTGGCGCGCTGGGGCGTCAACTGGACCCTGCTTGGGGCGATCGTGCTGGGCGCGGTCAGCAACCTGCTGTATCTGCTGCTGATTGGCGCCAACGGCGACGTGGGCATGCTGACCCTGGTGATCTCCGGCGAGAACCTCGCGCAGGGCTTCCTTGGCACCGCGGCGGTCGCCTACCTGTCGGCGCTGGTCAACCAGCGCTACACCGCCACCCAGTACGCGCTGTTCTCCTCGATGATCACCCTGCCCGGCAAGGTGCTGGGGTTTTATTCGGGGCGCATCGTGGAGGCGGTAGGATACGCGCCATACTTCGTGTTGACCGCGGTCCTGGTCGTACCTGCGGTGATGCTGTTTTTGTGGCTGCGCCCCAGGGTGCGGCTGGGTGAGGACGGGGGCGCGTCGCAGGTGGAGAAAGGACGATGAGCGAGACGCTACTGCTGGATATCGATGCCGTGCTGCTGGAGCGGGTGCGACGGTTCGCAGCAAGCATGGGCTGGACCCAGCCCGTGGCGATCACCCATCTGATCGAGCATGGCCTTTTTGCCTGCGAGGGTGACGTGGCGGTGGCACTCGATGACACCGACGCCCACGTCCTGCAGGCCGCCATCGAGGCGCTGGAAAAGGTCGAAGATGATCCGGGTTTCTCGCTGATCGGCCGTATCGGCAACCCTGTGGACTGAGCCCGCGGGCGTGGAGATCCCTATTCGGGACCTCTACGCCGGGTAAATCACGCCCAGCGTGCGCGGCCCGCGCGCACCGGTCACCGCCGGCAGATTGCCCGGCAGCCCGGCCAGGGTTTGGCGCGCCAGCCACGCGAACCCCATTGCCTCTACGTGGTCGGGGTCCAGTCCGTGCTCTGCGGTCGACTCGACGGCGACGCCCGGCAGTCTTGTCGCAAGACGTCGCAGCAGGAGCGGGTTGTGGACGCCGCCGCCGCAAGCCAGCACCCGCACCGTGTCCGACTGCCACGCCAGCAGCGCGCCGGCAACCGTGGCGGCGGTCAATTCCAGCAGCGTCGCCTGCACATCCTCTGGACGCTCATCGCCGCGCAAGTGATGTTGCAGCCACTGCAGCTGGAACTGCTCGCGGCCGGTGCTTTTGGGCGGTGGCTGGGCGAACCAGGGCTCACGCAGCAGGCGTTCCAGGAGTGCGTCATCGATCTCGCCCCGACCGGCAAAGTTTCCATCGCGGTCGAACGGCTGGCCGAGGTGGCGCTGGCACCACGCGTCCATCAGCGCGTTTGCGGGGCCGGTGTCAAAGCCGCGCACGCCCGCACCGGAGACCCCGTCGCACGACGCCGGCAGCAGCGTCAGGTTGGCGATCCCGCCCAGGTTGAGGACGGCGCGGTTCTCCGAATCGCTGCACAGCATCGCCGCATGCAGCGCAGGCAGCAGCGGCGCGCCCTGGCCTCCGGCGGCGACGTCGCGGCGGCGGAAATCCGCCACCGTCAAAATGCCCGTGCGCTCGGCGATGACGTTGCCGTCGCCCAGCTGCATCGTGAAGCGGTTGCGGCCATCGAAGGCGGCCCCATCGGGCCGATGACGGATGGTCTGCCCGTGCGAGCCGATCGCCCGGATCTGCGCGGCGTCGACCCCGGCGCTGCGGATCAGCTGCAGCGCCGCCTCGGCAAAGCATTCGGCGATGTGCACATCCAGCGTGCCCAACTCGTCGATTGACTCGATCGGCGCGCCCTGACCCAACTCAAGCAGTCTCGCGCGCGTGGCCAGGTCCCACGCGCAGGTATGGCCGTGCACCAGGGCGCAGCCGCTGCCCGCGTCGAAGCGGACCAGCGCCGCATCGATGCCGTCCGCGCTGGTGCCCGACATCAGGCCGATGAACACCCCCTCGCCGCTGGTGGCATCGGCCCGCGAAGCAGCGGGCCCGGTCGAACTGGCGTCCGCCGGGCCCGTGGTCTTGCTGATGCTCATTGCGATCAGGCTTGCTGGTCGACGCCCGTGGTGGTGTCCACCTTCGCCGGCGCCTTGCTGGCCACCATCGCGTTGTTGCGCAGCAGGCCTTCCACCTCCTGGATGCGTGCCAGCGCCGGCGCGGTTTCCGCGCGGAAGGCGACCAGCGCCGCGCCCTTCAGCGGTTCGGCCGGCGGCATGGTGACGTTGAGCGGGTTGCGGTGCACACCGTTGACCCGGAATTCGTAGTGCAGGTGCGGGCCGGTTGCCAATCCCGTGCTGCCGACATAGCCGATCACCGAGCCCTGCGGCACCCGCTGGCCGACCTTGAACTTGCCGAAGCGCGACATGTGCGCATAAAGAGTGGTGTAGCCGCGGCCGTGGTCCAGGACGACGGTGCGACCATAGCCGCCCTTCCAGCCCACAAACTGCACCCGCGCATCGCCGGCGGCCATGATCGGCGTGCCCGAGCCTGCGCCGTAGTCCACGCCCTGATGGGCCCGCGTCTTGCCCAGGATCGGATGCTTGCGCGCGGTGGTGAAGCCGGAGGTCACGCGCGCATAGGGAATCGGCATGCGGATGAAGGATTTCTTCAGCGGTCGGCCATCGGCGGTGTAGTACCCGACCTTGCCGTCATGCTCGAAGCGGAAACCGGAGAACGTCTTGCCACCAGTGGTGAAGGTGGCGGCGCGGATATCGCCGCTGCCGATCAGCTCGCCCTCGCGCCAGACCTGGTCGTAGACCACGCTGAAGCGGTCACCCTTCTTGGCGCTGGTGAAGTCGATGTCGTAGTTGAAGATCTCGTCGGTCATCGTCGCAATCGCGGTCGCCGGCAGGCCGGCCTTGCGCGCGGCGACATACAGCGAACTCTGGATCTCGCCACTGCTGACGATGCTGCGCAGCTCGGTCGGCCGTTCGATCACCTGCTGATCGATCACGTCGCCCTTGACGCTGAGCTCGACACGATGGGAAGGATCGCGGTCGTAACGGAAGCGGTGCAGGGAGCCGTCGACCATGTCGAATGCGAGCTCTGCCCCGGTACCGAGCCGGGTAAGGGCGGGCTTGGCGCCCGGCTGCTCAAGGATGCGGTGCATGGTTGCGGCCGGAATACCCATCTGCTGGAACACTGCGCCCAGGGTCTGCCCGCTTTGCACCCGCACCACCTGCCAGTCATGCTCCGGACGCGGCTGCGCCGGCTGCAACGCAATCGGAGGCAGCGGCAGCGCCATCGACTGGCGCGCCAGGGGCGTGCTCCCGGCCTGCAGATCGCCAAAGCCAGGGACGATCGCGGCCACCAATGCGCCGATCGTCACGAACAGACTGGCCTGCACCCACTGTCGCCGCGACCATCGACCACTGAAACCATCGGACAGCTGACGTGCCACCACCGGTCGTTGAAGCGCTGTTTTGCGCAGGCTTTTCAGGCGGTTACGCCGGATCGAACCGGGGTCTGTTGGTGTCATCTGATGGGTCTCCCACGCGCAGGATGTGAAGGCAGCGTCGCGGAGTTACGATAAGCACATGAGATGTGTGCGTCAAACCCTTGAGTGCAATGGGAATTCCCGCGTTACCCTCGGCGTTGAACTCCTATGTCGGCACTCCTGCGTTGACCCGCCCATTCAGCTGCCACCGACCTTTCCAAGAGCTTCTTTCCGTGCCTGCCAATAACGACACCACCGACATCGAATCCGCCCTCGCCCTGATCGGCCGTGGCGCCGATGAGATCCTCAAAGCGGACGAACTCGCAGCCCGCCTCCGCAGCGGGCGACCCCTGCGCATCAAGGCCGGATTCGACCCGACCGCGCCCGATCTGCACCTCGGGCACACCGTTCTGTTGAACAAGCTTCGCCAGTTCCAGGACCTCGGTCACCAGGTGATCTTCCTGATCGGCGACTTCACCGGGATGATCGGTGACCCCAGCGGCAAGAACGTGACCCGCAAGCCCCTCACACGGGAAGAAGTGCTGGCCAATGCGGAGACCTACGCCGAACAGGTGTTCAAGGTGCTCGACCGCGAGCGCACCGAAGTGCGCTTCAACTCCGAGTGGTTCGGCCAGATGAGCGCCGCGGACATGATCCGCCTGGCAGGCCAGCACACGGTGGCGCGAATGCTGGAGCGCGACGATTTCGCGAAGCGCTATGCCGCGCAGCAGTCCATCGCCATCCACGAGTTTCTGTATCCGTTGGTGCAGGGCTACGACTCGGTGGCACTGAAGGCAGATGTCGAGCTGGGCGGCACCGACCAGAAGTTCAACCTGCTGATGGGTCGCGGCTTGCAGGAACAGCACGGCCAACCACCGCAGATCGTCCTGACCATGCCGCTGCTGGAGGGCCTGGACGGGGTGCAGAAGATGAGCAAGTCGCTGGGCAACTACATCGGCATCAACGAGCCGGCAATCGACATCGTCACCAAGACGATGAAGATCGACGATGTGTTGATGTGGCGCTGGATCGAGTTGCTCAGCTTCGACATCTCGCTGAGCGAGATGGAGAACTTGAAGCAGGAGATCGCCGAAGGCGCGCTCAACCCGCGCGACCTCAAGTTGCGCCTCGCTCGCGAGTTGGCTGCGCGCTTCCATGACGAGGCGGCCGCCGAACTCGCCGTTGCCGGCTGGAACGCCGCCGTGCGCGGGCAGGGTGATACCGCGCAGCTCCCGCTGAACGACGTGGCTGTTCCCGCGCATGGGTTGCGGATCGCCGCATTGCTTACTGCCGCAGGCCTGACGCCGAGCAACTCCGAAGCCAACCGCAAGCTCAAGGAGAAGGCGGTGCGCGTGGATGGCGAGGTGGTGACGGACGCGCAGCAGGTCTTTGAGCCCGGATTTGAGGGCGTACTCGCTGTTGGCAAGCGGACGTTTTCCCGGGTCCGTCTGGTTGAAGCCTGAATAGTAGCGACCCGCGACAAGTATTCCTGCTCACCCCTTCACAATCGCATCGGGAGCATGCATACTTCGCGGCCCGCCCCGGTCGAGACGACGCGGCAGGGTGAGGCGCCCGGTTCAGGTTTGGATGTTGACGGACTGGAAAAAGGCGCTAAGATGGTCGGCTCGCCACAGCGCATAGCGCCTTGGCGGGTGCAGCGGAAAACGGATGTGACGAAGTTGTTGACGTCCCCTTGATCCGCTGTATGATGTGCGGCTCCCTTGGCTGCTTTGGCAGCAAGGTTCGGAACGCGGCGTTGAGGCCGGTTCCACGATCTTTGACAGTGTGCGCAGGTG
>NZ_JXSS01000065.1 GCF_000855665.1 Lysobacter sp. A03
GGGGGCCGGTGGGGTGCCGGTGGATATCCGTAAAAATATCCGTAAAACCAGCATCCGGCTCAGCCCAGGCCGCTTGTGCAAGCAACCACTGGGATGCAGAACGCAAACCCGCCACGGTGGCGAGCGAGGTGGACATCGGGAGAACCGATCGCTACAGAGATCCCGGGTGGCGTACACGCGGGACTCGGATGGTGCACCCGGGCGCATACAGCGCCCGGGCTGACTCGGTGGCGACGTCGCAACGCCGCCGTTGCAACGGTTTAGATCTTGCCAACCAGGTCCAGCGAAGGCGCGAGGGTCTTCTCGCCTTCCTTCCATTTGGCCGGGCAGACCTCGTTGGGGTGCGCAGCGACGTACTGGGCGGCCTTCACCTTGCGCAGCAGCTCGCTGGCGTCTCGGCCGATGCCACCGGCGTTGACCTCGACGATCTGGATCTTGCCCTCGGTGTCGATCACGAAGGTGCCACGGTCGGCCAGGCCGGCTTCCTCGATCATCACGTCGAAGTTGCGGGTGATCTCGCCGGTCGGGTCGCCGACCATCGTGTACTTGATCTTCTTGATCGAGTCGGACGTGTCGTGCCACGCCTTGTGCGAGAAGTGGGTGTCGGTTGAGACGCTGTAGATCTCGACGCCGAGCTTCTGGAACTCCTCGTACTTGTCGGCCAGATCTTCAAGCTCGGTCGGGCAGACGAAGGTGAAGTTGGCCGGGTAGAAGAAGAACACCGACCACTTGCCCTTCAGGTCGGCCTCGGTGATTTCCTTGAATTCGCCGTTCTTGAACGCCTGGGCCTTGAACGGTTTGACTTCGGTATTGATCAGGGACATCGCTGGATCCTCTTGCAGTGGATGGGGAGAAGAAGCTACGACTCAAAGCTTAGTGCCGCCTATGGTATTAATCAAATTGATTGATACGATTGGTTCAATAGTTAGGTTCTATCGGTCGAGCGGTGGATTGAGCGAGCTCACATCGCCGGCTGACGGCGATCACTACGACATCGCGGCTCGGGCGACGCTTATCAACCCTCCGCTTGACCAGCCCCCTGTGGCCCGTTGATGGCGGCGAAGCGGGCTGTCTTATCATGGCCATCCGCGGGCCAGGATCGGATCAGGCGCCGGGGGTTTTCCAACGCTCGGTAGAGATATGGCGCGAATCGATTCAATCCTGCGTGAGGCGCGCGAGGGCACGCAGCCGGGCGATGCGGAGTTGCTGCTGGCCCACACGCTTGGCCGCTCGCGCACGTGGCTGTACGCGCATGGCGACGAGGACCTCGACCAGGTCGCAGTGCAGCGTTTCAGCTTGCTGCTCGAGCGCCGGCGCGCCGGTGAGCCGATCGCTTACCTGACCGGCCAGCGGGGTTTCTGGCGCTTCGACCTGCGGGTAACCCCGGCGACGCTGATCCCGCGTGCGGAAACCGAGCTGCTGGTGGAGCAGGCGCTGGACCGCCTGCCGCACGAGAAAGCGCTGCGGGTGGTTGATCTGGGCACTGGCAGTGGCGCGGTCGCGCTCGCCGTGGCGATGGAGCGTCCGCTGGCCCGCGTGATCGCCACCGATGCCAGCGCAAGCGCGCTGGACGTGGCAGCCGGCAACGCCCGGACGCTGGGTCTGGAAAACGTGGAGTTCCGCCACGGCGACTGGCTGAAGCCACTGGCGGGCGACCGTTTCGACATGATTCTCAGCAATCCGCCTTACATCGCCGAGGAGGACGCGCATCTGGCCCAGGGCGATCTGCGCTTCGAGCCGCGCAGTGCGCTGGCCGCGGGTGCCGACGGTCTGGACGACATTCGCAGCATCGTCGGTGGCGCACCGGCGCTGCTGGCGCCCGGCGGCTGGCTGCTGCTGGAGCACGGGCTGGAGCAGGGAAGCGCCGTGCGCGCGCTGATGCTCCAGGCCGGTCTGCGCGAGGTGGAAACCGTGGTCGATCTGGAGCAGCGCGACCGGGTGAGCGTCGGACGGGTCGCTGAATGACCTCGATCGGCCGGGCTGCGACTGCGGACGGCGCTGGGTAGAATTGCCCACCCACCCTGCGGCGGAGTCGCCATGCGCACCCTGTATCCCGAGATCCAGCCCTACGACACCGGCACGCTGGATGTAGACGAGCGGCACACGCTGTATTACGAGCAGTGCGGCAACCCCGACGGCAAGCCGGTGGTGCTGCTGCATGGCGGCCCGGGCGGTGGTTGCAGCGCGAAGATGCGCCGGTTCCATGACCCTGCGCGCTACCGCATCATCCTGTTTGACCAGCGCGGCAGCGGTCGTTCCACACCGCACGCCGACCTCGTCGCCAACACCACCTGGCACCTGGTGGAGGACATCGAGAAGCTGCGGGTCAAGCTGGATCTGGACAAGTGGCAGGTGTTCGGCGGCAGCTGGGGCTCAACCCTGGCGCTGGCGTACGCGCAGAAGCATCCCAAGCGCGTGACCGAACTCGTCCTGCGCGGCATCTTCATGCTGCGCCGCTGGGAGCTGGAGTGGTTCTATCAGGAAGGCGCCAGCCGTCTGTTCCCGGAGCCGTGGGAGCACTACCTGGAGGCGATCCCGGTCACCGAACGCCACGACATGATCAGTGCCTATAATCGCCGCCTGACCAGCAAGGACGAGGCCACCCAGCTCGCTGCGGCCAAGGCCTGGAGTGTCTGGGAGGGTGCGACCAGCTTCCTGCATATCGACGACGACTTCACCACCAGCCACGAGGATGCGAAGTTCGCGTTGGCGTTCGCCCGCATCGAGAACCACTACTTCGTCAATGGCGGCTTTTTCGAAGTCGACGACCAGTTGCTGCGGGACGTGGGGGCGATTGCCGACATTCCCGGCGTGATCGTGCACGGTCGCTACGACGTGGTGTGCCCGGTGCAGAACGCCTGGGACCTGCACAAGGCCTGGCCGAAAGCGACGCTGGCCATCTCGCCGGCGTCGGGGCATTCGGCCTTCGAGGCCGAGAACGTCGATTCGCTGGTGCGGGCCACCGACGGGTTCGCCGGCTGAGGCCGTTGCGCCTGCCGCGTCCGGCGGTCACTGACCGTCAGGGCGCGACGGGCGATCCGTCCGGGTCGCGGTCGATCATCCACAGGCCGCCCCACAGCTTCAGGTCCAGTTCGAAGCCTTCGCGCTGCTTCTGCATCAGCCAGGCAGGCGCGCTGTCGCGCGGTACGTGGTGGACGGTGATGTCCTCATTGCCCACGCCGCCGCCTTCGCCGACCTTGACCAGATCGCGGGCGCGCACATAGGCGATGCGTTCGTTGCTCATGCCCGAGGAGGTGGGACCGACCAGCAAAACCTCGACCCGTCCGGGTTCCCAGCCGGTCTCCTCGACAAGCTCACGATGCGCCGCGGCCGCGAAAGTGTCGGCATCGTCATCGTCGCCGACCAGGCCGGCAGGCATCTCTATCGTGCGCGCGCCCAGCGGCACCCGGAACTGCTCCACGAACAGGACCTCGTCGGCCGGGGTCACGGCGATGATGATCACCGCCATGCCCTTCCCATGTGTGCGCTCGACGTACTCCCAACGGCCGCGGCGCAACATCCGCAGCCACTTGCCGTCGTAGATGGTTTCAACCGGCTTTTCGTGATCGTCCAGATGATCGTTCATGGCCCCGATGCTAAACCTTCGCGGGGCCATTGTTCACGCGCCCGGATTAAACTCCAGGCCTGCCGCGCCGTACAGCCGGCGTCGGGTCAGCGGTCCGAACCGGACCCGCTCGCACAGCGCGTGCAGACGGCCCGGCTCGGCGGATCCACGCACGAAGTGACTGTCGGCATCTTCCAGGGCCACGTCGCAGGCGACCGTCGACAACTGGCGACACAGCAGGGCCAGGTCGCGATGCTCGCGCAGCCGCGCCGCGCAGGACACCGCGCCGCGCAGACGCAGATACGGCACCTCGTCGATGCGCTCCAGCAGCGCATCCAGGCTGCCGAAATGGTTCAGCAGGGCCGCGGCGGTTTTCGCACCGATGCCGGGAACTCCTGGAATGTTGTCGACCGCATCGCCGGTCAGCGCCAGGTAGTCGGCCATCTGGGTGGCCTCGACGCCATGCCGCGCGGGCACGCCGCTCGCCCCCCAGCGCTGGCCCCGGGCGAAGTCCCACTGTTCGTCGTGATCTCCCAGCAACTGCGAGAGGTCCTTGTCGGCCGAGACGATAACCGAGCGGAACCGGTGCGCGCGGGCGCTGACGCATGCACTGCCGATCAGGTCGTCCGCCTCGTACTCGCGGTGCGAGAGCACGCTAAGGCCCATAGCCGCGCACAGTTCGCGGCAGTGCACGAATTGTTGCTTGAGCGCTTCCGGAGCGGGCTCGCGGTTGGCCTTGTAGGCCGGGTAGATCGCATTGCGGAAGCACGAGTCGAGCGCCTCATCGAACGCCACCGCGATGTGCTGCGGTCGGGCACGATCCAGCAGCTCCAGCAGGAAGCGCGCAAATCCGTGCACGGCGTTGGTCGGGGAGCCATCGGCGCCGCGGAACTCGTCGGGCATCGAGTGCCAGGCGCGGAACACGTACAAGCTCGCATCGACCAGGTAGAGCGTCTGCGTGGAAGGGTGTGGCGTCGCTGGGGCTGCCTGATTCAAGGCGTCCACTCGGACAGCAGGGCCGCCGGGTCCGGCCGACGGCGCTCGGGAATGTCCTGCGACGGCGTGCCCAGATGGATGAAGCCGATGACGTGCTCGTGGGCGTCCAGGCCGAGCATGGAAGCGACCTCGCGGTCGTAGGCCGCCCAGCCGGTCAGCCAGCAGCCACCGAACCCCGCCGCCTGGGCCGCCTGGAGCAGTGCAAAACCTGTGCAACCGGCGCTGAGCAGGCGCTCCTGCTCAGGAATCTTCGGGTCCGGGCCGAGCTGTGCCACCAGCACCACGATCAACGGCGCATGCAGGTAGCGGTCAAGGTCCTTGGCGATGACGCTTTCGCTGGCGTCGGCATCGGCCTCGCGGTGGCGCGCCGCCAGACGCTCGCCGAACACCCGGCGCGCATCGCCCCGCAAGGTCACGAAACGGAACGGTTCGCGGATGCCGTGGTCGGGTACCCTCGTCGCGCTGGCCAGCAGGCGCAGCAGTGTCGCCGAGTCCGGCGCGGGTTCCTGCAGGCGCATGAAAGGCACCGAGCGGCGGGTATCGAGGTGGGCCAGGGCGGCGTCCAGCGCGTGACCGGGCGCCGCAAGTTGCTGCGGTACATCAGGTTTGGGGGTCATAAGTCACAGTTCAAACATTGGGCGGGAAAACCTGACCCATATTGCCACTATGCTCCTATACAGGTTTATGGACGGCACTCTGCGTCACCCCGGCTCTGGAGCACACGTGTCTATCCCATCCGTTCGCGGCTTCCATTCAACTCCGGTGGATCCCACGCGGGTGCTTGAAGAGATCAAGCGCCTGGTGCTGGAGCGGCTGGCGGGTTTGCCGGGTGAATTCTATCCCGCGATCGATGTGGCCCTGGGCGCGATCGCAGTGGGCGGCGATGGCACGCACTCACCGCAGCTGGTCTATCAGAGCCAATCCGCGCTGTGGGTACTGCGCCAACACCATGCCGCGCACGTGATGCGGTTTCGGCAGCGCATTGCGCAGGGGTTTGACGATTTCCGCCTGCTGCACGCCCGTGACAGCGTGGATGTACCACTTGGGCTGATCGACGAGGGCCAGATCGACTTCCATCTGGCGGGGCAGGCCTTGGCCGCCAGTCTGGATCATCGGCACAGCGCGAGTCTGGACATGATGGGCGCACGCCTGGACATCCTCGCCGGCGCACTGGGCGCGGAGCCATCGATGAATCCGCTGGGTCCCACGCGCCTGGCGATGGCCTTCGTCGACACCTTTGAAGACGAGCAGATCCCAGAGCTGCTGCGGACGCAGCTGTTCGAGCACTACGGCAAGGCGCTGGAGGGTGTCCTGGGCGAGCTCTACGACGCCGCCAACACGTTGCTTGCACGTGGGGGGTACGGCTTGCCTGCCGCCGATATACCAGCTGCGGCAGGTTCCCCCGGGCCGCGCGGTCAGTCCGGTGGAACCACCCAACAGCCTGGTCCAGTCCCGGCAGGAGGCAGCTCCGGAGGCGCTGGTGCAGGAGGCTGGGGCTCCACTGCGGACCGGTACCAATCGGGCCAGCCAGGGGATTCCGTGAGCGGATCGGGCCAGCACGGGCACGGCGGTTTCGGCTACGGAGATTCCGGCCAAGGCCAGGGCCAGGGCGGCTGGGGCGGCGCAGGGCGTGCCGGGTCTTCTGGGGTCGACACCCCGAGCCCGGCCGAACTCACCGAATTGCGCAGCATGCTGCACGCCTGGCGCGAAGGCCGCCGCGGAGAAGCTGCCGCCCCCGCGTCCGCGCCGGGTTCGGCGCCGGCGGAGTCGGGGGGGAGGCGTCAGTTGCGCCTGGACGAACTCGTCAACGTTGCCTCACTCATGCAGGCCGAGCCGGCGGACGTGTTTGCGCGCGCGCTGGCCGGTTCCGGAAATCTGGCGGGGGCGATCCGCGAGCAGCTCAATACCGGTTCGCGCCGCCTTGGCCTGGACCCGGAACAGATCAGTTTCAGCGCCGAGGACGAGGACGCGATCGATCTGGTCGGATTGTTGTTCGACGCGCTGTTCAGCAGCCAGCAACTGCAGGACCGCGCGCGGCGGATGTATGCGCGCCTCGTGCTGCCCTACGTCAAGGTCGCGTTGACCGACCAGCAGCTCTTTGTAAGCCCGACCCACCCGGCGCGGCGACTGTTCGATGCCATTACCGAAGCGGTGGCCGGCAACCCCGGCAACACCCCGCAGGAGCGCGAACTGCTGGACCGGGCCACCTCCATTTCCCAACGGGTGGTCGCCGAATACACCGAGGACCTGGTGATCTTCGAGACCGCGCATCGTGAGCTGGACGCCTTGCTCCAGCAGCAGCGCCGCCGGATAGAGTTGCAGGAAGAGCGTGCGGCGAAGGCGACCAACGGCCGCGAACGGCTGAACCATGCCCGCGAGCAGGCCGACACCGTACTTGCCAGGCGACTCTCGGCCCCACCGCTGAGCCCGGCCATCGCCGAGTTCCTGCGCGGGTCCTGGCGCCACCACCTGGTCCAGACCTGGTTGCGCGACGGCGACGACCGCGAGCGCCTGGTCGAGGCCGTTTCCCTGGGCGATGCGCTGGTCGCGGCCGACCGCCTTGCCGCCGAGGGCCGCGGCGCCGAGTTGGCCGATCACCTGCTGGCACTCGAGCCGCGCATCGCCGAATGCCTGGCCAGCTCCGGACTCGACCAGACCGCCGCCGAGCATGCCTTGGCGTTGCTGGTGAAAGGCCTGGTGTATCCCCACACCCCGCGCGACCTGTACCCACCGCCGCCGCGGCAGGAGGAGGACGACGATGAAGAGCGCCGCCTGTGGCTGGACCCGCGCGGCGCGGCGCGTGCGAAGGCCGCCCAGGTTGAAGAACTGCGCGCGCTTGAGGCCGGATCGTGGTTGCAGATCAGCGACCTGAAGGGCGAATCACTCGCCGCGAAGATCGCCTGGGTCAGTCCGCTCAGCAATCGCCGGCTGCTGGTGAACCGCCGTGGCTTGCGGGTCCTGGTGGCCACGGTGGAGGAACTGGCGGTCATGGAAGCGTCCGGTCGACTGAAGGTGGGCTGCGAGCCCACCGCGTTCGAGCAGGCGATGCAGCACGTGCGCGAGCAGCTTGACCGCGCGGCTGGCGCCGTCGATCGCTGATCCGGGCGCGCCGGTTTCCCACACACCGCCGGCCGGGCGCCAGGGCGGGTCGCACAAGCATCGGGGCATTCGCTAGGATGTTCCGAACCCGCAAAAGGAATGCCTGATGTCCATTACCATCGGCGTCGCCCGCGAAACCGCGGCCGGCGAGCGTCGCGTTTCCCTGGTCCCCGAGACTGCCAAGAAGCTGGGCGCCCTGGGTGCGCAGCTGCGCATCGAGCGCGGCGCCGGCAGCGCGGCGGGCTTTACCGACGAGGCGTATGCCGCGGCAGGTGTGGAGGTCGTCGCTGATGCCGCCACCGCGCTTGCAGCGGCCGACGTCGTGCTTTGCGTGCAGGGCCCACCTGCGGACGTCTTGCAGGCATTGGAGTCCGGAACCGTGCTGGTAGGTCAGTTGGCGCCGGAGGCCGACCCCACCCGGGGCGAAGCGATCACCGCGCGGCAGCTGGTCGCGTTTCCGCTGGAGCGCCTGCCACGCACCACCCGTGCACAGGCGATGGACGTACTCAGCTCTCAAGCGGGCATGGCAGGCTACAAGGCGGTGCTGCTGGGCGCCCAGTTGGCCCCCCGGTTCTTTCCGATGCTGACCACCGCCGCCGGCACGATCCGCCCGTCTCGGGTCCTGGTCATCGGCGCCGGCGTTGCCGGCTTGCAGGCGGTAGCGACCGCGAAGCGATTGGGTGCGCAGGTCGAGGGTTTTGACGTGCGCCCGGAGACCCGCGAGCAGATCGAGTCGCTCGGCGGAAAATTCCTCGACCTGGGTGTCAGCGCTGCGGGGGAGGGCGGCTACGCGCGCCAGCTCACAGAGGAGGAGCGAGCAGAGCAGCAGCGCCGGCTTGGCGAACACCTCAAGCTCGTCGACGTGGTGGTGACCACGGCCGCGGTGCCTGGCAGACCGGCGCCGAAAATCCTTACTGCCGCGATGGTGGCGGGGATGCGGCCGGGTAGCGTCATCGTCGACCTGGCGGCGGAAACCGGCGGCAACTGCGAGTCCACCCGGCCTGGCGAGACGGTCGATGTGGGCGGCGTCACCGTGGCCGGGCCGCTGAACCTGCCCAGCAGCGGCGCCACCCACGCCAGCGAGATGTTCGCTCGCAACGTGCTCAATTTTGTCAGCCTGTTCGTGCGGGACGGGGCCATCGATTTCGACTGGAACGACGAGTTGCTGGCGAAGACGGTGTGGCCGCCGCGTCCGGACGCCGAGACCACGGTGCCCGCAACGGTGACATCCCCGCAGGTGACCGCAGCCGCGAAACCCACCGGCGCCTGAGCCTCAGGCGACCGTGTGGATGCGGCCCGGAGTCGAGATCGAAGGTCCGGGCCGTGCGAATACGGTGGCGGCGTCAAGGAGCGAGGGACTCGGGCGGACCCGCAGGAGCACGGCTCACAGATGCCGGCCTGGACCGTCAAGTCAGTGCGGCCGATCCCGGTTTTCTCGTGCCGGATTGGCCTCCACCCAGGCCTTGCGTTGATCAGGCGTCATCGCGCGCCACTGCTCGCGCAGCGCCTTGCGCGCCTCCGGATCCATCCCGCGCATCTTGCTGTAGAGCGCGCGTGCTTCAGTCCGCTGGGTTGGCGACATGTGCTGCCAGCGGTCCATGCCGTGGCGTGCTTTGCCACGTTGTTCCGGGGTCATCTGGCTCCAGCGCTGCGCTCGCTGCAGCAACTGCTCGCGTCGTTCCGGGTTGCTGTTCCAGCGCTCGCGCATCGGCGCGATGAGGGTCGCGCGGGTCTGCGCGTCGAGCTGGTCCCATTCGGGCATGACCGGTTCGGAGGCCAGCGCTGGAGCACACACCGCGGCTGCGAGCAGGGTGAGGAAGGTCAAGCGCAATGGACGGTTCATGGGTATCGCTCCGTGGGTGGCGTCAGGGCGCTGTCGTTGGCGGCCAGCCAGAGATAGAAATCCGGGTTTTCGTCGAGCGCAGCGAGCAGGCCACTGACCTCGCTGTCCACCTCCTCCACCGCGGCCAAGGCCTGTTCTGCCGGTAGATGTGGGGTGCTGGCCATCGGCACGCCGGCGCCGTGTATTGAATCGGGCGCGTGCTGGAACTGGATTCCCGCGCCCAGTGCCAAGGCCAGCACGGCCGCGCTGCCAGTCCATGCCCACAGCCGGCTGTGTTTGCGGGGAGCGCCCAGCGTTGCGTCGCGCCGTGCCTGCTGCAACCGGCTGAGGATATGCGGCGAGACTTGCGCCAGCGCGTCGGCGTGGAGGTCGCGCGCGTGGGCGTCAAACCGGCTCTGCGGACTGTTCCGCTGATCCGGAACGCGCGGTGGCAGTGATGCGTAGCGGTTCATTTCCAGTCCTCCAGCTGCAACTGCAGCGCCGTGCGTGCACGGGATAGATGGGTTTTCACCGAGCCCTCGCTGCAGCCCATCGCCTTGGCGGTGGTCGCCACATCAAGCTCTTCCAGGATGCGCAGGCTGAAAGCTTCGCGTTGGCGACGCGGCAACTGCTGCAGCGCGTCGACCAACCGCGCGTACCCCTCGCGTCCTTCGTGATTGCGCGCGGGATCGGGCCCGTGATCGGGCCAGTCCGGCGTGCTGCCGTCGTCGCGCTCGATCGTTGGTGCCATCCAGCGCATGCGGAACGTCCGCCGGCGCTGGATGTCAATGATCCGGCTTCGCAGGATGCTCCAGAACAGCGGCGTCCATTCCGCAGGCGGCCGGTCCTGGTAGTTCATCATCTTCATCATCGCGTCCTGCACCGCGTCCAGCGCATCCTCGCGCTGGCGCAGTCCGATTTCGGCGAACCGGAACGCGCGGGTTCCCAGCCGCGCGAGGAACTCGTCCAGCGTCTTTGGCTCGCGCAAAGGCGGCGCGTCGCCAGCGTGCGGTGGATCGGGCTCGACGGCGGTCTGCGGTGTGGGTGCGATAGCGTCATGGGTCACGAAATCAAGCATATACGGCCGGCATCCGGTCGCTCGCGACAATCGCGTCGCGGGGCGGGTCGCAGCGGTTGCTGCAGACAGGCAAACGCACGAGGTGGATGCGGGTTGACAGGCCGCACGGAATTGCCTTCAAACGCCAGCGGCTTTGCCGGTGCGCCTGAATGCGTGGTTATGATGGGGAACTACCGCGCGGGGAAGGAACGATGGGCGAAGGGCTGATGGTGCAGGCGTTTGCGATGCTCTATATCTTCATGCTGGCGGCGATCGCCGGGCATGTGATCATTTCGCGGGTGCCGGTGATCCTGCACACGCCGCTGATGTCGGGTTCGAACTTCATCCACGGCATCGTGCTGATCGGCGCGATGGTGGTGCTCGGCCACGCCGATACCACGTTGGAGAAAGTGATCGGCTTCGTCGCCGTGTTGATGGGCGCAGGCAATGCCGCCGGCGGCTACGTGGTGACCGAACGCATGCTGGACATGTTCAAACCCAGCGTAAAACGTGCGCCGGCAGATGAGCCTTCGAAAGCACCGGACACCCGGGCGTGAGCGCGGCCGAACTGCAGTCACTGGTCGCCGCGACCAGCTACTTCGTCGCCGCCACGTTGTTCCTGCTCGGCCTGCAGCGGATGGCGTCGCCGAAAACCGCGCGCAGCGGCATCCGCTGGGCCGGCGCGGGCATGCTGGTGGCCACGGCCGCCACCTTCCTGTTGCCGGACCTGCACAACCTGGGGTTGATCGTCACGGCGCTGGTCATCGGCACGGTCGCGGCCTGGGTGTCAGGCAAGAAGGTCGCCATCACCGACATGCCGCAGATGGTCGCGCTCTACAACGGCATGGGCGGTGGCGCTGCTGCGGCCATCGGTGCGGTGGAGCTGCTGCGCGCCGCATCGGTCGCCGGCGTTGCTCCAACCGGCCTGGCTGACAATGCACCGACCCTGTCCACCTTTACGCTGAGTCTCGCGGTGCTGGGCGCCGCCATCGGTGCGGTGTCGCTGTCGGGCTCGGTGATCGCCTGGGCCAAGCTGGACGGGCGCCTGGACCGGCGTGTCGTGTTCCCGGCGCAACAACTCCTCAGCGCGCTGGTTTTCCTGGCCATGCTGCTGGCCGGCGGCTGGGCCGTAGCCACGCTGCAGATGCCGGCGATCATCGCATTCTTCGTCCTTGCCATCCTGCTGGGCGTGCTGATGACCCTGCCGATCGGCGGCGCCGACATGCCGGTGGTGATATCGCTGTACAACGCCCTGACCGGCCTGGCGGTGGCGTTTGAAGGCTTCGTGCTCGGCAACGAGGCGCTGATCATCGCCGGCACCATGGTCGGCGCGGCGGGCATGCTGCTGACCCGATTGATGGCCAAGGCGATGAATCGGCCGATCAGCGGGGTGTTGTTCTCGCACTTCGGTGGCGGTGGTGAGGCGCAGGAAATCAGTGGCTCGCAGAAGCCTGTTGAGGCCGGCGATGTCGCCTCGATGATGGCCTTCGCCGAACGCGTGGTGATCGTGCCCGGCTATGGCATGGCCGTTGCCCAGGCCCAGCACAAGGTCTGGGAGCTGGCCCAGCGGCTGATCGATCGTGGGGTGAAGGTGAAGTTCGCGATCCACCCGGTGGCCGGGCGCATGCCGGGGCATATGAACGTGCTGCTGGCCGAGGCGGGTGTGCCCTACGACCTGATCGTGGACATGGACGACATCAACCCCGAGTTCCCGCAGACCGATGTCGCGCTGGTGATCGGTGCCAACGATGTGGTGAACCCGGTCGCGAAGACCGATCCGGCCAGCCCGATTTACGGCATGCCGATCCTGGATGTGGTGAATGCGCGCAACACGGTGGTGATCAAGCGCGGCAAGGGCACCGGCTTTGCCGGCATCGAGAATGCGCTGTTCTACGCCGATAACACCCGCATGCTCTACGGCGACGGGGCCGAGGCGGTCGGCGCGTTGGTGTCCGAGCTCAAGGCGCTGGATGCCTGAGGCTGACGGTAGTCCGCGATGGCAACCCGGCACTGGCGCCCGTCGGTGCTGCGAGGCGTTCAGCGGCTGGCGAAAGCGGCCAACACTACTGCCGCCCCGATCCAGAGCAGATCGATCGGCCCGATTGCTATACCCGCGAGCGTCCAGGCGTGATGGAAGCCCAGCCGGACGGCTGAGCCCCACGGCGTCAGGCCCAGCATTGCACCCAGGTGGGCGGCGATGATCCACCAGATGGCCAGGACGGCGATGCACGCAGTGGCAGCGGCGGCGAGCAGGGCGCGCGCCGGACCGGGGCGCCAGCCGCCCAGTCTGAGCACGATCACAACGTCGATCGCCCCAAGGATGGCCATCCAGCTGCCCAGGCGGCCACTGGACAGCGCAACCAGCACCCACGCCGCGGCAAAGCCGAAGACACCCAGCGCCAACAGCACGCAGGAAAACGCACGGGCAGGCGCGCGGCGTGCGCGCCCGGTTGGAGGCAGGGGAGAGGTCATCGAAACAATCGGCTCAGACAACAGACCAGCATAACGGGTGGGCGTCGGACCGCATATTGGACTAGAATGGTACGACTTCATCCAGCAGCCAGAACGCATGTATTCCCGTAGCAGCGAACCCGTCCGTTTCGAACGCGATTGTCCCGCCGTTCTCGTCCCCCAGGGCGACGAGGTCGAGCTCCCCGCCGGCTCGGTGGGCTACATCACCCAGGGCCTGGGCGGCAGTTTCACGGTGTTCGTGGACGGAAACCTGTTCCGCATCGCCGGACAGGACGCCGACGCGATCGGCAAGGAACCCACGCCGCCGCTGGTGCTGCCCGAAGGGGCAGATGACGACGCGGTGGAGGAACTGGTCTGGCACCAGCTGCGGACGTGTTTCGATCCGGAGATTCCGATCAACGTGGTCGACCTGGGCCTGATCTACGAAGCCAAGGTCCTGCCCCATCCCGAGCAACCCGGCCAGCGGCTGGTCGAAGTGCGGATGACGCTGACGGCGCCTGGCTGCGGCATGGGCGAGGTGCTGGTGTCGGATGTCAGCGACAAGCTCAAGCTGATCCCGACCGTGGTGGATACCGACGTGGAGCTGGTGTTCGAGCCACCGTGGACCCAGCACATGATGTCGGAGGCGGCCCGGCTGGAAGTGGGGATGTTCTGAACACGCTCACCGGCGTTCACTTTCCCTCGGGCATGATCGGTCCCTGACCCGCTGCAAGGACTGGAGGAGAGCATGCATGCCAAG
The DNA here is from genome assembly GCF_000855665.1 of Lysobacter sp. A03. GTDB lineage: Bacteria > Pseudomonadota > Gammaproteobacteria > Xanthomonadales > Xanthomonadaceae > Novilysobacter. The sequence goes on from NZ_JXSS01000065.1 coordinate 13,751, forward strand.
ACTGCCCATTTTCCGAACCGGCGATCTGCCGCATCCCTCGCCATCGCTGCGGTGGTCGCCATGAGCGGCTGCGCGGCCGCGGGCGACAACTCATCCGGCAAGCCGCCGGCAAGTGCCCCGACCGAGAGTGCGTCGCCGTCAAGTACGCCGCCGGCAACTCCATTGCCGGCAGGAACGGAGACGGCAGGTACGAAGAGCGCAGCCGCGCCGGGCGCATCGGACGGAAAGTCCCACGAAAGTCACTTCGATCAGTTGCCGGCGGACAGCCAGTTCCAGCGTTTCATCGTCAAGTACCGTGACGGCACCGCTCCGGGCGGCGACGCCGGTGCCGCCCGCGAACGACTGGACGCCATGCAGAACCGGACCGGCATCGAACTGGAATGGTTGCGGCGCCTCGGCGTTGAGGCGGATGTCTTCAAGACCGACCGTCCGCTGGACCGCAAGGCCGCGGCGGAACTGATGGACCGGTTCTCGGCTGATCCGGATGTGGAATACATCGAGGTCGATGGGATCATGACCATCCGCACCGGTGTCGATGTACCGCCGGTCAAGCCGCTGAAGTAGGGCTGTCGAGCAACTGGCGGACCTGTTCGCGAAGCTCGGGCAACACCTCGTCCTCGAACCACGGATTGGCCTTGAACCACGCCACGTTGCGCGGGCTCGGGTGGGGCAGGGGCAGGTAGCGCGGCAGGAAGTCGCGCCACTGACGCATCGTGGCGGTGAGGTTTCCCGGTCGACTTGGACCGAGGAAGTAGGCCTGCGCGTATTGGCCGATCAGGATGTTGAGCCGGATCTCCGGCAGCAGCGGCAGCAGTCGCGGGTGCCAGGTGGCGCGGCATTCCGGCCGCGGCGGTGCGTCGCCGGACCCCGCCTTGCCCGGGTAACAGAAGCCCATCGGCACGATCGCGACCTGGGACGGGTCGTAAAACGTTTCCCTGTCGATTCCCAGCCAGTCGCGCAGGCGCGCACCACTGGCGTCATCCCACGGTACCCCGCTCATATGTACCTTGCGGCCCGGCGCCTGGCCGGCGATCAGCAGGCGGGCGCTGCGGGCGGCGGTCAGTACCGGGCGCGGTCCCAATGGCAGGTGTGCCTCGCAGATCCGGCAGGCGCGGATGTCCACCAGCAGCTCTTCCAGCGCGGTATCGGTCGTCGTGGGAGGCAATCCTTGCGGTCGGGTACGGCGACGGCTCACGGCGGCAGCAACTTGCCGGGATTGAGGATTGCGTCCGGATCGAATGCGGTCTTGATCTGCCGCATCAGCGCCAGGGTGGGCGCCGTGATCGCCGTGGGCATGAAGTCGCGCTTGGCCAGGCCGATGCCGTGCTCCCCCGACAGTGTGCCGCCGAGCGCGACCGCCAGCGCGAACACCCGGGTCATCGTCGCTGCCGCGCGTGATGCCTGATCACCGTCGGCCGGGTCGTACATCAGGTTGACGTGCAGGTTGCCGTTGCCGGCGTGGCCGAAGCAGACGATCGGCAGCCTGCAATCGACCGACAGTTGCTGCACGCCCTGCACGAGCTCCGGAATGCGCGAGACCGGCACGACGACGTCCTCGTTGATCTTGCCCGGTGCGAGGGTGCGCAGGGCCGGGGAGAGCGCCTTGCGCGCGGCCCACAGCTGCGCGCGGGCGGCCTCGTTGGCAGCATCGTCCAGCGCAACGAGGCCGTCGCCGGATGCGGCCCGCCGCAACGCGTCGACGTCATCGCCCAGGTGCGCGGGGTCGCCGTCCGCCTCGATCATCAGCAGCGCCCCGGCGGATTCGGGAAGATCCGCGCCGCCGACCTCGCGCGCCAGGCGCACCGCGCTGGCGTCCATGAACTCGAGCATCGAGGGCGTGACCGGTTGGGCCATCAGCCGGGCCACCGCCTGCGCGGCACTGTCGACATCGCGATAGATCGCCCGCAGCGCGCGCCGCGAAACCGGTGTCGGGGTCAACCGCAGAGAGGCCTCGACAATCAGGGCCAGCGTGCCTTCACTGCCAACCAGCAGCCGCTGCAGGTCGTAGCCGGTGGAGCCCTTGGTCGTGCGCGTTCCGCAATGGATCAGCTCGCCTGCGCCGGTGACCGCGGTCAGCGCCAATACGTTGTCGCGGCTGGCGCCGTACTTCACCGCCCGCGGGCCCCCGGCGTTGCAGGCCAGGTTGCCGCCGATGGTGCTGAACCCGGCGCTGGTCGGATCGGGTGGCCAGAACAGCCCATGCACGGCCAGTGCGGCTTGCAGGTCGCCGTTGATCACGCCGGGCTGGACGACCGCGCAGCGATCGCCCGGTGCGATGTCGATGATCCCGTCCATGCGTTCGAAAGAGACCACGACGCCGGCCTGGATCGGCACCGCGGCGCCGGTGGTGTTGGTGCCGCGGCCGCGCGCGATCACCGGAACCCGGTGGCTGCGGCACGCGCGTACCAGGGCCTGCACCTGCGTGGGATTGGTCGGCAATGCGACCGCATCGGGAAGCGCAAGCCGGCGCGAGTTGTCGTAGGCGTAGGCAAGCCGTTCGCTGTCATCGACCCGCCAAGCGTCGCCGAGCAGGTCCGCCATCTCGCGTTGGAGCGGGGCAGGCAATGGCATCACGCGCTCCGTGGAGACATCAGCAATCGTCGGCGCGGAAGGCATCGCGCAGCCAGTTCAGGCGCGGAGCCACTGGATTACCTTCGGCTTCGACGACGTCGAACCGACATGGCCCGTCGGCGAAGCGCGCGTGGCGCTGCAGGAACAATTGCGCGGCCCGCACCAGCTTGCGTTGCTTGCGGAAATCCACCGAGGCCGCACCACCACCGAAACGGTCGTCGCGGCGATAGCGCACTTCGATGAACACGAGGGTGTCGCCATCGAGCATGACCAGGTCGAGCTCGCCCAGGCGATAGTTGGCATTGGCGGCGACGGGACGCAGTCCCGCATTGATCAAGTGGTCGCGGGCGGCGGCCTCGACCGCCGAGCCTAGACCGCGGCGGTCAGTTGCCGGCACTGGCCATCGGAGACGGGTAGCCGCCACGGAAGGTCGACCACGCCGGCGTGCGCAGCACCTTGCCGGAGGCATCGATGGCCAGTCCGCCGGTAGCCCCGGCAACGTGGGCATCCGGGGATTGGGCCAGCCGCTCCAGGTAAGCGGTCAGCAGCCAGGCGTCGTGCCCGAATGCGAACAGACGTGCCGCAGCGCCGCGTGCGGTGGGCAGGTTGGGGCTGACGCTGGCCGCGGACGGCAGGCCCGGAACGTTGCGTCCACTGGTCCAGCTTTCGGCCGGAAAGGCGATGCCGTCCAGCACGCGGTCCTCTTCGGCGTCGCCGGTGCCGGAAAGCAGCTGCGAGGTCGCCACCAGCGGCTTGCCGGACAGCCCGGCCATCGCCAGGCGCGGCATCAGCTCGCGCGCGGCAGGCGCGCGCATGGCCAGGTAGATCGCATCCACTCCGCCTTCTTTCTGCGCGAACGGCGTCAGATCGGCGATGCCTGCGCCGACCACGTCGGTGACAACACCACCCAGTTCGGCCAGGCGGGCACGCAGCGCGTCGGTGGGGCGGCGTGCGTTGTCGTCACCCGCGTTGATCACCATCACCCGGCGCGCGCCGCGCTCGGCGAGCAGGTCCGCGGCCGCCACGCCTTCCTCTTCCGGGGACAGCGCGAAGCTGACATTGCCCGCCGGTGGAGCGACGTTGCCCTGGTTCAGCGCGAGCATAGGTACCGACAGCGAGCCACGACGGAACAGCGCGTCCACGCCTTCGCGCGAGAGCGGGCCGACGATGAAATCGTTGCCGGCGCTGACAGCCTGATCGTAGGCGCCCAGCGCACCGCCGGCAGTGCCATGGGTGTCATAGAACGCGATGTCCGGGCGGCGCCGTGACTCGGCGTAGTAAGCGGTGAGGAAGCCATCGCGCACCGCGGCGGCGGGCGCCGCCATGTCGCCGCTCAGCGGCAGCAGCACGCCCAGCTTGACCGGCGGCCGGTAGCCGTCGCGGTCCGCCGGTGGGCGTCCGCCAGCGTCAAAACCCCATGCGGCGCGGTCCATCGGCCGCGGAAGCGGCAAGCCCCGGACCAACAGCGCCCGTGCCATGTGGTTGTAGAGCGGATCGCCCGCCGGCAGCGCCGCCGCCTGCGCGGCGAGGGTGGCGTCGTCCAACCCCCCCCCCCCCCCCCCCCCCCCCCCCCCCCCCCCCCCCCCCCCCCCCCCCCCCCCCCCCCCCCCCCCCCCCCCCCCCCCCCCCCCCACCCCCCCCCCGCCCCCCCCCTCCCCGGTGGCCCTCCCCCCCACCCCCCCCCCCCCCCCCCCCCCCCCCCCCCCTCCCCCCCCACCCACCCCCCCTGCCCCCCGCCCCGCCCCCCCCACACACTCACCACCGCCACCTCCCCCTCCCCCCC
>NZ_JXSS01000111.1 GCF_000855665.1 Lysobacter sp. A03
ATGATCTCCAGTACCAGCGCCGACTTCCGTCGGGCCGTCCAACGCTTGATCTCTTCTTCCATTACTGCACTCATTTGTGTCTCCTTGAAAAGGTTACACCTGAGCAGGAAATCACTGGGTCGCTACACACCATCGGTTGCGCCTGCAGCGTGCGTAGGCGCAGGCCGTCGCCATCCCCACCAACATCGCGCGAGACGTGGATAAATCCGAACAGCATGTCGACCCACTCGAACGTGGCGAAACGGTTCGGGGCAAGGATGTAGAAGCCCTCCCATTCGTCAGGATCGAGCGACGACGCCACTACCGGTATGGGTCGGGTTCGCACGTCAAGCGCATCGATGATCATCCCGCGCAGGCGCGCGTAATCCGCGCTTTCGACGTCTGCATTGAACGCGACAAAAAATGCACGGCGCTGGTCTGGAAACACACACAGCATCGCGCGAAAACCCACCGTGTCGCCGCCGTGGCACAAGCCCACCGTGCCATGACGGTCGCGCAACGCGAGGCCGAGCGCGTAGCCGACTTGCAAACCGGCATACGACGCTTCGGTCCCCGCCGCGTGGCCGCGCGACCTCATCAGCGCCGGATCGATGAACGATTTGCGACCCAGCGCCCCATCACTCATCAGGAACTGCGCGAAGCGGGCCATGTCGGCGGCAGTCGTCGTGAACTGTCCCGACGGGCGCAGGAACATCGGCACAGCATCCTGGGTCGCACCGTCCTCGAAGTGACCCATGGCGAGACGCGCATCCGCATTTGGGCCTGTCTGCGAAACGAACCCGAAAGTACTGTCATGCATACCGAGCGGTCGCAGCAGCTGGTCGTCGAGCCAACGCTCGTAGGGTTGATCCGTGACAGCTTCAATCACCCGGCCAAGCAGCGTATAGCCGGTGTTGGAATAGGAAAAGCGGCTGCCCGGTTTGCTCCGAACCCGCAGCGGACGCTTGTCATCTTCGAATGCGGTGGCCAACGGTGTGTCCGGTGTCGCCCGCAGGCTGAATATCTGCCACAACCGCATGTCATCGAGGCCAGCGGTGTGGTCGAGCAGATGGCGGATCAGAACCGGATCAGTCGCCTCCCAAGGGTTATCGAACTCAACCGCAGGCAGCACGCTCGACACAGGTGCGTCCAGTTCAATCCGGCCTTCCGTTGCCAGATGCAGCAAGCCCGTTGCCAGTAGGGTCTTGGCGATCGAGCCAACCTGCACGCGGTCGTCAGCACGCATCGGCCTTGCTGTGCGCGCATTGGCGAATCCGGCCGCGTCGACAGATGCCGCGCCGTCATCATCGACCGTCGCCCACACCGCACCAACCAGGCCTTCTTCTTGGAGCGCACGCGCGATGTCAGCCCGCGGTGGCGCCGCCAGTACCAGCGTGGGTATCAGCAGCATCACGAGCGCAAACCTCATGGGCGCGCGCGGGTATCGCAATGGACTTGGCATGTAGATGCATCCTTGCAGTAGTCGGTAGCGCCATGTTGGTGGGCGCCGACATCATCGGCGACACCCTCCTGGAAGTGAACGTGTTCTCCCCCGGAAATCTCTTCAGTTGCATTGAGATAGCCGGCGTGAACTTCGTCGCGGAAATTCACGAGTCGATCGAACGCAAACTGGACATCCGTGACGAGTAACCGGGGCACTCACAGATCAGCGATGCCTCAACAGGCGTCGTCGACCTGTCCGGCGACGTCGATGACCGTAACCACGGCGTCGATGACGCCTCCAGAGACGTCTTGGACCTCATCGAAGACGTAGCAGACGTCACCGGAGCCATCGGCAAAGCCACCGGAAGCATCGCGGACCGCTCAGGAGAGGTGAGGAACCGGAACGCGGACGTCCAGAACGGCAACTGGTGCATCTCCGATGCCACCCGAGGCCTGAAAACAAACAAGCCGCCCGGAGGCGGCCTGTAAGTGAAAACCGGCGAGCAGCACTCAGGCCGGTTGGGGCGTCTTGCGTCGGGTCTTGGCGAAGCGGCCGCTCAACTCCTTACGCAGGTCGTCCAGACCGTGGGCAGCGCCGGACAGCTTGATGTGGGCATAGCCCTCCAGCGCGACGCTCATCACGTCGCTGCCGAGCGCGGCGACCGTGTCCTCCACCCGCGTGGTCAGCCGCTGCAGTTGCTCCAGCACCGGCACCAGTTTGTCCAGAGCGGCCAGGTCGGCCTGCGCCTCCGTCAGGTTGAGGCTGGCCGGAACGATGTCCGGGTTCTGCGCCAGCACCCGCAGCGTCTGCCGCGCGAAATCCTGCGAGCGCGGCCCCAACAGGGTCAGACCGCGACGGTCGCCGGTCTCCATGCCGATCAAGCCGGGCAACGACGCCGCCGCCTGCTGCACTCCCGCTACCGCACCTGCAATCTGCTCGTCCGTGAAATCAAGGGAAACAATGTTCTGAGCCACAGCACTCTCCTTTGCCTATCCATGTGTATGCGCCAACGTCTGCCGGCGCGTCCTTGCCCTGTTACCGCCGGTGACTATGAGCCGATCGGCAGGGCGGAATCGAGTGTGCCAAAGGAAGCGCGGGGAGTGAAGCGCCGCGCGGCCTACTCATCGCAATTTGGTGAAAGGGTGACATCCCAGCGCCCCCTCGCCGCCTGCATGCGTGCCACCAGCGTCTGCAAAGAACCGGCGTGCGGCAGGTTGAGTTCCTGCGAGGTCGCCGGTCGCAGGCCCACAAACTCGTGAAACGCGTGATCGAGATCCGACGGCCCCTCGCCTACCGACTCCCAGTGCTCCGGGCACAGGACCGGAACGCCCACTTGCTCCGCGACGAACTGATCGCCCCACTCCAAGCACGCGCGCACGTTAGCGTCGGCGTCCGGCGTGTAGCCGGTCAGTAGGAGCGCACCGTAGGTCTTGAAGTTGCCGGCATCGCGGTAGAGGTACTCGAAGATGCTGTGGTGCTCGAGGCGCTGCTGGTCGGTCATGGCGTTCTTCCTAAGCTGGCGGAAGAAACTATCGAACAGCTGTCGCACTACCCGCGACTGGTCAAAAAGAACAGGTGCGCCGTTTTCCTGCTGGGCTTTTGTGGCCAGTGCGCCGCTGACGACTCGGGCGCTGCGGCACAACAGGATGACGAAGGACTACGACTCCATCTGCGGATAACGCTCGGTCAGCACATGCGCGATCCGTTTGCGCATGGCGGGAGACATGGGCGGCCCGAAACTCCGGGTCATCATGAAGCTGGAGTTATGGCAGTTGCTCACCAGCACGTCGGGACGTTGGACCCGACTTTGGACGTACCAACCCGGCAGCGCCACCAGCGGGATCACCCGGACCGGCTCACCCACCCCGCTGCCGAGAAATTTTTCCAGCCATTGCGCTTGGCGGTGAGCTTGCTCGATCGGCTTGGTCTCGACATGGCTTGGGAACTTGAGCCTCGCGCCGTCGTAGTCCACGCGCGCCGAATCCTTGCCGCCCCCACGAGGCTTACGCCGGGACTTCGTTTCGATCGCGAACACGGCTCCGCCACCGATGACGATGTGGTCGATGTTGAACTTGTCACCCGGGAAGTCGTGGTAGATCAATGCGCCATCGGCCATCAAAGGCATTAGCGCTTGAGCTACTGCTAGTTCCGCCCCACGGCCATCTCGATATTTCCGGCGCTCGCGCAGGTGTCTTATCAGGCCCACCACGGCCCATACGAATGCTGCAATACCTACCAACGCAAAAAGCGCATCACTCTTGCCGAACTGGATCGCTGTCCAGTCATCCACTACTCGATCCATGCGCGCGAGTAGCCATGCGGATAAAACCACAGGGCCGACCAACATCAAGATCCCTGCCTTCTCGTAATACCCCTCGTCATGTTTTTCGATCCCGCGAAGCAAGCTCTCACCTGGCAGGTTCAGAACCTTGAACGTCAGTGGCGAACGACGCTTATCGCGAAGGAAGAATCGCCATACCAGCAGAACCCCAAGCCCCATCAAAACGGGCGCAAGGAGGGCAACAAACAGGATTAAATTCGTCAAAGCTAACCTCAACTCAGATTTGGCAAGCCGATGCCCTGCAGCATCGTATAAAGCGGGTCATAGAATTCTGGGGCACGGGTTGGGTCCTGCGCATCCCCATGGGGAACCACCAGCACAGTCCCTTGACGAGCTCGCGTCAGCAGTACTCGGTACGCATTGAGCAGATATCGGCGCCGCTCGTCTTTCAGCACGCGGTTCCAGCGATCGCCAACAAAGCCGTAGTAGCCCCACTTCCCGTCCCCATAGCGGAGGTCGCCATCCCATACGACGCACGTCCAGTCCAGCTCCAGTCCCTGCACCTGAAACTCCGTCGCAACGTCTTCCAAGTAGTACGAGGAGCGCGTGTCAGCCTTGTCGGCCAAGAACCAGTGCACCGGATCGACCGGCACTCGCACGTCGATTGCGTGGGGCTTCAGCCGCTGCGCCTGTGAAGACACGACCATCCCGTAGCGTTCGGTCCCCCGTGCGGTACTGCGCAGCCAAGATTTCGCGGCGCTTAGGTCCCGAGTCAGCATGATGGGGAAGCGCTCGGTGACCTCCTGCAACATCGCCTGCGCGCCATCGGTGTCCAGATCCAGCAAGCGATTGATGAACTCGGAGACTCGCTCGGAACGGAACGATCGAATCGATGCAGTGAGGTGCAGTGATGTGGACTCGTGCAACTTACCCCGCGCGCGAGTGGCCGCAAGTTCGTCACCCACTACCGCGTCGCGCTGCTCTAGCGCGGGAGACACGTGGACCTCCCATTCCGGGAAGCGCCTGGTCAAGGACGCAAGCCATTCGCCGATTCCCGCTTCGCCCCGGTTGATCTCTTGCCCGGTTCCCACCAAACACACCACTACCGCCCAGTCGGGATGGCGGTCCAAGCAGGAGATCAGGAACTCCGGCTCTGACTGATCAAACCCGGCCATCCCACGCTTGCGCTGCATGAAGGACGCGGTCTGTTCGACATTCCATGCTCGCTGAGCCTCGTCGAAGATTGCGACGTGATCGTGCGGGGGGCGGTCGTCAGCGAGTCCGTGATCGCGAAAATGGTGGACCGCCTGCACGAACGTTTTCACTTGCCGTCGGGCGTCGCCGATCCGCAGCTTTCTGCCCTCTTCCGTCTCCCGACGAACCTTGTCCCGGGCCAATGCTTCATGGAGCACCTTCACCAGAGGCCCATTACCGGAGAGATACACGGCATGCAACTCGGACTCGGCATCAGTGCTATGCGTCGCCACATCCAGACCAACAAGGGTCTTCCCCGCCCCCGGAACACCGGTGACAAAACAGACAGCTTTGCTCCCGCTGCTTCTTGCTTGCTGGATAACCCCCGCCAGAAAACCCGAGGTCTCACCTAAGTTCGCCGCGTCATTGCGGGAAATGTCTGCAACCGAGTGCCGCGCATAGAGCGCCATCGCAGCCTCTACGATCGTAGGCGTCGGACGATAGCGGCCGGTCACCCACTGTTGCGGATCGATGACTTCACCGTCGGCAAATGCGAGTGACTGCTCGAGCGCGTGGGCAAGCGTGTCCGCGTTTACACGGACCGGTGCATACAACCCATCGGCCGCGCTATCGGTCGCAATGCAAAGCTCTCCGGGCGGGGCATGCGTTGCGACTAGCACCGGAACCAGAGGCGCGTGATGGCTCGGCTCGTGGAAGTTCTTCAGATCAAGCGCGTAGTCCACGACCTGATCCAAATCGGCTGCTGAGAATTGACGGGCACCAACCTTGAACTCGATGACGAACACCACGTGATCCAGCACCAACACCGCGTCCACCCGCCGACCCATCCGCGGAATATCAAACTCAAGGAAAAGGTGGCCGCACGCGCCTAACGGCATTAGGGCCGCTTGCAAGACTTCGATCGTGCCCTGCCATGCGTGCACCTGAGTCTGATCTACATCGAACGACGAATTGCCGGTGAGATGGCCGACCACCTCCTCCGCGGACGCCGCTAAGAATTGGCCCACTGGTGCGCCGTAACCGAAGCGCCGGAATGAACCTACCGTCTGTATGTGCTGGCTTGTCATCGACCCCCCTATCGACGGCCAGGATAGCTCGCGAACGCTGACGCGTCCCCTCGCAGCAGCCGGTCGGGGACAGTGAACAAGGCAGGACATTGACCGGAACCGTAAGTCAAGCTATCTGCGGCCCTGATTTGGGAATGAAGCCGATGACCTGCATTATCGGCAGGAATTGGGCGAGGCCGCCGTCAAGCATGCGAGCACGATCCCCGAGTACGTGTTGATGACCAACCACGCGCACCTCCTGGTAACGCCGCTGCAACCGGGCGCGTCATCGCGAATGATGCAAGCCATGCCCAAAACGCGCGCGGGTTTGACGACCTTAGGATCCACCCGCATCCCGCTCACTCCGCGCTTTGTGCCAGCAACGCGGAACCGCAGACGGTTTACCAGCAACTATTCGACGAAGCGCTCTCCGACAACGACGCGAATGCATTGCGTCTCGCGACCAAACAAAAGCAAACCTGGAACAGCGAACGGTTCTGGCAGCAGACGAAGCGATCGTCAACCGCAAGTGGGAAGTTTGGACGTGCGGACGACCCACGCCCAAGAAAAAAAGCACCTTGACCCGTTCTCGGTTGAATGCAGTCTCGCCTAGCAAGACATGTGAACAGGAACGGACACCCTCATTGTAATCACTTCGTGCTCCACCAGACACTCGATTTTCCCGCGGTGGGCATGCACTACCTCTCTAGCGAGGTAAAGGCCGAGTCCGCTCCCATCCTCTAATTTTGGTCCGAAACGAGCCCCTTTCTCAAAACATTGCTCAGGATCAATTGGAAGATCACTCCTGTTCCTCACCTCAAGAACGCACCTATCGCTATCCCGAGATATATCAAGGTCGATAGTTGAGTCTACCAATGCATATCTAATTGCATTTTCCAATAAAACAGTAAGGACGATTGGAAATGTCTTCCTACTTCCTAAAATGCTAACCCCCCTATTGCCAGCGACGTGTATATGCACAGGCCTCTCTTTCGCGCGGATCTGGTAAATTTTTTTTGCCTTGAACGCTAAATCATAAACTGCGATATGCTCATCCAGTTTCAAATGCTTCAACCCGTCAAGATTTGCCAACGCTTCAATCACTTCAAAAATATTGGTCATTAATTCAGACGCGCCAGAGATATTCTTCACCTCTGAGGAATTGACCCCTGTCTGCTCCATGACCTCGGCATTCTGCTTAACAATCGCGTTTAACTTGCGCAACTCATGTAAAGCCTGCGGGAGCCTCGTGCGGGCCTCATCCTCCAAGGATTCGATCGAGGCAGCCAGATTTTCTAGAAAGCTTACTTGCTTTAAAATCGCAGTCCGGGCAACTCTTGTAGTAGGGAATTGCTTCGCGCGCTCAGTTTCGTTGGGCGACTTGAACCGGGGTGTGGCGACCACTCCTGTAATAACGCTTGCGTCCGCTCCTAGCTTTACAGGATAGGAAGTAAATCCATATGGACACATATGGAACGTTGGCAGCGCTTTGCTCATGCGTTCATAGTGCGCTAGACAATTGACGTCGGCTTTGGCGATCCTATCCGCGCAGAATTTACAAGCTTCCACGAGAGCCCCACTTTCTAGCTCTCCCGTCGCCAGACTATAGGTCGGAAACACGCTCAGAATGCTCATGGTTAACTTATAAACATTTTAGACAAAACGATATCCAACCCTTTATCCGCCACGCTACCAACCACCTTCTTTATTGCTATCCGGAAGGAGCTCTGATCCTTTTTCTGCAAAGCGCGTTCGAGCTCAAACTTTAGTTTGGCTTTCTCCTTTCCTGAAGCCACTTCAACTTTCTGCATGAGAGCATCGAATAAGTGCTGCTTGGAGTGAGCCTTCTGAATCTGCTCTTCAACATACTCAAGAGACTCACGCAACCCTGCATCTTTAGCCAACACGCGATCAGAAAGCCGATAAAAATCTGATTCGCCGGACCTTAACGCTTTGGACGTATAGCTTATTATTCTAGTGCGCGGACTAACTCGCTTAATGAACTTCAGTAAATCCAAACCCTGTTCTTCACCAAACTTTGACCCTACCCCACTGTAGTCCAGGATCGCTACATCGTAACACTGCCCCACAATATGAGACTCATACTCATCACCTGTTTTGTCGTGATCGACCGAAAATCCCGACTTCCTCAGATGTTCGATCAATAGCGGTGTTTCATCGTCTATAAAAATGACGCGTGCAGACTGAATCAACAGCTCACGGCTTATTCCGGTCTCGTATACACTAAGATCAGCGGATCGTTTGAACCACCTGAACATCCCCCACCCCTCTTGGCTGACGCATCACAGTTAAATCCACTTCTTCGGGAAAAAACCGCTCCACGCTTACAAATTACGCGCCCCGTTATACCACTGGGAGCTACCCCTATGTCGAACACGCGAAGAGTATGTCAATTGAGTAGATCAATGAGGCAAAGGCGGAGGCGGTGGTGGAACTCGCCGCACAGCCCTGACTATGGACCGCATCACATCCCCGCGCGCGTTGGTCACTCGCCTCACGTCTACCAATATCTTCCCCCCAAACCCCCTGTTTCTTTGATCCATTGACCAAGTTAGTAGCTGCTTCTCCACTGCAGTGACGTCGTCCGCCAACCGGAAAGAAATCGTCCTTTCTTCCTGGTCATCGAAAAATCTGCCATAACCGCTGAGTATATTGTAACGAGTAACGTTGACGGAAAGGTCTTCGACCAAATCGCTTTCTTCACTCGTAGAAACATAGTCCAACGTGGTGCTGTCAAGCAACAGCACTCGCCCCAAGCGTGGGCGATGCACCCCCAGCGTCATCCCACGATCTCTCTGGATAGGCCGGTGCAGTTCTTGCATGGGCTTTTCTAGCGCTTCGGCCATTTCCCCCAGCACGGGCTCAATACGGTCTCTCATCGCCCTTACGGTTGGAGTTGAGGGCTGCGCAGCTCGGCCTACTGCCGCTGACCAGGTCCATTTCAGAAAGTCCCAGAAGGCAGCCGCGATGACGCTATATCCAATCGTCTCAGCCGCGCCGGACTGAAAAACGATGGTGACGACTTCTTGGAAGCTACCATGCCTAGGCGCTTCAATAAATATCTGTGCACCATCGGCACGCTCGGCACGCGTTCTAATCTCACCTTCATTCAAGAATGCGTGCGCGGTAATAGCGAGCGATCGCGATAGGCCGCGCAGTGATACGGCGGCATCATAGACATCGAGACGCCCATCCGCCGCCCGACCACCGTCATAATGAAACACCATTCGAACTTCTTTCATCTCCATCCCTTCCATGCGACTCCGGCGTAACCCGTACAACTAAAACGATGCTAAGCGTAGCCCCGCACATATCCGTATATCGATTCTTGAATCCGAAGATCCGAGATAAATTTAGCTATTCTAAAATAATCGCAATGACCGCCGACTTGAGACGCAGTGAAATCACATATTCCGCCGATACTCCCCACCCACGTCATACAACGCGTGCGAGATCTGCCCCAACGAGTGCGTCTTCACCGCCTCAATCAGCGCCTCAAACACGTTCTTCCGCTCGCGCGCCGTCTTCTGCAGGTACCCCAGTCCGTGTCCGTCGTGCGCTTCTTCCCCTGCGCCGTCGGTCTCCACCTCGTGACTGTGCGATGTTTCGCCGCGCGGCGCCAGCCTGTTGCGGTTGTCTTGCCAGTTGCGGACGTTCTCGATCTGCTGGCCCTTCTCTTCGGGGGTTGAGCGGATCAGTTCGATCTCGGTGGTCACTTCGCCGGCGTGCTCCTTGGGCAGGAAGGTATTGACGCCGACCAGCGGCAGGCTGCCGTCGTGCTTCTTGCGTTCGTAGTACATCGACTCTTCCTGGATCTTGCCGCGCTGGTACATGGTGTCCATCGCGCCGAGCACGCCGCCGCGCTCGCTGATCGCCTCGAACTCCTTGTAGACGGCTTCCTCGACCATGTCGGTCAGGTAATCCACGGCAAAGCTGCCCTGCCAGGGGTTCTCGTTGAAATTGATCCCCAACTCCTTGTTGATGATCATCTGGATCGCGACCGCGCGGCGCACGCTTTCCTCGGTCGGGGTGGTGATCGCTTCGTCGTAGGCGTTGGTGTGCAGGCTGTTGCAGTTGTCGAACAGGGCGTACATGGCCTGCAGCGTGGTGCGGATGTCGTTGAACTGGATCTCCTGCGCGTGCAGGGACCGGCCGCTGGTCTGGATGTGGTACTTCATCATCTGGCTGCGGCTGGACGCGCCGTAGCGCTCGCGCATGGCGCGGGCCCAGATGCGGCGGGCGACGCGGCCGATGACGGTGTACTCCGGGTCCATGCCGTTGCTGAAGAAGAACGACAGGTTGGGCGCGAAGTCGTCAATGCTCATGCCACGCGCCAGGTAGTACTCGACGATGGTGAAACCGTTGCTCAGGGTGAAGGCGAGCTGGCTGATCGGGTTCGCCCCGGCCTCGGCGATGTGATAGCCGGAGATCGACACCGAGTAGAAGTTGCGCACGCCGTGGTCGACAAAGTACTGCTGGATGTCGCCCATCATCCGCAGCGCGAACTCGGTGCTGAAGATGCAGGTGTTCTGCGCCTGGTCTTCTTTGAGGATGTCGGCCTGCACGGTGCCGCGCACGGTCTTGAGGGTGTACTCCTTGATGCGCTGGTAGGTCGCCGCATCCACCACCTGGTCGCCGGTGACACCCAGCAGGGCCAGGCCGAGGCCGTCGTTGGGTTCGGGCAGCTCACCGCTGTACTGCGGACGCGGGGCGCCGTTGAAGAAGGCGTCGATCTTCTTGTTGGCTTCGATCCAGCGGGCGGGTTCCTCGTTGAGGTACTTCTCCACCTGCTGGTCGATGGCGCAGTTCATGAACATCGCCAGGATCATCGGCGCGGGGCCGTTGATGGTCATCGACACGCTGGTGGTCGGCGCGCACAGGTCGAAGCCGGAGTACAGCTTCTTCATGTCGTCCAAGGACGCGATGTTGACGCCGGAGTTGCCGACCTTGCCGAAGATGTCCGGGCGCGGCGCGGGGTCCTCGCCGTACAGGGTGACCGAGTCGAACGCGGTGGACAGGCGCGCGGCGGGCTGGCCGACGGACAGGTAATGGAAGCGCCGGTTGGTGCGCTCCGGCGTGCCCTCGCCGGCGAACATGCGGATCGGGTCCTCGCCGGTGCGGCGGTACGGGTACACGCCACCGGTGTAGGGGTAATGGCCGGGCAGGTTTTCCTTCTGCAGGAAGCTCAGCAGATCGCCCCAACCCTTGTAGGTCGGCGCGGCGATCTTCGGCACCAACTGGTGGCTGAGCGATTCGCGGTAGTTCTCCACGCGGATCTTCTTGCCGCGCACTTCGTATTCGGTGATCTCGTCGGTGATCGACTTCAGCCGCTCCGGCCACTGGCGCAGCAGCTTGACCGAGTCGCTGGTCAGCGACTGGATGGCGTCGTTGTAGCGCTGGCGGAGCGTCAGCAGGGTCTTGTCGGGCTGTGCGTTGCCTTCGCCCGGCGCAACTGCGGCGGCGCCGTAGAGGTCCAGCGCTTCGGGCAGTGCGTCGTCGCCGAGCTCCTTTAGTGCTTGCCACAGCGCCTGCGCGCGGTCGGCAATCTCGGCCTGGGTCTCGATCTGGCGGTTGATGCTGCGACCCTGCTCGGCGATCTCCGCCAGGTAACGCACGCGCGGGCCGGGGATCAGCACCGTCGCGCGCGGCTCTTTCAGGCTGGTATCGATGTCGGGCTTGAAGTCGCAATGGGCCGGCGCGACCTCATGGCTGCCCTCCGCCCCACCCTTCTCCAGTACCTTCTCGCGCATCAGCCGGCACAGGTTGGCGAACATCCAGCTGATGCCGGGGTCGTTGAACTGGCTGGCGATGGTCGGGTAGACGGGGACGTCCTCGTCCTTGGTCTGGAACGCGACGCGGTTGCGCTTCCACTGCTTGCGGATGTCCCTTAGAGCATCTTCTGCGCCGCGCTTGTCGTACTTGTTCAGCACCACGAGTTCGGCGAAGTCGAGCATGTCGATCTTCTCCAGCTGGCTGGGCGCACCGAAGTCGCTGGTCATGACATACATCGGGAAGTCGACCAGATCGACGATTTCCGAATCGCTCTGCCCGATGCCGGCGGTCTCCACGATCACCAGGTCGTAGCCCAGCCCCTTCAGGAAACCGATGCTGTCCTTGAGCACGATGTTGGTCGCGGCGTGCTGGCGGCGGGTCGCCATCGAGCGCATGTACACGCGCTTGGAGCGCAGCGAGTTCATCCGGATGCGGTCGCCCAGCAGCGCGCCACCGGTGCGGCGCCGGGTCGGGTCGACCGAGATCACCGCCAGCCGCATTTCGGGGAAGCTGGACAGGAAACGATTCAGCAGTTCATCGGTGACCGAGGACTTGCCCGCGCCGCCGGTGCCGGTGATGCCGATAACCGGGGTGCGGCTGCCGGCCAGCTGCCACTGCTTGCGCAGCGACTCCAGCGCGTGATCGTCGAACTGGTCTTCCTCGATCGCGGTCAGCATCTTGCCGATGGCGATTTCGTCGGTGATCGACGGCGACGATTCGGGCGCCTCGGCACCGACGCGGGCCTCCTCGGCGCGCTTGACCACGTCCTCGATCATCTCCACCAGGCCCATCTTCATGCCGTCGTTGGGGTGGTAGATGCGCTCCACGCCGTAGGCTTCCAGCTCGCGGATCTCCTCGGGCGTGATGGTGCCGCCGCCACCGGCGAAGACCTTGATGTGCGCCGCGCCACGCTCCTTGAGCATGTCGACCATGTACTTGAGGTACTCCACATGGCCGCCCTGGTAGGACGACAGCGCGATGGCGTCGGCGTCCTCCTGCAGCGCCGCGCGTACCACGTCCTCCACCGAACGGTTGTGGCCCAGATGGATGACCTCGGCGCCGAGCGACTGGATCAGCCGGCGCATGATGTTGATGGCCGCGTCGTGGCCGTCGAACAGGCTGGCGGCGGTGACAAAACGCAGCGGGGTGCGTGCGGTGGCCGAGGTGGTGGCGGGGGCGGGTTCGGAAAGCTGGCTGGCAGGAGTACTCATAACTCGCTCAATCCGTGCAGGCAAAGGGGTTTGGCGTGATTGTAACGTGCCGCCCCAAAGCTCCTGCGCGAACCCGCACGCCGCCCGCCGGGCATCCAGAATGGCCGCGAGTTTCTGAATGCGCGAATGCCGCAGCGCAGCAATAGACCCCCTCGCGATTGGATTAGACTAGCGCCCCTGCGACCGGGAAACACTCGGCCTGCATTGGCGAATCCACGCGGATTCAATGACTTACACGAATCTTGGCGCCAGCGCACCCGCGCAACACCGCCGACCCGGAGCTCTTGATGATTTTTGAAACCCTCGACACCAGCGGCCACGAGCAGGTCGTGTTTTGCCACAACAAGGATGCGGGCCTGAAGGCGATCATCGCCATCCACAACACCACCCTCGGCCCCGCGCTGGGCGGCACCCGCATGTGGCCCTACAAGTCCGAGGCCGAGGCGCTCAATGACGTTCTGCGCCTGAGCCGCGGCATGACCTACAAGAACGCGGTCGCCGGCCTGAACCTGGGCGGCGGCAAGGCCGTGATCATTGGCAACCCGGCCACCGACAAGTCGGAGATGCTGTTCCGCGCGTTCGGCCATTTCGTCGAGACCCTGGGCGGGCGCTACATCACTGCCGAGGACGTCGGCATCGACGTCAACGACATGGAGTTCGTGTTCCGCGAGACCGAGTACGTCACCGGCGTGCACCAGGTCCACGGCGGTTCGGGCGACCCGTCGCCGTTCACCGCCTACGGCACCCTGCAGGGCCTGATGGCGTCGCTGAACAAGCGCTTCGGCGATGAGGAAGTCGGCAAGTACAGCTACGCCGTGCAGGGCCTGGGCCAC
This sequence comes from Lysobacter sp. A03, assembly GCF_000855665.1. Taxonomy (GTDB): domain Bacteria; phylum Pseudomonadota; class Gammaproteobacteria; order Xanthomonadales; family Xanthomonadaceae; genus Novilysobacter. The sequence continues at coordinate 13,803 of NZ_JXSS01000111.1, forward strand.
GTCGGCATGGAGTTCGTGAAGCTGCTCAAGGAGCGCGGCGCGAAGATCTATGTCACCGACATCAACCAGGGCCTGATTGACAAGGCGGTGAGCGAGTACGGCGCCGAGGCCGTGGGCCTGGACGAGATCTACGACGTCCCCGCCGACGTGTACTCGCCGTGCGCGCTGGGCGGCACCATCAACGAGGAGACCCTGGAGCGCCTGAAGGCCAAGGTCATCTGCGGCTCGGCCAACAACCAGCTCGCCAGCGATGCGATGGGCGAGGAAGTGCAGAAGCGCGGCATCCTCTACGCACCCGACTACGCGGTCAACGCCGGCGGCGTGATGAACGTCTCCCTGGAGATCGACGGCTACAACCGCGAGCGTGCGATGCGCATGATGCGGACGATCTACCACAACCTGACCCGGATCTTCGAAATCGCCGACCGCGACGGCATCCCGACCTACAAGGCAGCCGACCGCCTGGGCGAGGAGCGCATCGCGTCGATCGGCAAGCTGAAGCTGCCGATGGGACGTGGCACTCCGCGCTTCAAGGGCCGCGTCCGCAGCTGATCCGCGGCGACCGGTAATGCAAAAACGCGACGGGGCCATGTGCCCCGTCGTGCTTTCAAACACACAGGAGTTTTGGGATGCGTGCTTTTCCGCTGGGTGACGAGATCGACGCGCTGCGCGATGCCGTGCGTCGGTTTGCCGAAGCCGAGATCGCGCCGCGCGCGCAACAGATCGACGAAGACAATGCATTCCCGCAGGACCTGTGGCCGAAACTCGGCGAGATGGGCCTGCTCGGCCTGACGGTGGACCCCGAATACGGCGGCAGCGGCATGGGCTACCTGGCCCACCTGGTGGCGATGGAGGAGATCTCCCGCGCGTCCGGTTCGGTCGGCCTGAGCTATGGCGCCCACTCCAACCTGTGCGTCAACAATCTCTACCTCAACGGCAACGAGGCGCAGCGGCAGAAGTACCTGCCCAAGCTGTGCAGCGGCGAGTGGAAGGGCGCGCTGGCGATGAGCGAGCCGGGCGCGGGTTCCGACGTGGTCGGCTCGATGAGTTGCCACGCGGAGCTTCGTTCCATCGAGGGTCGCGGCGATGTCTGGGTCGCCAACGGCAACAAGATGTGGATCACCAACGGCCCCGAGGCCGACGTGCTGGTGGTCTACATGCGCACAGCGGGCAAGGACGCGGGCAGCAAGTGCATGACCGCCTTCATCGTCGAGCGCGACATGCCCGGTTTCAGCACCGCGCAGAAGCTCGACAAGCTGGGCATGCGCGGTTCCAACACCTGCGAGCTGGTGTTCCAGAACTGCGAGATCCCGGCGGAGAACGTGCTTGGTGAGGTCAACCTCGGCGTCAAGGTGCTGATGAGCGGCCTCAACACCGAGCGGCTCGTGCTGACCGGCGGCCCGATCGGGCTGATGCAGGACGCGATGGACATCGCCCTGCCCTATGTCCGCGAGCGGCGCCAGTTCGATGCGCCGATCGGCACGTTCGGGATCATGCAGGCCAAGCTGGCCGACATGTACACCGCGCTGCAGTCCAGTCGCGCGTTTGCCTATCAGGTGGCGAGGGATTACGACGCCGGTCATCGCAGCCGGGTGGATGCCGCGTCCTGTCTGCTGCACGCCAGCGAGGCAGCGGTGCAGGTTGGCCTGGAAGTCATCCAGACCCTCGGCGGCAACGGTTACATCAACGAGTACCCGGCCGGCCGCATCCTGCGCGACGCCAAGTTGTATGCGATTGGCGCCGGAACCAACGAGATCCGGCGCATGTTGATCGGCCGCGAGCTTTTCGACGGTCGCAGCTGAGGGGTCCGGCGCGCAGCCATTGCGGCCGCGCGCCGGTGATGCATCAGGTCAGAACCCGACCGTCCAGTTGGCGTAGGCGCCCGTCCAGGTGCGTCCGTTTTCGTTGCGCGCATCCAGATCGAACCCCAGGCGTCCCACCGGCAGATCGCTGCGCAGGCCGAATCCGAGCACGGTGGCTTCCTTCGCCAGCCCGCTACCGGTGATCGGCGACCACGCATCCATGCCGGTAAAGCGCGCATCGATGGCGGAGCCCGACTGCGACAGCAGGCGCTGCCATTCCAGACGGCCCTGCACGGTCAGCTTCAGGCCGCCCAACTGCCACGGCTGCTGCATGCGCACACCCGCCAGCGCCCGCGTCGCGTCCAGCTGCGAATCGCCGGTGGTCAGGCCGAACCCGACCGCACCCTGCTCACTGAACCCATCACGATCCAACTGCAGGGTCTCGGTGCCCACATACGGGGTCAGTGTGCCGGCACCCATCGCGAAACGATGGCCTGCCTGCACGCCGAAGCTCGAGTAACGGCTGGCGTAATCCGCCGCGACGCCATGGCTCTGGCTGCCCAGCACGATCTCACGCTGGGTGCTGCGGTCCATGCGGCCCGCCGCGAAACGGCCGAGGAGGTAGCTGCCGTCGAGCTCCCAGGCGGCGTACAGCTGGCTCTCGTACTGGCGGGTGGGTTCCCCGGCCCCGCGCAGCGGGGGGGGGGGCGAACCGGCGGGCCGGCCGCACGCGAAGCCCACGGTCCGGGTGCGACCCGTGCGCCGGTCCCGGCCGAGAAGCCACGAAACGGGATCCCACCCCGACCGCCGCCCCAACGCGCCCCCCCCCCCCCCCCCCCCGGGCCACCCGGCCCAGCTGACCACCCTG
>NZ_JXSS01000010.1 GCF_000855665.1 Lysobacter sp. A03
TCCTGGACCTGGGCTCCCACCATGGCCACCCGCGCAGTCGATCGAAGCGAGAGGCGGTACAGCCAGCGCAGGCGACGGTTGGACAGTCGCGACCCCATGTTGTGGCAGGTGTTGACCAGCACGCGGCGCTGGCCGGAAGGCCAGGCCAGGGCGATGGCGGCGTCGTAGTTGGGGACGAAGTTGTGGGTGTGGACGATATCGGCGTCGCAATCGATCGCGGCGCGGCGCAGGGCGCGAATTACCCGGCTGTCGAAGGCACGCCGCTTGCCGCCGACCACCACCGCCACGCCGGCCGCCTCCAACTCGGCCGCGAAACCTCCGCTGCCGGTGATGCTGAACACGGCGACCCGATGTCCGCAGCGGGCCTGCTCGATCGCCAGGTCGGTGACGACCCGCTCCAGCCCGCCCATTTCCAGGCAGTCGACGACGTGGACGATGCCGGTCTGCCGCGTGTTGGCAATGTCGCGTACGTCTGCTGCGGTCGGGTAGGCATCACTGTTCAATCCGCACTCCACACGATGGGGACGCGGTTCGACCAAAGCCGCCGCGTGCATACAGGACCAAACGGCCCGCGGTGGAGTTTCCGGCCTGCCGCTTGAAGCGCCGCTTGGCCGACGGGGCGACCGCTACGCGTTTGCCCCATTAGCCTCCGCCAGATTGCGATAGAAGCCTGTGGCGTCCCAACAGATCAACCACCAGTTCAGCGGTATTGCTGCCATCCGCGGCGCCATGATGGTGATGGGTTCGACCTATGTGACCTACGCGCTCGGATTGTTGGCCAGCATCATCGTGGCGCGGTCGCTGGGGCCGGATGATTTCGGCCGCTATTCCTACGTCGTCTGGTTGGTGGGTCTGCTGATCATGGTCGGCAACAACGGCCTGAACGCAACGACCATCCGCTTCATCTCCGAGAGCCTGGGACGGCAGTCGCCCGCCTCGGCGCGCGCTGTGCATGGCTGGGCGCGGCGCCGTCAATACGCGTGCCTGGTGGTGGTCGCGGTCGCATTCGCGGCACTGGTTCCGTTTGCCATGCCGGCTGGATGGGAAGGCCGTGCGCGGGTTTTTGTCGCCCTGACACTGGCGGCCGCGATTCCCAAGGCGCTCTTCATGTTCGATGCGTCCGTTGGCAAAGGGTATGGGCGCTACGGCGTCGAGGCGACCTCGGCCGTGGTGATGAGCGTGGTCAACGTCATCGCCGTGCTGGTGCTGATGCGGATCGGTGCCGGGCTGGTCGCGTACATGGCCTTGTTCGCCGCGACCAGCACGGGCTATGCGGTGTCGTCGCGGATGCTGCTGCGTGCCGGTGGTCTCTACCCCACGCGTGAGCGGCTGGATCCCGCCATCCTCGTCCGGCTGCGGCCTCACCTGTTCTGGACGGTGATCCTCACCGTCGCCTACGCGTTCAACAACAAGTCGATCGAGACATGGCTGCTCAATGACCTGGTGGGCGCCGCCGCTGTCGGCTACTTCGCCATTGCCGGAGCACTGACCAAAGGCGGCATCGAGATGCTGTCGGCAGGCCTGTCCACGGTATTGATGCCGATGATGGCGCACGCGTTTGGCGAGGGACGCGACCAGCGCGCCGGCGGGATCATGGCCAGCGCAATGCGCTACTACTCTTTCATCGGCCTGCTGCTCGGCGGCATCGGTGTCCTGGTCGCGGCCCCGGCAATCACCCTTCTCTATGGCGATGCCTTCGCGCCGGTGATCGTGCCGTTTCAGATCATGATCGCGATTTCCGGGCTCACGCTGGCGGACTCGGCTCTGAACGCTCTGCTTTCCACGACCGACAACCAGCGCGTGCGGGTGATCTTCATCGTGGTGTCGCTGGCCATCACCGCTGCGCTCGCATTTGCGTTGGTCCCCAGATACGGATTGATGGGAGCCGTGGCGGCGCACACCGGATCGCGCCTGATCGTCTTCATCGCCATCGCGAGCGGCATCTCGCGGATGATGGGGATGCGATTGCCGCTGCGTGAACTGGGCCGGCTGCTGGTCGCCGCCCTCGTCGCCATCGCGGTCGCTGCCGTGCCGATGGCCACGATCCCGGGGCCGTCGACCGGTTGGGTCGCAGCGGTCCTTTACGCGCTGGTCTTTGCCGGATCCAGCCTGGCTTTCGGTGCATGGCGTGCGTCCGATGCGAGGCAGTTGCTCGCTTTCCTTGCGCAGTACCCGCGCGTGCACAAGCGCTGGGCCGGGCCCATCCAGCGCTGGGCGGAACGACGCCCGGATGGGAATTAGGGAAGTGCGCGCATGAGCATCATCTTCTGGGGTTGCGCGGCGCTGGTCGCGTTTACCTATGCAGGCTATCCGGTGTGGGTGCGCGCGTGGGCGGCGCTCCGACCGCAACCGGTCGCACGCGCCGATGTCACCCCGACCGTCACGGCGATCCTCTGTGTGCATGACGGCGAAGCGCAAGTCGGCGCGAAGTTGAACAACCTGCTGGCGTTGGCCTACCCGGAGGCGCTGCTGGATGTCGTGGTTGTGTGCGACGGATGTAGCGACCGATCTGCCCAGGCGTGTCGCGCCGTCGGCTCGGCGAGGGTGCGGGTGCTGGAGTTCGCGCGGCGTCGGGGCAAGGCCGCCTGCCTCAACGACGCGGTGTCAGTGGCGACGGGCGACATCCTGCTGATGGTGGACGTCCGCCAACGCGTGGAGGAAGAATCACTGGGCGCGCTGGTGGCGTGTCTGGCCGACCCGGCGGTCGGCGCTGTGGGCGGCGAGTTGCGTTTCGAGCATCCCGAGACCGGGTTTGCCGCCAGCGTGGATGCCTATTGGCGCTACGAAAAAGCGATCCGGCAGGCGGAGAGCCGCAGCGGGTCGGTCGTTGGTGTCAGCGGAGCGCTGTACGCGATGCGCAGGGAGCTGTTTGTTCCGCTGCCCGCAGGCACGGTGCTGGACGATGTGCTGGTTCCGATGCAGGTCGTCCGCGCGCGCAGAAGGGTAGTCTTCGAGCCCGGCGCGCGGGCGTGGGACCACGCATCCGCCTCGGCCGGCGATGAGCGTGTGCGCAAGGTGCGCACGCTCGCCGGCAACCTCCAGCTGGTGCAACTCGCGCCGTGGCTGGTCAATCCGCTGCAGAACCCGATCTGGTTCCGCTTCCTGTGCCACAAGCTGCTGCGACTGGTCGCGCCGTGGGCGATGGTGCTGATGCTGCTGGCCGCGTTGGTGCTGGCCGCAGACCATCGCTTCTACCGCGCCTGCCTGGCCGCCGCGGGTCTGGTCGTGCTGGTGGTTGCGGTGGCGCCCGGATTGCCACGGCTCGCAGCGTGGTGGCCCGTACGAATGCTGGTCGCGTTCGTGCATATGAACCTGTACTCCGCCCAGGCCACAGTGGCCTTCGTGCGCCAGCGGACGCTGCACCTGTGGTGACCGCCGTGACGCACTGTTCGCGTTTCAATCCGATACCGGCTTGTGCGGCACGGCGCCGGGGCCAGCAGGTGGTTGGCGCTGGGGGAGGCGCCGGACTTTGATGCCTTTCATCTTCATCGTGATTTACCTGGTGCTGGTCCTGGTGCGGCCGCAGGAGTATCCGCAGTGGGCGCAGGCCGGCATTCCTTTCCTGCCGATCGCATTGATCACGGCGCTGGTGGCGTGGCTGCCGTCGCGGCACAAGCGTTTCGACGAACCCCAGTACCTTCTCCTGGCGTTGTTCCTGCTGGTCACAAGCCTGTCGGTTGCGTTCAACGGCTGGAGTGGCGGTGGGTTGGAGCAATTCAACGTCTTTGCGCCCACCCTGGTCGCTTTCGTGCTGCTGGCCAACAGCGCGCTGACCCGCAAGAGGGTGGTGTTTGTCATCGGGGTGTTCACCGCCTGCGCCGTACTGCTGGCAATCCACGGCATCAAGCAGTCCGCGACAGGGCTGGGCTGGACCGGCATGCCATTGATCGATGACGGGCGCATCCAGTACCTGGGGATCTTCAGCGACCCCAATGACCTGGGCATGCTGTTCGTGATCTGCATGCCGATGGCACTGTATCTGGGTAGCCGTGGCGGGCTGCTTGGCCTGCGGCGCTTGGTGTGGCTGGCCGGTGCGGGCTTGCTGCTGTACGGGATCTTTCTCACCAACTCGCGGGGGTCGTTGCTCGCCCTGGTGGTGATGAGCGGCGCCTATCTCTGGCAGCGGCGCGGGCCGGTCTCCGCGCTGGTATTGGCCGCTGTGTGTCTGGCGCTGTTGAAGCTGGTGCCGTCGCGCCTTGATCAGCTGGACGTGCAGGAGCGATCGGCGACCGGTCGCGTGGAAGCCTGGTACGAAGGGATGCAGATGTTCATTGCCCACCCCGTATGGGGTGTCGGCACCGACCGGTTTACCGAGTTCAATGAACTCACCGCACACAACTCACTGATCCTCGTGCTGGCCGAGAACGGGTTCATCGGGTTCTTCCTGTGGTTCTCCTTCCTGGGGTATTGCTTCTGGATGATGGCGCGGATCCTCCGCCACGCCCCGGAGTTGTCCGACGATGAGGACGTCATTGAATGGCGACGCGATCGCGCCATCGCGATGACACTGCTGGTGTCGCTGGTCGGGTATGCCGCCACCGCGTTCTTCCTCAGCCGCAGCTACGTGATGCTGCCGTACCTGCTCAGTGCCGTGGTGGTCGCGCACTTCACCGCCGTGCGCGAGCGTTTCCCGGACGTGGTGCCGTTCAATCTTGGCCAGGACCTGCTGCGCTGGCTGGTGCTGGCGTGCGTGGCGGTCGTGGGCTTCTACGGGCTGCTGAAAGTACTGCTGGCGATGACATGAACGGTCTCGGGCCTTTCTTTGACACGACATTGTCGCCACGAGCGACGGACCCGGACGGCGTCGAAGAAGGCGCGCCGCTGCGCATCGCCCTGGTGACCCCGATCCTGCCGGTGCCCTACGACAAGACGCGCGGCCGGTACATCCACGAGACTGCCCGCGCGCTCAGCCGCCTGGCGACGGTGCGGGTGTTTCTGCCCCAGGTGCGCTACCTGCGCCTGCCCGGGCTTGCCCCGCGCAGCTTCCTGCACGGCGAGGTCGGCGCGGACTACACCCTCGATGGTATCGACCTGGAGCCCTACACCTACCCGGGCATCCCCGGCGTATCGCGGGCAACCAACGGCATGGTTGGCGGCCACGCCCTGACCCCGCGCCTGCGCGCCTTCCGGCCCGATCTGGTCCTCGCGTACTGGGTCTATCCCGATGGCTATGCCGCCCTGCGTGCTTCGCGGCGGCTGGGAGTTCCTTGCATCGTCGGGGCGCGAGGATCGGACATCCACGTCCGGTCCGGCATCAACGCCCACCTCACGCGCAAGGTCCTCGCCGGCGCGGATCAGGTGCTGACCGTCAGCGAGGCGATGCGGGCTGCCGCCATCGAGACGTTTGGTGCACACCCGGCCAAAGTGCGCACGATCGTCAACGGCATCGACACCGCGGTGTTCCACCCGCGCGAGCGTGGCGCGATGCGCGCGCAGCTGGGAGTGGATCCTGACGTGCGGCTGGTGGTGTATGTCGGCCGGTTCGTCGAATCCAAGGGCCTGTTTGAGCTGCTGCAGGCATTCGCCGCCATCGCCGGACGCGATCCACGCGCGCGATTGGCCCTGGTCGGTGATGGCGTGATGCGACGGCAACTGCCAGAGCTGCTGCGGGCCCATGGCATCGAAGCGCGGGTGTATCTGCCCGGTGGCATGGAGCCGACGGGTGTCGCGGAATGGATTGGCGCGTCGGATGTGCTGACCTTGCCGAGCTGGTCGGAGGGCTACCCCAACGTGGTCGTCGAGGCCATCGCGTGCGGCTGCCCGGCCGTGGTCAGCGACGTGGGCGGGGCAGGCGAGATCGTGCGCGAAAGCAATGGCCTGCTCGTGCCCCCGCGTAATCCCGCCGCTCTGGAGCGCGCCCTGGAGGCCGCTCTGGACGCCGACTGGGACCGGGCCGCAATGGCCGCCTCGATGCGTCGCGGTTGGCACGACGTTGCTGTCGACACCTTGGATGTGTGCAGGCAGGTGCTGGCCGACGCCACACCGGCTGGACGCTAGCCAAGGCGCGCAGCGCCCGTATGCCGGGTAGCACCCGGCCGCTTGTCGCCGGTGTTGCCGTTGTAATGGGTATCTGATCCTGGAACGCGACCAAGCGATGGAATTCAAGAAGACGATCAAGCCTTTCATTCTCGGCAATTACCTGTTCACCGAGGACGCCGGGGCGTTGGCCGATGACGCGTCGCTGATCCGCGGCGGCGTCGTTGATTCCACGGGGATCCTGGAGCTTGTCGAGTTCCTGGAAACCACCTACGGCATACGCGTTGAAGCCGCAGAGATGATCCCGGGCAATTTCGACTCGATCGACATGATCAGTGCGTTCATGGCGCGAAAAATGGCAGCGTGCGTGGCATGACGAAATCCCTGGCATCCCGGCTCCTCGCCACTGCGCGACACCACCCGCACCTGGTTGCGGTCGTCGATGGCGATCGCCGGATCGACTACACCGGACTGGCTGCCAGGGTGAAGGGATTTGCCGGTTTCCTGCACGCGCAGGGATTTGCCGCGGGCGAGCGCATCGCCGTGGTCCTTCCCAACAGTATCGAGGCAGTGGTGGCGTGCTACGGCAGTTGGCTGGCCGGGTGCGTGGCGGTGCCTCTGAACGCGCAGGCCCGGGGACGGGAGCTGGGCGCCTGGCTTCGGCATTCGGGGGCGACGCTGCTGGTCCACGAGACCGACAACACCGAGATCGCATTGGCACTCGCCGAGGCCGGGGTCACGCTGCAACACCTTGTCGTTGGCGCGGGTGAGAAATGTGCCGATGGCATCAGCTGGCAGGATGCGGTCGGGTCCGCGCCGGTGGCGTCTGCGGCGCATGTCTTCCAGCCCGTGGCAACCATCCTGTACACCTCCGGCACTACCGGCTCACCCAAAGGTGTCACCCTGACCCACGCCAACGTGGTGGCCAATACCGACGCCATCGTCGAATACCTGGAGCTGACGCGCGCGGACAGCGCGCTGTCGGTGCTGCCGTTCTACTACTCCTACGGCGCCTCGGTCCTGCACACCCACCTGGCTGTCGGTGCCCGTCTGGTGCTGCAGCCCAACCTCGTATTTCCGGACGTGGTCGTCGAGGCAATGGCGCGTGAGCGGGTGACCGGCTTCCCCGGGGTGGCATCGATGTTTTCCCTGCTGCTGGACCGCGTGTCGCTGGCCGACCACGACCTGTCCGCGCTGCGCTACATGACCCAGGCCGGTGGCGCGATGGCGCCTGCGCTCATCAGGCGACTGCGCAATGCCATTCCCCACGCGCGGCTGTTCGTCATGTACGGGCAGACTGAAGCGACCGCACGTCTGGCGTGGCTGCCGCCGGAGCGCCTGGACGACAAGCCCGGCTCGGCGGGGAAGGCGATCCGCGGGGTCAGCATCGAGGTGCGCGACGACGCCGGTGACAGCGTGCCCGCGGGTACGCCGGGCGAGGTGTGGGTGCGCGGCCCGAACGTCATGGCCGGGTATTGGAAAGACCCCGCCGCCACCGCACTGGTCCTGCGCGACGGCTGGCTTCGCACGGGCGATATGGGCCATCTCGATGGCGAGGGCTATCTGACCCTCGACGGGCGGCGCAGCGACATGATCAAGACCGGCGCCCATCGCGTGCACCCCTTGGACGTGGAAGAGGTGCTGTTTGAGTTGCCCGGGGTGGTCGATGCCGCCGTCGTGGGTGTCGATGAGCCGACGCTGGGCCAGGTCGTCAAGGTGTTCATCGTCGCCGCCGGTGACCCGCCGCTCGATGCCGACCTGGTGCGCGCGCATTGCCGCAGGCGCTTGGCTGCCTACAAGGTCCCCCGCCATGTGGAGTTCGTGGCGACCCTGCCACGGACGGCGTCCGGCAAGGTCCGCCGCGCCCTGTTGACCAAATCGGCACCAGTGCAGGAGTTGCAATGAAGGCCCTCGATTTCAACGTGCTCCAACTTGACCTGGAGCGCGAGGCGGACCGCATCGCAAAGCACGTGCGTGACGCGACGGCGCGCGTGCTGCACAAGCGCGGACTGGTGGTGGCGATCTCCGGCGGTATTGATTCCTCGTGCTGCGCCGCGTTGGCGGTCCGTGCGCTGGGGCCGGACCGCGTATTCGCGCTGATCCTGCCCGAACGCGACTCCAACGATGACAGCGCACTTCGGGCCGGGATACTCGCCACGCACCTGGGCATCCGCAGTCTCACAATCGATATCGCGCCGGCGCTGGAGGCGATCGGCTGCTACTCCGAGCGCGACGCCGCGGTTCGCCGTGCGCTGCCCGCGTACACCGACGACTGGCGCTTCAAGATCGTGATCGACGGCGGCACGGAAGGGCGCGTCAACGTCTTCAAGCTGGTCGCCGAGTCACCGGACGGGGAGGTGCACGACCGCACGCTCGGCCTGTCCGACTACCTGCAGATCGTTGCCGCAACCAACTTCAAGCAGCGGATCCGCAAAACGCTGGAGTACTACCATGCCGACCGGCTGAACTACGCGGTGGTCGGCACGCCAAACCATCTGGAATACGACCAGGGTTTCTTCGTCAAAAACGGGGACGGCTCGGCCGACGTCAAGCCCATCGCCCACCTGTACAAGTCCCAGGTCTACGCAATGGCTCGGCACCTGGGCCTGCCCGAGCGGGTCTGCAACGTGGTGCCCACCACCGACACCTACAGCCTCGCCCAGGGCCAGGACGAGTTCTACTTTGCCTTGCCGTACCGGCAGATGGATCTCGCCTTGTGGGCGCGTGACCACGGCCATCCAGCGGTTCAGCTGGCGGACGCGCTGGGCATCGGCCGCGCACGGGCCGAGTCGATCTACGCCGACATCGACAACAAGCGCCGCACCACGCGATACCTGCATGAGCCACCGATCCTGATGGGCAGCGCGTGGCCGGTGCCCGCGCTGGGGGAAGACAGGGTTGCGGAGCAAGGACATGCCCATTGAATGTCCAGCGGACCAGCCGTCTCGCGTGACTATCGATCTGCATGGACAAGGGGGATGACCCGGGCATGGAGATGTTGACCGCCAGCCGAGCTTTGCCCGTCGCGATGTCGTGCGCAAAACCGAAATCGGCGATACGCGCAGAGCTGGTGGCGGTCGACGCCTACCCCGGTCTCGAGGTGGACTGGATCCGCCTGGAGTCCCGGTCGGACGCCTCGCCGTTCACGTCATGGGCCTGGGTATCGACCTGGCTGGCGTTGTTGCCAGCCACGTGCCACCCACTGGTATTCCGCGCACGTGACGAATCCGGTGTGTTTGCCTTGTGCCTGCTCTTGAGGGCGCCCGAGCGCGGCATGGGCAGGCTGTTTGGGAGCCACTCGTTGCTGCTGCAGGAAACCGGCGAGCCCGGCGTTGACCAGGTCACCATCGAGTACGCCGGCCTGCTGGTGCGCTCGGGCGCGGAAACGGCCGGCTACAAGGCGTTGTTCGAAGCGGTCAGGCGCCTGGGCGCAGGCTGGCGGCGGCTCAGGATCAGCGCCACCGCGCACGCCAACGCGATCGCCTCGGCATTGCCTCCCACGCTGGATGCGGCCAGCGTGGACGCGCGCCCGTCCTACTTCGTCGACCTGGCGGCGCTGCGGGCGGCCGGCCGCAGCTACCACGCCAGTCTGGGTGGGAACATCCGCGGATCGCTCAATCAGGCCCGGCGCGGTTACGGCGCCCACGGCGAGTTGCGTGCGGAGGTCGCCGAGGACGCCTCCACCGCGCTGGCCTGGCTGGACGAAATGGCTGCCCTGCATACCAGTTACTGGAACAGCAAGGGCAAGCCGGGGTCATTTTCCAGCCCGTTCTTCTGCCGGTTCCACCGTTCCCTGGTGGGAGCAGGCGCGGCCACGGGTTTCACCCGGATGACCCGGGTCAGCGCCGGTCCGCTCACGGTCGGCTATGTCTACAACCTGGCGTGGCGCGACCGGATCTACTACTACAACAGCGGTCTGAACTACGGCGCGCTGCCCAGACATGACCGCCCGGGACTCGCCGCGCTGCATGCCACGATCGAGCAGGCGTTGCTGGAGGGATGGAGCCAGTTCGACTTCCTGGCCGGCGCGCAGGAGTACAAGCGGCGCCTTGCCACCGACGCCCGCAGGCTGCACTGGGTCGATATCCGTCGCCAGGGTGCGCGGATGTCCGGGGAGCGCCTGGTCGCAAGGATGCTGGGCAAGAACACATTTGGCGTGCCGCTGACCAGTGCACTGGCCGCCGATGCCGGGCACGCAGACGAATGAACGCTGCCACGCCCGCCGAACTGCACATTGTCGAGAAGGAAATGACCATGCCTGATGGGGATATCCGCCCGCCCGTGCGCAGCGTGCTCTACCACCATCGCACCCAGGGCAAGGCCGTGGAGGGCGTGCACATTCGCGGCATTACCGATGCGTTGCGCGCCGAAGGCGTGGATGTCGACATCATTTCCCTGCCCGGCGCGGACCCGTACTCCTCCCCCAAGGCCATGTCCCCGACCCGCCAGGTGAAGCCGTGGATGGGTGCGGTGACCCGCCTGCCCGAACCGTTGTTCGAAATGGTCGAACTCGCCTACAACCTTGTCGCCGGCTGGCGCTTGCGCGCGTGGTTGCGGCGCAACCCAGGGGTGGACTTCATCTACGAGCGCTACTCGTTGTTCATGTTCGAGTCGATCCGGATCGCCTGCAAACGTGGCATCCCGATCATCCTGGAGGTCAACGATTCGGCGACCGTGGAGCGGGTGCGCCCACTGTTCTTCCAGAAGCTGGCCATGGCCATTGAACGCTGGGTGCTGCGCAACGCGTCGGGGCTGGTGTTCGTGTCCAGGGTGTTCCGTGACCGCGCGCGGGATGCGCACGGGTCGATCGCGCCGGCCATCGTCACCCCGAACGCGGCCAACATCGACAAGTTCACCTTTACCCCCGCCCAGCGCGACGAGGCGCGCGCGCGCCTCGGGCTGGAGGGGCACGTCGTCTGTGGGTACCTGGGCGCGTTCGTTCCCTGGCACGCCATCGACACCTTCGTGCACCGCATCGTCGACCGGCTTGCCGAGGCACCGCACCTGAAGCTGTTGCTGGTGGGTGACGGCGCCACCTATCCCGCGCTGAAGGACTTCGTCGACACCCACGCGCTCGGCTCGCAGGTCGTGTTGACCGGTCGCGTGCCGCACGATGAGGTCCCCGGACTCCTGGCGGCGATGGACATGGCGATCCTGCCAAGTGCCGGCGATTACACCTCACCAGTCAAACTGTTCGAGTTCATGGCGTGCGGCATCCCGCCGGTGGCTCCGGACTTCGAGCCGATCCGGGAGGTGCTGGTGGAGGACCAGACCGGGTGGATGTTCAAGGCGGGCGACCTCGACGCCGCCGTCGAGCGGGTTGTTGCCCACAGCAACGACGTCGCCGGACTGGCGCGAGTGGGCGCGAATGCCCGCGCCTACGTCGCGGCCAACCGGCAGTGGCAGCACAACATCTCCGAGCTGCTGGATTTTCATACTGCCCTGGCCCGCAAGGCGTTGCCTTCATGACGGGGACCGGGGGGAAATACAATCCGGCGGATCAGTGGCCACGCGACGGCGACGGCGAGTTGCTGCTGGCCGGTGACCAGCCGTTGTCGCGGGTGGTCAGCGCCGTCGGTGGCACGCCCTGTTACCTGTACGACCGCGCCGCCCTCAGCGAGCGGGCATCGGCCCTGCGCGCACAGCTGCCGCCTCAGGTTCACCTCCATTACGCGATGAAGGCCAACCCGATGCCGGCGCTGGTCTGCCACATGGCGGGTCTGGTCCATGGCATCGACGTGGCCTCTGCCGGGGAGCTGCGGGTGGCGCTGGATTCGGGCATGGCCGCTGAGCACATCAGTTTTGCCGGACCCGGCAAGTCCGAAGGCGAACTCCGGCAGGCGAGCGCGGCAGGCATCCTGGTGAATATCGAGTCCTTCCGTGAGGTCGCGATCCTGGCCCGAGCCAGCGAGGACCACGGGCGCCCGGCGCGGGTGGCGGTGCGGGTCAACCTCCCGTTCGAGCTGAAGGCGTCCGGGATGAAGATGAGCGGCGGGGCGCGACAGTTCGGTGTTGATGCGGAACGGGTGCCCGAGCTGCTGGGCGAGATCGCCGCCGCCGGCTTGGCCTTCGAGGGCTTCCACATGTTCGCCGGCTCGCAGAACCTGCGCCAGGCCGCCATCGTCGAGGCCCAGGCGCGCAGCTACGAGCAAGCCCTGGAGTGGCAGGATCTGCTGCCGGCCCCCGTGCGCAGCCTGAACCTGGGCGGCGGTTTCGGCATTCCCTACACGGCCGGCGAGTCGCCGCTGGACCTGGCACCGGTGATCGACAATCTCGCCGCCCTGGCCGAGCGCGCGCAAACCGATATGCCGGGCGCGCATCTGGTCATCGAACTGGGTCGGTACCTGGTGGGCGAGGCGGGGCTTTACGCTGACCATGTGGGCGACCGCAAAATTTCGCGCGGCCAGGTGTTCCTCGTCGTCGACGGCGGCATGCACCACCATCTCGCGGCGTCGGGCAATTTTGGCCAGGTACTGCGCAGGAACTACCCGGTCGCGATCAACGCCCGCACCGGCGCGCGTGAGGTCGCCAGCGTGGTGGGACCGCTGTGCACGCCACTGGATCTGCTGGCCGACCGGATGGACCTTGCGGCTGCGCAGGTGGGCGATCTGGTGGTCGTGTTCCAGTCCGGCGCGTACGGTCGCAGCGCGAGTCCGCGCGGGTTCCTCGGCCATCCCGATGTGGTGGAAGCGCTGGTCTGAGCCGTCGGCAGCGAACGGGCAGGCGACAGGCACAGCAACGCCGCGCAGGCGATGACGTGCGTGCTACGTCGGTTGCACCGATGACGGGTAGCGGGTCGCCGTACCCGCGGCAGCCGCTGCGCCCGCGGAAGGGTTCTTGGCGGCGGGTGGCGCAGGCACCAGATGCTCACGCCCCGCCGGCGGCGTCAGCATGCCGATCCGCCGCGCCGGATTGCCGGCGACGACGGTGTACGGATGGATCACCCCGGACACGACGGAGTGCGCCGACACGATGCTGCCTTCCCCGATCACCGTGCCTGGCATCACCAGCACGCCGGTGCCGATCCAGACGTTGTCGTGGACCACCACCGGCTTGACGTCGGCCAGTCCGGGCGCGGCCCCTGCCTGGCGCTGGCCCGGATCGATCGGATGGCCGCCCGAGTCCCGGAAGGTGACCCCGCCGGCAACCTGCACATGTGCGCCCAGACGGATCTCCCGACCGACCACGAACCGGACATCGTGTGACAGATCCGTGTGGTCGCCGATCACCAGCCGCGGCCGCTCCACGAAGCTGGCGGCAAAGTGGATGCCCAGCTTGCCGCTGACGTGGACGTGGTCGCCCACCAACAGTTCCCCGCTGCCACGCACCCAGGGCACGAATATCCCGGTGGTAACGCCTTTGCCGACCCGGGTGCAATACGCCTTGAACAGCGGCTCGGCCACCAGTACCCGGCGCAGGAAGAACACGGTCCCGCGAAGCGCGAGAAACAGCCACAGATACGGCACCAGCACGACGCGCGGGGCGGGCAGGGTAAAACCGCGACTGCGTTGCCGCAGCTCGCGCAGCATTGCCGCTGCAGGGTGTTCGGACTTGCGGGCCCAGTGGCGAAGCGAGGCAAGCGATTTCATCGTGTCAATCCTGCTGGTGGGTGTCCTCCGGCACAGCGGGCGCGTCTACCGGTTGCGATAGATCACCCTCAGGTACCAGATGTTCTGTTTGGCTTCCGCGGTCGCGACCTCACTGCTGCGCTGATAGTGGTAGTAGGTCAGCGCGGTGCTCCAGTGCCGCGACCACTGCTTGTCCAGGCCCAGGCTGAGGTGGCGCGTATCGTCGGTGCGGTCGATCTGCTGGTACTGGACCCGTTCGAAATTGAGGTAGGAGGAAAAGGTCAGCATCGGGCGCAGCCGGTAGTCGAAGCCGACGGTCACACCGCGGTTTTCTTCGTCGTCGTTGAGCGGGTCGGGATAGTCGATTTTCTGCACGTAGGGCTCGACCATGAATGTCGCCCGGTCGCCGTGGTAGTCATAGCCCAGAGAGATGCGTTGTTCCTCATACACGGCTGCGGTGATCGTCTGGCCGTCGATCAGGACGCGTTCCGGGATCGAGGTCGCGCCCACTTCACTGATGGCGGTGTAGGCGGCGTCGGCAAACTGGTTGGCGGCAAACAGGGTGAAACGGCTGCGCTGGCTCGGACGCCACGCCAGTCGCCCTCGCACCAGCGGGTTTGAGCGATCTCCGGTCCCCTTGTAGTCCAGGTGCGAGTAGCCAAGGTCGATGCCGAGATCGAAGTTCGGGAAGCTCCGGTCGTAGCGGGCGTAAAGGTCGTTGCGCTTGTAATCCAGCGAGGTCAGGTCGTCGTCGAAGTCGACGTCCTGGGTCTGCACGTTGACCGACAGTGCGCTGGAAGGGCCGAGATCCTTGATCGCGCGCAGTGCCACGCCCCAACGCTGTGAGTTGAACTGCGGGGTGACCTCGGCGTAGGTGTCGATGTAGCGCGCTTCCAGCTGGCCGCGCATGGTCCGGCCGACGTTGAAGAACAGGTTGGGACCCAGTGACAGGATGTTGATCTGCTGGCGGTTGTCCGGCGAGTCAGGCGAGAACCGATCGATCGCCTCGGTTTGCAGGCGGTCGTCAAGCGTGAAGCTGAGCCGGTCCGGGAGCATCACCCAGTTCAGCCGTCCATCAAGCATGCCCTCAACGGTGTTGTCGTAGATGCTGTCCTGAAACACGCGGTAGTCCACGCGGCCGTTGACGCTCGCCTGGATCGTCGAGTTTGTTTCCGTGGCGCGGAAGCCGATGCCCGTGCGCCAGATCCACTGGTCGATCGGGTCCACCGGATCCAGACGCACGTTGTCGTCGTGCTCAACGCCTGTGTCGATGGCGTAATCGACCCGGGCCGCATTGGCGTTGCCGGACATCGCGGCCAGCAGGGCCGCCGTGATTGCGGGGATACCTAGCCGCCTGCGGACGCAGCTGCCTGGCGGTGGCGGACCAGTCGGCCCGGGATTGTCAGGGCAGGTCATTGAAGACAATCCCGGCGAGCTTTTCGGGGTCGAAGTTCGCGGCCGCCTCCTCGATCTGCTTCATGGTTACCTTGCCGTATCCCGCCACCAGGACCACCAGGTCGGCAAGCTCGGAGAGGATCCGCGCGTCGGGAGAGTTCAGCACCGACGGACCGTCCAGGATGATGTAGCGATCCGGATTGCTCCCGCGAAGCGAGTCGATCATGGTTCGCGCGCGGGGGGAGGTGAAGTACTCGCCGGAGATCTCATGCCGGCCTCCGTTGGGGATCAGGTGCATACGCGGGATACCGGTCGGGTATTGGATCTGCTGCAGCCCGTTGCTGCTGTCGCGCAGGTAATCCATCAGCCCACCGTTGACCGGATCAACGCCCATGGCAGTGTGCTGGCTGGGATGGAGGGCGTCGCAATCCACCAGCAGTGCGGTCTTGATCTCGTCGAAGGCGAAGGCAAGCGCAAGGTTGCGCGCCACGAAACTGCCCCCACTGCCGTGCCCGACCGGCACTACCAGGGTGACGAAGTTCTGCTTGCCGCCCAGGGTGAGCAGGCGGGTCCGCAGATCCCGGAAGGCATCCGCCTGGACCCGCGCCGAGTCCTGGCGGTGGATCAGCCTGCGGTCCTCCAGCGCCCTCGGGCTCAGTGGCGCGATCTCCCGCGCGTGGCGCAGCGAACGCGAGTCGTCGTCGCCCCGCGGGGTTGAAGCAAGCTCCTGGGGACGTTTCACGGGCGGTTCCGGAGTATCGATAAGGTTCATCGCGGTCTCATGCGTGGGTCATCTTCAGCGCGTAGGTGGCGACGTAGGCGAGCACCACGACCAGGATCATGGTCACGCTGCCCAATCTTCCGTAGAGGTCATGGCGACGCTCCCGGGGTGTCGCGTACGCAGGGATGGCGGTCAAAAGTGGGTAGCGGCTCTGCGTCTCGATCAGTCGCGCGGAACGGATCCGCGGATCAAAACGTGCCAGCAGGAAGACCAGCGCCATCGGCAGCACGATTGCCAGCAGCAGCCCGCCGGCGGCGATGTGCATCAGGCGCATGCCCGAGGGCCGAAGGGGCATGATCGCGGGGTCCTGGATCTTCAGGGTCAGGCCGCGGTTGGCCTCGTCCAGTCCCATCGAGACGCGTGCGTTTTCGCGCCGCCGCAGCAGGTCCTGGTAGATCTCCCGGTTCACCTCGTAATCGCGGGTCAGCTCCGCCAGCGCGCCTTCGGAGGCGGCGATGCGCCGGCTGCGGTCCAGCTCCTCGGCCAGCATCGATTGCGCCGCGCCCAGGAGGGAGCCGGCCGCCGCGCCCTCACGTCGGGCCAGCGCCAACTGGCTGCGAAGCGCGCGGTAGAGCGGGTTGGACTGGGCTTCGGCGGACTCGATACCCGGCAGCGGCGGGGTGAACCGG